>JAFAZE010000176.1 GCA_019239975.1 Streptosporangiaceae bacterium
CCAAACAGTCTGGAGGCTTTTTGATGGAGTGCACCAACCGGTGGGCAGATGTTCGTCCTTCCGCCGGTCTGGCCCGCCGGTACCGGGAACTCGGCTTGTGGAGGGATGTGACGCCCGCCGCTGACCTGCGACGCTGGGCTGCGGAAACGCCTGATGCGATCGCCGTGACGGCGCACGTGGCGGGCAGCGAGGTAGTCCGGATGACCTACCGACAGTACGCGAACCAAGTCGAGCGAATGGCGGTGGTCCTGGCTGGGCTCGGGATCGGTCCCGGAGATGTGGTGGCCGTTCAGCTGCCCAACGTGTGGCAGCTCAACGCGGTGGTGCTAGCGTGCGCCCGGCTGGGCTCTCTCGTTGCTCCCCTCATGACGACGGTCCGCGCGCGCGAGCTTGAGCTCATGCTGACCCGGCTGGGGCCGGTGGCTTGCGTGACTACTGACGAGTGGTCCGGGCACCGGCTTTCTGCCGAGCTGGCGACGATGGCGGGCCGACTGCCCTCGCTGAGGCACCGCATCATCGTGGGCGGCCGGGTCGAACCGGGTGAGGTCGACCTCACCCGGCGCATGCAGCAAGCGGATCCGGGCGAGGCCGGGGGCGGTGAGGCCGCCGAGGACCCGGACCGAGTCTCGGTCGTCCTGTTCACGTCGGGGACAACAGGCAGTCCCAAGGCCGTATTGCACTCCTTCAACACGTTTCACGCCGGCTACATGTCATCGGCCGCAATGCGCGGTCTCACCTCTGCGGACGTGCAGTTCACCCCGCACGCGCTAGCGCATGCGGTCGGCCTGATCCTCGCCAACGTGCTCCCGCTATACCTGGGAGCACAGGCGGTCATCGCCGACACCTGGGATCCTGACAGCGCCCTAGACCTACTCGCCAAATACGGGGCCACCGCGCTGGCTGGCGCTCCCGTCTTCCTAGACGCGATCGTCGCAGCCGCCAGGCGCCGGGGCCTGAAGCCGCCGCGGTTGCGCGAGGTTATCGCCGGCGCCACAACCGTTCCCCCTGCGCTAATCGAGGCCGTCAGCGACACGTTCGGCATCACTGTGCAAGGGGCCTGGGGAATGACCGAGGTCACCGGCAACACCATGACCTCGCCTCGCGAAGACCCGCCGGACTGGGCAGCGCGGAGCATCGGGAGGCCGACCACGGGACTGGAGATCGATCTGCGGCCCGACCCGAACGTCGGCGCGGAGGCGTCAGAGAACAACCCGGCACGGATGTTCGTCCGCGGATCATGCGTCTGCCTGGCGACCATGGGCCGCGATAGCGGCGACGTCAACGTGGTCGCCGACCACCTTGACGGCTGGTACGACACCGGCGACTTGGCCGTGCCCGACGGGCGTGGCGGCACCCGGCTCATTGGCCGGGCCGCGGACCGGATCGGCGGGGTCTTCATGATCCCCGCCGCCGACGTTGAGGACGCGCTCCGCCAGTACCCGGGCATCCTCGACGCGGCTCTAGTGGGCTATGGGGCAGGAAACGAGCTGCCGTGCGCGGTCATCGTCAGCAGCAGCCCCGTCACGCTGGAGGAGGTGCGCGCTTACCTCGACAGCATCAAAATGACCAGCTGGTACCAGCCGTCCCGCCTCGAAGTCGTTGAGCAGCTACCCCGTAACGCCACCGGCAAGGTAGACAAACACCATCTCCGTACCTGGCTCACCGCGCTCGACGAGCATGACTAGAATCCGCCGCCGACTGGTCTGGACACCAATCGGGGGGAGTGGGAACACCATGTGAACGCGACCGCACGATGCTACAGGTGAGTTTTAGAGGATATGAACAGGGGCGCCGACTAAACGGTCGACCACGGCAGCAGATATCACCGCACTACTCGCCTTCTGGAGGACCTCCACGGAGAGAACGCGCACCGGCATCCTGACAGCGGCCATCGGAGTCGCTCGTCCGTGAATTCTGGCGTCGCTCACCGTGGGCGGGGCCGGTTTTCGCGGGGTTGACGGGGCGGTTTGTCGGTGTTGTCACGACCTGGGGTGTGCTGGCGTGTCGGCGTGAGCAGGCAGCGAGGTCCCGGTAGGACGCAGGAAACCTGCCAAGGTTTTGTCCTTTCCGAGGGCCTAGCTAACGGTTGGACGTGTGATGTGTTCTGCCACCGGCCACGACCCGGCCCAGGCGGAGTGTTGATTCGCGCCATGGCAGGCGTGATCCTTTCGAAGTTGTCAGGGGTGATCGCCTCGAATCTTGGCGCGGGCCGCGCGGCCCCTGCCGGCTCCTGGTCCCGTAGCACGGCCAGGGCCTTCTCGATCAGCCGCATGCGCGTCTCGGTCTTCTTCGCGCGCTCGATAGCGAGCACCTGCTCCCGCTTGCGGCTGTAGGACAGGCGGTCGTAGGCGGTGCGGGCGACCGGATCGGCGTCCAGGGCGCGGGCGAAGTCCGCGGGCTCGGGCACAACACGCGGCTCGGCATCGATTTTCACCTCGACTTCGACCTCGTCGCCGGTCGCGACACCGGCGGCCTTTCGGTTGGCGTTGCTGAGGCCAAGCAGATGGCGCCCACGCATGATGGCCACCCTGCTCTTCCATGAATGCCCGTTGATCGTGATGGTCACCGCCGGCCGCTTGCCCCCACCGAGCGCCTCCACAACCTCTGGAGGAACTTCCAGGCCCCTCATGGGCTCCGGAGGCTCGACATACGATCGAAACTTCATCATCTGCTCCTGCCACCTTGTGTCAGCTCGCCGCGCAGCGGTGCTGCGCCGCCGGCCCAGAGCGGCGCCCCACGAAGGCTCGTCGCAACCACGCGGCCCGCGGTCAACTCAGCACCGCTTGCTCGCTACTCGGCGTAGTGCTGGTCCTTTCCTTCAGCGCTGTAGCCGATGTTCCAGATGTAGCCATCCGGGTCGGCGAACGAGCCGCCGTACCCGCCCCACTGCAGCTTCGCTGCGGGCTTGAGGATCTTCCCGCCGGCCTTCTTGGCCTCGTCCAGAACCTGGTCGACGCGGTCCTCGCTACGCACGACGTAATTGAAGACGACGCCGCTGAAGCCGTTACCCGCCGGGCCCACGCCCACCATGTCGGCGAGCCCGTCGCGGCCGTAGAAGCCGACCAGCGAACCGCCATGTGGAACGAAGAACACCGAGATCTTGTAGTCGTTCTGGACCTTCCAGCCCAGCCCTTCCGTGTAGAACCGCTTGGACCGGTCCATGTCCTGGACACCGAGGAGGATCGAGCTCACGTGCGCTTGCATGCCTTGTCTCCTTTGGGGCTTGGTGGTGATACACATGACCGTCACGCTACGTGCGGCCCGGTGACCCGGGCTTCTCGATTCCTGACCGGTTGGGTGACTCGTTTCGCTACGCACGACGGCATCCCCGCGGGCAGGTCCATCAAGACGCAGAGGCAGACGATCACGGCCGAAACAGGGCGCGCCGAAGCCGGGCTGGTGGCGCCGGTATTGAGGAAGGCCGCCGGCGGGCGGATCTCGCGCACCCTGGCGCCGCGGATTTTCGGGCAGCGTGACCGTGCGGCGGGTCTTGGTGGTTCAGGAAAGCGCCGCGCGGTTTCACCCGGCGCGGCCGGGGCCGTGCGCGGCTCCGCCGGTTCCTTGACAGCGCGGGCGTGACTTTATGCCGCGTTAGCGCCGGGGTGGCGGGTCGGGGTCCAGGTCGGCCTCCGCGAGCAAGCGGGCGGCTGCGGCGGGGTCGCTCAGCAACGCGGCGAGCAGATGCCGCGCCGGCCACCTGCCCGACGCCCAGGCCAGCCCGCAGGCCAGGCCACCGGGCCCGGTAGCGTGCACCGCGCCGTGCGTGTAACGCCATGGCACGGCGACGCCATCCACGATGAGCCGGTCGTGTGCGTAGTACTCCGTGGGGGCGTCGGGCAGCACTGTGCGCACGATGGCGGGGACCGCGCGGCGTGCTGGTGACGACTCGACGAGGCCAGCGACTTCTTCGGACACCAGCGGCAGGTCCAGGAGGTCAGCGAGCCGCGAGGCCAGGTCATATGCCGCCAGCACGAGCGGCTTGGCAGCCACCAGCGGCCATAGGTCCGCTGCGTCGAGGACCAGCGCGTCCTCGGCATCGGCCACGGCAACCTCGTCGCCGCGCACCACGCGTACCCGGTCCGGCGCGGTGGCATCGGCGACGGCCGCGATCGCTGTCCACAGGGCCCGAAGCTGGGCCCGCGTCACCGGCCGCCCGGGGTCGGCGAGCCGGTCCAGCAACTCGTCGGCGCCGCCTGGCTCTTCGAGCAGCCCGGCGAGCGACGTTCGTACGCCAAGCGCGCGGGCGACAGCCGGATCCGCTGGCAACACCGCCTCGTCGTACAAGCCCCAGAGCAGCCGGTCCGCGTCGGCGGCGCGGACATCGGCGGGCCGGTTGCCGGCGAGGACGGGATGGCGGCGCAGCCACCAGGCGGTGTAGGACGGCACGTCGGCGTGGCGGCCGTCGGCGAGCAGCACCCGGGTGGGCACTACGAGTGCCGCCCGTAGGGGCGGCGCGGCGAGCAGTTCCAGTGCCCGCGGCCAGCGGGCCGGGTCGACGAGCTCAAGGTCGCGGACGGCCAGTACTTCCGCAGCGACCGGCGGCACGTCGCCGCCGGGCAGCCGCGCAGATGTGTCGGCCGCCCACTCCTGCACGCCGTCGAGATCGAGGCCGGGGACATCGAGGGGAACGTCGCGGGCGGCGAGCAGGCCGAATGACGACAGCACGCCGACTGCCTCGAGCGTCGCGGCGCCGTAACGCTCGAGCACCTCCGCGCCGACGGTCCCGAACGGCGCGTCCGTCGCGACCACCTTGGCAAGCGGCCCGCCTGGGAGCAGCATCTCGCCCGCCGGATACCATTCGCCGTCGTCGCCCGGCAGCGCCAGATCCGCGAGCCAGGGCAACTCGTCTGGCCGCAGGTGCGCGGCCGCGACAAGGCTGAGCACCGCGTCGGCGACCGGGGTGGGATCCTCCTCGTCGTAGGACGCTTCGACCGCGGCGCGCACGGCGGGATCGGCCAGGACGCCCCGCGGCGAAGCCTCGGCCGCGCCCAGCCGGGCCAGCAGTGGGTGCACCGCGCCGGGGTGCACGACGCGCAGGCCGAGGAGCGCCAGCCGTCCGGGGTCCTCGAGGCCCGGCCCGGGCAGCAACAGCCCGCGCGGGCCCCGCACCAGCCGTCCGTCGGCGAGCGGCACCGGCAGCGCGCCGAGCTCGCGGAGTTCGACCGGGTCCGCGGCGGCCAGCGCGTCATACAGCCGCCGCCACCAGGCCGGGTCGCGGTCGAGCGAGGCGAGCGTGTCGGCAAGCTCGGCCAGCCGGAGCCGCCGGACGCCGAGTACCGCGTAGGCGGGATGCCGCGCCGGTCCCGCGGCAAGGCCCGGCAGCAGCGGCGCGAGACAGTCGGCGAGGCCGGGGAAGCTCGCATCCACGATGACCGCGTCGCGCGGCCGGACCCGGGGAGCAGTCCGCCCGGCAGCGGGAAGGAACGCGGTCTCCCGCAGCCGAGCCAGGATCGCCTGCCGCAGCCGCGCGTCCAGTTCACCCCGCGCGACCGGCCCCGGAACCAAATCGAGCAGGGCGGCTCCGGGTGTGAGGCCGGGCAGCAGGCGAGCGTAGACCTCGGCGGCCTGGTCGATGAGGAAATCGGTGAGCGGGCCCGGCGCGACGTGGCGGCGGTCGGGACTGAGCGGGAACGAGGCCAGCAGCAGCGCCGGCAGGTCAAGCGGTTCGTCCGTAGGGGTGGGCGCGTGCACGACGGCACTGACCCCTGCAGGCAGGCGACCGGCCGGCGTGTCGCCGTTCTCGCCGCCCTGGGTGACCGGCACCGCCCATCGCACCGACCACGACGGGCGCGCACGTTCCTCAGCCGGGCGATCGGCCAGCAGCTCAGGGCGGGCCCGCCCGGCCGTGGCCGCGGTGCGCCACCTGCCGGCGGCGCCGTCGACCGTGATGGTGACGCCGTCGCCGTCGTGCGCCGCCGTGAACACGCGTGTCGTGCCGTCGGCCTCGATCTCGATAGCCGCCAGGGCGGGCAGCGCGAGAAGGAGTTCCGGCCCTGTCTCCGCGAGCAGCCGCCTGACGAGCCGGCCGGCGGCGGCATCCCGCAGGGGTAGCGTCACGGCTGTCGCGAAACCCTCGGGAGGCGCGCTGTCCGCAGCGAACGGCAGCCGAAGCAGGGGGACGTGACCCGAGCGCGCGGCGAGCTCGGCGGCCACCGCGGGAATCGCCCGGACGAGGTCTGCTGCGGCGCTACGCGACCAGCTCACCGCGCCAGTTAGCGAAGAGATGCGCGGCTCGTCGCTGACCGCGACAGCAGCGGCGAACCCCACTCCGAACCTGCCGACCGCTGCCTCGTCCGCACCGGCACCCCGCTTGGCGGAGGCACGCAGCGTGCACAGCGCCGCGACCCCAGCCGCATCCAGTGGGGCTCCAACATTCGCGGCCACCAGCGTTCCAGACCGCAATATCAGCCGCAGCCGGCCTGCCACTCCCGCCCGCACCGCCGCGTCGGCCGCATTCTGCGCCAGCTCCACCACGACCCGGTCACGATAGCCCCCAAGCGCGTAATCCTCCTCCGCGTTGGCATCCTCACGAAACCGCGCCGGCGACGCCGCCCAGGCATCAAGCACCCGGCTGCGCAGCTCCGCGGTACCGAACGGGTCGGGCACATCGCCCTGCACAGCGCGCATGCCCCTCCTCGGCGAGCTCGCCACCGGCTCGAGGGCGCCTACTCTCCCGCCGCCAGGCTGAGCGGCTCGCCGCCTGACACACCGGCCTCCCGTGGCTGGATCACGGGCGGGGAGGGGCAAGCCCCCCGGCCCGTTTCGCTGGCCGAGCCGCTATGCCTGCGGCTGGCTGATGTTGACCAGCCAGGTGATGCCGAACTTGTCGACAACAATGCCAAACTCGTCGCCCCAGGCCTGCTTTTGCATCGGCATCGTGGTGTTCCCGCCGGCGGACAGCTTCTCCCAGTAGCCACGCAGGACGCCCCCATCGTCGCCGCTCAGGCTGATCCCGAAGCCAGACGGGGGATGATATTCCCCCATGTTGCTGGCATGGTCGGCAGCCATGACCGTGTAGCCGGCGTCGGTCTCAACCTGGCCGTGCATGACCTTGTCATCGTCAGGCGAGTCTTTGCCGCCGAGGTCAGCGTACGTGTTGATGTTGAGGGTGCCGCCAAACACGCTCCTGTAGAACTCCAATGCCTGGCGGGCGTTGCCGTTGAAGTTGAGGTACGGATTCAGCCGAGACGACATCGTCTTCTCCTGCAACCGCGTGATGGGCGGGACTCTGCGGGCCCCACCTCCCGGACCCGCCGATAGTATCAACCCGCTTCGCGGTGCCGCACGTGCCGCCGGGAGCGCGGCGGCGACGGCCGCATGTGGGCGAGGCTGCCAGAACCACACGCGCTGGATCGAGCGAGGCTGAGGGGCGAGGGTGACCGGGTGGCCTGTTATGCGGCATCCGGTACCGCTCGTACCCTTCGCGGCACCCGGGTACCCCGCCCGGAAGGACACGGCCGGCCAGGCCGTGAGCTGTGAGCCCGCAGGGCGGTGCGGGCCGGGTCGGCGCGGGGGCCGGGGGGAACCGGGCCACGGCCTGTGCCGCCGCGCCGTCCGCCGCCGGGGGCGTGGCCGCCCGGCCCCGGCCGGGGCGGCAACTGCCTGCCCAAGCGCCGCTGCTGCGCTGAGGCAGCCACCCCGGACCACAAGATCCGCGCTCCCGCGATTACGGCATACTGGGCCAGCAGGAGCATCAGGCCAGCCCAGGAGCGATCGGCGCCGGCGCCGCCCGGATCGAGGATGAAGCTGGCCCACACGGCGGCGGCGGCGAGGGCCAGGCAGACGCCCGACCCGGCGGCCGCCCTGACCAGCGGCCGGCGCCGGGCCGGGACCAGCGGGCGGGCCGGCCCGGATGCGGCCCGGGCGGGCGGCCCGGCCCGGGATGCGGCCCGGGCGGGCGGGATGTCGGCGGTGAGCGCGGCCAGCTCGGCGCAGGTCCGTGCGGCCAGCGCCCGGCCTGCCCGCGCGCCGAGTTCGTCCTTGGTCAGCCGGCCGTGCACGAACGCGTCCTTCAGCGCCTCGATCACCTGCTCGCGATCGGCATGAGACGCCCGCATGGGCCCGCGGCCTGCCGCGCCCGCGGCCATCTCGTCTCCCGGACCCGCCATCGCCGGCACCTCCGCCCACCGGACGTCATCCACGGCCAAGGGTAACGGGATTGCCCGCCGGCAGCTACACCGGCCAGACGGCAGGGATGACGGTACAGGTGCGGCCGGATGAGGCGTGCCAGACCAGCACAACCCGGTTCGGGCTGCTCCAGCCACCAGCCCCTGGCCTGCGTGCACCCGTGATGGTGTCGCAGAGCGGAACTCGCCGGGTACACCACGGCGCTGGCGGGATACCGGATCCTGCTGCTGGATCGCCGGGCAGGAGCCGCAGCGACCGCCGCGGGTGACTGACAACCTCGCCGGGACGGATATCCGGGCCCAGGCCGGAGGCGGCAGCACTGTCCAGACGCATACCCTGGGCATGCGCGGGTCTTCCAGCGTCCTTGATCGTCACAAGTCGAGATCATGAGGCCCCGCGCCTCACTCACGCAGGCCGCAACGACACGCGGCGCAACGCGACGATCGGACACAGCTTTGCGGTCGCAACCTGCCGACGGCAACGCGTATCAAGGTGTCGTGAGTTCCTCAGCAGGCTATGCGCTGGCTGGGAGCGGTTCTGCGGTCGGCTGGGAGGGCTGGTACCGCAACTGCATAACCCCGCAGTCGTAGGTCGTGGCACTCACCAGTTTCAGGCTGGTCTTCCGGGTGAACAGCGGCTTGCCGGTGCCGATCGCGACCGGGTGGACGTGCAGGACGTACTCGTCGATGAGGCCGAGGCGCGCGAACCGCTGCGCGGTCCGGACGCCGCCGGGCACGCCGAGGTCGCCGCCGGCCTGCCGCTTGAACCTGGCGACGGCGGCGGCCAGCTCGTCGTCACTACGGGCAACGACCAGTTCGGCGTTGTGCCACGGCAGCTCGGCAGGCCGGCTGGAGATGATGATGCGGCGCAGGCGGTTGACGGCATCGGCTATGGACCGGCCGGCCGGCGACGCGGATGGATCGGCGGCGACGCCTTCCCAGTAGGGGATCATGCCCTGGGCGACCGGGTAGCCGAGGAATCCGCCGTCGGCTGCCCGCAACAGCGCGACAATGTCGTCATTGAGAGCCTTGTCGGGAGTATCGAGCATCCAGTCCAGCTCGTTGCCAGGGCCGGCGATGAAGCCGTCCAGCGTGGTGGTCATGTACAGGTAGATCTTCCGCATGATGGTGGCCTTTTCGTGTCGCGCGGCCCGGGTGGGTGGCAGTTGCCGCCGTTGCGATCAACACTAGGCACGAACCGGATCTTCGGTAGATCCAGTTGCCCGGCCGTGAAGTGATCCGGTTTGCTGCTGGGCCAGGTCCAGGGTTTCCAAGCAGGCTCTAAACCCGCAACCGAGCACCACGGCCCGTTCGGGATAAAGAGATCTTCTGCCGAACGGGCCGTGGTAACACTGGCCAGGTATCCGGATCAGCCCGCGTGGACAGTCCAGTATTCGCTGGTGCTGCCGTTGCACGTATAAATATCGGCGGTGGAACCGGGTTTCGTCGATCCGCCGCTGACGCTGAGGCACAGCCCGGAGTGGTTGCCGGTGATCGTGCCGTCGGAATGCACCGTCCAGCGCTCGCTGGCGCTGCCGTTGCAGGTGTACACATTCGCGGTCGACCGCGGCGCCGTCGAGCCGCCGCTGACGCTCAGGCACAGGCCGGAACCGTTGACGATCGTGCCGTCGGAGTTCACCGTCCACTTCTGTGCGCTGTCGCCGTCGCACGTGTCGATGGCGGCGGCTGTCTTCGGCGCGGTGGTGTCGCCGGTCAAGCTCAGGCAGAGCCCGGAGTGGTTGCCGGTGATCGTGGCCGCAGAACCGCCACCACCACCGGTGAAGCTGGACGGGTCGTAGCAGGTGTTGGTGGAGGAGTCGAACAGTGGCGTGGTGTCCACTGGTTCGTTGCTCGGCGGGTCGATGATCACCGGTGCCGAGTTCTGAGTGAGGGCGTCCTCGCAGTTGATCACGTCGGTGGAGTTGCCGTTCTGCCCGTTGATCCACAGGTCGATGTGGTAGAGCCCTGGCCCGCCATCCGGACCGTTCCCGGTCCAGTCCTGGTCGCACTCCACGCAGTCGTCTTCCATGATGAAGTACCGGTGCAGGTACGGGTAGTACACGATCGTGCCGACGGGCAGTTCGTTCTTGTCGGTGGCGTAGGTGATGGGATCGGAATAGGTGCCGACGCCACTGGCGACGTTGTGGATGGCCGGGTATCCCTGGTCGGCGGGATAGGCGATGGCATTCCCCGGCGGGGAGTTGTCCGGCCAGCCGTACAAGGTGACCAGGAAGTTGATGGTGCCGGCCTTGGCGGTCCCGGACGGGACGGCCAGGCCCGCGGCGGTCAGCGCCGCCGCGAGAAGTCCGATGCCCAGCGTGATCAGGCGGCACTTGGTCAGCCGCATGCGGGTTATCCTTTCTGTGTGGTGCATTGCCTTCCGGCGGTGCGCTCGGCGGCGACGCCGGGATCCGGGCGGTGGTCGCACCCGCCGCCCGGGCCTTGACCCGGGGCGCGCCAGTTCCTCCTTCCTGTCCTCCACGCACCGCGTTGTGTTTACTCAGTCATGGAGCATCCCGTAGATGTCCAGGTGGCTCTGGTCCGCGACGATCACCAGGCCATCGGCGGTGGCCGGCACGGTGAAGTGGTGGAACCCCGGGGCTGCATTCCGTTCCTGGCAGCGTCCTGATCGCTGCTCCACAGCTGAATGCTGATGTGTCCGCGGCGTCGCCCGCCTGGACGATGACGACCGCCGCGGCTGCTAGCGCCGGTGAGCCAGTCAGGCCGGGAACCAAGCGCCTGGCGGCGAAGAACCTGCGCTCCGAGGCAGGCTTTGGGGGCATCGCTCCACCAGATATTTTTAGGGAAGTTTACTAACGTAAAGTACGCTTCCGCTCAGAACCGGTCAAGCAGAATGAACAGAAACTGACTGAACTTGGCATGCCGCAGTCCGTCCTCGCGCCAAGGCCGTGACACGCGGGACAGTAACCGCAAATCCTGGAAAGCGGGAGCTCGGAGGTTAGACGGCAAGCTCTGAGCCTGTTTGGAACTGAGCGGATGTGTAGTCACTGTTGGCGTGCAGCGGTTAAGAGGGAGCCGACTGGTCGGGCAGCGCGGCGGTGAGGTCGACTTCTACGAGCTGGCCGCGGTAGCCCAGGGCGGCGACGCCGAGCAGGGTGCTCGCGGTGGTGAATGCCGGGCCGATGTCTGAGGCGGTGAGGCGGTCCCACACGGCCGACAGCGTGCCTGGGTCATCGCTTACGACGTAGATCACCGAGCGGATGACGTCCTCCGGTGCCGCGCCGGCCGCGGCGAGCGCTTCTTTGGCGTTGGCGGCCACCTGGTCGGACTGGGCAAGAACGTCGCCTTGCCCGACGAGCTGCTCGTCGCGGTCGAGCGGGCACTGCCCGGCGAGGACGGCGAGCCGGCCGGAGTCGACGATCGTGACATGGGCGTACCCGGAGGTCTGATGAAGTCGCCCAGGGTTGAGGCGGGTGATGGCCATGGGCCGATTCTGTCACTCCGGCAGCTGGTGACCCGGGATCAGCGTGCTGGTTGTGCTGCGCCTCTGTGGGCCGTGCCCCCGTCGGCCAGGTAGTCGTCGAGCGCCTTGACCTTGCCTGTGTCCTCGTAGACTTCGTACTCCCCGATCCGGCCCCACGCCACCCGCCCCCACAGCACGTAGCGATTCTGGTAGACCATGCGGCCGTCGGGTGCTTTGACGTGGTCGTGGCCGCGCATCGCGATGGACATGTTCCACGGCGGGCCGCCGACGATCACTTCGTCGGCGAAGTTTTGCAGCCGCACGCTGGTGAGCCGGTGCAGCCACTGGGCCACCGCCTCTTTGCCCTGGAACTCTCCCGACCAGGAGTTGTCGCCGGGGAAGACGAAACGGACATCCCGGGCGTACAGCCGCAGCAGCGGCCGGTAGTCGCCGGCCCGGAGCCGGGCGAACAGGCGATCGATGATTTTCTTGGCCAGCCAGGACCGCATGATGTGCCACCTTTCATCGCCTGTGAGTTGATAGAGCGCTCTACTACAATGGCAGGCGCCGGAGCCACCCGGCAAGAGCACCCGAAGCGCCGACAAGGTCACGAGGTCAAGGAGCCCCGGATGTCCGACACGAAGGAGCGAATCATTTCGGTGAGCGCCGGCCTGCTGCGCCGTCAGGGCTACACAGGAACCGGTGTCAAGCAGATCGTGACGGCTGCCGACGCGCCGTTCGGCTCGCTGTATCACTTCTTCCCTGGCGGCAAGGAGCAGCTCGGCGCCGAGACGATCCGATGGTCCGGTGAGATGTACGGCCGCCTGCTCCCGCTCATCTTCGACTCCACTCCCGATCTGGTCAGCGGGGTCCGGGCATTCTTTGCTGAGGCCGCGCGTGATCTGGAGGACAGCGACTACGCCGAGGGCTGCCCCATCGCGACCGTGGCGCTGGAGGTGTCCAGCCTGAGCGACCCGCTGCGCCAGGCGTGCGCCGACGTATTCATGAGCTGGATCGAGGCGGGGACCCGGCGGTTCGCCGCCGCCGGGCTGCCGGAGGCGCCCGCGCGGCAACTGGTGACCGGTATGCTCGCCGCGCTCGAGGGGGGATTTGTGCTATGCCGCGCCTTGCGCGACAGCCAGCCCTTGAAAACCGTGGGAGAACAGGTGGCGCGTGCCGTAGCGGCCGTCATCGACGGTGATGTCTAGAGACGGTGATGTCTAGAACCACCCGGCCGCAAAAGGAAACACCGTGACCCAATGCGGGTTCACGGTGTCCTCGATGTCTTGAGACATCACATGGGGTGAGCGATGGGATTCGAACCCACGACACCCAGGACCACAACCTGGTGCTCTAACCAGCTGAGCTACGCCCACCATCGTCGCCGCGACGGGCGACAGTAAGAACGCGCGCTACCCCTGCGGGCATCGCGCGGCTTCCAGAAGTATAGCGGTCTCGCCGGCCGCAGCGAACTCCGCATCGCACCGGCTCCCGGCGGAGCTCAGCGCTCCTGGCCGGGAAGCCCGTACTTGGCGGCGATCGCCCGCGCGGTCGGCGAATCCGGCCCCGGTTCCGGAACGAACACGGCCTCCCGGTAATAGCGCAGCTCCTGCACGCTCTCCCGGATGTCCGCCAGCGCCCGGTGCCCGCCGTGCTTGTCCGGCGAGGCGAAGTACGCCCGCGGGTACCAGCGGCGCACGAGCTCCTTGATGCTCGACACGTCCACCATCCGGTAGTGCAGGTAGGCGTCCAGCTCGGGCATGTCACGCGCGATGAACCACCGGTCGGTCGCGATGGAGTTGCCGCACAGCGGCACCTTCCGCGGCTCGCTGATGTGCTTCCTGACGTAGCCGAGCACCACCTCCTGCGCCTCGGCCAGCGCGACCCCGCCAGGCAGGTCGGCGAGCAGGCCGGACGTGGTGTGCATGTCGCGCACGACATCAGACATCTGGTCCAGCGCCTCGGCGGGCGGCTTGATGATCACGTCCACGCCGTCGTCGAGCACGGTCAGTTGCGCGTCGGTGACCAGGCAGGCGATCTCGATCAGCGCGTCCCGCTCGACATCAAGCCCGGTCATCTCGCAATCGATCCATACGAGCCGGTCGTTCATCCCCACAGCGTATGACTTTCCCGCCGTAGGTAGTTCATCAATCTTGTTTCAGAACGAGCGGTGCTGTCTCTCCCGGCCTACGGCGAGATCCGTAGCGGGGGTTGCGGTGGGTGGCGCGGGGTGGGCCGCGGCGGTGGTTCATGTTCTCCCGGCCTACGGTGAGATCCGTAGCGGGGGTTGCGGGTGGCGCGGAGTGAGCCGCGGCAGCGGTTCACATTCCGCGATCGCGCGGTCCGCGGGAGGCCCCCGCGGCCTCCCCGGCCGCGCGATGATACGGCGAGCACCGCAGCGGGCGGGGGGTTACGGGGGGCATGCCCCCCGGGTAACAAGCTGCGCGGGCACGGGGATACCCTCGCGCAGAGCCGGATCCGGCTGCGGTGTGCCGAAGGTCACGGCCGCGGGCAGCACGCCGGCCCACACGTCCAACCCGTGGTCCTCCGGGTCGTCCACCGGCGGCCCGGTCCGGATCTTCACCGAGGCCTCGTCCAGGGGCACGACCAGCACGGCCGTGGCGGCCATCTCCTTCCTGGTCGGCTGCCGCGCGGTCTCCCACTGGCCGGGCACGAGATGCTCGACGATCGTGCGCAACGCCAGCGTCCGTTCGGAATCATCTGTACTTATCCGTGCGGTGCCGAACACCATCGCGCTGCGGTAGTTGACCGAGTGGTGGAACACGGTGCGGGCGCAGACGAGGCCGTCGAGATGCGTGACGGTCACGCAGACCTGCTGGCCGTCGGCGGCGGTGAAGCCGGCGTTGGCGGAGGAACCGTGCAGGTAGAGGGCGTCGCCCAGGCGGCCGTACGTGGTCGGCAGGACCCGCGGCGCGCCGTCGGCGATGACGCCGAGATGGCAGATGAGGCCGGCGTCCAGCACGGCGTAGAGGTCTTCGCGGTCGGTGCTGCCACGCTCCCGGTGCCTGCGCAGCGCCGTGCGCGGCGTACTCGAAAGCGGCGTACTCGAAAGCGGTGTGCCGGGAAGCGCGGCGCCGGTCAGCGGGGTGGTGTCGGTGCTCACGATCTTGTACGGTAAGCGGAAAGTGGACTGGCGAAAATAGCCACTTACGGAGAAAACCAGATGACCACTTCTCCCCGCGCCAGCACCGGCATGCCGGTGACCGTCGAGCGCGCCGGGCCGGTGCCGATGGCGGCGCAGATCGCCGTCCAGTTCCGGGACGCGGTGACCTCCGGGGTGCTGGGCGCGGGACAGCGGCTGCCGTCCACCCGCGAGCTCGCCGCCGTCCTCGGCGTGAGCCGGACCGTCGTCACGACCGCCTACGCTCAGCTTTTCGCCGAAGGCTGGCTGGAAGGCCGCCACGGCTCGGGCACCTACGTGGCCGACGGCGCGGCCCCGGGCGCTCCCGTCTCCGCGGGAACGGTCTCCGCGATCCCGCTGCCGCGCGGCCGGCGGATCCCGCCCGGCGAGGGCGCCGATCACGACGCGCCCGGCGCGCTGATCGAACTGCGGCCGGGGATTCCCTGGGCGGCCGGCATCGATGCCGCCGTGTGGCGGCGCGCGTGGCGGTACGCGGGAACGCGGCCGCCTTCGGCGTGGCCGGACCCGTTCGGCCTGCCCGGGCTGCGCGCCGAGATCGCCGGTTACCTGCGCCGCGCACGCGGCCTGGCCGCGGCGCCGGAGCAGGTCCTGGTGACCCGCGGGGTGGCGGGCGGGCTGGCGCTGCTCGCGGCGGCGGTCATCCGCCCGGGAGACAGGGCCGGTGTCGAGGAACCCGGATACCCGAGCGCCCGGGACGTGCTCACCCGCGCGGGCGCGGTCGTGGTGCCCTGCCGCGTCGACGCCGACGGCATCGTCCCGGACGAGCTGCCCGGTGACCTGAGGCTGCTGTACACGACGCCGGCGCACCAGTACCCGCTCGGCGGGCGGCTGCCGGTGCGCCGCCGCAGGGCGCTGACCGGGTGGGCGCGCGCGACCGGCGCGATCATCGTCGAGGACGACTACGACAGCGAGTTCCGCTATGACGTCGCGCCGCTGCCGTCCCTGCGCAGCATGGACCCCGAGGTGGTCGTGTACCTCGGCACCACCTCGAAGATGATGACGCCGGCGTTCGGTGGCGGGTGGCTGGTCGCCGCGCCGGAGATGATCGCCACGCTCGCCGGCCTGCGGGCCAGCCTCGGCGACCGCGTGGCCGAGCCGGTTCAGCATGCCCTGCTGAGGCTGCTCGCCACCGGCGACCTGGAACGCCACATCCGCCGGATGCGCCTGGAGTACGCTCGCCGCCGCGCCGTGATCGTGAGCGCGCTCAGCGAACTGGACGCCGGGCCGCGCGACGGCGCCGGGCCGGCGGCGTTCCGCCTGCTCGGCGAGACCGCCGGCCTGCACGTGGTGCTCGAGTTCCCGCGCGGCAGGCCGGCCGAACCGGTCATCGCCGCGGCGCGCCAGCGTGGCCTGGCCCTGTGGCCCCTCAGCCGCTACTTCGCCGGCCCGGTCACCGGGCACGGCCTCGTCCTCGGCTACGGCGGGACCTCGCTGGCGCGGGTCCGCCGCGCCTCCGCCCTCCTCCGCGCCCTCCTCCGCGCCCAGCCCGCACCGCGCTGAGTCCATGATCATGTGACATCCATGATCATGTGACATTGTGCCGGCCGGCACTGGCTAAAAGACACACGATCATGGAAGTGGCCGGCCATGGGCGGCTCAGAGCGCGGCGAAGCGGCGACCGGGTGCCGCACAGCGGGCCCGGGCACAGCGGCCCCGGGCACAGCGGGCCCGGGCGGGCGCGGTCAGCGGGTCGCGGCGATGAGCTCGGCGGCCGTCACGTCGGGCTCGGGCAGGTGGTCGAGGCCCAGTGCCACGCCCGCGTGCACGGGCGCGGCGAGCACGCGGGACGGCACCGCGGGCACCGGTACCGCGTGGGTGCCGGTGACGCGCTCGGTGTCGATGGCGCCGGGGCCGATGCTGTCGCACTCCGGCACCTGGGAGGCGCCGAAGTGACCGCCGCGCGCCCACAGCGCGCGGCTGCGCGGCCGGTCCGGGTCGTGGAACGGAACCGGGCGGCCGGCCGGCCACCGACGCGGGACGTTCCAGGAGTCCAGCCAGTTCAGGATCGCGGCCAGGCCCGCCATCGGCCCGTTGGTGAACGGCTCCCACGGCCGGCCGAGCACCCCGATCTGCACGCATATCCGGCCCTCGGCGTTGACCCGCGGCAGCCGGACCGGGCCCTGATCGGCGCAGACGTCAAGGCGTTCCGGCGCGCCCAGCGCGCACCCGGCCCTCAGGACGGGGATGAGCTGCACCATCTCGCCGGTCAGCGGATCCCACACGAGATGGCAGGGACGGCCGTACTGAATGAGCCGCTGCGCCGCCGACAGCACGGAGACCGCGCGGCCGTCCGCGCCGAGTGTCAGCCAGACGGTGCGCGGCGCGCCGCCCTGCAAGGGTCCCCCGTCGGTTACCGCCCGGATGCGCCGTGCTCCCGGCATCCATGCGTGTGCCACAGGCTTCCCTCCCGCGGTCTAGACCTTCACGTTCTAGATCTCTCTAATTGCTTACGTCAGCGGCGGTGATTAGTCCAGAGGCCGTCGCGGCTTATTTACATGGATGTCGCTACCATTCACAAAGACATGGCAGGCGAAGGCAGTGTTCCGGGCATCGGGGACCGCGAGCGGCTCTCCCGCTGGCTCGCCAGCGCCCTCGGCAGGCCGCGGGAAGCCGGCGGGACCGGCGGGACGGGTGAAGCCGGCCGGCCCGGCGAGGCCGCTGAGCTGCGCGACATCCAGCTGATCGTCGGCGGCCGGTCGAACCTGACCTACCGGATGGAGTTCGGCGGCAGGCGCCTGGTGCTGCGGCGGCCTCCGCTCGGCCATGTGCTGCCCACCGCCCATGACATGAGCCGGGAGTACCGGATCCTCACCGCGCTGCGCGGCACCGACGTTCCGGTGCCGGGCCCGGTGGCGTTCTGCGACGACCTGGAGGTCATCGGCACCCCCTTCTACGTGATGGAACACGTGCCGGGCGTGGTGCTGCGCACCAGGGACGATACCGCCCGGCTGAGCGGGCCGCAGGCGAGGGAGCTGTCGCTGCGGCTGGCCGGCATGCTCGCCGCCATCCATGCCGTCGATCTCGCCGGGACCGGCCTCACCGGGCTCGGCCGCGGTGCCGGTTACCTGCGGCGCCAGCTCGAGCGCTGGCAGCGGCAGTGGGAGCTGTCCGCGACCCGCGAGCTGCCCGCCTACGACCAGCTGGTGGCGCGGCTGAAGGCCGCGCTGCCGGACGACGGCGGGGTGACCCTCGTCCACGGCGACTTCCGGCTGGACAACACCCTGGTCACGATCGCGCGGGAGCCCCGGATTGAGGCCGTCGTGGACTGGGAGATGGCGACCCTGGGCGACCCGCTGGCCGACCTGGGGCTCACGCTGACCTACTGGACGGACCCGGGGGAGCGCGGCTGGCTGAGCGCGGCGGACGCGACGGACAGACCGGGCCTGTGGGAACCCACGGCGACGGCGGGATTCCTGACCCGCGCGGAGTTCGCCGCGCGGTACGCCGAGCTCACCGGCCGGGACCTGTCGCAGATCACGTACTACATGGCGTTCGGCTGCTTCAAGCTCGCGGTCGTGCTGGAGGGCATCAACGCGAGGTACCTGCAGCGCAAGACGGTCGGCGAGGGCTTCGAGCGGGAGGGCGCCGCGGTGCCGTTCCTGATCGCGCGGGCTCACGAGGTGCTGGACTCGGGATCGCTCGGCGTACCGCGGTAGCGGCGCGGCAGAGCCTTTAGGTAGCAGAGCCTTTAGGTAGCAGAGCCTTCAGGTACAGAGCCTTGAGGCGGCAGAGCCTCCAGATGGCGCCGCGTCAGGTGCGGCCCGGCGCCCCGCTCATCGCCTGGGCCGGAGGACCAGGCGACCCGCTTTCGCCGGGCCGACCACCCGGCGCCCGCTCGCCGAGTGGAGGCCCGGCGCCCCGCTTTCGCCGGGCCTCACCCTAGATGACGCGCGATCGGCGCGACTGGTTCACGTGGGGCAGGAGCGTTTGCGATCTGTTACATACCCCGCCCGCCCGGCCGCCTTCGGCTCCCGCGAGTGGCTCAGGCCGGGCCTCCGGGGACCGCTCAGACCGATGCCAGCGGGACGAGGGTCCTGACGAGGGCCGCAATCTCCGCGGCCGTGCCCGGGTCCGGTTCACCCACCGGCATCCGCGCCGCCATCGGCTGGAACCCGCGCAGCCGGAGCGCCTCCTTGATCCGGCCGATGGAGGCCCCGGTGGCGGCGATCGCGTCGACGTCCGCCTGGCGCGGCGCGGCCGCGGTGGCGTCACCGGCGGCGAGGGCCGCGGCCAGCGCGGCGAAGACCTCACCGAACGCGGCGGAGCGCCCGGAGATCACGCCCGCGCCGCCGGCCCGCAGCGTCGCGGCGAGGTCCCTGTCGTCGCCCGAGTAGAGGCGCAACCCGGGCGCGGCCGCGGCGCACGCGGCCAGGTTCGCCGCGGCGGAGCCGCTGAGCTTCGCGCCGGCCAGGCCGGCGGCCTCCGCCAGCGCGGCGAGCCCGGAGGGCCCGAGGGTCACCGACGTTCGTTCAGGAAACACGTAGGCGTAGAGCTCCGCGTCCGGGGCGGCTTCGCGGATCCGCAGGTAATAGGCGGTCACCTCGTCTGGCCGCGGCGCCAGGTAGTACGGCGTGATCGCGGCGAGCCGGGTCGCGCCGAGCGCGGCGGCCGCGGCCGCCAGCCGGGCCGCGCGGCGCGCGTCGGGCGCTCCGACATGCGCGATCACACCTGCGGGCCCGGCCTCCGCCAGCGCGATCTCGAACAGCGTCAGCCGCTCGGCGTCGTCGAGTGCGGGAAATTCCCCCGTGGTTCCCGCGACGAAGAGCCCGCCAGTCGTCCCCGCGGCGAGGCGGAACAGCGCGCGGGTGGTTCCGGTGTCGAGTTCCCCGCTGGCGCCGAACGGCGTCGGCGCCGCGGTCAGGACGGCATCAGGCATGGGGACAGTGTCTCCCGTCCGCTTCTGGGGCGCTCGCCCCGGCACAGCGTCGGCAGCCCGCATCCAGGGTGCGGATGAGGGCGTCACAGCGAACGGGGGGTCTTGATGTACGCCGTTGACTCAGGGCGCCACAGCAGGACCACCGCCCCCAGCCCCACCAGCCAGGCGATGAGCGGGAAGACCAGCGCGAGGATGGCCTTGGTCTGGGCGAAGGTGCTGATGGTCTCGATGGTGTACAGGACAAAGAACACCGTTGAGGTGATCCGCGCCCAGTTCTTGCCCTCCCTATTCGCCCACGCCATCCACAGCCACAGGCCGATGCCGATCAGCCCGAGAACAATCGTGGAGACAATGAGGAAGGTCGCCAGTGAGTTGACCTGGCTGGTGGTCAGCTTGGGCTGTGCCCTCCTGATATCGCCCTTGAGATTGCCGATGGTGGCGAGGGAGACGATCAGGTAGACGGTGCTGACCGCCGCGCCCGCGTACATGAGCCTGACGGCCTTGAGCACGGTCGACGGGGGTTGCGGCCGCTCCTGCTGCTGTGGCTGCTTGCCGCTGGCTGGGTATCGCTGGATCATGTGCTTCCCCTACTGGGGTGGTCGCCCCTGACGGGCCGCCCGGGAACGGGGCGGTTTCGTATTCACGGTATGCCGAACGAACAGGCGCGGCTGTCAGCGGTCCGACTGACAGAGCATAATGGCGGTTCGCATCACCCTGCCAGGCGGCATACGAGGTTCTGGCGAATTCCTTCAAACCGGCTGCGCGTATGCGCTCGTATCCATCCTCACTGCGCGATATCATTCACTGGGCATCGCGCGCGCAAGCGCGAATGCATGTGCAGATGGCGCGTGCAGCATGCGATGGGTGGTGAGGAGATGCTGGTGAGGGGGGCGACCTGGCTTGAGCGCGTGCCCGACGGGAGGCTGACTTGACCCCCGGCCAGCCAGGCGGCGGCCCGACCGTCCTTCGCATGCTCCTGGGCGCTCAGCTCCGGCGCCTCCGGGAGGCGGCCGGCATCTCGCGTGAGGACGCCGGTTACCAGATTCGCGCCTCCGGATCCAAGATCAGCCGACTGGAGCTCGGCCGCGTCTCGTTCAAGGAACGCGACGTCGCCGACCTGCTGGAATTCTACGGCGTCACCGACCAGGCGCAGCGCGACGGGCTGATCCAGCTGGCGAAGGAGGCGAACTCGCCGGCCTGGTGGCAGAAATACAGCGACGTGGTGCCCGACTGGTTCGCGGTGTACGTCGGGCTGGAGGAGGCGGCGCAGCTCATCCGCCTCTATGAGGTGCAGTTCGTGCCGGGGCTGCTGCAGACCGAGGACTATGCCAGGGCGGTGATAACGCTCGGCGCGCCCGGCGTCACTCCCGAGGAGGTCGAGCGCCGGGTCGCCCTGCGGCTCGGCCGCCAGAAGCTGCTCACCCGGGAGAACCCTCCCCGGCTGTGGGCGGTGATCGACGAGGCGGCGCTGCGGCGGCCCATCGGCGGCCGTGACGTGTTCCGGGCGCAGCTCGAGCGGCTGATCTCGGCGTCCGGCGAGCCGAACGTCACGCTGCAGGTCATGCCGTTCACGTACGGCGGTCACGCCGCCGAGGGCGGCGCGTTCACGATCATGCGGTTCCCCGAGGCGGACCTGCCGGACATGGTGTACATGGAGCAGCTCACCGGGGCCCTGTACCTGGACAAGCCGGAAGACGTGGAAAGGTACGCTGCCGTCATGGAGCGGCTGTCGGTCGCCGGCACGTCGCCCGAGCGCACGCAGGAGATCCTTTCCGGAATACTGAAGGAGATCTGATCGGCGTGGTGTACAACGGAATGCCGGCGGGAGACCTGGCGGATGTCCGCTGGCGCTCGGTGAGAAGCGCCGCGGTTTCGCCTGACGCTTCCGGTGATGCCAGCGTCGAGCTGGCCCTGCTCGACGACGGCAGGATCGCGATGCGGAACTCGGCCGACCCGCACGGGCCCGCGCTGATCTACACCAGGGCCGAGATCGAGGCGCTCATCGGCGGCGCCAAGGACGGAGACTTCGACGACCTCATCGGCTGACCGGCTGCCCGGCCCCGCCGCTCCAGAGGCTCCCGCCGCGAAGGCAAACACCGGAGCGCAGCTGACACCGCGCCTGCTGCGCTGGGAGATCTTCGCCGTCTTCGCCGTGTCGCTCGGCGCCAGCGGCCTGTACGCGCTGGTGTCGTTCATCGGCTCGCTGACCGCCCGGCAGACACTGAGCAGCCAGCACGCCGTGCTCAACGGGCCGCTCGCCCCCGGGCGCCCGCTGCTGGACCTGTTCCTGCAGCTGACGAACATCGTCATCGGGCTCGCACCGGTGATCCTGGTCTTCTACCTGCTGGCCAGGAACGGCGAGAAGCCGGCGTCGATCGGCGCCGACTTCGGCCAGCCGGGCCGCGACCTGCTGCGCGGCGCCGGGCTCGCCGTGTCGCTCGGCGGCGGCGGCCTCGGGCTGTACCTGATCGCGTACAAACTCGGCTTCAGCCTGAACATCGTCGCGGAGAACCTGCCGAGGGTGTGGTGGCGTATCCCGGTGCTCGTCCTTTCCGCCGCGCACGACGGGATCCTCGAGGAGACCGTGGTCCTCGGCTACCTGCTGACCCGGCTGGAGCAGCTCGGCGTGCGGCCGTCCCGCGCGATCGCGATCAGCGCCGTGATCCGCGGCTCTTACCACCTGTACCAGGGCGCGGGCGGCTTCATCGGGAACGCGGTCATGGGCACGATCTTCGGCGCCCTGTTCCACAGGTGGCGCCGGGCGATGCCGTTCATCATCGCGCACACGCTCATCGACGGCGTGGCGTTCGCCGGCTACGCCCTCCTGGCCGGCCACGTCTCCTGGCTCCCCTGAAGGCCCCGGCGCTCTGACGCCGTCCCATCCGCTCTCCTACCGGATGGGGTCGCTGGCGCCATCGGCCCCACTGGGCGGGGCCGGTTACGCCAGCGGCCCCGTCTCCGGGCAGGCGAAGCACCGAGAACGCCGGCGCGTTGCGCCGAACATGCGCCAAACCCGGGCGAAGCCCGCTTACCCTTTGCGGCATGTCGGTGCTTGCGCACGTGTGGGGCCGGATATCCGGGACTCAGCCGGTACCGCCGACCTGGGTGGTCGCGGTGAGCGGGCTCGCCGCGCTAATGGTCGTGCTGAACGCCGTGACCTGGCAGGTCAGCCGGAACGTGATAACGATCGCGCACGAGGGCGGGCATGCCCTGGTCTCCCTTCTCAGCGGGCGGCGGCTGGACGGGATACGGCTGCACTCGGACAGCTCCGGCGTGACCTACTCGCGGGGCAGGCGCACCGGCCCCGGCATGGTGCTCACCTCGGCGGCGGGGTACGTCACCCCGTCGCTGCTCGGCGCCGGCGCCGCCTGGCTGCTCGCCGCGCACCACGTGACGGCGATGCTGTGGCTGCTGCTCGCGCTGCTCGCCGCGACGTTCCTCGCGATCCGCAACGCCTACGGCGTCGCCGCGGTGCTCCTGGTGGCCGCCGCGGTCTTCGCGGTGAGCTGGTTCGCCACCGCGACACTCCAGGCGGCGTTCGGCTACGCCGCCGCGTGGTTCCTGCTCCTCGGCGGGGTGCGCCCGGTCATCGAGCTGGCCCGCCAGCGGCGCCGCGGCCGCTGCCGGGCCTCGGACGCCGACCAGCTCGCCCGCCTCACCGGTATTCCCGGTGGCTTCTGGGTCGCCGTGTTCGGCCTGGTATGCCTGGCGGCCCTCCTCCTCGGCGCCCGCCTGCTCATCCCCGCCGATCTGCACATCCCGGCCCACCTCCCGCACCTGGCGGGGCACTTATCCCGGGGGGGCCGCCCAGGGGGCGACCCCGGTAACCAAGCTCGCCAGGGCGTCCGGGTCGGGCATCGAGTCCCCGGACCGCCAGGCCACGTGCAGGTCCGGGCGGACCAGGATCAGCCGGTGGCCCGCGTAGACGGCCTGCGCCGCGGCGGAGTTCACGGCCAGAGTGCTCAGCGGCGCCCCGAGCCGCCCGAACGCGCCGGCCAGCGCCCCGGCATAGTCGTCCACCGCGTCGCGGGACGCGCCGGCACCCGCCCCCATGATCTGCAGCAGCGTGTAACCGTGCCCGAGGTGGTCCTGCAGCGCGCTCCCGTCCTCCAGCCAGGTGTGCGGCAGCCGAGCCCCCGGCCAGGTCGTCGGCGTGTACGCGGAGCCCGTCGCCGGGGGCCCCGCGCCTGTCGCCGGCGCGATCAGCGGGGAGCCGTCGTACCGGTAGCCGAGCTCGACCCCGGCCAGGTCCCCGGACCAGCGCTGCGACACGTCCGCGACCTGGGTGAGCCTGACCCGGGTGCGGGCGCCGGCCACGGTGTTGTCGAGGATGTCCTGCCGCCATTCGGCGCGCCAGCGCAGTTCGCCGTCGAGCGCCCGGCGGGACGCCTCGACCGCCCGCGCCGCGACCGGCCGGCGCTCGGTTTCGTAGCAGGCGAGCAGCCCCCTGCCGCCCCAGCCGCGCAGCGTGCCGGCCATCTTCCACGCGAGGTCGGCCGCGTCGCCGATACCGGTGTTCATGCCCAGGTTGCCGGCCGGCCCGGCCAGGTGCGCCGCGTCGCCCGCGAGGAAGACCCGGCCGCCGCCGTAGCTGTCGGCCAGCATCAGCCGTGGCGTCCATTCGCCCTCGTACAGGGTCTTGTACGCGGCCGGCATCCCGGCCACCGACTCGAACACGGCTGGCAGCGGGGCATCGCCCGCCACGTTCAGTGAAAAATGCTGGGTATCGTCCTGCACGGTCAGTACGGACTGATGCTGGTCGGCGATGTGATACTGATGACCTCGCCCGGCCGGGATCCGCTCGAACAGGTCGGGGCTGTAGAAAAGCGCCTGGCGGACCCGCTGCCGGATCTCGCCGCGCATCTCGATGCCGAGCACGCTGCGCACCGTGCTGTCCGCGCCGTCGCAGCCGGCCAGGTAGGACGCGCGAACGGTGCGCAGCCGCGCGCCGGTGCGCCCGCCGCCGGAGCGCACCATCGCGGTGACGCCGCCGGGAGCGGCGGCGAAGTCGACGAGCTCGGTGCCGAACCGGATCGTCACGCCGGGCACCGACTCCGCGGTCTCCCGCAGCAGCGGCTCCAGCGTGTACTGCGAGATGATCTGGGGCGGTTCGAGCGGCAGGCTGGCGTCGTTGACCGCCAGGCCGGCGGCCAGCAGCTCGCGGGCCGGCGGGCACCGGTAGTGCACCAGCGGCGGCCCGGTCAGCGACCCGGCGCAGATGAACACGTGCGCGGGCACGTCGTCCGGCAGCCCGGCGGCGCGCACCCGGCCGGCGATGCCAAGCCGGCGGAAGATCTCCATCGTGCGCGCGTCACAGCGTTCGGTCCGCGGCACCCGCACCGGTGCCGGGCGGGCGTCGACCAGTTCGCAGGTCACGCCCAGCATGCCAAGGCAGATCGCGAGCGTCAGCCCGGTGGGGCCGCCACCCGCGATGAGTACCTCGACGTCCTGCATGGCCGGTTCACGCCCAGGCGGCGAGGCCGAGCAGGCGGGCTGCGTTGCCGCGGAAGATCGCGTCCTGATCGGCCTGTGACAGGCCTATCTCCCGCACGTTGCGGATCGTGGACCTGATGTAACCCGGGCCGCGCTCCGGGTCGAACGGGCTGTCCGAGCCGAAAAGCACGTGGTCGGCGCCGTAGAACGCGACCGAGCAGCGCAGCGCGTGTGCCGCGCCGAACATCGCGGTGTCCACGTACATCTGCCTGAAGTACTCGATGGGCCGCCTGGCCAGGGGGTAGCCCTCGATGTCCGCCCGCTGGCCGGGCGGCGTGCGCGCGCCCAGCTGGTCCCAGCCCGGGCCCACCCGCCCGGAGAAGTGCGGCACCATCGACCCGCCGTGATGGATCAGGAACTTCAGCTCCGGGTACCGCTCGAGCACGCCGGAGAACACGATCCTGGCCATGAAGGCGGACAGGTCGTACTCCCAGCCGAACGTCCACCAGATCTCATACCGCGACCGGGTCTCGGCCGGGTAGTCGGCCCACCCGGCGTCGCGGCACGGGTGCACCTGGAGCATGACGCCGAGCGCGGCGGCCCGTGCCCAGAACGGCTCGAACCGCTCGTCGTCCATGGGCGAGCCGTGCACATGGGTGTAGATCTGCGCGCCGAGCGCGCCGAGCGACGCCACGGCGTAGTCGAGCTCGGCGACCGCCGCCTCGGGGTCGTCCATCGGCACGGACGCCATGAACCCCGCGAACCGGTCCGGATGATCGCGGACGAGGGCGGCCAGCGACTCGTTGCCGAGCCGGGCCATCTCCTTCGAGACGGCCGTGTCGCCGAGATCCTCGACCGGGGGCGCGCAGATGTTGATCACCTGCCGGTAGTCGCCGAACTCGTCCATCTGGGCGAACCGCACACCCATGTCCACCAGGCACGGGATGTGCGACACCCGCTCGCGCAGGTTGGCCGCGTGCGGGCCGGTGTCGAGCCGGAAGAACCTGTCGTAATAGGGGCGGGGCATGATGTGGCAGAACGCGTCGATCTTCACGGGGTGTCCTCGATTTTCGTCCCGTTCTTCTTGACGGTCAACGAGTGCCTAGTTATCGTGTGATGAAAATCGGATTATGATTCTTTGAGACGAGTCAAGTGGCCACCAATTCGGCTGTCAAGATGCCGGGAGAGGCCGCTTCCGCGCCGGGTGCCGAGGGAGCGCGCCGCGTCCTGGCCGTACTGCTGGCGTTCTCCGCCCGGCGCCATACGCTGACCGCGCGGGACCTGGCGGAGAGCACCGGTATTCCGCTGCCCAGCATGTACCGTTATATCGCGCTGCTGCGCGAGACGGGGCTGCTTGTGGGCGATGACCGGGGTTCATACCGGCTGACCGCCCGGCTCATCGGGCTGGCGAGGGCCGCGGAGGCGGCGGAGTCGATCATCGACATCGCCGACCCCGTCATGCGCCGGCTGTCCAGCGAGACCGGGGAGACGGTCATCCTGGTGCGGCTGATCGCGCGGTCCGCCATCTGCGTGCACCGGGTGGAGTCCTCGCACCACCTGCGGACCACCTTCGAGCCGGGCCAGGCCATGCCGCTGGAGCGCGGCGCGAGCGGCCGGCTGCTGCTGGCCGGCATGACCCCGGAGGCGCGTGCCGACTTTCTGGCGTCGCTGCATTTCGACGACCCGGAAGCCGGCCGCCGGCTGGAGGAGAAGGTGATGCTGGCCGCCCAGCGGGGCTGGGCGGTGAGCGAGGAGGAGATCGACAGGGGCGTGTGGGCGGCGTCGGCGGCGGTGACCGACGCGCGGTCGATCGTTGCGTCGCTGACGGTGCCGTCCCCGCTGGTACGGGCGCCGGCCAGCCAGCAGGAACGGCTCCTGAGCCAGGTCCGCGCCGCCGCGATGGCGGTGAGCGACGCGCTGCGCGAGGCCCGCCGGTACGCGGGCCGCGGGGTGCCCGGGTAGCAAATACTTCCCCGGTACTTCCCCGGTACTTCCCCGGATGGGGACATCCGCGCGGTTCCCGGCATCCGGTTGCGCCGTTATTCTGCCGGCATGCCGGATTCTCAAGGTTCGCCAGAAGTCATCCCGGGAACCGGGATCGCCCAGGACGCCGTGACGCTCGGCGGGCTGCGGGAGGCGCTGGACTCGGGGAAGCTCACCTCGGCGGCGCTGACGGGGTACTTTCTGGGCCGGATCAGGCAGCTGAATCCCGCCCTGCACGCGGTCATCACCGTGAGTCCCGACGCCGCGGCCGAGGCGGCGGCGAGCGACCGGGAGCGGGCGGCGAACGGCCCGCGCGGCCCGCTCGAGGGCATCCCGGTGCTGATCAAGGACAACGTCCAGGTCGCCGGGATGCCGACCACGGCGGGATCGCCGGCGCTGCTTTCCGCCCAGCCGGCGGACGCCTTCGTGGTGTCCCGGCTGCGCGCCGCGGGCGCGGTGATCATCGCGAAGGCGAACCTGTCGGAGTGGGCGAACTTCCGCTCGACGCATTCGACCAGCGGCTGGTCCACGCTCGGCGGCCAGACCGCGAACCCGTACGCGCTCGACCGCAACCCGTCCGGGTCGAGCTCAGGCTCCGCGGCGGGCGTCGCCGCGGGCCTGGCGCCGCTGGCCGTGGGCACCGAGACCGACGGCTCGATCGTCTGCCCGGCCAGCGCCTGCGGGATCGTCGGCATCAAGCCTACGGCCGGGCTGGTCAGCCGCCGCGGAATCGTGCCGCTGTCGCCGGTGCAGGACACCGCCGGGCCGCTGGCGGCCTCGGTGGCCGACGCGGCGGCGCTGCTGTCGGTGCTGGCCGCCGCCGACCCCGAGGACCCCGCCGTCGATCCTCCTGATGAGGCTTCCGAACGGCTGCTGGGTGCCACTGATTACACAGCCTTTCTCGACGAGGGTGCCGTCGACGGCGCGCGGCTGGGCGTCTGGCGGGCGGGCTCGGCCGCCGGGAGTCCCATGACCACCGCGGTGCTCGACATGGCGGCGGCGAAGCTGCGCGCGATGGGCGCCAGCCTGGCCGACCCGGTGGACCTGCCGGGCGCGGAGCGGATCCACGAGCCTGAGTTCGCCGCCCTGCGCACCGAGTTCAAATACGGCATGAACGCCTACCTCGCCTACCTTGGCGGCGGCGCGGGCGGCGGCGCAGGCGGCGGCGGGGTAGGCGGCGGTGGCGCGGGTGGCGGCGCAGGCGGCGGTGGCGCGGGCGGCGGGCCGCCAGGCGTGCCCGGCTCGCTCGCGGAGCTGATCGACTTCAACAAGCGGAACGCCGGCCTGGTGCTCTCCCGCTTCGGCCAGGAGATATTCGAGCAGGCCGAGGAGACGAGCGGCGACCTTTCCGATCCCGGCTACCTGGAGCTCCGCGGCGATGCGACCAGGCTGGCCCGCACCGCCCTGGAGACCCCGCTGGCCGGGCACAACCTGGACGCGATCATCGCGCTGACCGCCAACCCGGCGTGGCTCACCGACTACGTGCTCGGCGACCATGGCGTGTTCTACACCTCCGGCCCCGCGGCGGTCGCCGGCTGGCCGGCGATCACGGTTCCGTTCGGCTACGTGTACGGGCTGCCGGTCGGCGTCACGTTCATGGGCCCGCGCTGGAGCGAGCCCCGGCTGATCGCCCTCGCCCACGCCTTCGAGCAGGCCACCGCCGCCCGCCGCCCCCCGTCCCTGGCCCCCAGCGTCACGCCCTTACCCCGGGAGGCCGCCCAGACCCCGGATCCCGGTCCCCGGATCCCGGCCCCTGATTCCCGGCTCCCGGCTCCCGGTCCCCGGCTCCCGGCTCCTGATTCCCGGCTCCCGGCTCCCGGTCCCCGGCTCCCGGCTCCCGGTCCCCGGATCCCGGCCCCCCGATTCCCGGTCCCCCCGGTCCGCTGCGAGTGCTCGCCCCATCCTTAGCGTTACATCATCACACGCGGCGTGCTGGGGTCTGTCCAGTTAACGGTGTAACTTCTTCCTCCGTTGTTACTTGCGTCCCTGCTGGGCGCGGCGGGCACCGCACCGCTGGAGCGCCGGCCAGATAAATTCGGCAGGCGTGTTTGTAGGGTGCGCGGTCTTGGCGGGACTGGAAAGGGGCGCTCACCTGGTTCCGCCCGTCGCTGGGGGTGCGCAGGGGGTGAACGGTGGCGGTCGGGCTTGCGGCGCCGGGCGGGCTGGGGGTGGGGGGTCGTGGCTGGCCGGTTTGGGTGCGATCCGTGCTGTGATGGCAGCGCGGATCGCACCCAAAATCCCCCGGTGCGGCGGAATGGCTGGGCTGGATTCAGGATGTGGTTCGCAATTCGGGCATTACGGGGAAGACCCCCGCCGTGGCAACTACTGGACCGGCGCTCCAGGGCGGGTGGCGCGGAGCGAGCCGCGACAGCGGCTCACATTCCGCGATCGCGCGGTCGCGGGAGGCCCTCTGGGCCTTCCCGGCCGCGTGATGATACGGCGAGGACCACAGCGGGCGAGGGTTCCGGGGGCGTGCCCCCGGGCTAGCACAGCCCCCCGGGAAACACAGCTAACCTGGCGGTTATGGATTCTTGGCGTCGTCCGGAGATGCCCGTGCTCCCCGGCCGCGGTCCCGAGCCGCGGCTGCGTGATACCGCGACCGGCGAGCTGAGGGTCGCGGCCGCCGCGGATACCGCGACCGTGTATGCCTGCGGCATCACCCCCTATGACGCCACGCACATCGGGCATGCGGCCACGTTTACCGCGTGGGACCTGCTGGTGCGGGCTTGGCGCGACGCCGGGCATGACGTGATCTACGTGCAGAACGTGACCGACGTCGACGACCCCCTGCTCGAGCGCGCCGAACGCGACGGCGTCGACTGGCGGGCACTGGCGATCCGGGAGACGGAGCGCTACCGCCGTGACATGGAAGCGCTCCGGGTACTGCCTCCCGATCACCTCGTCGGCGCGGTCGAGGCGCTGCCGGTCATCGAGCGGTTCAGCGAGCGGCTGGCGGCCCGCGGCGCGCTGTATGACCTTGACGGTGACATCTACTTCGCGCGCGAGGCCGACCCGTCGTTCGGTGCGCTGTCCGGGCCTGGCACCGCGACCGCTCTCGAACCCGCGCAGATGGCGGCGCTCGCCGCCGAAGGCGGCGGCGATCCCGACCGCCCGGGCAAGAAGGACCGGCTAGATGCCATCGTCTGGCGCGCCGAACGCCCGGGGGAGCCGGCCTGGGGATCCCGCTTCGGCCCTGGCCGTCCCGGGTGGCACGTGGAATGCGCGGCGATCGCCAGCGAGTACCTCGGCTCCTCCTTCGACGTCCAGGCGGGCGGCAGCGATCTGGTGTTCCCGCACCACGAGATGAGCGCTTCGCATACGCGTGTCGCCCTGTGCCCTCCCGGAACCGCGGACTGCCACGTGTTCGCGCGCGTGTACGCGCACGCCGGCATGGTGTATTACCAGGGCGCGAAGATGTCCAAATCCCTCGGCAACCTGGTGTTCGTGAGCAGCCTGCGAGAGGCGGGCACCGATCCGATGGTGATCCGGCTCGCGCTGCTCGCGCATCACTACCGCTCCGACTGGGAATGGACCGACGCCGTCCTGGCCGAAGCGCAGGCGCGCCTGGCCCGCTGGCGCGCCGCCCTGACCGTCACCGCCCCCGTCGCCCCTTCCGCCCGCGTCGTCCCTCCGGCCTCAGGCAACGCTTCCGCCCCCCGGGTCTCCGCTATCCCCGGCGTTTCCAGCGACTCCAACGCCCCGAAAGCCTCTTCTGCCACGACCCAAAGTGTCCCTGCACCCCCGGCCACCTCAGTGCTCCCGGTCACCTCGGTGCTCTCGGGCGAGGCGGTACTCGCCGCCGTCCGGGAGCGCCTCGCCGACGACCTCGACGCGCCGGGCGCCCTCGCGATCATCGACCGCTGGGCCGACGCGGTACTCGCCGCACCGTCAGCCTCCGCGCCCGGCGATCCCGCCCCGCCCCCGGCACGCAACCGCCTCGCCCCGCAAGCTCTCCTCATCCGCGATACCGCGGACGCCCTCCTCGGCATCGCGCTGTGAGGCTTGCGCCCGCCGCCCCCCGGCTTGCGCCGTCCCCGGCTTTGCGCCCGCCGCCCCCGGCGTTTGCGCCGCCTCAAGGGCGCGCCGCCCCCCGGGTTTGCGCCGCCTCAAGGCCGCGCCGTCCCCGGCTTTGCGCCGCCCCGGGCTTTGCGCCGTCCCCGGCTTGCGCCCGCCGCCCCGAGAGCGCGCCGCCTCCTGCGTTTGCGCCGCCTCAAGGGCGCGCCGCCCCCCGGCTTGCGCCGCCCCGGGCTTTGCGCCCGCCGCCCCCGGCGTGCGCTCGCCGTCCCGAGAGCGCGCCGCCCCCCTGGGCCGCGCGCCCAGGCCCCGCCGCTGACCCATAATTTCCACCGCGCACGAGCGCCGGATAGCTTGGCGGAAATTAAGGCGTCGCATTCGGCTCTGGCTTAAACTTCGGGGTGGTAACCAACCTCATCGATCGCTATCCACCCTCCATGCCCACAGGTAACATCCCTGCTGCCGGCAGCCGGCCTCTTCGCGGGGCCAAATGCGCCAGCGGCCCCACTGGGCGGGGCCAAATGCGCCAGCGGCCCCGCCGCCATCGTGAGCCCGGCCGCGACCACCCAGACATACATGCCAGAGCCCCACATTCGGCCCGGCGTTTCCACGACACATCAGCTGGGAACACGATAGTGGAAACTAGAACGCCAAATACGACCCTTCGTTTCCGCGATCATGACAACCGACGCCGAGGCGCCGGCTGCAAATACGCACCCGGCGTCAGCTGATACCGCAGGATCGTGACCGTTGTCAACACCATTCTCCGCGCTGTGGATTTCGCCCTAGGTTATCCACAGCCGTAAAAATTCGCACTGGCTCCGCGTCTCCCCGCCGCGCAGGCTTGGCACCATGACGCAGCACCTCTCCGCGGCGGCCCATTCCCCGCAGCCAGCTAATGCACCCCAACCGCCCAGTTCCCTGCAAACATCCGGTGCCCCCGAAACACCGAATGCCCCGCGAACGTCGCCCGAGCGAAAGGTCCGTATCGGGTCACCGGCCGCGCTTCTCGCCATCGTCCCGCACCTGCTCGGGTTCGCCCCGGAGAACAGCATGGTGATCATTGGCGTCGAGCCTCCGCGTTCGCGGGTCAAGCTCACCCTCCGCTACGACCTGCCGGATCCGCCCGACCCCGAGGCGGCCGGCGGTATCGCCGACCACGCCGCCGCGGTTCTGTCCGCACAGGGCATCGAGGCGGCTGTGGCAGTCGGCTACGGTCCCGGCGCGCTGGTCACCCCGGTGGCCGACGCACTTCGCATCCCCACGCCGTTGGCCGCGCTCGAGATCGCGGAGATTTACCGGGTCGAGGACGGCCGCTACTGGTCCTACACGTGCGCCAAGCCGGGGTGCTGCCCGCCTCAGGGCACGCCGTTTGATATCGCGGATCACCCGGCGGCGGCGGCGATGGCTGTGCCGGGCGTGCCGGTGCTGACCGGACGCGCCGAGCTGGCGGCCACGGTCGCCCCACTCACCGGCGACGCGGCGGAGTCCATGCAGCGCGCCACCCGTCACGCGGAGGAGCACGCCGCCAGGCTCGTCGCGAGGGTAGCGAGGTGCGGGCACCGCGGCTCGGCCCGCCGCCTCATCGCGACCGCCGGACTGGGTGCGGTGGCCGAAGCCATCGCCGCTGCCCGTCGCGGTGACCGGGTCGCCGGTGACCACTCGGTCGCCTGGCTGACCGTCGTGCTCCGTGACCTGAGGGTCCGCGATGACGCATGGGCCAGGATGGACCCCGCCTACTGCGACGCGCACCGCCTGCTCTGGACCGATGTCACACGCCGGGCGCACCCCGGGTACGTGGCCGCTCCTGCCTCGCTGCTCGCCTTCGTGGCCTGGCAGTCGGGTAACGGCGCGCTCGCCAACGTCGCGCTCGACCGTGCGCTGGCGGATGACCCGGGCTACTCGATGGCCAGGCTCCTGCGCCAGGTGATCGACGGTGGCGCCCCGCCCTCGCTGGCACGGCTGCCGATGACGCCGGAGGAGGTCGCCGCGAGCTACGACGATCTCGATGAGGACATGGATGAAGAGCCCAGTGGCGGGGACATGGACGACGATGAGGTCGACGACGACCCGGAGGAGGACATGGTGGACGACCCGTACGAGGACGAGGACTGGGGTGCATAAGCGACATAAACGATATGTAGACTGCGTAAGCCGTTCGTCCAGTTCGGCGTAAAGCTTGCCCATTATGTCCCCATGCGCCCATTCTTAGTCAGAGCGGATCGAAAGGAGTGAGGAGGTTCACGTGACCGGCATCACAGGCCTGCCGTCCGCAAAGCTCGCCGCCCACGAGGCGGCCGTCGCCAGGCTGCGCGAGGAGTACGCGGCGCTCCCGCCGGGAGCCCCGGTCCGGCTTGCGAAGCGCACCTCGAACTTGTTCCGGTTCCCGGAGGGCGCGCCGGGCCGGGAAGGCGCGCCGGGCCTGAAGGGCACGCCGGGCCGGGGGAGCACGCCACACCGGGGAAGCGCGCGGGGCCGGGGGAGTGCGGCAGGCCCGCGGACGCTCGACGTGTCGGCGTTCAGCCGCGTGCTGCACATCGATCCACGGGCGAAGATCGCGGTCGTCGGCGGCATGACGACCTACGAGGATCTGTGCGAGGCGACCCTCCCGCACGGTCTGATGCCGCTCGTGGTTCCGCAGCTGAAGACCATCACGCTGGGCGGGGCGGTCACCGGCCTCGGCATCGAGTCGACCTCCCTGCGCAACGGCATGCCGCACGAGTCGGTGACCGAAATGGAGATCCTCACCGGCGATGGCCGGGTCGTCACCGCGACCCAGGACAACGAGCACCACGAACTCTTCCACGGCTTTCCGAACTCCTACGGCACGCTCGGCTACGCGCTGGCGCTGACGATCGAGCTCGAGCCGGTCCGGCCATTCGTTCACCTGCGGCATTTCCGCTTCTCGAACCCGCGGGACTGCATGACCGCGATCGGGGAGATCGCTGAGGCAGGTAGCTGCGACGGCCACAGAGCGGACTTCACCGACGGCACCGCGTTCAGCAATACCGAGCTGTATCTCACCGTCGGCGCGTTCAGCGACCGGGCACCGTGGCGCAGCGACTACACCGGGGACAAGATTTACTACCAGTCGGTGCGCCAGGTGCGAGAGGACTTTCTCTCCATCAGCGACTACCTGTGGCGCTGGGACACCGACTGGTTCTGGTGCTCGCGGCCGTTCGGCGTGCAGAAACCGCTGATCAGAAGGCTGTGGCCGCGCCGCTACCGGCGCAGTGACGTTTACCGCAGGCTGGTCGCCTTCGACCGGCGTTACGGGCTCACGGACACCCTCAACGCGCACCGCCAGCGGCCCCAGCGGGAGGCGGTGATCCAGGACGTGGAGATCCCGGTCGCCCGGGGAGCCGATTTCCTCGAGTTCTTCGCGAGAGAGACCGGGATGAGCCCGGTGTGGCTGTGCCCGCTGCGCCTGCGCGGTGAGCGATCCTGGCCGCTGTACCCGCTGCAGCCGGGCGAGGTGTACGTGAACTTCGGGTTCTGGGGAACGGTCCCGCTTCCTCCCGGCAGGCGGGACGGTTACCACAACCGGATGATCGAGGACGAGGTCTCGGCGCTCGGCGGCCACAAGTCGCTCTACTCCACCTCGTACTACTCCGAGCAAGAATTCCGCCGCCGGTACAACGGCGCGGCCTACGAGAAGCTGAAAGCCGAATACGACGGTCAGGGGCGCCTGCTCGGCCTCTACGACAAATGCGTGCGCGGGCGCTGAAAGGAGCGGTCATGACCCTGGCTGAGATCTTCGAGTCAATCGCGGGCCCGGATGCGCCGGTGGAGTTCAGCGCGTACGACGGCTCCACGGCCGGCCCGCCCGGCTCGGACGTGCGGGTCACCGTCCGGTCGCCGGTCGCGGTCTCCTATCTCGCGCAGGCACCCGGCGCGCTTGGGCTGGCCCGCGCGTACGTGTCCGGCCACCTCGACGTCGACGGAGACATGTACACGGCGCTTTCCAGGCTGTCCAGGGCACAGGAGACGCACGTGGACTGGGCGGAGCGGCTGCGGCTGCTGCGAGCGCTCGGCGGCCTGAAGGTGCTCGTGCCGCGCATCCCGCCACCGCCGCAGGAGGTGCGGGAAAGCCGCCGTCTGCTGAATGGCCGGCGGCATTCCAAGGGCCGCGACGCGAGCGCCATCTCGCACCACTACGACGTGTCCAACCGGTTCTACGAGTGGGTCCTCGGCCCGTCGATGGCGTACACCTGCGCCTGCTATCCGTCGGCGGACGCGTCGCTGGAGCTGGCGCAGGCGTGCAAGTTCGACCTGGTGGCGCGCAAGCTCGGGCTCCGGCCGGACATGCGGCTGCTCGACGTGGGCTGCGGCTGGGGCGGCATGGTCATGCACGCGGCCCGGGAGTACGGCGTCCGGGCACTCGGCGTGACGCTGTCCGAGCAGCAGGCGCTGTGGGCACAGCAGGCGATCAAGCAGGCAGGCCTGGAGGATCTTGCTGAGGTCCGCCACCTCGACTACCGGGACGTGCCGGAAACCGGCTTCGACGCCATCAGCTCTATCGGCCTCACCGAGCACATCGGGAAGCAGAATCTCCCCGGTTACTTCGGGCTGCTGTTCGGGAAGCTCAAGACGGGCGGGAGGCTGCTCAACCACTGCATCACCCGGCCGGACAACGCGTCGCCGTCGATCCGCAGGAGCGGCTTCATCAACCGCTACGTGTTCCCGGACGGCGAACTCGAGGGCCCGGGTTACCTGATCTCGCTCATGAACGACACCGGCTTCGAGATAAGGCACGAGGAAAACCTCCGCGAGCACTACGCGCTGACCCTGGCCGCCTGGTGCGCGAACCTCGATGCGCACTGGGAGGAGGCGGTTGCCGAGGTGGGACAGGGCACCGCGCGGGTGTGGCGGCTCTATATGGCGGGTTCCCGGCTTGGCTTCGAGCGCAACGTGGTGCAGCTCCACCAGGTGCTCGGCGTCAAGCTCGCGAAAGACGGCGTAGCCTCGATGCCGTTGCGCCCGGACTGGGAACCGGCCAGGGTCGCCGAGCCGGTCGCCTGACCGCGCCGGCTGGGCTCCGAGCGTCCTCGCCGCGCCGTGCCAGGTGACTGTCTTTCTTATACCGAACGAAACGTGCGTTCCCCGCACCTCAGGCACTTCGCCGTGTCCGCCGGATCATCGTGCGCTGGTGCCAAGCCGGAAAATTCCGGGCGAGCCGGTCAACGCGGGCAGGGGGACACGGTGTCTATAGGGAAGAGAGGGCGCCGTGGCACCCGGCAAAGCGCCCCCCGCGAGCAGTGCCCGGTCCCGTGCGGGACCCCATGATCGTAGGAGGCGCGTGTGACACGTTCATTGTTCCGCCCCCGTGCCGTGGCGGCGGCGCTCGCCGTAGCGGCCGCCGTATGCGTCCCCATGGCCAACGGGCCAGCGTCGGCCAGTCCCGTGACCGCGGTCGCGCCGGCCGCCGCCAAGCCGTCGGCGCCGCGGCCGGTGCCCGCGGGCCTGCCGCGCAGCGCACTGCTCATCAGCGGCGATCGCGTCGTCGCCGGGTCCAGCATCGCTGTCATCCCGGCCAGCGGGGCGGACCGCGCCGGCGCGGACCTGGAACTGAGCTTCGCTAGCAGGCACTACGTGATCCCGTCCGACGCCGTGCCGTATCTCGGGCGCGGCCTCGACATGAGCCTGTTCGACGTGGGCGCGGTCGCGGGCCTGGAGCGCGGGGGAGCGCTACCGGTGCGGATCAGCTACTTCGGCCGAGCGCCGAGACTGCCCGGGGTGACGATCACCGGGGCGTCCGGCCATACCGCGTCGGGGTACCTCACCGCGGCATCGGCGAGAGTGTTCGGCGCGGCCCTGGCGCGGCAGTTCGCGTCGGATCGCTCGCGCGGCGGTTACGGCGCGGACGGCATGTTCGCCGACGGTGTGCGGATCGGCCTCGCAGGGACCGCGGCGCCGCCACCGGCCGCGCCGCGGTCGGCGTACCCGATGCACACGCTGACCGTGGACGGCACCGACTCGTCAGGCCATCCGGACACAGGTGACCTCGTCCTCGTCGCGAACGTCAACAACCCGGGCCTCTTCGGTGAAAGCTTTGACGCCATCAACGACTTCTACAAGGGTACGGCCAAGTTCAGCGTCCCGGCCGGGACCTACTGGGCGGTGGGCATTTTCTCGCCGGGCGTGGGCGTCTCATTTGGCGGTGCGCGCCCACGGCCCGGTCCCGCCGACAGCGCGACACGGGTTGTCGCGCTGACGCAGTTCACCATATCGGCCGACAGGACCGTGCGGGCGGACGCGCGGACAGCGACCAGCAAGATGACGGTGGCGGTTCCGCGGCCCGCCATCCCGGCGATCGCCACCCTCACCATCGGTCGCATCTCGGCCGGCGGCCAGAGTTATGAAGTGGGTGTCACGCCAGTGCTCAACGCCGTGCTGTACGTGAACCCGACCAGGCATCCGCCCGCGGACGGCACGCTGCAGGCGTTCTCGGCAATGCAGCTGGACTCGCCCGCAACGGCAGTTTCCCCGTATCAGTACTACGCCAACATCAAGGATCCCAAGGGAATCATTCCGCCGCAGAATTTCCAGTTGAGCGCCGCCAGCCTCGCCACCGTGCACGAGAACCTGTACGCGGACGTCCCGGGTACCGGCAGCTTCATAGCCTTCTCCCTCATACCCGGTGAGCCGGGGTCCACGGCGGTACTGCCAAGGCTGGCGGTCCCCGGCCGCGACACCCTGTACCTGAGCACGGGCGGCGGCTCCTTCGCGTGGCAGGGCATCTACACGCAGGACTATTCCTCCGTCAGCGGCGGGCAGATGGGCGCCTGGGCCAGGTACCGGCCCGGCCAGGTCGCGACCGAAGACTGGAACGCCTACCCGCTGCACACCGCGCCGAACGTGGACGTGTCCGGCGACGCGCTGAACGGGGACATGATCGTTTCTGCGAACCGGTCGGGGAACGTGCTGACGCTGGCCTTCATGCCGTTCACCGACAGCGTCCCCGGCCACCTGGGCGCCGGCTACACCCCGGTCGGCGCCGGCACGGTCAGCGGCACCTACCAGATCCGGCAAAACGGGACGACGATCGCGTCCGGCAGCGCGCTGAACTCACCCGGCATCCCGACGGGGGAGATCTACCAGCAGGCCACGCCCAGCCCCAAACCCTCGGTGATCTCCTTCACGCTGACCGCCCGCCGCACCGGCAGGCAGTCCACCCTGTCCACCGCCACCGCCACCACCTGGACCTGGCGCTCCGCCCACGAATCGGGCGCCACGGTGCCACCCTGGTGGTACTGCTCGTTCGCCAGCAACCACAACTGCGCGGCGCAGCCGCTGCTGATGCTCCGCTACGCGGTGCGCGGCCTGGGCCTGGATGGCGCCGCCCCGCCGGGCGCCCAGTCGCTGGCGGTGACCGCCGGGCAGCTGCCGCTGGCGGCCGCGCAGAAGGTCACCAAGGTCACCGTGCAGGTGTCCGTCAACGACGGCGGGACCTGGGCCAGCGCCGCGGTGACCGGGTCCGGCGGCAGCTACCGCGCCCGCTTCACCACGCCGGCCGGCCGCTACGTCACGCTGCGGGTGACCGCCGCCGACGCGGCCGGGGGCCAGGTCTCCGAAACCATCACCCGCGCCTACGCCACCGCATCCTGACGAGGAGCACAGACAGATGAGAATCCGGATCATCATCAGCACCTCCTGCGCTGTCCTCGCCGCGGTCGGCGTCGCCGTCACGACGGCGGCTGCCGCTCCTGCGGCCGCCACTTCGGCGGCCGCCGCCCGGCCGGGCGCCGCTGCGGCTGGCGCCGGGACCCGTGGCGCCGCGACCTCGCACGCGGCGACCTCGCAGGCGGCCGCGGCGCCCGGCTACCGGATGGCCTGCCCGCCGGCGCGGCCCGGGCAGGCCCGGTGCTACGCGATGTGGGCGCCGCAGACGCCGGTGAACCGGGCCATCGCCGCCGGGCGCACCGGCAGCGCCGCCACGCCGGCCGGCTGGGGGGCGAAGGACATCGAAGCGGCCTACAAGCTGCCCGTGGCGCGGAACCCGCACCAGACGGTCGCGGTCGTGGACGCCTACAGCACCCCGCACCTGGCGTCCTACCTGGCCACATACCGCAAGGAATACGGGCTTCCGCCGTGCACGGCGGCCAGCGGCTGCTTCCGCGAGGTCAACGAGCAGGGCACGGCCTCGCTGCCGCCCTCCGGCGAGGGCACCGGCTGGGACCTGGAGACCACCCTGGACGTCGACATGGCCTCCGCCGCGTGCCCGGAATGCCGCATCCTGGTCATCGAGGCGAGCAGCCAGAACCTTACCGACCTGGCTACGGCGGAGAACACCGCGGCGCGGCTCGGCGCGAACGCCATCTCCAACAGCTACGGCGCCCGTGAGGACGGGTACGCGATGACGCTGGCCGGCGCCTACAACCATCCGGGTCACGCGATCGTGGTGTCCTCCGGCGACTCCGGGTTCACCTCCGCCAGCTTCCCGGCCAACCTGGACACGGTGACCGCGGTGGGCGGCACCGAACTGGCCCGGGCGAAGAACACGCGCGGCTGGGCCGAGCAGGTATGGAACGCGGGCGGCGGCGCGGGCGGCAGCGGCTGTTCCGCCTACGTGCCCAAGCCACGCTGGCAGCATGACCCGCACTGCTCCATGCGGACCATCGCCGACGTGTCCGCGGTGGCCTGGAACATCCCCATCTACGACGCGTTTTACGGCGGCTGGGGACTGGTCGGAGGCACCAGTGCCGCCTCCCCGCTGATCGCCGGTGTGTACGCGCTCGCCGGCAACGCCGCGAAGACAGCGGCGGGCTTCGAGTACTCCCATGCCGGATCGCTGTTCGATATCACCGCAGGCAACAACGACCTGTTCGCCGGCACCGGCGCGCAGTGCGGCGGCGACTACCTGTGCGTGGCGAAGAAGGGATACGACGCGCCCACCGGGCTCGGCACCCCCAACGGTACCGGCGCGTTCTGACGAACCGTTCTTGCCAGCAGCGCACCGCCGCGCCGTTCTTGCCAGCACCGCATCACCGCGGATTTGGGTGCGATTCGTGTCCCTATTGCGGCACGGATTGCACCCAAAACCCCGCTGACTGCGGGGCCCATTATGCGGTCAGGGATCATTCCGCAGCACCCGGTTTGCCCGCAGAAGTAATTCGCTTGCCGGCAGCTCGATTCCCGTTTCGGCTTCGCCGGTGCGCGGCGCCCCGCTCTCGCCGGGACGCCGGGACTTGCTGGCTGATCGCGCGCCGGGTGCGCCGCACAAGGTATCCTTGGCGCGTGCGTACCGTCCGGCTGCTCCTTACCTAGCCGCGTCGACTGACCCGTCTCGACGCGGCTGGCCTCTCGTGCGCGAGAGGCCCTTTTCATTGGGGCAGAGCGTACCTGAAACCTGAAGCCGGACCGATCCAAGGGTGAGGACACGATGACAGCGGCCGAGAACGCCGACGAGGCGCAGCGCTACGACCCGCGCGAGATCCAGGACAAGTGGCAGGCCCGGTGGGCAGAGCTTGACCTCTTCCGGGCCAGCGACGACCCCGCGGACACCCGGGAGCGGTACTACCTGGTGGACATGTTCCCGTATCCCTCCGGCGATCTGCACATGGGCCACGCCGAGGCGTACGCGATCGGCGATGCCATGGCACGGTACTGGTTCCTGCGCGGCAGGAACGTGCTGCACCCGATCGGCTGGGACGCGTTCGGGCTGCCCGCCGAGAACGCCGCTATCAGGAACAACTCGCACCCCGCCGACTGGACGTACGCCAACATCGAGACCCAGGCGGCGTCGTTCCGCCGGTACGCGACGTCCTTCGACTGGTCGCGGCGTCTGCACACCTGCGACCCTGAGTACTACCGCTGGAACCAGTGGCTGTTCCTGCGGTTCTACGAGCGCGGGCTGGCGTACCGCAAGGGCGGCTACGTCAACTGGTGCCCCTTCGACCAGACCGTGCTGGCCAATGAGCAGGTCATCGGCGGCAGGTGCGAGCGGTGCGGGACCGAGGTCGTCCGCCGGGTGCTGACCCAGTGGTACTTCAAGATCACGGAGTACGCCGACCGGCTGCTGGCGGACGCCGCCGAGCTGGAGGGCAAGTGGCCGGACCGGGTGCTGCTGATGCAGCGGAACTGGATCGGCCGCTCGACGGGCGCGTCGGTGCACTTCGCCGTGGAGGGCAGGGACGAGCCGGTCACCGTGTTCACCACCCGCCCCGACACGCTGTACGGCGCGACGTTCTTCGTGGTGGCGGCGGATTCCCCGCTCGCCTCTGAGCTGTGCGCGCCGGACCGGCGCGCCGAGCTGGACGCCTACGTGGAGCAGGTCAGGAAGCTGACCGACATCGAGCGGCAGTCCACCGAACGCGAGAAGACCGGCGTGTTCCTGGGCGTCTACGCGATCAACCCGGTGAACGACGAGCGCATCCCGGTGTGGGCCGCCGACTACGTGCTGCCGGACTACGGCACCGGGGCCATCATGGCGGTGCCCGCCCACGACCAGCGCGACCTCGACTTCGCCCGCCGCTTCGGGCTGCCGGTACGGGTTGTGGTGGAGACCGGGGCGCCGGATCCCGCGGAGACGGGCGTGGCCACCGCCGGGGACGGCGTGCTGGTGAACTCGGGACCGCTGGACGGGCTGTCCAAGGCGGACGCCATCGCGCGGATCAACTCGATCCTGGCCGGGCGTGGCCTCGGCGAGGCGGCCGTCACGTACCGGCTGCGGGACTGGCTGGTGTCGCGGCAGCGGTTCTGGGGCACCCCAATCCCGATCATCCACTGCCCGTCCTGCGGCGAGGTTCCGGTGCCGGAGGAGTCGCTTCCGGTGGTGCTGCCCGACCTGCGCGGTGCCGACCTGGCGCCGCACGGGGTGTCGCCGCTGGCGGCGGCGACCGACTGGGTGAACGTCTTCTGTCCCAAGTGCGGCGGCCCCGCCAAGCGGGACACGGACACGATGGACACCTTCGTGGACTCGGCCTGGTACATCCTGCGGTACTGCTCGCCCCGCTACGACGAGGGGCCGTTCCGTACCGAGGACGTGCGGCGCTGGGCGCCGGTGGACCTCTACGTGGGCGGCGTCGAGCACGCCATCCTGCACCTGCTGTACAGCAGGTTCTTCACCAAGGTCCTGCAGGACATGGGCACGGTGGACTTCAGCGAGCCGTTCACCAGGCTGATCAACCAGGGCCAGGTGATCAACGGCGGCAGGGCCATGTCCAAGTCGCTGGGCAACGGCGTCGACCTGGGCCAGCAGATCGCGCTGTTCGGTGTGGACGCCATCCGGCTGACTATGATCTTTGCCAGCCCGCCGGAGGACGACATCGACTGGGCCGACATGCACCCGGAGGCGATGGTCAAGTTCCTCGGCCGGGTGTGGCGGATCGCGTCCGATGTGGCCGCCGCCAGCGCCCACCAGCCGTTCGCGGCCGCTGGGGGCGGCAGCTTCGCCGACGGCGACACCGAGCTTCGCAAGATCACGCACCATGCGGTTGACGAGGTCACCCGCCAGGTGGAGGGATACCACCTGAATGTCGCGGTGGCGAGGCTGATGGAGCTGGTCAGCGCGACGCGGAAAGCTATCGACTCCGGAGCGGGCGCCGGCGACCCGGCGGTACGCGAGGCCGCGGAGGCGCTGGCCGTGATGCTGTCGCTGTTCGCCCCCTACACCGCCGAAGAATGCTGGGAGCTTCTCAGCAGGGGTAAGCCGGCGCAGCCCGCGCCCGGCGCGCCCGCGGTGTCAGTCGCCAAGGCCGCCTGGCCGGCCGCGGACCCGGCGCTCCTGGTTCAGGAGACCGTCACCTGCGTTGTGCAGGTCAACGGGAAGGTCCGCGACCGGCTGGAGGTCCCGCCGGCGATCACCGAGGACGAGCTGCGTGAGCTGGCGCTGGCCGCTCCGGGGGTGGCCCGCGCGCTGGCCGGCCAGGCTGTCCAGCGCGTGATCGTCCGTCCCCCGAAGCTGGTCAACATCGTCGCGGTCTGATCCGCCCGCTCTCATACGCGCCGCAGGACCGCCACCACCTTGCCGAGGATGGCGGCATCGTCTCCGAGGATCGGCGCGTACGCGGGGTTGTGCGGTATCAGCCAGACATGACCGTCGCTCTGCTTGAACGTCTTCACTGTGGCCTCGTTATCGATCATCGCGGCCACGATGTCCCCGTTCTCCGCAACTGGCTGCTGCCGCACGACCACCCAGTCCCCGTCCGCGATGGCGGCGTTGATCATCGAGTCGCCCGCCACCTTGAGCAGGAACAGGGTGCCCTCGCCGACGAGCTGCCTGGGCAGCGGAAACACGTCCTCGACGTACTCCTCGGCGAGGATGGGGCCGCCTGCGGCGATCCGGCCGACCAGCGGGACCATCGCGGCTTCCTGCGAGGGGATGTCGAGCCCGTCGGCGGTCTCGGCCATCTCGTCGTCCCGCGCCTGGTCCGGCCGCACCGCGGGGTGCCCCGGCAGCCGCACCTCGACGGTCCTCGGCCGGCCCACGTCCCGGTGCAGGTAACCCTTGCGCTGCAGCGTGGACAGCTGGTAGGAGACGCTGGACGTGCTCGTCAGCCCGACCGCCTCGCCGATCTCGCGCATCGACGGCGGGTACCCCCGGCGCTGCACGGAATCGCGAATGACCTGCAGCACCTTGCGCTGCCGCCAGGTGAGCACGTGGTCCGGGTCGGGCTTGTCGGGCGTCTCGGGGATCACGACCGGCACGCTGCCCTTGGGTTTGCGGCCCGGTCTTCCCTTCGGCCTCGCCGGAACGTCGGGAGTTCCGGCCGTTTCACCGGCCGCTCCGCGTTCCTCTTTGTTTTCCATCGGATGACCTCCGGATCGGGGTTCTCGCTTACGGATACGAGATTAATCGCCGCGCCCGCCAACGCCAAACATCTGTTCGACGTGTCGCAAGAAATGTCAGACCCTCGCGGTACAAAGATGGTGTGTCGCCGTTCGGTCGAACTGCCGAGCGATCGAACGGGTGTACCATCGAAAGAGAGTTTGAGCGCATTGCCGGGCGAGGGGTCATCCCCCGAGCCAGCAAGGAGGCGGACGTGAACGCGACGGTAGCAGAGCGCGTCGCCCGAGTTAGCGAAATCCGGCAGCAGCGACGGGCGTCCGGGAGAGCCGGCCCCGCGGCGCGCCCGGTGCGCGGGGCGGCTCGCCCCCCATTGCGCATCGTGCACTCGGCGCCCGTGCCGCGCCCGGACCACGTGAAACCATCGGCCAGCGACCAGGCGGCCCCGCTGCGTCTACGGCCGGCGCCGGAGACCTCCCGCGGTCTCGCGGATCCCCCGGAGCGCCGGAGCGCCGCATCGCTCACGCGGCGCCCGGCGGCACGCCTCCTGGCCGAGCCCGGCCGGGCGCCACGGCGCTCACCGCCGCCACGCCGGAGCCCGGTGCGGCTCACCCGGCGCGGCCGGGTGGTGGTCACCGGCGCGGCGGCCCTGCTCATCGCGGCGCTGTCGATGGCCGTGGCCGGGACCGTGCAGCCGGCGCAGGCGGGAAGCCACGCCGGCCCCGGGACGCCGCCCGGCGGCGCCGCCGTCACCCGGCTGGTTGTCCGTCCCGGGCAGACCCTGTGGACGATCGCCCAGAGTTCGGACCCCGGCGCGGATGCCCGCGCCGTCGTACAGCAGATCATGCAGATGAACTCGCTGGCCGGCCAGACGATCCTGCCCGGCGAGATCCTGTGGGTGCCGAAGGGCTGAGGCCCGCTCCCGGCACGCCGCCGCGTCCCCGCCGCCGCGTTCCGCCTCCCCGGCGGGCCTCCCGACACGCCCGCGCGCCCCCCGGCGACCGCGAGGCTGCCAGCGATCCGTCACGCCTGAGCGCCCCCGCGGCAGTCGAGGCTGCCAGCGATCCGTCACGCCTGAGCGACCCCCCGCGGCAGTCGAGGCTGCCAGCGATTTCGGGCCACGGCGCGCCCGGGCTTGCCCTGCCCCTGGGTTCTGGTCTACGGTGAACCACAACATCTAGTAGTTACACGCTTGTGTTTTATCCACAGGTTGTGTACTCTTGACTAACAGGTAACGCAGGGAAGTGATCGCGTGTACTGCCCGTTCTGCCGCCATCCGGATAGCCGGGTGATCGATAGCAGGGCCGCCGACGACGGCACAGCGATCAGGCGCCGCAGGTCGTGTCCCGAGTGCGGGCGCCGGTTCACGACCCAGGAGACGGTCATCCTGATGGTCGCGAAGCGCAGCGGTGTCACCGAGCCGTTCACCCGGGACAAGATCATCCGTGGCGTGCAGCGAGCGTGCCAGGGGCGCCCGGTCGGGGAGGACCAGCTCGCCATGCTGGCCCAGCGGGTGGAGGAGACGATCAGGGCGCGCGGACTGGCGGAGGTTCCCTCGCACGAGGTGGGACTCGCGATTCTCGGCCCGCTCAGGGAGCTGGACGAGGTCGCCTACCTGAGGTTCGCCTCGGTCTACCGGAGTTTCGAGTCGCTCGACGACTTTGAGCAGGAAATCACCGCGCTGCGCCAGGCCCGCCAGAACGGCCACGCGGCGGACGCGCGGGCAGCCGGCACGGAGCAGCAGGTACCGGCGGCGCGGCCGGCGACGTGAATTGTGATCGTGAATCGCTTGAGCATGCGGCCCAGGCCAGGCAGCCTTCGCGCGAAGGCGGCCTTCTCGGAAGGGGGAATTAAATGACGGAGACGGTGAGCGGTTCGGCGGCGCGCAAGGGCAGGAGCGCGCGTAAGGGCCTGACCATGCGCCGCATCAACACGACGGCCGGCGTGCATCCCTATGACCAGGTCACCTGGGAGCGGCGCGACGTGGTGATGACGAACTGGCGCGACGGCTCGGTCAACTTCGAACAGCACGGGGTCGAGTTTCCCGGCTTCTGGTCGGTGAACGCCGCCAACATCGTGACCACGAAATACTTCCGCGGCGCCGTCGGTGCCCCGCAGCGCGAATGGTCGCTCAGGCAGCTTGTCGACCGCGTGACAAACATGTACGTGGAGACCGGCAGGAAGCACGGCTACTTCGCCACCGAAGAGGACGCCGAAGTCTTCGACCACGAGCTCAAGTACGCCCTCATCCACCAGATCTTCGCCTTTAATTCCCCCGTCTGGTTCAACGTGGGCACCACCTCGCCGCAGCAGGTCAGCGCCTGTTTCATCCTCGCCGTTGACGACACGATGGATTCCATCCTGGACTGGTACCGCGAGGAGGGCCTGATCTTCAAGGGCGGCTCCGGCGCGGGCGTGAACCTGTCCAGGATCCGGTCCAGCAGGGAACTGCTCACCTCCGGCGGCACCGCCAGCGGCCCGGTGAGCTTCATGCGCGGCGCCGACGCGTCCGCCGGCACGATCAAGTCCGGCGGCGCCACCCGCCGCGCCGCCAAGATGGTCGTGCTCGACGTCAATCACCCGGACGTCGTGGAGTTCATCGAGACCAAGGCGCGCGAGGAGGAGAAGATCCGGGTGCTCCGCGACGCCGGGTTCGACATGGACCTGGGCGGCAAGGACATCACGAGCGTCCAGTACCAGAACGCCAACAACTCGGTGCGCGTGTCCGACGAGTTCATGCGCGCGGTCGAAGAAGGAAAGCCGTTCGATCTGCTCGCCCGCCAGACCGGCGAGGTCCTCGACACGGTGGACGCGAAGGGCCTGCTGCGCAAGGTGGCCCATGCGGCCTGGGAATGCGCGGACCCGGGCATCCAGTACGACGACACGATCAACGACTGGCACACCTGCCCCGAATCGGGCCGCATCACCGCGAGCAACCCGTGCAGTGAGTACGTGCACCTGGACAACTCCTCGTGCAACCTGGCGAGCATCAACCTGCTCAAGTTCCTGCGCGACGACGACACCTTCGACGCCGAGCGGTTCGCGAAGATCACCGAGCTCATCATCACGGCGATGGACATCTCCATCACGTTCGCCGACTTCCCCACGGAGAAGATCGCGGCCGTGACGCGGGCCTACCGGCAGCTCGGCATCGGCTACGCCAACCTGGGCGCGCTGCTGATGGCGACCGGGCACGCCTACGACTCCGAGGGCGGCCGGGCGATCGCCGCCGCCATCACGTCGCTGATGACCGGCACCGCGTACAAGAGGTCGGCCGAACTGGCCGGCGTCGTCGGCCCCTACGACGGCTACGAGCGCAACGCGGAACCGCACAAGCGCGTCATCCGCAAGCACGCCGCCGCCAGCGCGGACATCAGCCCGGTCGGCACCCTTGAGCGGGAGATCCTCGACCTGGCCAGCCGCACCTGGCAGGAGTGCACCGGCCTCGGCGAGGCCAACGGGTACCGGAACGCGCAGGCCAGCCTCCTCGCGCCCACCGGCACCATCGGCCTCATGATGGACTGCGACACCACAGGCATCGAGCCCGACCTGGCGCTGGTCAAGTTCAAGAAGCTCGTCGGCGGCGGCTCCATGCAGATCGTCAACCAGACCGTGCCCCGCGCCCTGAAGAACCTCGGCTACCAGCCCGAGCAGGTCGAGGCCATCACGGAGTACGTCGCGGAGCATGGCCACGTGGTGAACGCGCCGGGCCTGCGGCCCGAGCACTATGAGGTGTTCGACTGCGCGATGGGTGAGCGCGCGATCAGCCCGATGGGCCACGTCCGGATGATCGCCGCGGTGCAGCCGCTGCTGTCCGGCTCGGTGAGCAAGACCGTCAACATGCCGGAGTCCGCGACCGTCGAGGACATCGAGAAGATCTACTTCGAGGGCTGGAAGCTCGGTCTCAAGGCGCTGGCGATCTACCGCGACAACTGCAAGGTCGGCCAGCCGCTGTCCGTCGCGCGCAAGAAGCCAGCGGCCGAGCAGCCGCCCGCGCCCACGACGGCAGCCCCGGCAGCCACGGCAGCCGCCCCGGCCGCCCCGGCGCCAGAGCCGCACGAGCACCGCCCGGTCCGCAGGCGCCTGCCCAGGCAGCGCCCCGCCACCGTGACCCGCTTCTCCGTCGCGGGCGCCGAGGGCTACATGACCGCCTCCAGCTATCCCGACGACGGCGTCGGCGAGGTGTTCCTCAAGCTCGGCAAGCAGGGCTCGACGCTGGCCGGCGTCATGGACGCGTTCTCGATAGCCATCTCGGTCGGCCTGCAGTACGGCATCCCGCTGGAGTCGTACGTCGCGAAGTTCACCAACATGCGGTTCGAGCCGGCCGGCCTCACCGACGACCCGGACATCCGGATCGCCAGCTCGGTGATGGACTACATCTTCCGCCGCCTGGCGCTCGACCACCTGCCCTACGAGGATCGCGCCGGGCTCGGCATCCTGTCCGCCGCCGAGCGCGCCGGCCAGCTCACCGGCGAAGACCCGGCCGCGCTCCCCGACGATGTGGACCCGGTGGAACTTGCCCAGTCGGCCGCCGTCGAATCCGCTCATACAGAACGAGCGGTGGCCACCCCCCAGCCCCCCGCCAGCCCCACCGCGGCGTCAGCCCCCACCGCTCCAGCCAGCACCGGCCCGCACAGCTCCACCGAGCTGATCGAGTCCCACCAGGGCCGCACCGCCGACGCCCCCCTCTGCCTCACCTGCGGCACCAAGATGCGCCCGGCAGGCAGCTGCTACGTCTGCGAAGGCTGCGGCTCCACCAGCGGCTGCAGCTAAAAGTGAGCGGTATTTGCATCCGATGCAACAAGCGCTGCTAGCTGCTTGAGTATCTGATGCCCGTAGATGCCGCACGCCCAGGCTTGTAGGAGCCTGGGCGTGCGGGCGGCGCGAGCTGAGATGTCGCGCGCGCGGTGAAAGCCGATGACATCACAGCCCGGCCCGCGATGGCAAGGAAGGGAGGTGATGGACATGCCAAAGAATCTCCGGATGACGGGTGCTGTTGCGGCGTCCGACGCGGCGCGGGTCCTGTCGGACCCGGCAGCGACGGCTGACGAGCGGTCGGCTGCGGCGAGCGCACTGTCCCAGGCGGCCAACCGCGCCCGGGAGACCCAGGCCCGGGCTGCTTCTGAGGCTGGACGGGTCCTGCGTGACCCGGCAGCGACGGGCGACGAGCGGTCGGCTGCGGCCAGCGCGCTGGCTCAGACGCCGTCCCGCTCTCGCAGCGGCAGCAAGCGCAGCTAAGAAGAAGTGATCGAGGCCGCCCTGGGCCTGCACTCGGGACGGTTGATCGGCGGCACTGCTAGCCTATTTGACTTGGCGCATCAATGTTGTGTTAGATGCAACGTCATGAATGATCTTCGTGTTGCTGGTCTTCCTGGCGCAGCGCGTCTGGCGCTGGCGGACGGGGTGGTGCATCTTGATCCGGCGGCGGCGGTGTTCGAGGCGATGCTGGAAGGGTGGGCTGCGCAGCAGCGGGCCCGGTTCCTGAAGGACAACACGGTCGGGCCGAGGGTGGAACTGGTGCGGCGGTTCGCGGCGTTCACGAACCAGTACCCGTGGCAGTGGGAGCCGGCGGAGGCTGAGGCGTCATCACCAGTTCGCCGGTCGCGGTGTCCACGGCCAGGAACTACCAGAACACGCTCCGGCTGTTCTGCGGCTATGCGGCCGATGCCCGTTACGGATGGGCGGACAGGTGCCTGGAGCAATTCGGGTCGGTGCCGCGGCAGATCCTGGATGAGTGGAACACCGTCGCGCATGTGACCGAGTTCGAGGGGCAGCCGCACCGCCGCCCGCTGACTTATGACGAGGTGCAGGCCTTGTTCGATGCGGCTGACGGGCGGGTGGAGGAGATCCGGTCCCGCGGCCGGAAAGGGGCACTGGCGGCGCAGCGTGACGCGGCGCTGCTGAAGACGGTCTACGCGTTCGGGCTGCGGCGCCGTGAGGCGTGGGGCCTGGATCTTGCCGATCTGCGGCACAACCCGCAGGTGCGTCAGTTCAATCGATACGGAGCGGTGTTCGTGCGGTGGGGTAAATCGTCCAACGGCAGCCCGCCCAGGCGGCGGACGGTGCTGACGGTGCCCGAGATGGACTGGGTGGTGCCGGTGCTTCAGCAGTGGACTGAAGAGGTGCGCCCGCTGTTCGCCCCGGGTGCTCATCCGGCGTTGTGGGTTACCGAGCGGCGGGGGCGCCTGTCCCGGCGGGCGATCAACGAGGCGCTCGAGGCGGCCCGAGGCGCGGCCGGGCTGGATCCGGTGCTGGATCTGCACTGCCTGCGGCATTCCTATATCACGCACCTGATCGAGTTCGGCTATCCGGAGCGGTTCGCGCAGGACCAGGCCGGCCATTCGTACGCGAGCACCACAGCGATCTACACGGGTGTGTCGGATGAGTTCCGGAACCGTCTTCTGGCCAAGACGCTGCGCGAGCGTTACGCGGGCCCGCTGGGGGAGCAGTCGTGACGAAGAAGATGGGGATCCGGTGGCATCTGCGGCTGCGGATGGCGGAGAAGGGCCTGTTCCAGACCTCGGATCTGGTGCCGCTGCTGGCCGAGCGCGGCATTCACCTGTCCCGTGAGCAGGTCTACCGGCTGGTGACCCAGGTCCCGCAGCGACTGTCGACCGACACGCTGGCCGCGTTGTGCGACATCCTGGACTGCCAGCCCAACGACCTGATCGAGATCGAGGTCGTCAGCAAGCAGGTCCGCAAGACGGCCGGCGAACCCGGCCGGGCAGCGGCACCGCCGGTGCGACGCAGCACGATCCGCCGTCCGGACCTGTCGTGACGGCGGGCGGCCCGGCCGACGAGTCATGGGATCGCGTCATCTCCTGCCTGGTCGCCTCGGTGCCAGAGCTAGACCCCGCGGGCGCCGAGCGCGCTCTCGCAGCGGCCAGGGCGGACCGCGGGCGGCGCTGCGCGAGGTGGACGCGCTTCTGGCCGAGCATCCCGGCGCCCTGGTCACCACCCCGGCCGCCTATCCGCTGGCGCTGGTCCGGCTGGCGCACGCGCTGATCGAGGCCGGGTATCAGGCAGTCGCGGCTCCGGCCTGCGCCGGGTGCGGCAAGATCACCGCCGGCCTGCGCCATAAGACCGCCTCCGGCCGGGTCTGTGGGACCTGCGCGGCCCGCGGCAGCACCGGGACGTGCGCTCGTTGCGGCCGGGCCCGGCGGATCAACGCCCGCCGCCCGGAGGGTGGGATCTGCTCGGCCTGCTATGACAAGGACGAGCAGGTCGTGACCGAGTGCGGCGGGTGCGGCCGGACGCGCCGGGCGGTCGCCCGGATGCCCGACGGCACCGCCCGCTGCCAGTTCTGCGCTACCCGCCTGGCGCGCACGTGCTCGGCCTGCGGCCAGCAGCGCACCGTCGCCGGGACCACCGATGTCGGCCCGGTCTGCGCCTCGTGCTACCAGGCTCCGCAGGGGCCATGCGGGCGCTGCGGGCGGACCCGCAAGATCGCCAGGCGGGCGACGGCAGCCACTCCCGACCTGTGCTACGGCTGCTACCAGGGCATGGTGGCGGTCTGCTCGGCCTGCGGGAAGACCAGGCCGTGCCAGCGGATCTCCTCGGGCAGCCCGATCTGCCGCAGCCGCCGGACCCGCCCTCCCCGGCCATGCTTCCGGTGCGGGCGCGACCGGCCGGTCCAGGCGGAATGGCCGGCAGGGCCGGTCTGTGTCGGCTGCTACGAGCACGTCCGCCGCCACCCCGCCGAATGCGCAGGCTGCGGGGTGTTCCGGCCGCTGATCGGCAGCGACGAGCAGGGAGGGCCGGTCTGCGGGCCGTGCGCCGGAGCTCCCGGGCTGGACTACACCTGCCGCGAGTGCGGCCGGGGAGGAGAAATCCACAGCAGCCGGCGCTGCTTCCGCTGCGTCCTGGCCGAACGCACCCAGACCCTGCTCGCCGGCCCTGGCGGGGAAGTCTCCGCCCAGCTTCTTCCCTTGATCGAGGCACTCACCGCGGTCACTAACCCGGCCACCGTGGTGAAATGGCTCGGCACGAGCCGGTCAGCCCGGCTGCTCGGCCACCTGGCCAGGACAGGTGACCCCATCACCCACGACCTGCTCGATGACCTGCCACAGACCCAGGCCTTGCACTATGTCAGGGAAGTGCTGGTCAGCTCAGGCGTCCTGCCCGCGCGCAACGAGCACCTGGAGCGCCTGGCACCTTGGCTGGAAAACCTGCTGGCTGGCAAGCCAGCCCACCACGCCCGGCTCATCCGGCCCTTCACGCACTGGTTCGTGCTGCGCCGCGCTCGCCGGGCCGCCGCCCGCCGGAGCTTCACCCGGGGATCAGCCGACTTCGCCCGGGCCCGCGTCCTGGCCGCCCTGGACCTGCTGTCCTGGCTGGACCAGCGCGGCCAGGCCCTGCACGACCTCACGCAGCCGGATCTGGACCAGTGGCTCGCCGGAGGCGCCACCACCCGCCGGACCGTGCGCTACTTCCTTCAGTGGGCACATGGCCGCGGCCTGGCCAGCAATCTAACGGTGCCGCTTCCCCCGCGCCCGGAACCGGCCCGGCTGCTCGCCGAGGACGACCACATCCGGCAGCTTGACCGGTGCCTCACCGACGAGGCCATGCCCTTGGACCTGCGGGCCGGAGGTGCGCTCGTCCTGCTGTTCGGGATGCTGGTCAGCCGGATCACCCAGCTGACCAAGGACAGCGTGGTCGAGGACGGCCAGGCTACCTACCTGGCCATCGACGGGCACTGCCTCATGCTGCCACCGCGGCTAGCGGACCTCGTCCGCCAGCTCCGTGACCAAGACGAGCCGCGCTGGACACTGGGCCGCCTGGGAACCCCCGCGCCGTGGCTCTTCCCCGGCCAGAGCCCGGCCCGCCCGGCCGTGGATATCCTTTTCGGTGTTCGTCTCCGCCGCTATGGAATTGACGCTCACGCCGGACGCAACACAGGACGTCTTGCCCTCGCAGCAGAACTGCCCGCCTCAGTCCTAGCAGACCTCACCGGCATCAGCATCAGCACCGCCGAACGCTGGTCCCACTGGGCCAAACGAGACTGGGCAGCTTACGTCGGCCAGCGCGCGGCCGACGTCACGGCCGAACCCGGAACCCTTTGAACACGTCAGCGACGAATTCTGCCTCTGACCAGGTAATCGAAATCAGCCGATTCGTATATCAGGAACGTTGTGACCACTACATACCCACAGGTTGACACTGCCGATGTCAACCGGATGCACTCCGCCCTCGCACAGCTACTCGACACCGTGCGCAGGCGCGTTCCCTCCGACTGGACGCCGACGTGGCGTTCGGAAGGAGAAGACGAAGTCAAGGCAACCTCACAGCTGTCCCGGACCGATGGCAGCCCATGGGGCGAAAATCCGCTCTCCACCGTCTTCCCTGTATCAGCGATGCTGATCGACACGGTGATCCAGAATGTCGACGCCTTCCACGTGCTGCTGGAATCCCGGCCGAGGTCCACTCTCGCCCTGGACGCCCAGGCCCGGGCAGCGCTCGAAGCTGCAGCCCAGGCATGGTGGCTGCTCAAGCCCAGGATCGGTGGCCGCGCCCGCGTTGCTCGCCTCTACGTCCTGCGGCGCAGCAGCGCCTCCCGCTTTGAACAGACAGCCCAGAAAATGGGACTGCCGCCGGCGTCCGGCTACGGGGCGCTGGTTCAAAATCTGGACGACTACTACCAGGGTGAGCTCGGCCTGGTCCCCATGCTCAGCCGGAAGGACAACTGGATCGGCTGCGAGAACCAGAAGGCGCTCGACTACACCACGCTGGTGAAGGAGTTCATGGAACAGATCGGCCAGGATCCAGCATCAGGGCCATATGCCTACTACTGCGGCGCGTCACACGCGGAGCTCTGGCGAATCCAGCACTCCTACGACGAGGTGCAGCGACCCGATGGCCAAGTCGTATGGATCCCGAGCGCTCCCGTCGCCACGGTGAACGCCGCGGTGAGCGTCTGCGCCGATGCGCTCACATACCCTGTCGCACGAGCCCTCGCGCTGCTGGGCCGCGGAGCATCGTGCACCGAACTCCACTACCTCAGACAGCCGTTGCGGTCCGCGCTGACACTGCGATGATGAGCCTCATCTGGCCGACTAACGAATACCGGGTCCACCGGACTAAATACGCTGCGTCAGTATCAACGGCCGGGAACCTGCTAACCGAACCTGCTAAACCTGCTAACCGGTACTAAGATTAGGTTGTTTAGTTAGTTTCTTGGGGGTTTCTTGCGCAGCTTTGCTGACCTTGATGTGCTCATCGGGCTGGTGCCTGCCCAGATCGTAACCCGGCTAAGCGCGATCGACTTCGGCCGCGGCTCGGAGGCGCTTTACCGTGACCAGATGCCGGGACTACTCACGGAGCTCGCGGACCGGGCCCGCGTCCTGAGCATCACTGCCTCGTCCGCGATCGAAGGCGTCATCGTCGCGGACGCCGATCGTGCCCGGCGGATCATCGACCGGCAGACGACCACGCTACGCAACCGCAGCGAGCAAGAACTCGCGGGCTATCGCGATGCTCAGGACTACCTGTTCCAGGAGGACTGGCAACCGCTGAACGCTGGCCTGATCCTGCACCTGCACCGTCTGCTGTTCGCTCACACCGCCGCCTCCGGCGGGGCGTTCAAGACAGAGGACAACCTGGTCGTGGACCGCTCGCCAGACGGTTCCACAACCGTGCGCTTCAAGCCGGTGCCCGCCGCAAGCACTCCGTTCGCCGTCGACGACCTGATCGAGCGCTATAAGCAGGCAGTGGTGGCGGGCGAGCACCATCCAGTGCTGCTGTCGGGGCTGTTTGTCCTCGACCTTCTCGTCATCCACCCCTTCGAGGATGGCAACGGTCGAGTGGCCCGCCTGCTCACCGGCGCAATGCTCAGCGAGCACGGCTACACCGTCGGCCGCTACGTGAGCCTCGAGCAGGAGATCGCCGAATCAGCCGACGCCTATTACCAGGCCCTCTTGGACTCCACCCATGGCTGGCATGAAGGGACCGCCGACCCGTGGCCCTGGCTCGGCTACTTCACGAGCATGATCGCCGGAGCGTACGCAGTCTTCGCCGACCGCGCGTCTGCGGCCCAGACCCCCGGGACCAAGCAGCAGCGCATCCGCGAGCACATCGTGCGCCACGCGTCGGCCACGTTCCGCCTCGCCGATATCAGGGCGGCAGTGCCCGGTGTCAGTGACCAGACGATCCGGCTGGTCCTGGAACAGCTGAGGAAGGAAGGCAAAGTCCGAGCCGACGGAACCGGCCGCTCCGCGACCTGGACCCGGACGAATACCGCACGCTCCGAATAAGTGCCCTGCGCCAGTACATCGAGCGGCATCGCATCGGGCGCAACAGAGGTTGTGGCTGGCGCGGGTTGCCCGCGCCAGCGCCGCCCAGGTTACGGTACGAGAAGAAGCCTGCCGGTCACAGCGCGGTCCTCCAGCATCTGGTGTGCGCGGATCGCGTCGGCCAGCGGAAGCTCCTGGGTGCAGGCACGCAGTGCGCCCGACCCGAAGAGCCGGGCGAGCTCGGCGACGTTGGCCCGGGCCTGCTCCGGGGCAGCCGCGCGCAGTGCCAGCAGCGAGAACCCGATCACGCTCTTGAGCGCGAACAAGGTCCTGACCGGCAGGATGGGCAGGTCTCCCGATGACGCGCCGAAAACGACGGCACGCCCATACGGCGCCAGCAACCCGATGCACTGATTCAGCACCTGACCGCCTACGGCCTCCAGGACCACGTCGACGCCGCGGGGCGCGGCGTCGCGCACCAGATCAGCCCAGCCGGGCTCGCTGTAGTTGACGACCACATCCGCGCCGAGTTCCTTCGGGAAGCTCAGCTTGGCGGGTGAGCCCGCAGCGGCGATCACCATCTCTGCGCCGCGCTGCCTGGCGAGTTGCACGGCGAGATGCCCGATGGCGTCGGCCCCGGCGGTGACGAGCACGGTCTCTCCCGCACCGAGACGCCCGGTGCGCAGCGCGCCGAGCGCGACCGCGCCGACGGTGGGAAGCATGCTCGCCGCCCCCGCGCTCAGTTCCGCGGGGACACCGGCCAGCCATTCGGCGTCCACGACCACATAGTCCGCGTACGCGTCCTCCAGCAGTGCGGCCACCCGGGTGCCGGTAAGCGCCGGATCGGTATCCGGCCCCGTCGCCTCGACCCTCCCCACCACGTCGCCGGTCAGCGTCGCGGGCACTGAACGGAAGTAGATCGAGTCCGGATCGGTCTCGCGGCGGATCTGCACGTCGACGTAATTGACGCCGATTGCCTCGGTGCGGACCAGCACCTGCCCCGGGCCAGGGACGGGGATACCGGCCTCTTCGGTGACCAGCACCTCTGGGCCGCCGTGCGTGTAGAACCGTACACGTCGCATGACCTGCTTCTCCTCGTAAACTTGTCCATAAGTCAACTTAGAGGACATTACTTGACCATAGGTCAAGTTGTCTAGGAGTGCCCGATGAGCGCAGACCGTCGCGAGCGCGCTGACGCGGTACGCAACCGCCGCGCCATCCTCGCGGCCACCGAGGAACTGCTGGCCACGCACCGGCCACAGGACATCTCGATGGAGCAGGTCGCGGTGGCCGCCGGCGTCGTCAAGGGCACGGTGTTCCATCGGTTCGGCAACCGGACGGGCCTCATGCTCGCGCTGATGATGGAGCGTGCCCGGGCACTGAACGAGGCAGTGACGGCGGGCCCGCCGCCGCTGGGTCCCGGTGCTCCTGACCGGGACCGGCTGCTCGCCTTCCTCGACGCGATGGTGGAGGTGGTGAGCAGGAACAAGGGCCTCCTAGCCGAGCTGGCTCACTCCGGCGCCATGGAGTCGCCGTCGGCCGACAAGGGCGGTACGCCGGGAGACGACCACCCGGTCTACTGGTTCTGGCACGGGCATATCAGCGCGCTCATCGCCTCCCAGCGGCCCGACGCTGACGCTGACACAATCGCGCACGTTCTGCTTGGTGCGCTGCATAGTGAGCCCGTCCTGGCTCAGCTGGCCGCCGACGGTCCGCGTCGGCTGGCCGCGACCATGCGATCCCTGGCGTGCGGAATGCTTGACGCGTGATCCCCCGGTCTGGGGCGGGTGCCCGCGCGGGGCTTAACCCGAAGCCGAGAGCGAGAGCATGAAGAGCGCTGTCCATGCGGTCACCGGGTCGCTCGTGTCGTGCCGTGAGCGGCGAACGAGTCGCGGTCACCGGCCCAGGCCTCGCGCGGGGCGACCGTTTCGAGGCGGCCGAGATCGGCGGGAGACAGCTCAACCGCGGCCGCCGCGGCGTTCTCCGCCAGCCGGTCGCGGCGCTTGGTGCCCGGAATCGGCACCACGTCCGGCCCCTGCGCGAGCAGCCACGCGAGGGCAAGTTGCCCAGAGGTGACGCCCTTCTCTTCGGCCAGGAGCCGTAGTTCACCGACGAGCGCACGATTTCTTGCCAGTTGCCCGCCCTGGAAACGCGGGTCGCGATGGCGGATGTCGTCACGCGTCAGGGCGGCGGGGTCGAGTCCGCCGGTCAGGAATCCGCGCCCCAGCGGGCTGTAGGGAACCACGCCGATGCCGAGCCGCCGGGCCGCCGGGAGCACCTCGTCCTCGACGTCGCGCCACCACAGTGACCACTCGCACTGCAGGGCGGCGATGGGATGCACCGCCGCCGCGCGCTCGAGTTGCGCGGCGCTGAGTTCGGAGACCCCCAGGTGCAGGACCTTGCCGTCGGCTACCAGGGCGGCCATCGCGCCGATCGTCTCCTCGACGGGCACGGCGGGATCGGGACGGTGCAGGTAGTACAGGTCGATATGGTCCGTGCCGAGACGTTCCAGCGACGCCTCGCAGTAACCGCGGACACGCTCGGGGCGGCCGTCCAGATGAACGCCTTCAGGGGTACGGACGATGCCGAACTTCGTGGCGACCACGACGTCATCGCGGCGCCCGGCGAGCGCACGGCCGAGCAGGCGCTCGTTGTGGCCCGCGCCATAGCTTTGCGCCGTGTCCCACAGCCGGACACCCAGGTCGATGGCGCGCCGCAGGGTACGGGCCGATTCCGCGTCGTCCGCCGGACCGTAGGCCTGGGACATGCCCATACAGCCAAGCCCGATCGCGGGAACCTCGAGGCCCTCCGGGCCAAGAAACCGGGTCTGCATGCCTCGAAGATAACCACAGCTTAGAGTGGTATCCACAGCACGCTGTTACTGGTATTAGGAGTGAGAGGATGACGGTCACCGCCGACCGGGGCAACCGCCGCCTGCGGGAACTTGGTGATCTGCTCAGATCGAGGCGCGCGCGCCTGCAGCCCGCTGATGCCGGACTGCCGCGGGGGCGCAGGCGCCGGACGCCCGGCCTGCGGCGCGAGGAAGTCGCGCAGCTCGCCGGCGTCTCGCCCACGTACTACGCGTTCCTGGAGCAGGGCAGGAACATCCGCCCGTCGCCGGAAGTCCTCGATGCTCTCGCCAGGGCGCTGCAGATGGGCCCCGCGGAGCGTGCCCATCTTCGCGCCCTCGCGCACGGTCCGGCGCCTGAGGACGATTCGCCCGCGGAGGTGCTGGCGCCCGGCGTCGACGCGCTGGTCGAGCGCCTTGACCCGTGCCCGACCTTCGTGAAAGGACGCCGGTGGGACATTCTGGCCGCCAACCGGAGTGCACGTGCGCTGTTCGCCGACTGGCTCGAACTTCCGCGGTCCGAGCGGAACGAACTGTGGTGGATGTTCACGGACCCTCGGGCCCGGGAGGTCTACGCGGACTGGCCGCAGGACGCCGCCGCGATGCTCGCGCGGTTTCGTGACGCGGCCGCGCGGCGCCCCGACGACCCGGAGTTCCTCGAACTCATCGAGCGGCTCCACGAGCGCAGTGCCGAAGTGCGGGCCTGGTGGCCCAGGCACGAGGTCCTGGCGCCGGGCAGCGGGATCAAGCACCTCCGCCATCCGCTTCTCGGTGACCTGAGCCTGCAGCATGTCGTCCTGCAGATCGCCGACCACCCGGACCAGAAGCTCGTCACCTTCGCGGCTGGTCAACACGAGCGGGACCTGGCCAGGCTGGCCGCGACCGTCCCGGCCGGCGACACCCTGGCACGGGGCCGCCAAACCGGGAAGGCCGCCGGCGGGCGATACCATCGAGGCCGCGATGACCCATGATGCTTTTGACACCCTGGTTTCCGCCATGGACAACCCGCTGATCGTGGTCACCACCGCCGAGGCGGGGGAGCGGGCCGGCTGCCTCGTCGGGTTCCACGTCCAGTCCAGCATCGACCCGCAGCGGTACTGCCTGTGGCTGTCCAAGGCCAACCACACCTACCGGGTGGCACTGCGGTCCAGCCACCTGGCCATTCACTACCTCACCACGGACGACCTGCCGCTCGCGGAGCTTTTCGGCACGAAGAGCGGCGACACCGTCGACAAGTTCGCCGGGCTGGCCGTCGAGGCGGGCCCGGGTGGCGCGCCGCTGCTCCGGCAGTGCCCCAACTGGCTGGCGGTCCGGCGGATCACCTTGCTCGACGAGGGCGGAGACCACGTCTCGCTGACCGCCGAGCCGGTGGCCGCGCACACCGGCGGCCGGTTCCAGCCGCTGCGGCTGTCCAGCGCCGCTCACCTCGAGCCCGGGCACGGCGCTCAGGAACGCCCCGACCCGCCCACCGAGCGCGCGGCGCCGCACTGATGGCGGGCTGCGCCGCGGAAACCGGCTTGAGCTTCCAGCGGCTGTCAGGTGCACAGTCGTACCCATGAGTGAGAGTGCGGAGCTGTTCACCGTCGGGCAGCTCGCGGCGCGCACGGGGGTCGCGCCGCGGACGGTCAGGTTCTGGTCCGACGCCGGGCTGATCTCGCCGGCGCGCAGGTCCGCGGGTGGGTACCGCCTCTACGGCGCGGCGGCCGTGGCCCGGCTCGACCTGGTCCGGACCTTGCGGGAACTCGGCCTGGGCCTGGATGTGGTCCAGGCGGTGCTGTCCCGTGCGTCCACGGTCGCCGAGGTGGCGGCGGCGCATGTCGCCGCGCTGGACGCGGAGATCCGCGTCCTCCGCCTTCGCCGGGCGGTGCTCAGCACCATCGCGCAACATGGCAGCACGACTGAGGAGACGCTTGTGATGCACAAACTGGCCATGCTGTCCGCCCAGGAGCGGCAGCAGATCATCGACGACTTCGTCCAGGGTGTCTTCGAGGGTGTCGACCCCGGCGCCCCCGGGATGCATCTCGCGCGGGCCATGCGCCAGCTGCCCGCCCAGCTTCCCGACGATCCGGCGCCCGAGCAGGTAAGCGCGTGGATTGAGCTCGGGGAACTCATCGCCGACGAGGCGTTCAGGCAACGGGCACGGAGCATGGCGGTGGCGGGAGCGCAAGCCGGCGAGACCACGGCCATCGGGGCCGCCTATCGCGCGGTTATGGAGCATGCCGGGCAGGCGCTGGCCCAGGGCACCGACCCGGCCTCGGCCGAGGGCCGGGCCGTCCTGGACCGCATTGTCGCGCCCGGTACCCCGGCCGCGGAACGGGCGCGGCTGCTCGGGCAGCTCGAGACGTTCACCGATGCCCGGGTGGAGCGGTACTGGCAGCTGCTCGCGATCATCAACGGTCAGCAGCCGTTCCCCACCACCGTGTCGGCCTTCGAATGGCTGATCGCCGCGCTCCGGGCGACGCTGTTAGCCCACCGTGGGCAGCTCCCTGTGCCGATATCAACGAGACCATCGCCTTCAGCTACGACAGCGTCTGATCGCCGGTGCGGGTCGCTCGCTGGTATCTGGCGGCCAGCTCGCGGACGCTGGCTACCAGCTCCGGCGGCTCGGTGACCTCGAAGTCGGCGCCGAGCATGCCAAGGTAGGCCGCGAGCATCTCGGGGCTGTCTGAGCCGGCGCTGATCACGCAGGACCGCTCGCCGGCGGCCTCGACCTGGATGGCGGCTGGCAGCCGCGCGCGGATCTGCGCGGCCGGCGCGTGCACCGTGACGCGCGCCGTGTAGTCCCACATGGCCGTCGCCAGCCGGCTGGAGACGTACGCCGCCACGTCCGGGCCCGGCAGCTCCCGGGGAGTGAAGCGCGGGCCGTTCGGCACCCGCAGTCGCATGCGGTCGGCCCGGAACGTGCGCCAGTCGCAGCGGCCTGTGTCCCAGGCCAGCAGGTACCAGCGGCCGCGGGCGTGCACCAGGCGGTGCGGTTCCACCATCCGCAGGCTCACCGCCCCGTCGTGGGCGCGGTACTCGATCCGAAGCTGCTCATGGTCCCTGGCCGCGCCCGCGATCGCGGCCAGCACGTCCGGTTCGACCGCGGCGGCCAGCCCGGGAACCGGAACCGTGTAGGCGTGCAGGGCGGCGACCCGGCGCCGCAGCCGGGAGGGAAGGACCTGCTCCAGCTTGGTCAGCGCGCGCATCGAGGCCTCCTCGATCCCGGTCACGCTGCCGCCGGCGGCGGTGCGCAGCCCGACGGCGACCGCCACCGCTTCCTCGTCGTCGAGCAGCAGCGGCGGCAGCGACGCCCCCGCCCCCAGCCGGTAGCCGCCGGCCGCGCCCGGCGTCGCGCGCACCGGGTAACCGAGGCTGCGCAGCCGCTCCACGTCGTTGCGGACAGTTCTGGTGCTCACCCCGAGCCGTTCCGCCAGCTGTGGCCCTGTCCACTCCCGCGGCGTCTGCAGCAGCGACAGCAGCCGCAGCAGCCGCGCCGAAGTCTCCAGCATCCCCCCACCCTGCCACCAATCCCGAAACCCTTCGTTCCGCAATATCGCCAACACCGCGGCGCGCTCACCCCCGTTCAGCATGATCATGTGTCAAAATGCCGGTCCCAGCCGGCGAAAAGGCACACGATCATGGGAGCATCCGCCTGGTCCCGGCGTCCCCGGCCGGTATGCGGTGATTGTGCTCCAGCGGGAGGGCCGGGCCCCGGCGCCGCGGCGGGGCGGGCATTGTGCGAGGCCAGACAGCAGCCATAATGATGCGATGGGTCAGCCGGAAGTTACTGTCAGGCCTGTCCGGGAGAGCGACCGTCCCACCGTGGAATGGCTCACCACCGAGCTGTGGGGCGCCCCCGAGGTGGTGGTGCACGACGCCGCGTTCCATCCGGCAGGGCTGCCCGGTTTCATCGCCGAGCGCGGGGGCCGCATCGCCGGGCTGCTCACCTATGACGCGGCCGGCGCCGTGCTGGAGATCGTCACCCTGAACGCGCTCGACCGGTACGCGGGCATCGGGACGCTGCTCATCGAGGCGGCGCGCGATGAGGCGAAGCGCCTCGGCTGCCGCGAGGTGCTGCTGACGACCACCAACGACAACCTGGACGCGCTCCGGTTCTACCAGCGCCGCGGCTTCCGGCTTGCCGCGCTGCGCCCCGGCGCGGTCGACAGGTCGCGGCTGCGCAAGCCGGCGATCCCGCGCAGCGGCGACTACGGCATACCGCTGCACGACGAGATCGACCTGAGCTGCCCGGTGTAGGACCCGTTATAAGAGGCACAGGAACCATCCCGGCGCCGGTCTCGCGCATCGCGTCATGCCCCGGATGGAAGGTAGAGTGCCCCGACGGGGGGTGGTGCTGGCCTTAGATACCCGGCAAACTATCTCAAACTCCGGCGAGCTGGTCGCGAATTTCACCGACCGTATTGGTCTGTGTGCTGTCGTGATCAAGCCCGATGCGCTATACAGGGACTACGGCTGTCCGAGGGAGCACGATGCTGCCACACGATAGGATCCAGTCCGCCGCGCGGGACAGGCAAGGCCGAGTAGCCCGCATGCTGTGGGCCGCGGCGCGGGCTCCGCTGTGGCTGAAGATCGTTCTGTTCGCCGCGGCCGTCTTCCTCTCGCCTGTGGTACTCCCGCTGCTCCTGCTCGCGGCGCTCGGCTACGGGATCGTCGCGGTCGCCGAGGGCCGGCGCAGCCGCGCCGCCACGGTATCGGCGGCGGTGTGGGGCATGGTCGCGTTCGGCGCGCTGTCCGGGCTTACCTCGTCCCGGCCAGGGTGGCTGCTGGCGGTGCTGGTGCTGCCGTTCGCGGTCGCCGTGGCCGCGCACGCCAAGACCCTGGCCCGCTGGCACGCGCCCTGCCGGACGGTGGCCTGGGCGCTGGTGTGGTCGGTGCCGGTCGGCGTCGGCCTGCTTCGCGCGTCGCCGGCGCACCCGATGATCGGCGTGATCGCGGCGTGGCTGCTGGCCGCCGCCGTGCTCGGCTGGCGGGTGGCCAAGAGCATGCAGGACGCGCGGATGTACGCGCCGGGCGGCATGCCGGGCCCTGGCGGCGCCGTCCTTCCGCCGCGCGGCGGTCATCCCGGCGGCACGGCGCCGCCGGGCGCGCACTCACCCGTGCACTACGGGATGCCGGCGCGGGGAGCGGCCCAGGCGTACGCCGACCACGCAGCGCGCGAGCAGCAGCCCGCCGCGCCGGCGCGGCAGCGGCCGCCGATCTCCGTCGAGGACGCGATGGCCGAACTCGACGCGATGGTCGGGATGGCGCCGGTCAAAGAGCAGGTGCGGTCGATCGCCGCCTCGATCGAGGCGGCCAGGCGGCGCGCGGTCGCCGGGGTGAGCACCGAGAAGCCGATGCGCCACTTCGTCTTCCTCGGCCCGCCGGGCACCGGTAAGACCACCGTGGCGCGGGTGATCGCCAAGATCTTCTACGCGTTCGGCCTGCTGGACATGCCCGAGGTCGTGGAGGCGCAGCGCGCCGACCTGGTCGGCGAGTACCTGGGCGCGACCGCGATCAAGACCAACGAGCTGATCGACTCCGCGCTGGGCGGCGTGCTGTTCATCGACGAGGCCTACAGCCTCGTGAACGAGGGAGACGGCCAGACCGACCGGTTCGGCATCGAGGCCGTGCAGACCCTGCTCAAGCGGGCGGAGGACAACCGCGAGAACCTGATCATTGTCCTGGCGGGTTACGAGAAGCAGATGGAGACGTTCCTCGCCTCCAACCCCGGCCTGGCGTCGAGGTTCGCGACCCGGGTGCGCTTCCCCAGCTACTCGCCGCCCGAGCTGCTCGCGCTCGCGGACTCCCAGCTCGGCAACAAGGGCGAGACGCTGCACCCGGAGGCGCGCCCGGTGCTGTGGCGGATCCTCGAGGAGGTGGGCCGCCGCCGGATAACCGACGAGCTCGGCAACGGCAGGTTCATCCGCAGCCTTCTGGAGAAGGCGGGCCAGGCGCGGGACGTGCGGGTGATGAGCGCCGCGGCGGAACCCGAGCCGGAGGACCTGATCACGATCCGCGCGGCCGACCTGGAGCGCGCGTTCGCGGAGCTGACCTCCCGGCTGCGCGGCTACGAGGACACGCCGACGCTGGAGAGCGCGATCGCGGAGCTGGACGAGCTCGTCGGTCTCGAACCGGTCAAGCAGCAGGTGCGCGCGATCGCCGCGCAGCTGCGGGTGGCCAAGCTGCGAGACCGGCAGGGCCTGACCAGCCAGCCGCCCGCCAGGCACTTCGTGTTCAGCGGACCGCCGGGAACCGGGAAGACCACGGTCGCGAGGATCCTCGGCCGGATCTTCGCGGCGCTCGGGCTGCTGGTGCGCCCCGAGGTGGTGGAGGCGCACCGGGCGGACCTGGTGGGCGAGCACCTCGGCTCGACCGCGATCAAGACGAACAAGCTCATCGACTCCGCGCTCGGCGGGGTGCTGTTCGTCGACGAGGCGTACTCACTGCACAACGACGGCTACTCGGGCGGTGACGCGTTCGGCGCCGAGGCGGTGCAGACGCTGCTCAAGCGCGCCGAGGACGACCGGGACCGGCTGGTGATCGTGCTCGCGGGCTACCCGGACGCGATGGACCGGTTCCTGCGCAGCAACCCGGGGCTGGGATCGCGGTTCAACAGCAGGGTGCAGTTCCCCAGCTACGCCCCGGAGGACCTGTCCAGCATCGCCGTGCTGCTCGCTGAGCAGACGGGAGACATGTTCGAGCCCGGCGCGCTGCAGGCGCTCCAGGAGATCTTCGAGCGCGCCTGCGCGTCCGGGAGGATCGACGAGCTCGGCAACGGCAGGTTCGCCCGCTCGCTGTTCGAGCGGGCCTGCGCCCACCGCGACCTGCGGGTGGTGCGGCTGGGCGAGGGCGCGACCGCCGAGGACCTGACCACGCTGACCGCCGGCGATGTGCGCGGCGCCTATTCGGAACTGGCGGTTCACGGTTCGGTGTAAGTAGGCTGGCGCGGTGGACGGCCGTTGGGAATTCTGGATCGACCGGGGCGGCACGTTCACCGATATCGTCGCGCGGCGCCCCGACGGGACGCTGGTCGCGCACAAGCTGCTGTCGGAGAATCCCCGCGCGTACCGGGACGCCGCGGTGGCCGGAATCCGTGAGCTGCTCGGCGTGCCCCCCGGGGAGCCGGTCCCGGCGAACCGCGTCGGCGCGGTCCGGCTGGGCACCACCGTCGCCACCAACGCCCTGCTCGAGCGCAAGGGTGAGCGCTGCGTGCTGGTCGTCACGCGCGGCTTCGGCGATGCGCTGCGGATCGGCTACCAGAACCGGCCCCGCATCTTCGACCGGCACATCGTCCTGCCCGAGCTGCTGTACGAGCGGGTGATCGAGGCGGGCGAGCGCGTCAGCGCCGGGGGCGAGGTCATCGTGCCGCTCGACGCCGGCGCCGTGGAGCGCGAGCTGCGGGCGGCATACGACGACGGCATCAGGTCCGCTGCCGTGCTGTGCATGCACGGCTACCGGTACCCGGAGCACGAGGCGCGCATCGCGGAGATCGCCCGGTCAATAGGGTTCACACAGGTCAGCGAGTCGCACCGGACAAGCCCGCTGATGAAGCTGGTGTCCCGCGGCGACACCACGGTCGTCGACGCGTACCTGTCGCCGATCCTGCGCCGCTACGTCGACGAGGTGGCCGCCGAGCTCGACGGCGTGCCGCTGCTGTTCATGCAGTCCAACGGCGGCCTCACCGACGCGGCGAGCTTCCGCGGCAAGGACTCCATCCTGTCCGGGCCGGCCGGCGGCATCGTCGGGATGGCGCGCACCGCCGCGGCGGCCGGCTATCACCAGGTCATCGGCTTCGACATGGGCGGCACGTCCACCGACGTGTCGCACTACGCGGGCGAGTTCGAGCGGCAGTACGAGACGCAGGTCGCCGGCGTCAGGATGCGGGCGCCGATGCTGTCCATCCATACCGTGGCGGCCGGCGGCGGCTCGATCCTGCACTTCGACGGCAGCAGGTACCGGGTGGGGCCCGACTCGGCGGGCGCCGATCCCGGCCCGGCGTGCTACCGGCACGGCGGCCCGCTCACCGTCACCGACGCCAACGTCCTGCTCGGCCGCATCCAGGCCGCGTACTTCCCGCGGGTGTTCGGCGAAACCGGAGACCAGCCACTGGACCAGGAGGTGACCCGGGCGCTGTTCACGGAGCTGAGCCGCCAGATCTCCGGCGCCACGGGGGACAAACGCGGGCCAGAGCAGGTCGCCGCCGGGTTCCTGGAAATCGCCGTGCAGAACATGGCGAACGCGATCAAGAAGATCTCGGTGCAGCGCGGCTACGACATCACCAGGTACGTGCTGTCCACCTTCGGCGGCGCCGGCGGCCAGCACGCCTGCGCCGTGGCCGACGCGCTCGGCATGACCGCGGTGCTCATCCACCCGCTGGCCGGCGTGCTCGCGGCCTACGGCATCGGGCTGGCGGACATCATCGCGATGCGGGAGACCGCGGTCGAGGCGCCGCTGACCGGCGAGCTGCTCGCGGAACTGCCGGCCGTCATCAAGCCGCTGGAGGCGGAGGCCCGCGCCGAGCTCGCCGCGGAGGGCGTGCCGGACCACCGCATCCGCGCCGAACGCCGCGCGCACCTGCGCTATGACGGCACCGACACCCCGCTCGCCGTGCCGCTCGGCTCCGCCGCCGCGATGACCGCCGCGTTCGAGGAGGCCTACCAGCGCCGGTTCTCGTTCCTGATGCGCGACAAGACGATCGTCGTGGAGGCCGTCTCGGTCGAGGTCATCGGCGCGCAGGCCGCCGAACAGCCGGACGCCGCCCCGGACATCGAGGCGGCACCGCGGTCAGCGCGCCCAGCCCAAGCGCCGGCGCCGCGGTCGGCGCGGCGCCCGGGCGAAGCGCCAGATCCGCAGGCAGCGCGGCGGCCAGCCCAAGCGCCGGGCGCGCAGCCAGCAGGACGGCCGGCCGGCGCGGCGGATGAGCGTGCCTGGACAGATGCCACCGCCCGTTCGGAATCATCTGAAGGAGGGCAGCCCGAGCGGACGGAAAGCCCCGTCCCCGCCGGCCGGGTCCCGATGTTCACCGGCGGGAAGTGGGCCGGGGTAGAGCTGTTCCGGCGGGACGCGCTGCGGCCGGGTCAGGCGGTCGGCGGGCCGGCGATCATCGCGGAGGACCTCGCGACCACGGTGGTCGAGCCCGGCTGGCGGGCCGCCGTGACCGAGCGGCTGGACCTGCTGCTCACCCGGGTCGCGCCGCGGCCGGCCGCGAGATCGGTCGGCACCGAGGCCGACCCGGTGATGCTGGAGATCTTCAACAACCTGTTCATGTCCGTCGCCGAGCAGATGGGGGTGCGGCTGCAGTCGACCGCGCACTCGGTCAACATCAAGGAGCGGCTGGACTTCTCCTGCGCGATCTTCGACGCCGACGGGGACCTGATCGCGAACGCGCCGCACATCCCGGTGCACCTCGGCTCGATGGGCGAATCCATCAAGATGGTGATCGCCCGCAACAAGGGCCGCATGAAGCCCGGCGACGTCTATGTCCTCAACGACCCCTACCACGGCGGCACCCACCTCCCCGACGTCACAGTCGTCACCCCCGTCTTCGCCACTTCGAGCGCCCAACCGGCACGATGGAAACCTGAGCCGCCTATAACCGGCTCAGGTTTCCATCGTTGTGGCCACACCGCGGAGCACGAGGGAGGGGAACGCGCAAGCGGGGGCGCGGAGCGCGGAGGCCGGGGAGGGGAGCGCGGAGGCGGGAGCGCGGAAGCGGGGGAGGCGGCCGCACCGGAGAGCGAACCGCGCGACATATGGTTCTACGTCGCCTCGCGCGGCCACCATGCCGAGATCGGCGGCATATCCCCGGGGTCCATGCCCGCTTTCAGCACCCGCGTCGAGGAAGAGGGCGTGCTGATCGACAACTGGCTGCTCGTCGAGAACGCGCGGCTGCGCGAGCGCGAGACGGTCCGGCTGCTCGAAACCGCCGAGTACCCGTCGCGCGACCCGGCCACGAACGTCGCCGACCTGCGCGCCCAGATCGCCGCGAACGAGAAGGGCATCCAGGAACTGCACCGCATGGTGGAGCATTTCGGCCTCGACGTCGTGCGCGCGTACATGGGGCACGTGCAGCACAACGCCGCCGAGGCGGTCCGCCGGGTGATCACCGCGCTGCGCGACGGCGCGCACGCCTACGAGCTGGACAACGGCGCGGTCATCCGCGTCGCGGTGCGGGTCGACGGGGCCGGCCGGACCGCGGAGATCGACTTCACCGGCACGTCGCCACAGCGGGACAACAACTTCAACGCGCCGTCGAGCGTGGCGATGGCGGCGGTGCTGTACGTGTTCCGGACGCTGGTCGACGACGACATCCCGCTGAATTCCGGCTGCCTGCACCCGCTCAAAGTGATCATCCCGCCGGGCACGATGCTGTCGCCGGAGTATCCCGCCGCGGTCGCCGCCGGCAACGTGGAGACCTCCCAGGCGGTCACCGGCGCGCTGTACGCCGCGCTGGGCGTGATGGCGGAGGGTTCCGGGACGATGAACAACGTGACGTTCGGAAACGACCGCCACCAGTACTACGAGACGGTGGCCAGCGGCTCGGGCGCGGGCGACGGCTTCGACGGCACGGACGTGGTGCAGACGAAGATGACGAACTCGCGGCTGACCGACCCCGAGGTGCTCGAGTGGCGGTATCCCGTGCGGCTGGAGTCGTACGCCATCCGCCCGGGCAGCGGCGGCGCGGGCCGCTGGCACGGCGGGAACGGCGGCGTGCGGCGCCTGCGGTTCCTCGAGCCGATGACGGTGAGCACGCTGAGCGGCCACCGCCGTGTGCCCGCGTTCGGCATGGCCGGCGGCTCGCCCGGCGCGCTCGGCCGCCACTGGGTGGAACGAGCCGACGGCACCGTGACCCCGATGAGCGGCTGCGACTCCGTCCGGCTGGCCGCCGGTGACATCTTCACGATCGAGACGCCGGGCGGCGGTGGATATGGGATACCGAACGAGAGGTGGCCCGACCCCTAGGAAGGCCTCGACTGGCTGGTGGTCGGCCACAGCGGGCGCGGCGAATAGCGTGGGGCGTAGCCCTTCGCGATCGCGCGTCCGTGAAGGGCCGTCGGCCCTTCCGGTCGTGCGATGTTACGGCGGGGACCGCAGCGGGCGCGGCGAATAGCGTGGGGCGTAGCCCTTCGCGATCGCGCGTCCGTGAAGGGCCGTCGGCCCTTCCGGTCGTGCGATGTTACGGCGGGGACCGCAGCGGGCCGGGGGTCCGGGGGTGTCCCCCGGGCTAGCAGAGCGGGTGTCCCCCGGGCTAGCAGAGCGGCCCGGGAGGCTTCGCCCCCCGAACTAACCGGCGGCGAGTTCGCGCAGGGCCAGCAGCAGCCGCTCCTCGTCGTCCCCGGCGGCCTCCAGCACGTCCATCAGCGCGTGCAGCACTAGGTGGCGGTCCTCGCCCGTGTCGAGCAGGCGCTGCGCGGCCGCCCACAGCTCGGGCGGGTCACCGCGCCAGAGCCGGTCGGCGAGCGCGAGGTGGCGCTCGATGTGGCGGCCGACGCCGATGCCGCTCGGGCTGCCGGTGCGGGTGTCGTGGTCGGCGGCGAGCAGCATCCGGCGGTCGGCGGGGTTCGCGGGATCGAGCGTGGACAGGTCAACGCCGCCGTGCAGGCCCTCGAGCACGCCGAACGCGAAGGCGCGGCGGGGGAGTGCCTCCAGGTCGGCGTCCGGCAGCAGCCGGGCGATCAGCACCTCGTCCAGGCCGAACTCGGCCGGGTCCCGGTACACCCGTGCGAACGTCCCCATCGAGTCGAACACCGCGTCCAGCGTCTCGCTGATCACCCGCTCGCCGAGGTCGCGCCGCCGGCCGGCCCAGCGCACCCACGCCGCGAGCACGTGCGGCATCGCGTCCTGATCCGCCGCGGACAGCATCACCTTGCGCGGGAGCCAGCTCAGCAGGAAATTCTGTACCTTCACCGGGCTCATCCGGAGCGGCCTGCCGAAGTCCCTGTCGCACCCGTAGTCGATGATGCGGTCGGCGCAACGGCTGGCCGCCCGCCTGTCCGACAGGTCCTCCGCCTCGTCGGAGGCGAGGAACTCGGCGGCGAGCATCGCCCTGCGGTCCCTGGACCAGGGACGCTTCTGCCCGGGGAAGCCCCCGGTGCCACCTCTTCCCGAGCCCGCTGCCCCGGTGGACGCTGTCCCGGTGGAGGCCGGCCCGGCCGACGCGGACGCGGCGGTCCCCGCGCCGGCGGCGCGACCGCGCTTGGGCCGCTGGTCGCGCTGGCGGGCGGGGGGCAGGGCGCGGATGCGCGCCCGGATGAACGCGTGGTAGGAGGGGAAGGACTCGCTGACGGGCGGATCGGCCGCGGCGTCGGTGACCGCGAGCGCCGTCTCCAGCAGCTGCCTGGCCTGAGGCGGGTCGATGGGGCGGAAGCCGCCGCCTTCCGGCTGCCCGGACTCACGATCCCCGTTGGCCTTGCCGGACAGCTGCCGGCAGTGCTCGAGCAGCTTGTCGACGCGGGAGGTGACCCAGCCGTCGCGGATCATGCCGTCGGAGTTGTAATCGACCACCGAGACCAGCGCGTGCGGTTCCTCGCCCGCGTAGCTGAACACGCAGATGATCTCGTCCTGGTCGCCGTACCGGTCGGGGTTCACGTAGCACTCGGCGGGCGTCACCTCGCCGAGATGCTCCGCCCAGGCGGGTGCGCGCACGCCGCTTTCCATGAGCTCGATCGCGGCCTGCTCGGCCAGCAGCGCCTGGCGCGGCGTCCCGAGGTCGGCGATCCCGGACAGCAGGGCGAGCGCGGCCGGGCTGCGCTGGCCCGCGGCGTAGTCGATCAGCCCCTCGCCGACGAGCTGCTCCACGCCCGCGCCCGCCGTGTTCCGGTGCCGCTGCCCCCACCAGGTGCCGAGCAGCTCGCTGACCATGAGCTCGGCGTCGAGCGGGCTGCGCACCGCGAGCAGCTCGCGGGCGGCGTGCAGCATCTCACGGAACAGCGCGTTCGGGGGATTCCCGGCCGGGCCGCCGCGCCCGGAACCGCCTGCCCCGCCCGATCCGCCCGGGGGCCGGCCGCCCCGTCCGCCGGGGGGCTCGCTGCGACGTCGGCTCTGGGGGCTCACCCTGATAGCCTCTCAGATCTGGACATGTGGACGCTACGCTACGGTGCCATGCCCGCCGTAGTTTCGGCCTGGCCAGCGGTATCCGCCGCACCCGCGGCCGTTCCCGGCGCGGGACGGCCGGTAACGCGGGGACAGCCGGTAGCCGGTAACCGGTACCGGACCGGAGGCGAGGCACTGGATGCATGGTAGAACCTCTTCCGCTATCGATGTATCAATCCCACGCCGTAGTGATTCACCGGGCTTGTGGGACTGGTGGGATGTCGGGCCGGTTTGCATCTGGCGCCGCAACGCGGTCTGATGGCAATTGACCCGGGCTAGCTCCGCTAGCTGGCCGCATAGGTACGCCGATTGTGGCACGCTTATTTGAATGACTGCCGTGCTGACGGTCGTGGGGGCAGTGGCACTCCTCCATCGTGCCGAAGGCACGTCAGCAGGCGGTGCGCCGAAGGCACGTCAGCAGGCGGTGTGCCGAAGGCACGTCAGCAGGCGGTGTGCCGAAGGCGTGCTCAGTGGGCGGTGTGCCGAAGGCACGCCGACAAGCAAGTGTGCCGGAGGCGCGCTGAACAACCAGCGTGCCGAAGGCGTGCTCAGCGGGCGGTGTGCCGAAGGCACGCCCAGCAGACGTCGTGCCGGAGGCGCGCTGAACAACCAGCGTGCCGAAGGCGTGCGGGACAGACGGTGCGCCGGAGGTGCGCTGAACATGCAGCACGCCGAGGGCGTAGATAACAGGCAGCACGCGCAAGGCGTGCTGAGCAGCCAGCCTGCCGCGGGCACGCTGGCTGAGCGTGGTGGGAGCAGGAAGGAGCCGCCGATGGCAGGCGCCTGCGCGGGAAGTGCGTGCTCGCCGTGAGCACGGACACATCCGTGCCCAAGCAGCGGGAGGGCGGATTGGACGCATCCGGTTCCGCGCTGCCGGACGCGGTGCTGCGGGAAGCGCCGGCCGGGGTTGGCTTCATTGGCACCGATATGCGCTTCGCCTGGGCCAACCCGGCGCTCGCGCAGCTGTTCGGCCTGGAGGAAACGGCTTTTCCCGGCCGCGCCCCGGGCGAGGTCTGGCCGTCCGTGGTCGCCGCGCGGGCCGAGGCCGCGCTGCGGACGGTGCTGGCCGACGGGCAGCCGGCCACGGAGACGTTCGCGGCACCCGGATCCGCCGAGCCCGGCGCGGCGTCGGCCGCCGCGGGCCCGCGGGTCTTCTCCTGGTTCCCGGTCCATGACGCGGAGGGCAAGATCGGCGGTGCCGGGCTCATCGTCGTGGAGGGCGGCCCTGGGCTGGCTCCCGAGGAGGCGATCCGGCGCAGCGAGGAACGGTACCGGGCGCTGGTCCAGGGCGGCGCCCAGGTCGTCTGGGTGGCGTCGCCCGCGGGCGAGATGCTGGAGGATTCCGCCGAATGGCGGTGGATCACCGGGCAGTCAGCCGCGGAGTTCCTCGGGACGGGGTGGCTCGACTCGATCCACCCCGAAGACCGTGAGCGCGTCGAGCGGGACTGGCGGGAGAGCCTGCGCTCGGGGAAGATCTTCGAGGACCGCTACCGGATGCGCACCAAGGCGGGGTCCTACCGGCATTTCGACGTCCGCGCGGTGCCGATCGTGCGGGACGGGCAGATCGCCGAATGGGTCGGCTCCTGCACCGACGTCACCAGCCAGCGCGAGGCCGAGGAGATGCGCGGCCGGCTGACCGAGCAGTTGTCGGCGGCGGCGCTGCGCACCGCGCGGCTGCAGCAGGCGACCTCCATGCTCGCCGAGGCGCTGACCGTCGAGCAGGTGGTCGAGGTCATCACCGAGGTCGGCCGCACGGCGATCGGCGCGCTCCGCTCGGCCGTCGCGCTGCTCGACCCCGACGGCCTGCGGCTGCGGGTCGTCAACTCCGGCGGCGTGGCGGCGCCCCGCGGGCTCTTCCCGGGGGGAACGGACCTGACCCTGGACACGCCGAGCGTGATGACCCGGGCGATCGCCACCCGGCGGCCGGTGCTTGCGGAAAGCCCGGAGGAACTGGAGAGGCAGTTCCAGGGCGAGCTGAACATCGATCCCGCGACGCTGGCGGAGAGCGGAGACGAGCGGTCCTGGGTCGGCCTGCCGCTGCTGGCCGCGGGCGCGCCGCTGGGCGCGCTGCGGTTCTCGTTCGGCAGGCCGCGGCGGATCACCGAGGAGGAGCGGGTCTTCCTCGAGGCGCTGGCCGGGCAGTGCGCGCTGGCCGTCGAGCGCGCGGCGATGTACGAGCGGGAGCACACCACGGCGGAGACGCTGCAGCGCAGCCTGCTCCCTGACAAGCTGCCGACCGTCTCCGGCCTCGCGCTCGACGCCAGGTACCTGCCGGTCGCGCGGAACATGGAGATCGGCGGCGACTGGTACGACGTGTTCAAGCTGCCGGACAGGCGGCTCGCCGTCACCGTCGGCGACGTCATGGGCAAGGGGCTGTCCGCGGCGGCGGGCATGGGCCGGGTGCGCAACGCGCTGCGCGCGCTCGCGCTGACCGATCCGCGTCCGGCGGCGGTGCTCGCCGGGCTGGACCGCCTGTTCAGCGCCACCGAGCTGGAGGAGCAGGTCACTACCGTTTCCTATCTGGTGATCGACCCGGAGACCGGCGAGGGCCTGGCCGGCAACGCCGGCCACCTGCCCGTGCTGCTGCTCGACCCCGATTCTCCACCCCGGCTGGACGATAGCGAGGCCGGAACGCCGCTGGGCTGGGCGAGCCCGCGCAAGCAGCATCCGTTCCGGCTGCCGCCGGGCAGCACCGCCGTGTTCTACTCCGACGGCCTTGTCGAGAACCGGATGCGCGGGCTCGACGCGGGCCTGGACGAGCTCGTCCGGGTGGCCGCGGCCGCCCCGGCCGATCTGCTCTCGCGGCCCGGTCTGCTGCTTCAGTATCTGCTTGACCGCATGCTCGCTGGGCATGAGCAAGATGACGACGTAACCGTGCTGGTGATGCACGTCCCGGGACGCGGGTGATGGCGTCCGGGGTTATATCCGTAGTGACGGCGTCCAGAGCGTACAAGGCACTCCCGGGCGGCACCTATGGTGGTGGGGAGGAGGAGGCGGGCGGGTTGGTTTTTTCCCCGGTAACCATTGCAAGCACCGTAGGAAGCGCAAGCCGCGGAATAAGCACAGTGCCGGCGGGAAGCTTGCCTCCACGCACGGTCCAGGCGTCCAGACCCTCTCGGGAGGGCCAGATTATCGCTATGCGTACGCAGCTCAGCCAAGCTACCCAGCGAAGGAAGGGGTGACCGTGGTGGTGAGCGCTGCCAACTCCGCGGCGCGCAAGCGCTCCCGGCAGTCCGGCTCCATGGGCCGGGACTCGCGGGTGCCCGAGCAGCAGGCTCCGGCGCAGCAGGCTCCTCCGTCCGCGGGCGCGGCCGTCAACGGCCGCGCGGCTCAGCCGCACGACGATCTTGGTGCGGCCGCTCCGGGCGACGTGCCCGGTGACCTGGCGGTCGTCGATCTCGACGACGCGGACGATCTCGACGAGGCCGTCGACCTGGAGAACTTCGATGACCTCAGCACCGACGACGAGGAGCTCAGCGACGCCCTCGTAACTGACCTGGAGATCGCCGAGGCGACCGAGGAGGTGGTGGCCGACGAGCCCGAGGCCGCGGTCCCCGGTGCGGGCGAGGAGGAGGCCGCCGGGCAGCCGGAGGACAAGGTCCCGGGCGCCGAGGGCGACGACGAGATCTTCGTGTTCGGCGACGACGATGACGACCTTCCCGCCGCCCAGGTGGCGGTCGCGGGCGCGACCGCCGACCCCGTCAAGGACTATCTGAAGCAGATCGGTAAGGTGCCGCTGCTCAACGCCGAGCAGGAGGTCGAGCTCGCCAAGCGGATCGAGGCGGGGCTGTTCGCCGAGGAGAAGCTCGCCGAGGGCGGCCTCTCGGAGGACCAGCGGATCGACCTGGAGTGGATCGCGGAGGACGGTCGGCGGGCCAAGAACCACCTGCTCGAGGCGAACCTGAGGCTGGTGGTCTCGCTCGCCAAGCGGTACACCGGCCGCGGAATGCTGTTCCTCGACCTGATCCAGGAAGGCAACCTGGGCCTGATCAGGGCCGTGGAGAAGTTCGACTACACCAAGGGCTACAAGTTCTCCACGTACGCCACGTGGTGGATCCGGCAAGCGATCACCAGGGCGATGGCCGACCAGGCGCGCACGATCCGCATCCCGGTGCACATGGTCGAGGTCATCAACAAGCTCGCGCGGGTACAGCGGCAGATGCTTCAGGACCTGGGCCGCGAGCCTACCCCGGATGAGCTCGCGGTCGAGCTGGACATGACCCCGGAGAAGGTCGTCGAGGTGCAGAAGTACGGCCGTGAGCCGATTTCGCTGCACACCCCGCTCGGTGAGGACGGCGACAGCGAGTTCGGCGACCTGATCGAGGACTCCGAGGCCATCCAGCCCGGTGAGGCGGTCAGCTTCACGCTGCTCCAGGAGCAGCTGCACTCGGTGCTTGACACCCTGTCTGAACGGGAGGCAGGGGTGGTCTCTATGCGGTTCGGGCTGACCGACGGCCAGCCGAAGACGCTCGACGAGATCGGCAAGGTGTACGGGGTGACCAGGGAGCGGATCCGGCAGATCGAGTCGAAAACGATGTCGAAGCTCCGGCACCCGTCCCGCTCCCAGGTGCTGCGGGACTACCTGGACTGAGCGGCTGCCCTTTCTGGGCAGCTCAGTTCCCGGTCACCGTGACCGAGCCGACGCCGGCGCTGGCCTGGATCACGTGGCCGGAGGAAGCGTCGCGCCGGACGCCCACGCTGACCGAGCCGACGTCGGCGCTCGCGGTCACGCGGTAGCCGGGCCCGGGCGGCACGAGCAGCTGTACGGAGCCCGTGCCCGCGTTCGCACTCAGCTGCGCGGGCGCCGACGCGAACGAGGCGTCGATCGAGCCCACGCCGGTGCGCAGCGCGGCGAGAGTACCGGCCAAGCTGGAACCACGAATGCTGCCCACATCGGCGTAGGCGCGGACCTGGCCGGCCAGCGAGGTCAGCGAGACCGGCCCGGTGCCGGTGGTGACCCGGACACTGAGCGATCGCGGGACCTGGATGTCGAAGGCGTCGCCGCAGTCATCCGAGCGGCAGCGGTAGCTGAGCGTGAGCACACCGCCGTGGTACGACCGGGTGATTACCGGCGGGTAACCCCGGTACGTCAGTTTCTCGGTCACCCGGACGGAACCGCGGTCGCTGCCGGTGATGGCCACCGAGCCCACGTTGTCAAGCACGGTCAGGCCGCTGGGCGGCGCCACGGTGGTGAAGCCCTCGGTGCGCTGGCACTGGCCCGCGGCCGGGGCCTGGCACGGCTTCGAGGTCCCTTGAGCCGGCCCGGTGCT
>JAFAZE010000021.1 GCA_019239975.1 Streptosporangiaceae bacterium
CGATGGTGTCCTCCAGCCGCACCCCCCGGTCATCAAAACGGGGATCCCCCTCCGGATCCGGGGCCTGCGCTTTGGCTTTTTCATACATCTCCGCGGCGAGCACCGCCAGGTCACCCAGCGGCACCCCGCCCGCCGCCGCAGCCAGCAAGATCGCATCCGCCGCCGCCCGGTTCCCCTCCGGCAGCCGGTCGGACCAGTCGCACAACTGCCGGGCCCACGACTCGGAGATGCCCCCAGCGGCGAGTGCCCGGGCGATGCGGGGGTGGTTGTGCAGCCGCCGCATCCAGCCAGCAGCACCCCGGGCGGCGGCCTTGGTCACCCTGGTCACGTGCATCAGCCACGGCACCGGCCCGCCATGACCGTCCGCCTCATACCCGCTGGACGCGGTGAACGCCGCCAGCACCCCGGCGTGCGCCGCGGTGTGCATCGCCTGCATCTGCCCCAGCGCCACCAGCACCCCGGCCTGCGCCGCCGACGGCAACACCGCCACATCGGTGGCGTTCAAGAACCCGAGCCCGGCACGGATCATCCCCAGCGCCTCAGCCACCGTCCCCGGGACCGGCGCGGGGGGACCAGCCTGGCCGGGCGAGCCGACGGCACCATCGTGGTGCTCGCGGCCGTCATAGCCGGGGTCTTCTGGCCGGGTAGCCACCGTGCGATCACCTCCCCTCGCACTGCGCGCGAGTACCGGGTCGATGCTTCAACCGCGTGCTGCCAGGCGCATGCGTCAACGCCAGGTGATGAATGCGATCCGGGGAAGGGACTCTGCCTGAATGTCCGAAGGGCCCGCGCTGCGGGGAGAAGTCGCTGCCGGCCGCTGACCAGCCGACCCATGGTCCCGATTTCCAGTTCGATACTATCACCATAACCCTCGAACTGTAAACCGACACGTGGCATTCTCGTCAGATTTCGGCCCAGCAGCCTGCCCGGATGGGTTGGCGGCCCCGTCTATGCGCGCGGTGCAGTACACGACCCGATGCACCCGGGCGCCCTGCCAGCTGGAGCGCCTGCCGACCAGGTCGCCGGCCAGGCCGCGCAGGTCGAGCCACCTCCAGCCCGGAGTTCCCCGGCCGCACTGACCTCTGGCGCCGTAGTAGAGATTGAAGCCGTCGATATACACCCCGATGCGCATCTGAGCAAGCTAACACCCACGCGGGTTCACGGTTTCCGCGCCGGCACGCGCAGCGCCCGCCCGTCCCAGCCGGGCTTGACCTGGGGGAGCGCTCGCCTGGCTGATCGGCGGTGAGCCGCCCGTGATCCCGCTGGCCGGCGCCTCCTCGGTCGCCCAGCTCGATGAGAGCCCGGCCGCAGCGGACCTGGACCTGACGACGGAGCAGCGCGCACCGCCCGATGCCGCGGGATAAGCCGGGCGAAGACCGAACGCCGCGGGGTAAGCCGGCCGAAGAAGCGTGCGACGGCACACCCACCCGGAACAGCCGAAGCTGAAGCGCCAGCGTCGTGTAGTAGCCCACCAGCGTGGACAGCTCGAAAAGTCCCCGCTCACCGAGAACGCGGACGGCCTCGGCGTACAGCGGGTCGTCGAGGTCCCCGCGGTCGAGCAGCGCCCGGACGGCGGCGATGGCGGCCTCCTCGGCCCGGTCCTCGAGGGCCAGAGGCGCACCGGGCACCCGCAGGCTGGCCACCTCCGCCTCGGTCACGCCGTTGCCGGGCGCCGCCGCCTCATGGGCCCACCGCTCGAACGCGCAGTCGTACTGCGCCGCGACAGCGAGGATGGCCATCTCCCTGATCCGGCCGGTAAGCCCCGACTGATAGCGGATGGCCGCGCCCAGCGCCTGCAGCGCGTCGCCCACAGCCGGGCTGCGCAGCATCGCGTTGAACGGGCCGTACAGCCCGCCGTCCTCGTCCGTGAGCTTTCCGCCGCCGCGCCCGCCGCCGCGCCCGCCGCCGCGCCCGCCACCGCGCCCGGCACCGCGCCCGGCGCGCGCGCCGCCGCGGGGACCCCCCGTGATCGCGTCGTAGACCACCCGCTGCTCTTCGGACAGGTCGCCCGGCGGCAGCCGCCGGAGCCGTTCGGTCATCTGCGTTCTCCTTGCCGGGGCCGTGCGGCCCTGAGCTCGTGAACAGGCCGCCCGGTGCGGGCGCCACATCACGATACGTCCGGTCGTCGCTGGCCCGCCGCCGCCGGTTCCGTTCGCAGGATGTACCGAACGGACGGGGCGGTGCCCCAGGCAGCACCGCTCCGGGCCGACGAGCCAAACGAGCCAGCACCCGGCGGCGAAAAGGAGTAACATGTGCCGCGGTGGTTCCGGCCGCCTCTGGGTCCGCGGGCAGTGCTGCAAGCTCACCGGTTGCTTTGCGTTATCAACGGCCAGTCTTTCCTGCCCGGCGTACGCGGACCCGCGGGCGTGAGGAAGGGCTGCCATGCCTGATCAACCGCGTTCCCTGCCCGGTCAGCCGAGCCTGCGGTACCTGAAACTCGAGGCGAAACGGCGCCTGGCCGACGGCGAGTTTTCCGCCCTGCACGACGCCCAGGTGGCGATCGCCCGGGAGCACGGCCAGCCGAGCTGGGCCGCGCTCAAGCAGGTCATCAGCGATCAGTCCGAGCGGGAAAGCCACGCGCTGGCACAGCTGAGATGGGCCATAGCCCGATTCAGGGAGGCCGGCGAGCCCGGCTGGACACCCCCCGCGGACGAAGAGATCCGTGAACACTTCGACGACCACGTCCTCTCCATCGTCTCGCCCGAAGCGCTGATCAAGTCGATCACCGGCATGGCTTCGGCGCTGCGCGGGGAGCTCGTCGTCACCAGCCTGGCGCCGCTGGGCGTTCGCGCCGAGATCGGCGGCCTCGAGGTGTTCGCCTCGGTCGAGGCCGAGCCGCCGCACCGGTTCACCGGCCTGCAGGGGATTGCGCTCGGCGGCCGGGTCACCGACTCCCGCGCCGCCGCGCCGCCGCCCGCCCGCACTCTCGGCGACGCTCCCGGATGGGCGGCGGAAATCGCCGAATCGATGTTCGGCGAACTGGGCCTCGCCGGCCTGGTCCTCGCCGGCCGCGAGGCCGGCCGGCCGCCGGCCGCCCCGGCGTGGGTGCTCGCGAAGGGCTGGGCGGACCTGGGCCGCGGCGAGGTCCTCGAAACGAGCCACCGGTTCCCCGCCTCCGGCATCAGCGCCCTCGTCACCGCCACCGCCGTGCTGCGCCTCGTCGGCGATGGCCGTGCCGGGCTTGACGCCCCTGCCAACGACTACCTGCGCACGGTCAGGCTGGCCGACGACACGGTCACCGTCAGGGAACTGCTCAGCCACACCGGCGGCGTTGACAGCCCCGCTCCCGCCAGCATGATCGCGGACAGCGTTCCGGACCTGGTGACGGTGACCGGCCCGGTCATCGCCTGCGGCGGCCCGCGCGGGGAGGTCAGGCCGAGTAACGGCGGGTCCGCCGCGCTCGGCCAGCTCCTCGCGGACGTCACCGGGTCGCCGTTCACGGAGGCGGCCGCCAGCCTCGTCCTCCGGCCGCTCGGGATGAACGACTCGTCGTTCCCCGCCAGCGCTGCCGAGATCGGCCCGCCGGCGGTCACCTGCTACAACGTGACCCCGGAGGGCAGCTTCGAGCCTGCTCCGGCGAAGGTCTGCACGCTGCCCGCGGCGGGCGGGCTCTGGGCGACCGCGGACGACATCGCCCGGCTGGGCGCCGGGTGGTCGTCGCTGCTGCCCGAGACGCTCGCCCGCGAGGTGCTCACCGCGGAAAACGGCGAAGGCAGGACCGCTCTCGGCTGGTTCATCACCCCACGCGGCGACATCGCCATGAACGGCGGCGCGCTCCCCGGCTCCGCCGCGTCCCTGCTGCTGAGGATCCGCGATGGCCAGCTCCACGTGATGATGACCACCAGGTACGTGGCCCTCGACCACATCCACGACCGGGTCCTGCGCGCCTGGGCGAACCACGCGAGCTTCGGGCCCCAGCCATGATCGAGGTCAGCCAGCTCAGCAAGCGCTTCGGCGCCGTCACCGCGGTGGACGGCCTGAGCTTCGCGGTCCGCCCGGGGCATGTGACCGGTTTTCTCGGCCCGAACGGCGCGGGCAAGACGACCACGATGCGGCTCATCCTCGGCCTGGACGTCCCCACGTCGGGTACCGCCCTGGTGGGCGGCCGCCGGTACCGGCAGATCGTCCGCCCGCTGCGCGAGGTCGGCGCGCTGCTGGACGCGACGGCCGTGCACGCCGGCCGCACCGCGCGCGACCACCTGCTGTCGCTCGCGCGCAGCAACGGCATAGGCCCCCGCCGCGTCACGGAGATGCTGCGGCTGACCGGGCTGGACGCCGTGGCAGGCAAGCGCGCCGGGGGTTTCTCGCTCGGCATGAAGCAGCGGCTGGGCATCGCGGCGGCCCTGCTCGGCGACCCGCCGGTGCTGATGTTCGACGAGCCGGTCAACGGCCTGGACCCGGAGGGCGTCCACTGGATCCGTGACCTGTTCAAAGCGCTGGCTGCCGAGGGGCGCACGGTCTTCGTCTCCAGCCACCTGATGAGCGAGATGGCGCTGACCGCCGACCGGCTCGTCATCATCGGCCGCGGCAGGCTGATCGCCGACACGACCGTGGCGCGGCTGACCGAGGCCGGCGGGGATGTGCTGGTGCGATCGCCGCAGGCGGCCGGGCTCCGCGGACTGCTGACGGGCCGCGGCGCGACCGTCATGGAGGTACCGAACGATGGCGGGCTCTCCGTGCGGGGCATGGACGCTCCCGGGATCGGGGAGCTGGCCGCCCGCCATGGCATCGCCCTGCACGAGCTGACCCCACGGCGCTCCTCCCTCGAGGAGGCGTACCTGAACATCACGGGCGACAGCGTTCAGTACCGCGCCGAACCCGCCGGCACAGGGGCCCGGCGGGATTCGAGCGCCAAAGCGGGGGAGGGGGCCCGGTGAGCGCCGTCCAGGCAAGGGCCGCGCGGGCGGCCATCCCGTCGCTCGCCGTCCGCGCCCGCGACGTGCTCGCCTCGGAGTGGATCAAGTTCCGCTCGGTCCGCTCGACGTACTGGACGCTGCTCATCGCGGCGGTCACGGGCGCCGGCGGGTCCGGCGTCGTGGCCTTCTCGATGGCGCACGCCCGCGGCGGTGCCCCGCCGTTCGACCCGGTCGCGATGATCTTCGTCGGCTGGCTGGAATACCCGGTGCTCGCCGTCGGCATCCTGGGCGTGCTGGCCTTCACCTCCGAGTACGGCAGCGGCCAGATCCGCACCACCTTCACGGCGGTGCCGCGGCGCCCGGCGGTGCTCGCCGCCAAGGTGGCCGTCGCCGGGGCGGTCACGCTCGCCTTCGGCGAGTTCCTGTCCTTCGCGGCGTTCCTTCTCAGCCAGGCCATCCGCTCCGGCGACAGGCAAGCCCTGTCGCTGTCCGCCCCCGGCGCGCTCAGAGCCGTGCTGGCCGCGGGCTTCTGCCTGTCGCTCATCGCCGTCGGCGGCCTCGGCCTGGGCGCGATCATCCGCCATACGGCGGGTGCCGTCGTCGCGCTGCCCGCGGTCCTCTACCTTCCCCTCGTCGTGCTGTCACTGCCGCAGCCCTGGGGCGAGCGGATCGGCCGGTTCACCCTGCTCGCCGCCGCGGGCCAGCTGGTGTCCGCCCACCCCCGCCCCGGCCTCCTCCCCGAGCCCCTGTCGCTCCTGGTCGCGGTCGCCTGGCCGCTCGCCGCGCTCCTCGCCGCCGCCGTCCTGCTCACCCGCCGCGACGCGTAGCGCTCCCGTGACCCCCGACCCCGCCTCAGATGCGCCCCAAACCATGATCACGGGTCAAAAGGCACCGTCTGGGGTGTCTTTTGACCCGTGATCTTGAGACCGCCCGCCGCGGCTGCGGCAGCGCCGACACCATCCTGGCGGCGTTCGGCGCCTACGCGGACGAGCTCAGCCCGGCGCTGTTCGGCCACTGGCGCACCGAGTAGGGGCGAGCCTGGCAGGATAGGTGGCCATGACCCAAGTCGACGCACTCGTGATCTTCGGTGCCACCGGTGACCTGGCGAAGCTTGAGACCTTTCCCGCCCTTGTCGGGCTGGCCGAGCGCGGAGTGCTCGACCAGCCCGTGATCGGAGTGGCGAAGAGCGGCTGGGGACTCGACCAGTTCCGCGACTACGCGGTCGCCTCGCTGCGGCTCAACAACATGGACCCGGGCAGCCCGGCCGCGTCGAAGATGCTGGGGCTGCTGCGCTACGTGGACGGCGACCTCGGCGACCCCGCGACCTACGCGGCCATGTCGGACGCGATCGGCCAGGGCAAGCGGGTGCTGTACTACCTGGAGGTGCCGCCGGCGCTGTTCGGCCGTATCGCCGAGGGCATCTCGAAGGCGGGGCGCGCCGAGGGCAGCAGGGTGATGGTCGAGAAGCCGTTCGGCACCGACCTGGCCAGCGCACAGCAGCTGAACGCCACCATGCACACCTACTTCCCCGAGGACGCCATCTACCGGGTGGACCACTGGCTGGGGCTCGACCCGGTCGAGAGCCTGATGTTCGTCCGGTTCGCCAACTCGATGATCGAGCCGCTGCTGAACCGGAACTACGTGCAGGGCATCCAGATCACGATGGCGGAGGCGTTCGACGTCGCCGACCGGGGCAGCTTCTACGACAAGACCGGCGCGATCAGGGACGTGGTGCAGAATCACATGCTCCAGGTCCTCGCCACCGTGCTCGCCGACCCGCCGGACGGCAACGGCATGGACTCCTGGCGGTCGGCCAAGTCGCAGGTGATCGGCGCGCTGCGGCCGCTGACCCCGGACTGCGCCGTCAGGGGCCAGTACGAGGGGTACCACGACGTGGCCGGTGTGGACCCGAAGTCGCAGACCGAAACCTACGTCGCGGTGCGGCTCGCCGCCGACTCCTGGCGCTGGTCGGGCGTGCCGATCCTGATCCGCGCCGGCAAGTGCCTCCCGGTCACCGCGACCGAGGTCAGCATCACGTTCAAGCCGCCGCCGCACGACGCGTTCGGGCTCTATGCCCCCGAGGCCCAGCACGACGGCGGGGGGTTGCGGGGGGTCGCCTCCCCGGGCCAGCACGACGGCGGGGGGTTCCGGGGGGTCGCCCCCCCGGGCCAGCACGGCCAGGCGGCGGCGAACGAGCTCCGCTTCCGGATCAACCCGGAAAGCCGGGTCGCGCTGACCCTGACCGGCAAGAAGCCCGGGGATGGCTGGCTGCCGGAGTCGCAGGAGCTCACCTTCGCCGAGCACCCCGGCTCGGACATGCGGCCCTACGACAGGCTCATCGGCGCGGCGCTGCAGGGCGAGCGCTGGCTGTTCGCCACGCAGGACGCGGTGGAGGCGGCCTGGCGGGTCGTCGACCCGGTGCTCGGGAACGTGGTGCCGGTGCGGCCGTACGCCAGGGGCAGCTGGGGCCCGGACGAGGCCGAAGGCCTGCTGCCGCCCGGCGGGACATGGTACGACCCGGCGGGTTAGACATCGCCCGCCGGGCCAGCGCGCCCGCCGGCATAGAAGGCGCCCCTCCCGGTAGAGAAGGTCATCCCGGCAGAGGAGCTCATCCCGGCAGAGGAGGTTGCGCATGCGCACCAGATTGCTCACCCTGGCGGCGACCGCGCCACTCCTGCTCGGCCCCGCATCCGCCGCGTGCACGGCCGCTTCTTCCAGCCCGGCGGCATCGGCCGCCCCGGCGGCTTCGCGCACCTCCGCGGCTTCGCGCACCTCCGCGGCGCCGCCCGCTCCGGCCGGCCCGTGCGGACTGCGCAAGTCGCCGCCCTCGTATCGGCACGTGGTCTGGGTGTGGATGGAGAACCACAGCTACCCCGCGATCATCGGGTCGCCGCAGGCTCCCTACATCAACGCACTGGCGCGCGGCTGCGGCCTGGCCACGAACTACCACAACATCACCCACCCCAGCCTGCCGAACTACATCGCCGCCACCTCCGGGCTGGGCTATTCGGCGATAGCGCGATTCACCCCCGACTGCGCTCCGGTTCCGGGCTGCACCACCTCCGCGCGCAGCATCTTCGGCCAGGGGGAGACGTGGCGGGCGTACGAGGAGTCGATGCCGTCGAACTGCGCGCGCGCAGACTCGGGCGAGTACGCGGTGCGCCACGATCCTCCCCCGTACTACACGACTCTCGGCGGATGCTCCGCCTCGGATGTGCCATATTCGAGGCTGGCCGCGGATCTCGCCCGCGGCAGGCTTCCCGCGTTCTCGTTTATCACGCCGAACCTGATCGACGACATGCACGACGGCTCGGTCGCCGACGGCGACAGGTGGCTGGCCGCCAACCTGCCGAGGATCTTCGGCAGTCCCGAGTACCGGAACGGCTCGACGGTCGTGTTCGTCACCTGGGACGAGGGTGAGGGCGGCAGCAGCCAGCAGTGCGCCACCAACACGGCCGACGTCGGCTGCCGGGTGGCCACCATCGTGGTCAGCCCGAGCACGCCGCGCGGCACCCGGTCGGCCCGCCTGTTCAGCCACTACTCCCTGCTCGCCACCGCGGAACAGCTGCTGCGCCTGCCGAGGCTCGGACTCGCCGCCTCCTCCCCGGCGATGACCGCGGCCTTCGGCCTGTAGCCGCCGCCTTCCCCGTCCAGTGGGGCCGCTGGCGCCATCGGCCCCACTGGACGGGGCCAGATGCGCCAACGGCCCCGCCCAGCACGCCCGCCCCCCGCGCCCCGCCCCCCGCGCCCCACCCCCCGGCGCCGCACTCATCTCGCCGTATCCCGGGTTCGCTTCAGGCCGGCTGGGGCGCCATGCTCACCAGCGTCAGCCCGGTCACCGCCACGCAGATGCCGAGCACCTGCAGCACGCTCAGCCGTTCCCTGAACACCACGAGCCCCGCCACCAGCGGGATCACCGGGTAGGTGCTCGAGACGGCGGCGGTGACCGCGACCTGGCCCGCCTGGCCGCCCCGGGCGAACGCGACCAGCGCGGCGGCCTCGGCCACCCCGGCCGCGACCCCCCAGGCGAGCCCGCCGAGACCGCCGCGTGGCCGCTCCTGCTTGCAGATGAGCGCGGCGAGCAGGAGCGTGACCGAGACGACGTACACGGTCAGCGCGGAGACCAGCCAGCCCGCGGCCGCGGCGTACATGCCCAGCCAGAACGCGCCCGTTCCGTAGGTGATCGCGGAGGCTAGCGCCAGGATGACACCCCGCCATGCGCGGCCACGGGTGCGGGCCCAGCGGCGCGCGCGGCCTCCCGGCGCGCGGTGCCGCCCACGCGGCGGGGCGTCCGTGGCGCCGCCCCCTGCCCGCATGGCCGCGGCGGCGACGCCGGCCACCGCGAGCGTGCCGCCGATGCCGCCGAACCTGCCGAGCGGCTCGCCGAGGACCAGCAGCGCGAGCAGGGCGGTGACGCCACCGTACGTCGCGGCGGTTCCGCTCACGATTCCCACCGGCCCGTGCTCGAGCGCCCGGTAGTAGGTCAGCCACCCCGCGAGGCTGAGCAGCCCCGCGCCGGTCAGCCCCAGCACCACGGCGTTGCCCAGGGCCGGCAGGTGGGGGCGCATGACGGCCAGCAGCGCGGCGAGCAGGATGGTCCCGGTGACCTGGCTGGCCAGCAGGGCGGCGAGCGTGCCCATCCGCCTGGCCGCGTACGCCGCCGCGACGGAAGCCGCGCCCCATCCGGCGGCGGCCATCAGCCCGTATCCCATCGCCCGGGCTCCCTATGGGTGCACATTACGTAGTTATTACACTACTCATGGTGACTCGCGGGAGGTGCCCGGTCAAGACTTCTTCTAACTCAAAGTATTCAATCTGCTACCCAGAGTCCTATCGGGCGTTTCCGGATCGCATACCGGTATGGACCGTGGCAACTGATCCCCGGTACCCGCGGAAGGCGCGCGGAGCCCGGCCCGAATCGCCGCCTACGGCTCGCCCATGGTGGCGGCGTGCGTGATCACCAGGGACCCGGGGGGTACGAGGTCCACGCCGTCGGGGTCGTTCAGGTAGCCGGGGCCGGTCCCGGCGACGCCGGTGTGGCCGTACTGCCACACGATGCGGCCGGTCGAGGGGTCCACCACGCACACGCGGTGGTTGAAGTCGTCGTTGAGCAGGATGTCACCGTTGGGCAGCGGCAGGGCCAGCGAGGGCTGGTTGAACCCGCCGCGCCGCCACAGCAGGTGCCCGGAGCGGGTGAACTCGACGATCTGGCCGGGATCGGAGTAGTCCGCGGTCAGGTACCGCCCCGGGTAGACCTCGTTGGTGTCCGACGGGTACAGCACCCCCGGCGGCTGCGCCGACCAGGCGACGGCGCTGCCCAGCGAGATCTCGTTCGCCCAGTCGCCGTTGATCTCGGTGACCAGGTAGTTGCCGTCGGTCAGCGGGAACGCGCCGTTCGGGCTGCCGAACCGCCGTGGCGGATCGTGCTCGCAGACCTGCGTCGTCTCGCCGATGACCCGCGTCAGGGCGTGCGCGGGCGGGGTGATCAGGACCACGCGGCAGTTCTTGATGTCCGCGGAGACGATGACGCCGCGGGGGGTGAGCATCGCGTCGTCCGGGTTGGACAGATGGCCCGGCCCGGCGCCCGGCGTGCCGGGCACGCCGTACCGGTAGACGATCCTCCGCGCCGCGACCGATATCACGCTGATGACCTGGTCGTCTTCCTGCGTCGCGATGATGAACTTGCCGTCGGCGGAGAAGAACGCGTCGTCCGGCACCAGGAACGTCTGGCCGCGAGCGAGGTCGCCAGGCCGCGGGAACTTCCACCGGATCCGGCCCTGCGGGTCGACGATCAGCAGCCGGTTGTTCTGGTGGTCGGCGATGAGCACGGCACCCGGCAGCACCGACGGGTCCGAACCCGGCGCGAGATGACCGGGGCCCGCGGCCGGCGCCAGCCACGGCGCCTCCCCGGCGGCCGGGATCACCTGCCCGGCGGCCACCAGCCGCAGTGTCGTGACGGACGGCACGGCGCGGTTGCCGTTCTCGCCGCCGATCAGGTAGCCGACGCTCCCCCCTCCGGCCCCCGGCACCGCGGCGCCCGCGTAGGCGACCGGCACCGGCAGCTCGCCCGCGGCCGTGACGCTGGAGGTGGCAGGGTCGAACCGGTAGACGGTGCCGCTCGTCGTCCCCGCCTTGCCCGCGGCCGGTGCCGCGCCGCCGGCGACGTAGATCAGGCCGTCCAGGCTGATGCCCGCGGCGCCCTGCAGCGGCTGCGGCAGGTGCCCCACGACCGCGGCCCGTCCGGCGGCCGGGTCGATCCGCTGGATGGCGTCCGTCGCGCCCGATGCGGTCTCGCCGCCGAACACCCAGATGGCGCCCGCGCCCGCCGCCACGCCCGCGTACCGCACCGGCACCGGGAGCCGCGCGGCCACCCGGAAATGCGTGCCGTCGGCCGTGGCGAGCACCGCGGGATCGGGGGTGGTGCCGTCGTAGCCCCCGATCAGGTAGGCGACGGATCCGGCCGTTACGCCATTGACATCGGAACGAGCGGTGGGCAGAAGTCCCACGACCGCTGTCCCCGCTCCGGGGGTGACCGCCTGGATCGTGGGCACACTGCCGGCCGCGCCGCCGCCGAACACGTAAGCCCGCCCGCCCAGGACGGCGCCCGCCGCGTCGTGCGTCGGAGCGGCCAGGCGGGGCACGGCCTGGGTGGTGCCGGTCACCGGGTCAAGCCTGGTGACGGTGTCCAGCGATACGCCCTGCGCGGTCAGGCCGCCGGCTATCAGCAGCCCGTTCGCGCCGTTCCCGGCCGGCAGCACGACCTCGCGCGACAGCGCCGCCGGGAGCTGGTAGGGCGCGGACATGACCTGCAGCGCCATCGAAGAGGCCGGGCTGCCGGGCGCGGCCGTGATCGTGGTGTCCGGGTCCGCGTGCGTGGGAGTGCCGGTCCGGGCGCCCCCGTGCGCGCCCGGGTGGGCCGAGCAGGCATAGATCAGCACCGCGACGGAGGCGACGGCGATCGTTGCCGCGCCGCGGAGCTTGCGCCGGGCTGACGCCGGTCCGGTAATCAGACGCATCACTCCAGCCTGGCCGCTCCCCGTGTTCGTCCTCTGCGTAATCGAGCTTCCCACAAGAAAAACCGGCTAACCCCCGTCCCTTGTTACGGCACGTCTGGATCCCCGGCGGCCTCGCAGCCGTCCCCGCCCGCCCGCCCGTTCCCGAGGGCGCCGGCCGGCCCGCGCTAATCCTCGCCGCGCCACCTCTGGAGCAGGTCACGGGCGCGGTCGGCCGGGCCGAGAACGGGCATCGCGAGCCTGTTCGCCATGCTGGTGTTGATACCCGGATGCGGACGGGTCGGGGCGAGTTCCCGCGCGAGCTTCACCTCCAGGCCCAGCATCCGGCGGCGCGCCGGGCTCAGCGCCCCCAGGGCGGGAAACTCCTCACGTTCCTCGCGCGCGGCATGCATCAGCACCGCACGCCGCAGCGCGCGCAGGGTGTGAAGGTAGCCCGCGCTCCGCGGCCCGGCCTCCCACAGGTCCGCGAGAAGCTGCTTGGCCTGCGCCTCCTCGCCCAGCCGCGCCCGGGCGGCGGCCCGCCCCTTGCCGCTGGCGCGAGCCGCGGCCGGATGCACGTGCGCTTCTTCGGCGGCCTCGTGTACCGCGAGCATCCGCACCAGCTCGCGGAAGGCGCCGGGCCTGCGGCCCCCCGGCAGGGCGGCCCGCCGAAACGCCCGCCGGATCTCCGCATGCTGGGCTTCCAGGACGCGGGTCACGTCCATGCCCTCGGTGCTCTTGACGACGCGAATGGCCACACGCATGGCCACGAGCGCCCACTGGCGCCGCCAGATGGCCGCCGCGCCGCCGGCGACAACCCCGGCCGCGGCCGCCCCGGCCGCGACCTTCGGCCAGGCGCGCTTCCCTTTTTCTCCCATGGGGACAGCCCTTCCTGTCGCGTTATGAGCCAGCGCAGCTACCCGTCGGGTGTACGGCTATGCGCCTGAGCGATCGCCTTTCCCGCGTGTGACCGGCGCGGCGGACACCGCCGAGGCTGGTGCTCTACGGTGGACGGGTGACGACCCAGGCTCGGCGCGGCCCGGCGGCCCTTGTGTGCCTGCTGCTGGCGGGCGTGACCGCGACGCTGGCCTCGTGCAGCGCCGGCACGCCGGCCGCGGTCGCGCCGGCGCGCGGTGCCGCGCAGGCCACCCCGAAGGGAACACCCCGCGTCCACGCCGTCCGGTCCGCGCGCGCCGCCGTTCCCGGCCGCCCGGGGGCAGCCGGATCGGCGTCGCCGTTGCCGCTTCCGGCGGCGCTGGCGCCGTTCGGCGCACCCGCGTTCGCGGGGGAGGGCACGTGGCATCCCGCCGGCCGTCCCGTTCGCGGCGTGCCGGCGGTCTACGAGACCGCTCTCATCCCGCCCGGGAGCGCCAAACGAGCGGGCATCGCCTGGATGGACACCAGGCTGCTGTCCGCGTGGCTGTACTCGGGCTCCAAGAGCCCTGGCGGCGGACCGTACCGGTACACCGCGCCGGTCAGGCCGGCCCAGGCCGCCTCGCTGGTGGCGGCCTTCAACGGCGGGTTCAAGATGGCTGACGCCCACGGCGGCTACTACACCGAGGGCCGGATGATCGATCCGCTGGTACCGGGGGCGGCCTCGCTGGTGATCTACCGGAACGGAAGCGTCACCGTCGGCGCCTGGGGCACGGACGTGACCATGACGGGCAACGTCGTGGCCGTCCGCCAGAACCTGGTGCCTCTCGTCGCCGGCGGCCAGCCCACGCCGCTGGCGGCCAGCGGCGACTGGCGGGCGTGGGGGAACACGTGCGGCGCGCAGTCCTGCGCCCCTTCGGTGCCCGGCATCGAGCACCAGTGGCGCTCGGGGATCGGCGTCACCGCCGACGGCGCCCTCGTGTATGTGGCCGGCCCGGCGCTGGATCCGCTGCAGCTCGCCGGGCTCCTGGCGCGCGCCGGGGTCGTGCGCGGCATGCAGCTCGACATCAACCCTTCGTGGCCGGTTTTCGCCACCTATGATCCGCCGTCCCCGAACGGCCTCGCCGCCCCGGCCAACGGCAGCAAGCTGCTCGCCTCGACCAAGCAGGGCCCGTGGACGTTTTTCGAGCCCTGGTGGGCGCGTGACTTCATCACGATGTCGGCACGCCCTGTCCGCTGAGCGCGGCCCCGGTCCAGGCGGCCCCGTTCCAGGCGGTCTCAGTCCTGGCGGCGCGGCCGGTCCCGCCGCGAGTTGCGGGTCATCGAGACCATGATCTGCCCGTAGCCGCCGTCCTCGTCCTCGTCGTCCTCGGCGCCGAGCAGGTTCGCCACCGCCTCCAGCTCGACGTCGCCGGCCGCATCCTGGGGCTGGCCGCCGCGAGCCTGGGCGGAAGGATCCTGTGCGCCCTTCGACGGGACTGTGCTCTGCCGCCCTCCCGAGCCGCCGGCCGGCCGCGCTCCGGCTTGCGGCGCCGTCTGCTGGGTCGCCGCCTGCTGAGCACCGAGCAGCAGGTGCGGTCTCATCCACAGGAAGTAGCTGATCCACGCCGAGCCCATCGAGGTCGACCAGTCGTTCCCGCTGAGCTCACGGACCGCGCGGACCAGCGCGGTCGCGAGGCTGGGGTACCCCGCGTCGGGGAAGCCCTCGATCCAGTTCCTCGCGCCTACCCAGCGCAGCGTATCGATGATCACCTGCGGTGGCTGGTCGGTTACCGCCACCCAGAGGACCGAATGCACCATTCGCTCGCAGAACGTCCGGCCTTCGGCGGCCAGATCCGGGATCAGCGGCAGCATGTCGAACTGCAGATGCTGGGCGAACGCGTCCTCGAACTGGATCAGCCTGCCGGCCGACGAGCGGATGACCTGCAGCAGGCCCGGGTCAAGCGCCGGCGCTCCCGCTGGCGCCCCGGCCGGTGCGGCCGGGGCGACCGCACCCGCCCGCGAAACCGGCTCACCGGCCCCGGGAACCGGCTCACCGGCCCGGGAAACAGGCCCACCGCCGCGCGGAACCGGCTCACCGCCGCGCTGGCCCGCGGGAACGGCCCCGTCGAACCCCCCGCTCTGCTGGCCCGTGGGGACGGCCTCCCCGAGCCCCTCGTTCTGCTGGCCCGGGGTGACAACCCCCTGGAGCCGCTCGGAAGCGCCGGTGCCCCGGGTCAGGTCGTTCGCCATATCCACCCCTTCCAGGTAACTCACGCGTCAGGGCGCCGCCCGCGGAACCGTTTCTCAGACTTGGCTCCCGCGCTCGGCGCCGATTCCGGTGAGGGCGCGCACCTGCATCCGGGCGAACCGCGCCGGGTCGCTGGGACGCTTGTCGGTCACCGAACCGAGCCAGCCGAGGAAGAACGCCAGCGGGATGGACACGATGCCGGGGTTGTCCAGCGGGAAGAAGGCGAAGTTGATGTGCGGGTCGCTGATCAGCGAAGGGCCGGCGCCGCCTGGCGCGCTGGCGCTGCCGGAGACCACGGGGGAGAAGATGATCAGGCCCACCGAGCTGATCAGCCCGCCGTAGATGCTCCACAGCGCGCCGCGCGAGGTGAACCGGGGCCAGAACAGCGAGTACAGGATCGACGGCAGGTTCGCCGACGCGGCGACCGCGAACGCCAGCGCCACGAGGAACGCCACGTCGACGTCCTTCGCGAAGATCCCCCCGATCACCGCCACGCCTCCGATGACCACCGCCGTGACCCGCGCCACCCGCACCTCCTCGCCGGGACCGGCATCCCCCCCGCGCAGCACGCCGGCGTAGACGTCGTGCGCGAAGGAGGCGCTGGCGGTGATGGTCAGGCCCGCCACCACGGCGAGGATCGTGGCGAACGCGACGGCCGCCACGATGCCGAGCAGCAGCGTCCCGCCGAGCCTGAAGGCCAGCAGCGGTACCGCCGAGTTCGCCGCGCCGGGCGAGCTCTCGATCTGCTTGCCTCCCACCAGCCACATCGCGCCGTAGCCGAGCACGAGCGTGAACAGGTAGAACAATCCGACCAGCCAGACCGTCCAGACGACGCTGCGGCGCGCCTCGCTGGCGCTCGGCACCGTGTAGAGCCGCATCAGCACGTGCGGCAGGCCGGCGGTGCCGAGCACCAGGGCTATCGACAGCGAGATGAAGTTGAACTTGGAGACCGTGTTCACCCCGTAAAGGAGCCCTGGCCCGAGCACCGCGCTGCCCGCCTGGCTGGACGCGGCGGCGTGGCGGAGCAGGCCCGACAGGCTGAACCCGGCGCGGGCCAGCACCCAGATGGTGGTCGCCGCGGCGCCGACCGCGAGGATCGTCGCCTTGACGATCTGCACCCAGGTGGTGCCCTTCATCCCGCCGACCAGCACATAGAAGATCATCAGCAGCCCGACCACGGCGACCGTGATGTCCTGGCCCGCCGAGCTCCGCACCCCGAGCAGCAGGCTGACCAGTGCGCCGGCGCCGGCCATCTGCGCCAGCAGGTAGAACAGGCTCACCGTCAGCGTGGACACCGCGGCGGCGGCGCGCACCGGGACCGCCCGCAGCCGGAGGTCGAGCACGTCGGCCGTGGTGTACCGGCCGGTGTTCCGCAGCGGCGCGGCGACCAGCAGCAGGACGAGCAGCCAGCCGACCAGGAAGCCGATGGAGTACAGGAAGCCGTCGTACCCGTGCAGCGCGATGAGGCCCGCGATGCCGAGGAACGACGCGGCCGACAGGTAGTCCCCGCCGATCGCGATGCCGTTCTGCCTGCCGCTGAACGCCCGGCCGCCCGCGTAGTAGTCGGTGGTGGTCTGGTTCCCGCCCGCCGCCGTGAGCGCGATGATGAGCGTTACGACGACGAAGAACGCGAAGATCGTGATGTTCACCGCGGGGATGCCGACGACTCCGCCCGAGGCCAGGGTGGTCACGGTCGCCGCCCCGTTTCCAGCCGCTGCCTGATCCGGGCGGACAGCGGATCGAAGTGCCGCTGGGCCCAGCGGCTGTAGATGATCGTGATCGTGAACGTGGAGACGAACTGGGCCCCACCGAAGCACAATCCCACGTTCACCTCGCCGAGCACCCTTGTCCTCATGAACCCGGGCGCGAACGCGGCGACGATCACGTAGAGGAAGTACCAGCCGAGAAACAGCATGCCGGCCGGCACGACGAACGAACCCAGGCGCCGCCGGAGAGTCTGGAACTCCCTGCTGGCCTGAACGACCTCATAGCCGCTGGCACTCCCGCGGCCCGATTGAGTAACCGGCATCCGGCGCCCCGGGATCCGCGGCGAACCGGCAAAATCGCTGCCATCACACCACCCCCAGCCGTGCTGTTGCGGCACCACGGCTACGTTGACCGTAGTCAGCGGGGGTTCCCTAATAGGGGCAAAAGCGACCAAAGACCACACCGGCGCGACAAGCGGTTCCCAGACGCGCCAAACGGTCAAAACTGAGCGACGAACGGTCGCAAAAAACGGTAAACGGCCCCCCGGCACGACGAGCGGACTATGGCGGCGACCGGCGCGGGTACCGGGCGGTTCCGGGGGGTCGTCCCCCCGGGCTGACGGCGCTCACCTTCTCGGGCAGGTGCATGCGCAGCATCACCTGCTCCACGCTGCCGGGCACGGTGCGCTGGGTGAGCAGTGACACCACGATCATCACGCCGAACGCGAGCGGCACCGTCCAGATCGCCGGCTGGCCCAGCAGGACGGCGCTCCAGCCGCGGGCCGCCGCGCCGGCCATCGTCGCGACGATGGCCGCCAGGCACGCGCCGCCGCCGACCACGATGCCCGCGCACGCGCCGGCCCGGGTGAGCTGCCGCCACCAGATCCCGAGCACGATGAGCGGGCAGAAGGACGAGGCCGCGATCGCGAACGCCCACCCGACGAGCAGGCCCAGCGAGAACCGGCCGACCGGCAGCGCCGCGCCGGTCGCGACCACGCCCGCGGCGACCGCGCACCAGCGGAACGAGGTCACTCCGCCGTTCATGAAGTCGTGGGACAGCGCGCCCGCCACGCTGACCAGCAGCCCGGACGACGTGGAGAGGAAGGCGGCGAACGCCCCGGCAGCCGCGAGGGCCGCGAGCAGCTGCCCGCCCACGCCCGGCATCAGCAGCGACGGCAGGGCCAGCACGATGCTGTCGGAGTCCCCCGACAGGTACAGCTCCGGCGCCCGCAGCCGCGCCAGCACCGCGAGTATCGCGGGGAACACGTAGAAGGTGCTCAGCAGGAGCACCACGATCAGCGTCGTCCGCCTCGCCGCCTCGCCGTCGGGATTGGTGTAGAAGCGGACCAGGATGTGCGGCAGCCCGATCGCGCCGAAGAACGTGGCGATGATGACGCCGTACGTCGCCACCAGCGGGTGCGCGCCGTTGGTGCCGGTTGCCAGCAGCGGGGAGTCCCACGGCAGCTGCGCGGAGGGTGCCATGGCCAGGCTGGTGGGCACCGGGGCTCCGGCGCCGAATCCGGCCCGCGTGCCCGGCCCGGCGACGTGGCGGCACGCGCACAGCCGCACCGCCTGGTGACGGAACTGGCGGTTGTCGAGCAGGCCGGTGACGGTCACGGTGGCCGCCCGCCCGAGCGTGAACTCGGTCGGCTCCGTGATGCGGACGACGGTGGCGCGGGCGAAGACGGGCTGGCGATCCGGCATCAGGTTGCGGGTGGACTCGTGCCCGGCCGCGAACAGCAGCACGAGCGCGGGGATGCCGATCGCGCACAGTTTCAGCCAGTACTGAAAGCACTGGACGAACGTGATGCCCTTCATCCCGCCCATCGCGATGTTGGCGCTCACCACGATGCCGAGCGTCGCCACGCCGACCCAGTACGGCGTGCCCAGCACCCACTGCAGCGTGATGCCGGCGCCCTTCATCTGCGGCAGGAGGTAAAACCAGCCGATGACCAGGACGAGCGCGGTCGTCGCCCGGCGCAGGGCCGCCGACCCCAGCCGGCCGTCGGCGAAGTCGGGGATCGTGTAGGCGCCGAAGCGGCGCAGCGGAGCCGCCACGAGCAGCAGCAGGACCAGGTAACCGGCCGTGTAGCCGACCGAGTACCAGAGCGAGCCGAGGCCCTGCGACACGACCAGGCCGGCGATACCCAGGAAGGACGCCGCCGACAGGTACTCACCGGAAATGGCCGCGGCGTTGAGGCCCGGCGGCACCTGCCGCGCCGCGACCATGAAGTCGTCCGGCGTCCGGGCCACCCGGATGCCGCGAGCGCCCACGATGATGGTCAGCAGCGTCACGAACGCGATCGCCCCGAAGGCGGCGTCAGACATCCGGCCCCGGCCTTCCGGCCGCGGGGTCCTCCGGCCGCGGCGGGTCGACGAGTTCGGTGAACCTGGTCTCGAGCTGCCTGGCCTGGCGATGGTAGAACCAGCCGACCGCGAACAGCACCGGGTAGAGCGCGAAACCGAGCACGACGAGCGTGAGCGGGAGGCCGGCCACGGTGATCCGCCCGACGGCCGGGACCATCGCGGCGATGACCGGGAACGAAGCGGTCACGGTCAGCGCGACCGCCAGGCACATCAGGGACAGCCCGAGCTGCGCGCGCATCAGCGAGCGGATGAGCAGCCGCCCGGTCGTGGTGCCGTCCCGCAGGTCGCCGGGCCCGGGGACGTCATGCTGCGCAGGTACCTGATCGGGCCGCCAGACGACGAGCTGCCGCGCCGGCCGGCCGGTCTCGTCCGCGTCCATGGCCACGCTCCGCTTCAGCCGCGCTTCCCGGCCCGGAGGATCCGGTCCCTGACGTCCCGCACGTGCCGGCGGCTGACGGGCAGCGTGTGGCCGGCGACCGTGACAGTGTGAGCACCGCCGCTCATGGAAAATTCAGTGATATGACGGAACGGAACGAGGTACCCGCGGTGAATACGGATGAATCCGTGTGCGGTCCATCGTTCCTCGAGGTGCGAGATCGGTATCCGCACGAGATGAGCGTCCCCCTCCATCGTGTGCAGTCGCACGTAGTCTCCCTCCGCCTCGACCCAGCGCACCTGCTCCCGGGAGATGAACCGGGTCCGCCCCGCCGTCTCCACCGGGATCATGGCCGATGAATCGTCCTCCGGCGGCGGCCCGGCCCGGGACGGCCCGAGCGCGCGGCTGAGCGCGGTGCGAAGGCGGGCACGCGACACGGGCTTGAGCAGGTAGTCGCACGCGCCGAGCTCGAAGGCGCGCACCGCGTATTCCTCATACGCGGTGACGAAGACGATGGCCGGCGGCTCGGCGAACCGGCGCAGCACGTTGCCAAGCTCGATGCCATTCAGCTCCGGCATTCTGACGTCCAGGAACACGACGTCATAATGGCGTCCCTGGAGCAAACGGAACGCGTCGCTGGAATTGTTCGCCGTATCGACCGGCTCGAGCGAAAAATCCGTCCGGAGGAGGTAGCTCAGCTCATCCAGCGCCGGCACTTCATCGTCGATGACCAGCGCGGACGCACCAGCGATCATGCCGTCGCCACCGGTCCCCGCCAGCCGTGCCTGGCTCGTTCCCCGCTCGGCCCGCACCGTCCGCTCGGTGTTCGCCGCCCGCTCGCTGTTCACTGGCCGCCCGGTGTTCATTGGCCGTTGAGTGCCGGGCTGAACTTCGGCAGGTGCATTGTCACTTTCGTGCCCGCCCCGATTCCGGTTTCTATGGTCAGCCCATGATCTTTGCCGAACGTGGCGCGCAGCCGTTCGTCCACGTTGCGGAGCCCGACGGACTGGCCGCCCAGCCGGCCGGCGAGCAGGTCCGCGAGCTGCCGCGGATCCACGCCGACTCCGTCGTCCTCCACCGTGACAACGGCCTCGTGACCGCCGTCCACCGCCGAGATCTGCAGCCGGGCGGTCCCGCTGACCTGCTCGAGGCCGTGCCGGACGGCGTTCTCGACCAGCGGCTGCAGCACCAGCGAGGGTACCCGCACCGGCAGCACCTCCGGCGCGACCCGCAGGCTCACCGCCAGCCGGTCGCCGAAGCGCGCCCGCTCCAGCTCCAGGTAGGTATCCACGAACCGCAGCTCCTCGGCGAGCGTCGCGTACTGGCTGTGCTCGCGGAAGGCCCAGCGGATGAACTCCGCGAAGCCGACGAGCAGATCCCTGGCCCGCTCCGGGTCGGACCGGACGAACGACTCGATCGCGGTGAGCGCGTTGTAGATGAAGTGCGGGCTGATCTGGGCCCGCAGGAAGTTGAGCTGCGCCTGCACCGTACGGGTCCGCGACGCGTCGAGCTCGGCGAGCGCCAGGTGGGTCGACACGAACCTCGCGACCTCCACGGCGGTCCGCATCAGCGCCGCGTCGGCGGACGGTCCCAGTGCCGCCAGCGCGCCGATGACCGCGCCGTCCACCGCGACCGGAACGGCGACCCCGGCCCGCATCGGGCAGTCACCGCCGTGCCAGCAGCCGAGATCGGACGCGGAGAGCAGCTGCGCGCGGCCGGAACCCACGACCTCACGAAGGCGCATCCCGGCTTCGGCGGCGTGCCGGTCCGATCCCTCGCAGGCCAGAAGGCCGGTGCGGTCCGCTATGGCGACCACGGGAGTGCCGAGAAGCTGCCGCAGCGCGGGCGCGGCCCTGACCGCGGTATCCGCGGTCAGGCCGTCACGCAGGGCGGATACCGCCAGGCTGGCGGTGTGCAGTGCCTCGTATGTGGCCCGCTGTGGTGGTGTGCCCACGCGGCGCGAGCTTCGCCTCCAGAACAGCACCGCGCCGGAAAGAGCGGCGGCAACCAAAACGAACATGATCACGAGGACCGCCATCGCCGCACTATATGACAGCAGGACCATACCGGGATAGCCCGCGGAAATACCGATGTGCCATACGGATAAGCCGCTGACCGCTTTTTAGTGCCGCAAACCACAGAATCCCGCCGGCGGCGGCCGTTCGCCGGCGGACTGCTTCCGCTGGTCGCCGGAATGTGACCGCTGCGCGCAGTATCCGCCGCGCTCGTCGCATGGCGGGGTGCGCCGGGGACGGATTGCGTCGTATTTTGCGGGAACTGGTGGTACGGAACTGGTGGTACCGCGCGACGGAGCGCCGGCCGCTCCTCGCGCGCCCAGGTGAGGAGCACGCCATGATCCCCTCCAACCGGACTCGCCGCAGGCTCGCCTGGCCCAGAGGCCGCGCGGGGCTGCTGGCCGCGGCCGCGCCGCTCATCGCCGTCACGGTCACGGCCGCCTCCGTCACGGCCGCCACGGCGACCACCGGGACGCGGGCCAGGCCCCAGGTCCCCGCCTGGCACGGCGGCGCGCGCTGGGTCACCAGCTGGAGCGCCAGCCCGCAGGTCGCGACGCCGGGGACGCTCGCCGCGAGCGGCTTCGACAACCAGACGGTCCGGAACATCGTCTTCACCAGCGCCGGCGGGTACGCGGTCCGGCTGGAGCTGACGAACGTCTTCGGCTCCACACCGCTCCAGGTCGGCCACGTGACGGTCGCCGTCGCCGGCGCCGGGGCGGCGGTGGTCCCCGGCACCGTGCACGACGTGACCTTCGGCGGCGGCACGTCGGTCCAGATACCCGCGGAAGCCCAGGTTCTCAGCGACCCGGTGGCCATGCGGGTGCGGCCGCTGCAGGACCTGGCGGTGAGCGTGTACCTGCCGGGCAAGACCGGCCCGGCGACCTTCCACTCCGACGCCCAGCAGGTCAACTGGGTGTCCGGCGCGGGCGACCACGCCGGCGACGCCGGGGCGGGCTCGTTCACCACGCAGACCCAGTCCTGGTACTACGTCAGCGACGTGATCACCCGGTCGTCCCGGGCGTTCGGCACGGTGGTGGCGTTCGGTGACTCGATCACCGACGGATTCCGTTCCACCGTGGGCGCCAACACCCGCTGGCCGAACGATCTCGCGCGGCGGCTGGAGGCGCTCGGCGGCCCGTTGTCGGTGGCCGACGAGGGAATCAGCGGCAACCGGGTGCTGAACGACGCGCTGTGCTGCGGGGTCAACGCCGAGGCGCGGTTCGAGCGGGACGCGCTCGACCAGGCGGGTGCCAGGGACGTCATCGTGCTCGAGGGAATCAACGACTTCGGCTTCAGCGCGGTCCCGCCGAACCCGCTCATCGATCCGGTCACGGACGTCAGCGCGGCGCAGGTCATCGCCGGGTATGAGCAGCTCATCGCGCAGGCTCACGCCCGGGGGCTGCGGATATTCGGCGTGACCCTGCTGCCTTTCAAGGGTGCGGGCTACTACACCGCCGCGGGAGAGGCCAAGCGCGAGGCGGTGAACGCCTGGATCCGCACCAGCGGGGCTTTCGACGGCGTCATCGACTTCGACAAGCTGATGCGGGACCCCGCGGACCCGCTGATGATGAAGCCGGCCTACGACTCAGGCGATCATCTCCACCCCAACGACGCGGGCTACCGCGCCATGGCCGGCGCGATCAGCCTCAGGATGCTGCTGGAGCCCGACGGCCGCCCGTGAACTCCCATCGTTGAGTGTTGTTCTGCTCGGGTCTCCGAGAAGAACAACACTCAATCCCTGACCCGCGCGTCCCCGGCCGCGAGCGCGGCGAGCCGGGCGAGCGACGCCCTGATCACCTCCTGCTGCGCGCCGAGGCGGTGTGCCTCCTGCTCGGGGATCTCGACGTGGACCGTGATCGCGGTCGCGGCGCCGTCGTCGAGCGGCGCCAGCCGCCATTCGAACACCAGGTCGGAGATCAGGCATGAGATCGTCACCCCCGAGCCGCTGACCCGCAGCCGCTGGGGCATCGGGAAGTCCGGGTACCCAGCGGGGAACATCGTGTACCCGGTTTCCGCCGGCGCGCCGGCGCCCCGCTCGACGGTTTCCACGCCCACCCACCACTCCGGGAACCTGCCCGGGTCGTACAGCAGCTTCCAAACGTCCTCGGGGGATGCCTCGCTGCGCGCGCGATCCTCGAATTCGGGCATCACGACCTCCCTGCTGTCGCCGCCATGTCGGCGTCGATGACGGCCAGTTCCCGGTCCGGCTCGACCAGCGCGCTGATCGGCGGCCGGCCCAGGTCGATGAGCGCGGCGACGTAGTCCTCGCCCGCGCTGTTCCCGTTCCCCGCCCGTCTTCCCTGGCCCTCCACGCTGCGCCGCCAGCCCGCCGCCGCCTCGCGGAACCGCTGGGCGGCCAGCGGCAGCTGCCCGCGCCGCAGCGCGATCAGTCCCTGCACGTGGCTCATCCGGGCGACCAGCGTGTCCGGGAAGTCCGCCGCCGACACCGGCTCCAGCGCGACCGCGCGCAGCTCCTTCTCGGCGTCGTCGGCACGTCCGGCGCGGGCCAGCGCTTCCGCCCGCAGCAGCCGGGTGAGCGGCCGGCTGACCGGCGCGTTCGCCTCCAGGGCCTGCCCCAGTTCGGCCGCGGCGGCGGCCGGGTCGCCGGCCGCGGCCGCGAGCAGCCCGCGATCGTGGTGGACCAGGCCGCCGAGCTCCGCCAGGCCGATCCGGTCAGCGGCCGCGGCGGCCGCGTCACAGGCGACGCGGGCCTCACCGAGCCGGCCGAGCCGCCGGAGCAGAGCGGCACGTGCCGACTGCACGTAGACGCACAGCCGGAGCAGCCCGTTGGGCGCGACCAGGGGCAGGCACCGGTCCGCGAACTCCAGCGCCCGGACCAGATCGCCTGTGCACGCCGCGGCGCTGGCCGCGTTCGCCAGGCAGCTGTAGGCCAGGTCCGGCCGGCCGGCCCGGCCGGCCGCCGTGCTCGCCGCGATCAGCGGACCGTAGCTCTCGGTGAAGCGTCCGGCGCGCAGCAGCGCGTGCGCTCGCGCCACGGCGATGTCGTGGGTGAGCAGGTCACCGCGGGCGCGGGATCGCGACGCCGCCAGGAGCAGGCCGTCGACCTGACTCAGATCGCCCGCGACGGCCTGGGCCCAGGCCATCCCGGCCAGCGCCTCGGCCCGGGCGGGCGGGTCGGCGTCCGGGTCGCGGTCCAGGAAGTCGAGCGCGGCGCGGTAGGAACGCAGCGATTCCCGCGGGTAGCAGATGCCGCCCCGCATCCAGTGGCCGCGGCGCAGCCAGGCGCTGACCACGGCGTCGTTGTCGTCCGGCGCGATGAGCTCCAGCGCCCGGTTGAAGGCGTCGTCCGACTCCGCTGACATGCCGCGCCAGGCCTGCACCTCGGCAAGCTCGATGAGCAGGTCCGGGTCGGTCAGGCCGGCCGCCGCCTGAAGGCCCGCGGCCTCCTGCAGGAAGGCCGCCGCCTCGGGGAGCGCGCAGACCGTCCTGGCGGCCGCCGCCGCCCGCGCCAGATGGTCCACGGCGAGGTCGTCCCGGCCGGCGAGCCGGAGGTGGCGGGCTATCTCGGCGGCGTGCCTGGCCGGGTTCCGGGCGGGGCGCTCGCGCAGCCAGTGGGCCAGCGTCTCGTGCAGCCGCGCGCGATCCGGGTCGGCCAGATCGAGGTAGACCGCCTCGCGGAGCAGTTCGTGGCGGAAGCCGGTCACCCCGTCGCGGGACTGGATCAGGCCCGATCCCAGCGCCTCGGTCGCGGCCCGCGCCGGATGGGAGAGCAACGGCAGCGACCCCGCCTCCGACCGGTCCAGGTCACGGCCGGCGACGGCGGCGAGCTCGACGAACAGCCGTGCCGCGCCGCCCAGCCGGCCGATCAGAAGGCGAGTGGCGCCCCGCAGCCCGGTGGCCGGATCGCCGCCCTCGGCGCAGGCGGCGGCCGTCGCCACGGCCAGCAGGGGGCTGCCGGCCGCCAGCGCGGCGATCCGCTGGCGCTGCTGCTCCGGCAGGTCGTGTGCCGGCCGCAGCAGCTCGGCCAGCGCTCCGGCGGGCAGCGGCGCGAGCTCCAGCTCGGCGCCGAGGGCGCCCCGCGCGCGCAGCGCGCCGAGCACCGCGTCCAGCTCGGGCCGGGGCGGCAGCCGCCGCCGGGTGAGCACGAGCAGGACGGGCAGCCGCGCGATCCGCCGGCCAGCATAGGCGATGAGCTCGAGGCTCGACCGGTCCGCGAGGTGCAGGTCTTCCAGGGCGAGCGCGAGCGGGCGCATCCGCGCCGCCCGGGACAGCAGGGCCACCGTCGCCTCGAAGAAGCGGACCTGGTCCAGGCCGGGACCGGGAGCCCGCGAGCCCGTGCGCATCGCGCTGAGCTCCGCCTCCCAGGCGGTTTCCGCGGGCGGCGGCCCGGTCTGCGCCATGAGGTCGCCGAGCAGCTCCGACCAGAGGGCGAACGGAGCCGTCGCGCCGAGGCCGCCGGCCGTCCCGGTCGCCGTACGGGCGCCGTCCGCGGCGGCCGCCGCGAGCACGTCCTCGGCCAGCCGCGTCTTGCCCATGCCCCCGTCACCGCTGATCGCGACGACCGTACCGGCGCCGTCACGGGCGGCGCGCCACCGCGCGCGCAGGCTGCGTGCCTGCTGGTCGCGGCCGACGAGCCGCGGCATCCCAGGAGCCGCGCCGCCGGGCGCCGCGACGGGCGGCTCATCGAGTGCCGCGGCCGGCGGCTCGCGCAACGCCGCCGCGAGCCGCGTCGTCTCGGCGGCCGGGCAGGTCCCCAGCTCGGCGTCGAGCAGTTCGGCGAGCCGTGCGTAGGCGGCCAGCGCGGCGGCGCTGTCGCCGCCGGCCGCGAGCAGCCGGATCAGTTCCCGGGCCGCCTCCTCGTCCAGGGGGCGCAGCCCCGCGCGCCGCCGTGCCCAGCCGAGCGCGGCGGCATGGTCGCCGGCGGCCCCGGCGAGCCCGGCCAGCGCCGCGAAGGCGGCGCCGAGGCGCTCGCGGTACTCCTCCCGGGCCTCGAACACCCAGTCTTCGTCGAACAGGTGGAGCAGTTCGCCGCGGTACAGCGCGACGGCCTCACCCGGCCGCCCGGCCGCGAGCAGCCGGCTGAACTCGCGGGTGTCCACGCGCAGGCCGTCGCCCCGCAGCTCCACGGCATCCCGCCCGGCCACGAGATATGAGCCCGGTTCCGGCCCCAGCGCCACCCGCAGCGCCCAGATCGCGCTGCGCAAACTGGCCCGGGCGCTCGCGTCGCGCACGTCCGGCCAGAGCAGGGCGGCCAGCCGGGACCGGCTGTGCGGTCCGGGGTACAGCGCCAGCCAGGCCAGCAGCGCGCGGGCACGGCGGCTTGCCGGCAGCTCGATCGCCGTGCCGCCGAACTCGATCCCGAGTTCGCCGAGCAGGCGTACCTCCAGCACGGCCATGCTCATTCCCCCCACGACGTGCGTCACGACCAAGTCTTACGGCCCCGCCCACGCGGCTGCAACGTCCCGGGTTCCCCGCTTTGACGCTGGATTGACGGGGCGGCCGGAGGCTGTCAGCAATCGGGCCACGAGGAAGGAGATCCCGGTGAACACCACGAAGACAGCTTTCGACACCGAGGCGCTGCGGCGCGGGATCGAGGAGCGCGACGCGGAGACGCTCCGCACGCTTTACGCGCCGGACGCCGAGATGACCGTAATCGACCGGACCAGCCCGCCGAGCCGGCCGCGGGTCCTGCACGGCCGCGCCGAGATCGGCGAGTTTCTCGACGACATCTGCGGCCGGGACATGGTCCACCGGCTGGAGCGGGTCGTGACCGGCGGAGACAACGCGGCCTTCACGCAGGCGTGCAGCTACCCGGACGGGACCCAGGTCCTGTGCATGGCCATGCTGGACCTCCGCGACGGGCACATCGTCCGGCAGACCGCCGTACAGGAATGGGACGAGTAGGAAGAACGCCATGGGACAGCAGACCGGCAGACAGCAGACCGAACAGCGTGATTTCACGGACCCCGACGAGGTGCGCACGTTCCCCAGGGGACGGCTCGAGCTGTTGCGGATCGGCGGCAGCGACATCGGCCGCCTGGTCCTGGAGCCCGGATGGCGGTGGTCGGAACACGTCAGGCCGGTGGCCGGCACCGACCTGTGCGAGGCGCCGCACTTCCAGTACCACGTCGCAGGGACGCTGCGCATCAAACCCTCCGACGGCGCCGAATTCGACGCCACGCCCGGGCAGGTGACCTCTCTGCCGGCGGGCCACGACGCCTGGGTGGTCGGCGACGAGGACGTCGTCATCGTCGACTGGTGGGGAGCAAGCAACTACGCCAAGTAGAGCGGGAGCGGCTGGGCAGCCCTCGGCCCCACCCCCGGCCTGGCGCCCGCCAGCGGCTGCCGAGCGTATCGCTGGCCGGCGGGGCCCGGCCGGGGGCGCCCCACGCGCCGCCACAGGCGGCTTCCGCGCCTGGAGCCTCCGTATCATTCTGGACGCAACTCGGTTGCGTTCCTGTAACTCTTCCTTCCTGGCGACGCAAGTCCTGCCGTTGACCCACTGGTAGGTGACCCCTAAGTAAAGACCAGGAGTGCCAAACCTGAATATTTACCTACCGTCCCCCATTGTGGAATAATCACCAGGTCCCGAGTGGGAGCGTCGGAAGTTGCCCGAACATGCTGGGCGCTTCCCTCTGGGAGTGGGTAAGCATGTCAACTTCTGTTGTTGCCCGCGACCGTTACGGGCACCACGCCGTGCGGCGGCTGCCCAGCTGGATGAGGGACTACCTGCGCAGGGTCGTCTTGGCCGACCTCGGCTGCGCCACCCTCGGCGTGTTCGCCGCGGCCCAGCTTCGCTTCGGCAACAACGTGACCGGAGCGTACGTGGGGCTGAGCCTGGCGCTGCCCATGTTCTGGCTCATCGCTCTCAGGCTGGCCGGAGGCTATGACGCCCGCTTCATCGGGACCGGCTCGGACGAGTTCCGCAAAGTGATGAACGCCGCGGTCAGCCTTACCGCGACGATCGCGATCTTCTCCTACGCGACCAATATCGAGGTGTCCCGTGGCTACCTGGTCATAGCACTGCCCAGTGTCACGGTTCTCGACCTGGGAGCCAGGTACGTAATCCGGAAGCGGCTGCACAAGGTGCGCGAATCGGGCCGGTGCCTGCTCACCGTGGTGGCGGTCGGCCACGAGCTCGCGGTGGCCGGTCTGGTCACCGAGCTCGGGCGCGACCTCTATCACGGGATGCGGGTGGCCGGCGCCTGCGTGGCGCGGCCGGGGGAGCGCGATGAGGTGGCCGGCGTGCCCGTGTACGGAGGGCTGGACGATGTCACGGCCGCCGTCAAGGCGTTCGGCGCCGATACCGTCGCGGTGCTCGCCTGCCCGGAGATGGACGGCACCCGGCTCCGCGAACTGGCCTGGGAGCTGGAGAAAACCGGCACCGACCTGTGTGTGTCGCCCGCGCTGCTCGACGTCGCGGGCCCGAGGACCACGATCAGGCCGACGGCCGGGCTCACGTTGCTGCACGTGGATCACCCGCAGCTCGCCGGCATCCGGCTGGTCGTGAAGAACGTGTTCGACCGGTGCGCGGCGGGGGCGGCGCTGATCATGCTCGCCCCGCTGATGGCGATCGTCGCCCTGGCGATCTGGCTCCATGATCGTGGCCCGGCGCTGTTCACGCAGGTACGGGTGGGCAAAGACGGCCGTGCGTTCCGGATCTACAAGTTTCGCACGATGGTCGTCGACGCCGAGCAGCGCAGGCAGGAGCTGGTCGCGGCGCACAACGGGGATCATGTGCTGTTCAAGCTGCGCGAGGATCCGCGGGTGACCGCGATCGGCGGGCACCTGCGGCGCTGGTCCATCGACGAGTTGCCGCAGCTGTTCAACGTGTTCGCCGGCGACATGTCGCTCGTGGGGCCCCGCCCGGCGCTGCCCGGCGAGGCGGAAAAGTATGCCGAGCACGTTCGGCGCAGGCTGATGGTCAAGCCGGGCCTGACCGGGCTGTGGCAGGTGAACGGGCGGTCGGACCTGTCCTGGGAGGAATCGGTGCGGCTCGACCTGCGGTACGTGGAGAACTGGTCGTTCGCGCTCGACCTGCAGATCTTGTGGAAGACGGTCTCGGCACTCGTGCGGAGGTCGGGTGCGTACTAGGGCGAGAGGGATGGGGCTGATGCGCATACCGCGATCACAGAGGGTGCTAGCTCCCGCCGGTCACGCGTGGCTGTTCGATCTTCTGTTCGCAAGACCGCCCACGGTCACCTGGGCCGCCGCGGGCACGCTGCCGGCCGGCTTCGAGCGCGCCGAGCAGTTCGCCGTGCTGCCGGCGGGCGGCGGGCGGAGCTTCATGGTGTCACTGGCGTCGCGGCGTGCCGCATCCTCGGCTCTGACCTCATACAACGCGCTTCGTTCGGGGCGCAGGTGGCTCGCCCGCCGTCTGCTCGGCGCTGGTCTGTGCACCGGGCTCGCCCAGCCCCTGCTGCGGGACAGGATCGATATCGGTATCGCATCCGGCGCCTCCCAGGGCGAGCTGGCGGACGATTTCCTGTGGGGGCACCTGCGGCAGGTGTTCGGCGGCGGGCGGCTCGTCGTCGCCTTCGGCGGCGGAAGCGGTCCGTACCGCAAGCCGGTGCTGCAGGTCTTCAGCACCGGCGGTACGCCGCTCGGCTACGTCAAGGTCGGCTGGAATCAGTGGACGCGCGAGGCGGTCAGCCGTGAGGCCGCCGCCCTGCGCGCGTGCGCGATCCGCCCCATGCGGGTCGGCGTACCCAGGCTGCTCGACGATTCGCGGTGGCGCGGACTCGATCTTCTCGTCACCGCCCCGCTTCCTCAGGGCATCCGCCGGGTGGGGATCGGCGCGCCGCTTCCCGGCGCCGAGTTGCTCCGTGAGATCAGCGGGCTCTCGGCGGCACATGCCGGCGAGCTCTCCGCGAGCCCGTGGTGGCTCGGCATTCGTTCCAGGATCCAGACCGGCGTGACCGACCCTGTCACCCGCTCGGCCCTGTCGGTGGCGACCGACCGCATCGAGCGCGCCCATGGCGGCGTGCCCCTCGAGTTCGGCACCTGGCACGGTGACCTCGTGCCGTGGAACCTCGCCCGGCTCGGTGACCGCCTGTACGCGTGGGACTGGGAGAGCAGCACGCCCGACGCGCCGCTGGGATTCGACGCGGTGCACTTCCACTTCCAGGTGGCGTTCGTCGCCCGGCGTTACCCGGTGGAGCGGGCGGTGGCGCTCGCCGCCGCCGCCGCTCGCCCGGCGCTCGAGGCCCTCGGCATACCGCGGCACGTACATGACCTGATCGCCGCGTTGCACCTCATCGAGCTGTCTGTCCGGCATGAAGAGGCGCGCCGCAGCTCGGGCGACATTGATGATCGTTTCTGTCCGGCCGTAGTCCGCGTGCTCGAACGGCTGCCCGCGCTGCCGTCCGGGCCGGCGGACCGGGACACCGCCCGGAGGGCCGCATGAAAGTCCTGCTCGTCTGCTCATCGGGTGGCCATCTGGCGCAGCTGTACCGGCTGCGTCCCTGGTGGCAGCGGCATGAACGAGTCTGGGTCACCTTCGCCGGCTCGCACGCGGAGTCGCTGCTCAGGGGCGAGACCGTGCTGCCCGCCTTTGCCCCGACCACCCGCAACATCCCCAATGCCCTCAGGAACCTGCGCCTGGCATTCAGCGTCATCCGTGCCGAGCGGCCGGACGTCCTCGTTTCCGACGGAGCCGGGGTGGCGTTCCCGTTCTTCCTGCTCGGGCGGGCGCTGCGGGTCCGGACCGTTTACCTCGAGGTCTACGACAGAATCTCACGTCCCAGTCTGACCGGGAGGCTGTGTTACCCGTTCACCGAGCTGTTCATCCTGCAGTGGCCGGAACAGGCGGCCAGCTATCCGCGCGGCACGCTGATCGGGTCCCTGCTATGACGGCGCCGGCCGCCCACGCGCGAGGGCCTGCCGGCTCGCGCATCGTGGTGACCGTCGGCACCGACCATCATCCATTCGACCGGCTCATCAGCTGGATCAATGACTGGCTCCGGCGACATCCCGAACACCTCCCCACGGTCTTCGTGCAATCCGGTACCGCATCGGTCGTCCCCGGCTGCCCTGGCTCCCGCTTCGTCGAGGTGGGTCAGCTGAGTGCCCTGCTCGACTCCGCCGACGTGATCGTCTGCCACGGCGGCCCGGCGTCGATCGCCGAGGCATGGGCACGCGGACAGCTGCCCATCGTGGTGCCGCGCCTCCGCCAGCTCGGTGAGCACGTCGACGACCACCAGGCTGACTTCTGCGGCAGGATCGCGGAACTTGGCCGGATCAGGCTCGCGCATACACCCGCCGACTTCGCCGGGCTGCTCGACGAGGCGGCGCGCGATCACACCAGTTTCCGGGCTCGCCTGCCCCAGGCCGACGTCGACGCGGCCGTGGCGCGCTTCGGAGAACTGGTCGACGACCTGGTCAGCCGCTCATGGCAGCGACGGCCGCTCATCGACCGGGCCTGGCGAGTCCTGCGCCGGCCGGCCATGAGCACCCGCGCTCCGGGGCGGTCGCGGCAACATGCCGTCGCATTCATCCCGGTGAACCCCAACGGGCACGCGGACGGGGAATCCGCGCGCACTGGCCTCGCCGGGAAGGCACACAAGGAGCAAGAACAGTGAAACTAAGAGTCCTCTCCGGGGCGGCGGCGCTCGCGCTCGCGGCCTCCGCCGCAGCCGGGCCGGCGGTGCGGGCCGCGGCCGCGGTGCCCCCGGCCAGCTCCCCTGGAACAACACGAGCGGCCTTGCCGGCAGGCGCGGCCGACGGCAATCTCAGCTCCACGGCACTGTCGTCGTGGGAGACGGACGGGACGGTGTGGGCGGTTGCCTACGCGAATGGCGTGGTCTACGCCGGCGGCCAGTTCACCCACGCGCTGCCGCCGGGAACCCCGGCCGGGACCACCACCGGGGAAGTCCCGCGCACCTACCTCGCGGCCTTCAACTCCACGACAGGCGCCCTGATCGCGTCCTTCAGCCCGGCAATCACGGGAACGTCGTCCTCGGACGGGGTGTACGCGCTTGCGGTGTCGCCCGACGGCAAAACGCTGTACGCCGGCGGCATATTCAAACATGTCGACGGCGTGTACCGGGACAACCTGGCCGCCTTCAGCCTTTCGACCGGTGCCCTGACCACCTGGGCGCCGCCGGCGTACGGAAAGGTGAACACGATCGCACCGTCGCCGGACGGGTCGAAGCTCTACATTGGCGGTGCCTTCAACGAGCTGGGAATCCCCCTCACGGCGCGCAAGTATGCCGGCGCGGTGGACTCCTCGGGCCACGTCCTGCCCTGGGCTCCTGCCCTGAACGACGCGGTGACCTCGATCGCCGTGGCACCCGATGACTCGCAGGTGCTGGTGGGCGGCTACTTCCAGACCATCAACGGGGTGCCGCAGAACGCCGCCGGGGCGGTCGACCCGGCGGCAGGCACGAGGACCGAGCCGTGGAACGCCAACATCGTTCCCTACAAGCCGCCCGGCTGCACCGGGGCGGTGAAGGACATCATCATCGGCGGCAGCGTCGCCTACCTCGCCGCGGAGGGCACCGGCGGCGGCTGCTTCGACGGTGACTTCGCGGTCAGCCTCAGCCTCACCGGCGGTGACAAGCTCATCTGGCAGAACGACTGCCTGGGCGCGACCCAGGCGCTCGCGATCATCAACGGCTGGCTGTTCAAGGGCTCGCACGCGCACGACTGCGCGTTCGCGCCGGGTGGCTTCCCGCAGGTGCCGGCCGGCGGGCCGGGGCATCACCTGCTCGACCAGTCGCTCACCGACGGCACGCTCGGGCACTGGACACCGGATGACAACGGCAATCCGCTCGGCCCGCGCGAGATGGCCACCAACGGCAGCCGGCTGTTCCTCGGCGGCGACTTCACCACCGTCAACGGCAAGCCACAGGAGGGCTTCGCGATCTTCCCGGCCGGGCCCGATCCCGTACACCCGTCCAACCCGGCCACGGCGCCGGCCGTCACGAGCACGTCGGCGGGCGTCGACTCGGTAAGCTTCCCGGCGGTGAGCAGCCGGGACGTCGGCACGCTCAAATATGCGGTCTTCCGTGACGGCGGCACCACCCCGGTCGCCACCCTGACCGCCACGTCATGGCCGTGGGCGCTGCCGGTGCTGCATTACCAGGACAAGGGCCTCAGGCCCGGCTCCAGCCACACCTACACGTACACCGCCAGTGACGGTACCCACACCACAGCCAGGTCACCGGCGTCGGCGCGGGTCACCGTCTCCGGAAAGAGCCCGTCGCTCACCTATCGGCAGACGGTCCTGGCTGACAAGCCGTCGTTCCTCTGGCCGCTTGACCAGAAGTCGGGGACCACGGCCAGCGACGCCTCACCGCACCGGTTCAACGGCATCTACGAGCCGGGCACGACCAAGGGCGTGCCAGGCCCGATCACCGGCCAGCTGGCAACGGCTTTCGACGGCAGGTCCGGGCTGGTGACATCCGCGAGACCGGTGAACAGCCCGGGTACGTTCTCGATCGAGCTGTGGTTCAGGACGAGCACCAACAAGGGCGGCAAGCTTGCCGGCCTGGGCAACGCGCAGACAGGGGCAAGCTCCAATTACGACCGGCAGATCTACATGATGAACGACGGCCAGCTCGTGTTCGGTGTCTGGCCCGGACATAACGAGACGATCGAGACGCGCAACGTGTACAACGACGGCCAGTGGCATCACGTGGTCGCGACGCTCAGCCCGACGGCCGGCCTGGCGCTGTACGTCGATGGCGGCCTGGCCGGGACGAACCCGGCCACCTCGGATGAGTCCTACACCGGCTACTGGCGTGCCGGTGGTGACAACCTCAACGGCTGGAACCTCGACCCATGGGGCAACAGCCAGGGCACGACCGAGCCGTACAGCTACTACGTCAACGGCTCGATCGCCGATGTCGCCGTCTACCCGGGCGCCCTGTCAGCGGCTCACGTGCTGGCTCACTACGCCGCCGCGCTTCACCAGAACAAGTAGGCCGAAGCGGGGTCATGAGCGTTCTGGTCACGTCCGGCGCCCGGACTCTGGGAGCGGCGCCAGGGACCGGGCGACCGGATCACGGGAGGCCGGCGGCGTGGTCGCCCCGGCTGCCCGCCACCTGGCCGCTGACCGTCCTGTTCGCCGCCTTCCCGGTCTGGTGGCTCATCGGCGTGAGCTCCTTCGTCTGGCCCGTCGTCGCGGTCCCGATGCTGGTGGCGCTGATCTGGCGGCGGCGGACCCGCGCTCCCGTGGCCGTCGCCCTCTGGTTTGCGTTCACGAGCTGGGTGCTGCTGTCCGGCCTGCAGCTGGACAGCGCGACGAAGATCCTGTCATTCAGCTACCGGCTGGCGCTGTACGCCGCCGCGGGCGTCCTGTTCCTGTACGTCTACAACCTGCCGCGCGCCGGGTGGCTGGACGCCAAGGTGCTCCGGATCCTCACCTATTTCTGGATGGTCGTGGTTGCCGGCGGCTACGCGGGCATCGTGGTGGGCGCCCACACGTTCGTGCCGCCGTTCGAGTACCTGCTGCCGCATGGACTGCGCAGCCAGCCGTTCGTGCAGGAACTCGTCCACCCCGTGTTCGCGGAGGTTCAGGGATTCCTCGGGCACCCGGTCCCCCGGCCCGCGGCGCCGTTCGCCTACACGAATACCTGGGGCGGCAACATGGGAGTGCTGACGATGGTGGCGCTCGCCGCGGTCGCCGCCGCCGGCCCGGGACGCCGGCGCAGGCTGCTGATCGCCGTGCTCGCCGCCTCCCTTGTGCCGATGGCCTTCTCGCTGAACCGTGGCATGTTCCTGAGCATCGGGGTGGGCATCCTGTATGTGACCGCCCGCCTGGCGGTGCGCCGCCGCGTCGGCGCTCTCATGTCACTGCTGGTATTGACCGCCCTGCTCGTGATCGCCGTCGCCCTGACACCGCTGGGCCATCTGGTTGCTGGCAGTTTCTCCAGCACTCACGGCCACAGCAACCAGGTACGCCTCAACCTGTACCGGCTGGCGATCACGGGCGCCAATCAGTCTCCCATATTCGGCCACGGAGAGCCGCAGCCGGTAACCGCCGGCCAGGGGCTGGCGGGCACGCCACCGATCGGCACTCAGGGTCAGCTGTGGGACGTGCTCTACACGAACGGCTACCCAGCCCTCGTGTTGTTCGCCGGCTTCTTCGGGATGGTGCTCTGGCAGACGCGCCGGGCGCGCGGCATCGCCGGATTGTGGCTGCAGGCGGTTCCGCTGGTCGCCTTGACGCAGATCGCCGTATACGGCTGGCTGCCGTCCGAGCTGCAGATCGTCATGGTCGGCGCTGCGCTTGCCTACCGCCGCTGCCGGCTGCCCGCGGGGGGTGCCGGGACGGCGGCCCGCGGGCAGTGCCGGGACGGAAGTCACCGGGCCGGCCGGAGCGCGATGGGGGCCGCCCGCCCTGACTGGCGCTGGGAGCGGCCACGAGGCGGCTATCCCCGGCCAGTGACGCGCCGGGGACGGGACGGGCCGGCGGCGCTGTCAGCGGAGGCCGCGGTTGTCGCCCGGGGATCGCTGGTCAACGTTGCGGCCATGGTGACGGGCGCGGCGCTGAGCTTCGCGCTGACCGTGATGGTCAGCCGATGGCTGCAGCCCAGCGGCGCGGGCGGCTTCTTCGAGCTGATCGCGCTTTTCACCATCCTGTCGAGCACGTTCGAGCTTGGTGCGGACACGGGTCTCATGCGCTGGATCTCCCGGGCTCGCGCCACCGGCGGCCTTGCCGACGTGCGCTGGATCATCGTGAGCGCGCTTGCCCCCGTCCTGATCATCGGATGCGCGGCCGCCGCCGCCATGTGGGTTCTGGCGCCCGACCTTGCGCATACCTTCCTGCGCGAGATGTCGCCCGGAGCCGGTGCGGCCGACATCCGGATCGTCGCGCCGCTCGTGCCCCTCGGGGCGCTGTCGGCGTGCATCATCGATGGCGCACGGGGCTTCGGGCGGATGTGGCCGGCCCTCGTCATAGAAGGCCTGGGCAAGCCCGCGGCGCGCATTGGCCTGGTCATCGCCGCCTTGGTCCTCGGCTGGGGCCTGCACGGAGCCATCGCCGCATGGGGCCTCCCCGTCATCCTCGGCCTGGTGGCGAGCTGGCTCATCTTCGCCAGGATCTTCCGCGGAGAGGTCCCCGCACCGAAGTTTCCCGACGGTCCCCGCCGGGGACGGCACGGCGGCAAACCGCGACCGCCGGCCGGCCGGCGCCTCAGGCTGAGCCGGGAGTTCTGGGGATTCACCGCGCCGCGTGCCTTTCAGGGCACCTTTCAGATCGTGGTGCTATGGCTTGACATCCTGCTGGTCGGCGCGATCGTCTCCCGCTACGCCGCGGGTGTCTACAGCGCGGTCAGCAAGCTCGTGCTCATCGGGACATTCCTGCTGGAGGGAAACCGGCTCGCGATCGGCCCGCAACTGAGCGCGCTGCTGGCGCGCCATGAGCATGACCGCGCCGCGGGTCTCTACCAGAGCGCGACCCGCTTGCTGATCCTGGCATCGTGGCCGCTGTACATCGTCTTCGCGCTCTTCCCCGCCGTGGTACTGGGTGTCTTCGGGCCCCGGTACACAGCCGGAGCCGCCGCACTCGTCGTTCTCTCCCTCGCGATGCTCATCAACCTGGGAACCGGAAACGTGACGGTTGTGCTGCTCATGGGCGGCAAGAGCTCGTGGAGTGCCATCAACGCCGGGGCGGCGCTCGCCATCAACATCGCCCTGAACCTCGCGTTGCTGCCGCGAATTGGGATCCTGGGCGCGGCGATCGCATGGGCGGCGAGCATCGCGGTGGACAACGTCGCCGCCATGCTCGAGATCCGCTGGGTGCTCGGCCTGGCGCCCTTCGGCAAGGGGTACGCGCTGGTGGCCCTGACGACGGTGGGCTGCTTCGGCGTGACCGGCATCGCCGCCCGCGCCTTGCTGGGCGAGACGCTGCCGGCACTGGCGGCGGCGGTGGCCGCCGGGGCGGCGGCCTTCGCGGCCGCCTTGTACCTCGGGCGGATCCCGCTGCGGCTCACCGGGATATACGCGGTGCTGCGCCCGCGGGCCGGGCCCGCCGCGATCGAGACTCCCGCGCCCGGTCATAGACCCGCAGAGTTCGATCGACGATGACGTCCCAGTCGAAACGCTCTTCCACCCGGCGCCGGCCGCCGGCGCCCAGGCGCGACCGGAGCCCGGGATCGCGCGCCAGTCGCACCATCGCGTCCGCCAGCCCCCGCACCATGGCCGCGCGCGAGGACACATCGACGAGGATCCCGGCGGTCTCGTCGACGGAGGCGAGGTGACCGCCCCACGCCGTGGCGATCACCGGCCGGGCGGATGCCATCGCTTCGAGGACCGCGATGCCGCCCGCCTCCTGCAAACTTGGCGACACGTAGACGTCGCAGGCCTGGATGCGGCGCGTGCATTCCCCCGGCTCGAGCCAGCCGGCGAAACAGACGTCCGCGCCGCGACCGGTGCGGGCGGCGTGCCCGGCCAAGCGGGCTCGCTGAGGTCCGTCGCCCACAATCTCGAGTAGCGCCGGTACGTGGTCCCTGACCCGGGCGAACGCGTCGATGAGTATGTCGACACCCTTCAGCTCGACGAGGCGGCCGGCGAACAGGAAACGGGTCACGCCGCTTCCCCCGGAGGCATCGGTGCCGGCCGGCGGCTCATTCCGCGCCGGCCACGAATCGAGCACCACCCCGATGTCGGACAGCTCGATCGCCCTCTTCCGGACGGACCGCGGCAGCAACGCCCGGGTCCGGTCGTTGGCCACCAGGATGACGTCCGCCCGCGCCCGTCCGCGCACGAGGCCGTTCAGTACCGCCGCCGCGACCGGGCGAGCGGCCTTGGTCAGCGCGTACAGGCTCCAGTCGCGTTTCCTGAAGGACGGCGGCAGTTCCATGCCGCCGTTGAGCGGCCCCATGATGACCCGCGCGCCGAGCCGGGTCAGCGGCGAGGGAATGACCGGCGACACGCTGATGGGCTGGTGTACCACGTCGATCGCGAGTTCGCGGACCAGCCTGCGGGCCACGGGGACCATCGCGGCCTGCCGTTCGACCTGAGTGACCGCCCAGGCGATGGTCCGCAGCCCGGTGGGAAGCCTCCTGCCGAGAGTGAAGACCGGGCCGAGTCCGTGGGTGCCGCTGGCGAAGATGACCCGCTCGAACTCAGCGGCCGGCAAGAGCCGGACGAGTTCATCCCGGGCGCTGACGTGCGTCAGCAGCCAGGTCTCCACACCCCGCTCTCGCAGCTTTCCGAACAGCCGCAGCGGAATCGATCCCTCGCCACCGCCGCGCTCTGATGCGTAGTGAGCGACGATGAGCACCCTGTGGCCCGTCACGGCGCACAGCGAAGGCCGGGGGATGCGGCGCCGTGCCCCGCCCGCGCGACCGCGTTCCGCCATGCCTCGATCGAAGCGGCGTCGTTCAGTTCGCCCCAGCGTGCTCCCGGGGGGTCGAACAACGTTCCGAACAGGGCGCCGCTGCGCTGGAGGTAGCGGGCGACCTCGGTCAGCCATTCAGCCCTGCCGGCCTGCGTGGCCAGGGCGAACTCGGCGAAGCCAAAGGGCAGGCCCAGGCTTCTCGATGCGGTCACCTCCGGGCCCATGAAGCCGGCAGGCGGCGTCGGCCGCGGGTTCTGGTCGCGCACGGTCCCCGCTGGGTAGGCGTCCCAGCCGAGAGTGCTGATCACGCGCCCGGAAGGCAGGAAATCCTTCCAGCTGACGCCGGAACGGGGGTCGAGGTCCCACGCCGTCAGGATCAGGGTGGACCTCAGGCCGGGATTATGAGCCGCATCCGCGAGCGCCACGATATGGGCCCAGGCCGCCTTGTACGCGGTTAGCGTGAAACGGCCGCCGGAGATAAAGAGCTCCGGCTCATGGTAATACGAATAGTAGACCGGGTAGCCGGCCGGTGCGGTACCGAAGAAATGCAACAGCGCGGCGTCGTCCACGCCGGACAGGATCGCCGCGGGCGGGACTCTGAAGCTCACGACGACCGCTGACTTGTTGATCCCCTGCACACCGGTCGTCCACAGGTTCGGGTCAGGCAAGCCGTCGTAGTAGACCCGGATAATGGGCAGGTGCCCGAATTCCGCGGTTACCGTCGCGAGCCGGGCTGGGTGAGTCGCATCGACACCGAGCAGCGTGTGAACGGAAGAACCGGCAGCCCGCCGTTGCGCGGCGCATGCCGTCGCGGGATGAGCCGCCGTCGGCCCGCCGCCGCCGGCGGTGTATGTGACATAGATGACCGCCGTCGCCAGCAGGGGGACGAGGGCCGCGCTGACCGCGAACCACCTGCTGCGGGGCATCAGATTCCTCCTCCGCGACTGCCAGGCTAACGGACGGCCCCGGCCGGGGCAACCTGCCGGAGCCCGGCTCCCGGGCGCGCACCCACCGTGCACCGGGCATGGGGCCCCGGCGCACCGGTCTTTGCCGCGAAGGCGGCGCGAGCGTAGCATCCGGGCAAAGCGTATGGAGGATGACTCACCATGACTGTGCGACAGCCTCCGGTCAGCGAGGATTTCACGGCCGAGCCGCGCTCGGTCGACCTGCACGATTACTGGCTGATCGTCCGTCGCCGCTGGGCGCTCGTCCTGGCGCTCACCGTGCTCGGTGCCGTCGGCGGCCTCGTGTACACGCGGTTGGCGGCCCCGAGCTACACCGCCACCGCGCAAGTGGTGGTCATGCCGCTCACCCAGAGCCCGCTCAACCAGCCGACGCAGGTCAGCCCGCAGGTCAACATGAGCACGGAGCAGGCGGTGGCGCAATCGCCCCTGGTGATCACGGGGGCGGCCAGGCTGCTGCACGTGCCGCCGGCCGTGCTGCAGGCGGCCGTGCCCAAGCGCCTGACCGTTTCGGTGCCGGCCAACGCGCTGACGACCTCCGATGTCCTGCAGATCTCCTGGCAGGCCGGCAGCCCGCCGGCCGCGCAGGCCGGCGCGAACGCGTTCGCCCGGGCATACCTGTCCAGCCGGCACCGCGAGCTCGCCAGCCAGATCGCGGGCGTCGCGAGCGCCCTCAACGCGCAGATAGCTGTTCTGCAGAAGCAGATCACGCGTGTCACCGCGGAGCTGAGCAGCACCCCGCCGGGGACGCCCGCGCAGCAGAACCTCACGGTCCGCCTCAACGAGCTCACCGCGCAGGCGAGCACCGCCAACAGCCAGCTCGCGTCGCTGCCCACATTCAACGACAGCGGCGGCACCCTGATCGCGGCCGCGCTCCCGCTCGCGCCATCCGGTCTCAGCCACACGGTCATCATCGCCCTCGGCGTGCTTCTCGGCCTGCTGCTCGGCCTGATCCTGGCGTTCCTGCTCGCCGCCTTCGACGACCGGGTGCGGGACCCCGGACAGCTCGAGCGCAAGCTGGGGGCGGCGACGCTGGCGGTGCTGCCGGGGGCGGAGGGCACGGCTCGCGAGAACCGCGGCGGCATCGGCCGCCGCCGCTTGCCGCCGCTCGCCGCCGCCGTCCGCCCGGACAGCCCGGCCGCGGAGTCCGTCCGCGCGCTGCGGGCGACGCTGGTGGCGGTGGCGGCTCGCCGGGACCTGCGGACCTTGCTCGTGTCCTGCGCCGACGCCAGCATCTCACCCAGCCACGTCGCCGCGGAACTTGGCGTGGCACTCGCCGAGTCGGGCCGGCGTGTGCTGCTCGTCGCCGCCAACATCCGTGGCTCATCGTTGGCGCAGCTCTTTGACCTGCCCGGTGACCGCGGACTGAGCGACGTGCTCACGGACGGCGTCGACCCCGAGGCGCTGACCCGCCACCCCCGCCAGGCCGGCGGCCTCCCCCTGCCAGACGCCATCGCCGGGCGGCTCCTGGTGCTACCGGGCGGCCCCCCGACGGCGCATGCCGTGGCCCTCCTCGACTCCGCACGGCTGCTCGATGTGCTGCGAAGCCAGCGCGACGCCTACGAGTTCGTGATCCTTGATTCTCCGCCCGCCACCGTCGCCGCCGATGTCTTCTCGCTCGCGGCGCGTGTCGACGCCGTGATGGTGCTCGCCCGCGGGGCGCGAACCAGGGGACGCGCGGTCGAGTACCTGCGTCGCGGGCTGGACCAGGTGGGCGCGCTGATCATCGGCGGTGTGTTCATCGCTCAGGGCAACGCCGGCCGTCGCCGGCGCCGGTCCGGCGGCCTGCGGCCGGCCGTGGACACGCCCGGCGCGGCCTCGGAGCGCCGTCCCGCCGGGCAGCAGCCAGACCTCGCTCCGTCGCCGTCGGCGGTTACCTCGCCGTTGCCCGCCGTTTCCGATGACGAGGCGCTCGGCCCCCCAGGCGGCCTGGCGAAGCGGGGTACTTGATGGCACAGCGGGCCAGGGGGCCAGGGGGCCGGGCCGCCCGCCAGGCCGCCAAGCTCGTGCTGCGCCGTTATGGCGTGGTCACGTCCGGTCTTCGGCGCGGGCCGGACTTCGTCATCATCGGCGCAAAGCGCGGCGGCACCACGTCGCTCTACAACTACGTGCTCGAGCACCGGTCCATTCGGCCGCTCTTTCCCGGGCGAGCACACATCAAGGGCGTCCGCTACTACGACCTGCACTACGATCGCGGCCTGCGCTGGTACCGCTCGCACTTCCCGCTCCAGGCCGGCGGCCGTCACCTCGCGCGGCCCGGCACAAAGCCGGCGATCGCCGGTGAAGCGAGCCCTTACTACCTGTTTCACCCGCTCGCGGCGGAGCGGCTGGCCCGCGATTTCCCCGAGGCGCGGATCATCGTCTTGCTGCGTGACCCGGTGGAGCGGGCCTATTCCCACTTCAGGGAGCGGACCCACCACGGCGGCGAGACCCTGAGTTTCGAAGAGGCGGTCGACGCCGAGGAGAACCGGCTGCGCGGCGAGGCCGAGCGCATGGTCGCCGAGCCCGGCTACCGCAGCGTGGAGCACGAGAACCACTCCTACCTCGCGCAGGGGCGCTATCTCGACATGCTCCCGCGCTGGTTCGGGCTCTTCCCCCGTGATCAGTTCCACATCATGGCGAGCGAGGATTTCTATGCCGAACCGCAGCGCCATGTGAACGAGGTATGGAACTTTCTCGGCCTCCCGCCGGGCAGGCTTCGGAGCCGAATCCGGCACAATTACCTGCCGGCGCCGGACCTCCGGGCGCAGACGCGCCAGCGTCTGGCGGACGTGTTCGCGGATCACAACCGCCGGCTCGAGGAGTTGCTCGGGCGCTCGCTGCCGTGGCCCGCGAGCAAGCAGCCGGTCCGGTGACAGGGCCACTGACGGGGCCTGCCGGGGCGGTCGGCGAGTCCGCAGAATGCGGCAGGCCGCCATCGGCGCGGGCCGCGCCGTGGCCATCGGTGAGCGCGGTGGTCGCTACCCGGAACCGCCCGGCCCTGCTGGAACGTGCTGTCCGCAGCATCGTCGGCCAGTCCTATCCCGGAGAACTCGAGTGCGTGGTCGTTTTTGACCAGAGTGAGCCGGCCGCGGTGCCCGTCGACGTTCCCGCGGGACGGCGGCTGCGAATGGTCACCAACACCCGCACACCAGGGCTGGCCGGTGCCCGGAACACCGGAATCGCGGCCGGCCGCGGAGCCCTGGTCGCGTTCTGCGATGACGATGACGAGTGGGACGCCGGCAAACTGCTGCTGCAGGTCGGGCAGCTCGAGGATTCGGGGGCGGAGTTCGTCGCCAGCGGGGTGCGTATCCACCACTCCGGCCGGGTTGTCGTCCGGGTGCCGCCTGGCCTGGTGGGGTTGCGGCAGCTGGTACGCGAGCGTGTCACGGCGCTGCACCCGTCGACGTTCGTCATCCGCCGGGAGGCGCTCGCCCATATGGGCCCGGTGGATGAGGGGATTCCCGGCAGCTATGGCGAGGATTACGACTGGCTGCTGCGCGCGGCCCGGCGCATGCCGATCGTCGCGGTGCGGCGGCCGCTGGCCGACGTTTACTGGCACGAGCAATCCTTCTTCGCCGAGCACTGGACAGCCGTCGCCGATGCCCTTGCGTACTTGCTGGACAAGTACCCGGAACTGAGGGCCGACCGGTACGGGATGGCCCGGATCGAGGGCCAGATCGCCTTTGCGCAGGCAGCCCTGGCACATCGTCCAGCCGCCTGCCGGGCCAGCTGGCGCGCGCTGTGCGGCAACCCGCTGGAGCGCAGGGCCTACCTGGCGCTCGCGGTGGCCTTCGGGGTCATCCCCGCCACGTCGATCGTGCGCGCGGCGAACCGCCACGGCCGCGGGATCTGAACGATGCGCACCGAGCACGGCGGGGCCGCACCGAGCACAGCGGGACGCACCGGGGCATCGGGCTTCTTACCCGCCGCCCCGGGCTTTGGCTCCGGGGGAGACGGCTTCATCCACTCTGGTCAGGGTCCGCAGGACGAGCCATCCGAAGACCCAGCCGCCGAGGACGTCCTCCGGCCAGTGCCGTCCCAGGTACAGGCGGGAGCCGCCCTGGGCGGCCACGAGCGCCGCGACTATCGACCAGATGACCCGTCGCTCGGCCGGGCTTCCCCAGCGCTTCGTCAGTATGTGCGCCAGCAGCCCGAACGTGATGACGGTGCGGGCCGCGCCCCCTGACGGGTAATCGCCTGGGGGGCCGATGGAGGATTCCGCCGGCGGCAATGTTCCTTTGACCAGCTCCCGCAGCGCCTTCTGGAGGTATACCTCGGAGACGACGCCGCTGGCCAGCAGCGGTAGCGGCGTCCATTCCCGGCGTTCATAGGCGAGCATCCCGCCCACCAGGGCCGAGAAAGGGGCTATAACGCTGTAGTCACCGATCGTCGTTACTGCCTGATCCAGCCGCCGGGATATGTTCGCGGAACGGTGTTCCCGGCAATACTCGTAAAGCCGGCGTGATGACCGCGTCACCGAATCGCGTTGCACCAGCCTTCCCAGGCCCCACGACACCAGCAGCGTGACCGCACCGCCCGCCGCCACCGTGCGGAGGATAGTGCCTGACCTGGATGTAAGCACCAGCCAACGATACCGCAGGGGCGGCCCGCGGCGAGCGGCCGCCTGATCTCACCGTAGTCCTCACTCGCCGCCCGGACTGCCCCCTCGTAACATGGAAACACCTCTATGCGAAGGGGTGATTATGAGAATGGGCGATGGCAGAAGCGCATGACTGAGGCCCGGGATCTGCTTGATTCGTATTTCGCTGCTTCGGAGGACAGGCAGCGTCGGTTGCGGGAAACGAAGTCATCGGACGCCGCCGCGCGCGTGCTGCTAAAGCACCTGGTTCCGGTGCGCTATCGCGGGACCGGCAGGATAATTCTCACCGGCCTGGTGCGGCGGCGTGAGCGGCGCAGAGCCCGGCTGATAGCCGCCCGGCCGGAACTCCGCCTGCATCTTGGCTGCGGCGGTGAGCGCAAGGCGGGCTGGACCAACATCGACCTGCTTGGCGACCCGGTCGACGTGGCCTGGAACCTGGCCAGCCCGCTGCCATTCGACTCCGGATCGGTCGCGGCGATCTTCCACGAGCACCTGCTCGAGCATCTGCCGCTGCGCGCCGGTGACGTTCTCATGCAGGAGTGCTACCGCGTGCTGCGCCCCGGCGGCATCCTGCGGGCCGGGGTGCCCGACGCCGGCAGGCTCATCAGGTCGTACGCGGGCGACCGGAGCTATCTGGAGGAACTGCATCCCGGCCGGCCCGCCGCGCTCCTTGCCGTGCAGGAACTGTTCTACTGGCACCGGCACCGCACCATGTTCGACGTGGAGACGCTGGGCCTGCTCTTCCGGGCCAGCGGATTCCCCGGCCCGCGCCAGCGCGAGTTCGGTGACACCGACCTGGACCAGGCACCGGACACCGAGCGCAGGCGCGCCGAGACGCTCTACATGGAAGCGCGCAAGCCTGTGAACCCAGTTCGGTCCGCGGACGTTAGTGAATTGTAAAGGCGGCAGGCCATGTGACCCGGCAGCGTCCGCAAGAACCCCGTGGCGCCGGAATAGAGGTTGGCAGGACAACCGGCTCGGCATTCATACCGTCACGGCACTCCATTGTGCTCCCCGTTCGCCGGCGGTTTACGCCCAATTCGGCTGAGACGAACACCGAAAGGAGCATGCAGTGAAAAGAAAGTACTATGTGCGCGCACTCGCAATAGGCGCGGCGGTGACCGCGATGGCGGGCGTCGGCGGTGGTGCCTACGCCGTCACCAGCGCCGTCGGCATTTCCCCGGTCAACGTGACCGGACCCGACCATCAGCGTCTCACGGTTACTCTGGCCCCGGGGGCGAGCCAGGCCTTCAGGCTCCCGGCGGCCAATGATCCCGTTCGCATCGACCTCGACAAGGTATCGACCAACGGCGGTATCCAGACCCCGAGCGAAGTGTTCAGCGCTCTGGTCAACGTGGACGGGAATGGCGCTGGGATGAGCTGGATCGGCACCAGTAGCGATGGGTCTCAGCTCGCTGGCAGCACGGCCACGGGGACCAGCATCACCAGCCTGGTGTGCGGCAGCCAGTGCGTCATCGCGACGCTCAGCGCGTCAAGCGCCGCCGCCCACACGGTGGTCCTTCAGGCGAACGCTGCCACCTCGAGCATCAAGGAGAAGTACGTTGTCAACATCTGGTACTGATCCGTCTTCCCCGGAAGGACTCAGCCGGGCCGCTATGGCGATCTTTGTCCTTGTTCATGGCGCGTGGGGTGGCGCGCACGGCTTCCGCAAAGTCCGCCGGCCGCTCTGGGCGGCCGGCCACGAGGTCTTCACGCCGAGCCTGACCGGCGTCGGCGAGCGCGCCCACCTCACCAGCCCCCAGGTCTGCCTGACGACGCACATCACCGACGTGGTGAACACCATCCTGTACGAGGATCTCGACGGCATCGTGCTGCTCGGCTTCTCCTACGGCGGGCTGGTGGTCACCGGGGCGCTGGAGTACGTCGCCGACCGGGTCCGCCACCTGGTCTATCTCGACGCCTTCGTGCCCGGTGACGGTGACCGGCTCGCCGCGGGCCCAGCGGGCCGCGCCGTGGCACGCCTTGGCAGCGACTGGCTGGTGGAGCCGCAGCCCCGTGAGTTCGACGACCCGGCGGAGGCGGCGTGGGCCGCCGCGCGGCGCACGCCCCAGCCGGCGGCCTGCTTCACCGAGCCTGTCCGGCTGCCGCGCCCGCTGGAGGACTACCCGTTCACCCGCACCTACATCAAGGCGACGGGCGAGCCGCGGCCCGAGCGCGGCGGCCCGTTCTGGGACGCCGCCGACCGGGCCAAGGCCTCGCCGGCCTGGCGCTACCGGGAAATCGCGACGGGCCACATGATCGCCAGCAACCGGCCACGTGAACTGGCCGGGCTCCTCCTGGAACTGGCCTGACGGACCCCTCAGGGGGCCTTTCCCGCTGAGCGGCCACCCCCCCTTGACAAGTAAGTGATTCATCACTAACTTAACGACCATGACGGAGACGAAGCAGCGGATGCCCGCCGGGGAGCGCCGCGAGATGGTGCTCGAGGCGGCGCTCGCCGAGTTCGCGGCCAGCGGGCTGGCCGGCACGTCCACCGAGGACGTCGCCCGGCGGGCCGGGATCAGCCAGCCGTATCTCTTCCGCCTGTTCCCGACCAAGAAGGCGCTGTTCCTGGCGCTCGTGGACCGGTGCTTCCGGCGGGTCGGGGATACCTTCACGGCCGCGGCCGAGGGCCTGCCGGGCGAGGAAGCTCTGGCGGCGATGGGCGACGCGTACGAGCGCCTGCTGGATGACAGGACGCTGCTGCTCCTGCAGATGCAGGCGTACGCGGCCTGCGAAGATCCCGAGATCCGCGCCGCGACCCGGGCCGGCTTCAAGAAGCTGTGGGCGCTCACCGAGCGGCTCACCGGCCTGCCCTTCGGCCAGATCGTGGACTTCTTCGCGGTGGGCATGCTGATGAACGTCGCCGCGGCGATGGACCTGCCGGCCGTGGACGAGCGATGGACGAGCTGGTGCCCCAAGCCCGCCCCCAAGCCCGCCACCAGAGGGCCCGCCACCAGAGGGCCCGCCACCTGAACGCCCGCCACCGCAGCGCCCTCTACCGCAAGGCGCCCCCGCCAAGGGCCCGGCAGCCAAGGGCCCGGCACCGCAAGGCGCCCCCGCCAAGGGCCCGGCACCGCAAGGCGCACCACCTATTTTTTTCATCAGCGAAGCTAGTGATCAATCACTACTAACAAGGAGAAAGGCAATGAGCGCTCGAAGCCAGACCGCGTGGACGTTCGCCGTGACGTCGGCCGCCCTGTTCATGGCGTCACTCGACAACCTCGTGGTGACCACGGCGCTGCCGTCGATCCGCGCCCACCTGCACGCCTCGCTGGAGGGCCTGCAGTGGACGGTCAACGCGTACACCCTCACGTTCGCCGTGCTGCTGCTCACCGGCGCCACGCTGGGCGAGCGGTACGGCCGCCGCCGGCTCTTCGTGGGCGGCCTCGGCCTGTTCACCGTGGGATCGGCGGCCGCGGCGCTGGCCCCCGGCATCGGCGCTCTGGTGGCGGCGCGGGCCGTGCAAGGTGTCGGTGCCGCGATCCTGATCCCGCTGACCCTCACCCTGCTGTCGGCGGCGGTGCCGCCGGAGCGCAGAGGCCTGGCGCTGGGTGCGTGGGGAGCGGTTGGCGGCCTGGCCATCGCCATCGGCCCGCTGGTCGGCGGCGCCGTCGTCGAAGGCGCGTCCTGGCAGTGGATCTTCTGGCTCAACGTGCCCATCGGAGTCGCGCTGCTGCCGGTCGCCCGCGCCACGCTGGTCGAGAGCCGGGGGCCCGCGACGCGGCTCGACCTGCCGGGCGTCGCCCTGGCCAGCCTGGGCCTGCTCGGCGTCGTCTTCGGCGTGATCCGCGGCAACGACCACGGCTGGACCAGCGGCACCGTGCTGCCGCCCATGGTCGCCGGCGCGCTGCTCGTCGCGGCGTTCGCCGCCTGGGAACTGCGGGCGCCGGAGCCCATGCTGCCGCTGGGGCTGTTCCGCAGCCGCGGCTTCAGCATGACCAACGTGGCATCGCTGCTGATGTTCTTCGGAATGTTCGGATCCATCTTCCTGCTGGCCCAGTTCCTGCAGGTCGTCCACCATTACAGCCCGCTGCAGGCCGGCCTGCGCACGCTCCCGTGGACCGCGATGCCGGTGCTCATCACCCCGGTCGCCGGCGCGCTGTCCGACCGGATCGGCGGCCGGCCGCTGCTCGCCGCGGGGCTGGCGCTGCAGGCGATCGGCCTGGGCTGGCTGGCGGCGATCATCAGCCCCACGGTGGCCTACGCGGCGCTGGTGCCGGCGTTCATCGTCTCCGGCGTCGGGATGTCCCTGTTCTTCGCGCCGGTCGCCAACGTCGTGCTCGGCTCGGTGCGACGCGACCAGGAGGGCATCGCCTCCGGCGCGAACAACGCGATCAGGGAACTGGGCGGCGTGTTCGGGATCGCCGTGCTCGGCGCCGTGTTCTCCGCCCGCGGCGGATACGCCAGCGGGCAGGCGTTCGTCTCCGGCCTGGCCCCGGCGGTCTGGGTCGGCGGCGCAGCGGTCGCGGCCGCCGCGGCCGCCGCGCTGCTGCTGCCGCGGCTGCGCAAGGGAGCGGCGAACGGTTCCGAGCCCGAGCCGGAACTCGCCCTGGCCGGCTGACGGCAACGCCCGTCACCGCGCCGATAGCGCCCGCCCGCCCTGCCGGGGATCAACAGGGCGGGCGAGCGGTTGGGGGGCGTTCAGTTGTGGGAGTTGGTCAGCCAGAACTGCTGGTTCCAGCCCCCGTTGTAGGGCCACTGGTCGAGCGAACCGCCCGGCCAGGGGTACGCTCCGGCGACGTCGATGACCTCGTCGTCGAGGGCGTTCGGGATCGAATAGGTGGTGCCCAGCGAGATGCTGCCCATGTACCAGAGCTGGTTGTACGCGCCACCGCACGGGTACTGGATCAGCGGGTTGCCCCACGTGCTGGTGTTGTACTGAACCGTGAGGCACTGGCCGCTGCCGCGGTTGACGACCTCGTACCAGCCCGGGTAGGGGCTCTGCACGAATGCCCAGTCCTGGTTGTAGCCGTTGTTCCAGTCCCAGGTGATGACGCTGGCGCTTGGCGACTGCGACCCGCCCGACACGTCCAGCACCAGGGACTCGGCGGAGGACGTGAAGGTCCAGATGTCGTAGTAGGTGGAGCTGAAGCCGAACGCGTTCGCCAGGCCGCTGACCACCCGGGGACCCCAGTCCCCGATCTCGCTCAGCGCGTTGATGATGTCGTAGGTGTCATAGCCGATGTGCTGCAGGTACTGGATCACGGTGTCGGCCGAGTTGCCGGTGGTCACGAAGAACTGCGCCACCTGCGTGATCGAGTTGGCCACGTCGGTCCAGCTCAGCGAGCCCGGGATGGAGAAGTAGAAGCTCACCGGGCCCAGCGTGCTGCCGCCCGCGGTGAGCCACGCGCTCCCCGACGCGCTGATGCTGGCGCCGCTGCCGTCGCCGCTGACGGCCCTGTACAGGGTGAGGCCGCCCGCCAGGTAACCGGCGATGGGCACCGACAGCTGGCCGTCGGCGGCGAGCGTGACGCTCGCCCCGGCCGCGCTCGTCCCGACCGCGAACTGGATGTCCGCGTAGAACGAGTTGCCGTTGTAGCTGATCCCGCCGCTGATCCCGAAGGCCGCGGTGCTCTGGGTGACGCTGAGGTCCAGGTAGAACATCGGGCTGGACACCTGGACCGGCCCTACCGTGAACGCGCCGATGCTGACGTCGGCGGTGACCGACAGCGCGGACAGGTTGACGTTCGCGTCGACGTGCACCGGAACGTGGTCGACGTTCGCGTCGAAGATCGCCGAGGCGCCCGCCGGGATGGCGTCCCCGGTTCCCGGGTCGGTCCCGCCGAACGGCGACAGGTCGAACGCGGCCCTGCTGATCGTGAACGAGTTGACCACGTCGGAGGACAGGTTTGGGTCGACCGCGAGCGGCGTCAGCGCCGGCTGCTGCTGCCCGTTCACCGTCGGCCCGGCGATGGAGAACGCGAGCACCGGGTTGTTCAGGTCGAGGTTGACGTTGAACGAGATCTCGGCGCCCGGCGCCATGCCGATCGCGCTGGCCCACGACGCGGGGAGCGTGATGTTGTCGGCGTCGATGCCCAGCGACGGAACCGGGGCCGTGGCGCCGTCCTCGTAGGTGAGGCCCACGTGCCCGCCGAAGTCCTGGGCACCCAGGCCGGGGATTCCCAGGACCTCGTTGTGATACCAGTTGCTGAACCCGGCCGACAGCCCCAGGCTGATGCTGTCGGCGGTGACCTGCAGGGACCCGCTGACCGTCACGGTCGCCGCCGAAGGGTCGGTGGTTCCCGGCACCAGTGCCGGAAGCTCCAGGTACCCAACCCCCGAGACCGCGACCTGCACGCCGCCGCCGGCGCTGAGCGTGACCGCGAGACCGACGCTGTCGAGGTACAGGGATGTCCCACCCGAGTTGATGACCCGGAGGCCGCCGGTCCCCGTACCCGTGCCCAGCGCCAGGGAGAGATCCACGGTGAACCCGGTGGTGGGCAGGCTTGCCATCGCCTGGACCGCGGACCCCGCCGGGATGACGTCCTGCAGATCGGTCGTGACGCTGTCCGGCAGCGTGTAACCGAGGCTGACGTCCAGCCCGGCCGGCAGGTCGACCGGCTGCCCGCTCAGCCCGAGCGTGGCGGGGTCGAAGCCCTTCATCGCGGAGCTGGCGGCGTACAGCGTCCCGGCGCCGGAGAAGCCGAGGCCGCTCAGGTCGGGAAGTCCCACCCCGGCGACGATCCCGTCGCTGCTCAGCGACAGCCCCGCGTGGAAGCTCGGGTTGCCGCTGACCCCCTGCGTGATCTGGACGGTCGCCGTGCCGGTGAGCGAGTACCTGCCGGTGCCGTCGACCGCGGCGGTGAGCCCCGCCGCCGTCACGCCGAACGGCAGGCCGCCGCCGAACTCGGCGGTCAGGTCCCCGGTGGCGGCCTTACCCGGGCAATTCGTTCAGCCGGCGGGCCGCCGAACGGCCGAGCGCCGTGAGCCTGCCGAAGAGCCGGGTGCTCATCGCCGGGCGCAGGCCGGCGCCGCGGGCGACCTCCCCGGGAGCCCCGGGTTCCGGACCGGGCAGCGCCGCGGACATCAGGTGCAGCAGCCTCACGGTCAGCCCCGGGAACACGCCGGCGCCGCGCGCGGCGACCTGGGCGGCCGGGGTCAGGATGACCTCCGGCTGACGGGTCCGCATCGCGGACACGATGCGGCGCGCGGCGCGGCCGGCGTCCATGGACACCAGCGGAAGGCTGGCGCCCAGCGAGAACCAGGTGAACTCCTTCTCCCGCTGCCCGCGGAACAGCGCCTGCATGTGCGAGCCGGTGCGCATCAGGCCCGGCACGGCCGTGGTGACCGTGACGGGACCGGATCCGAGTTCGGCCCGCAGGCCCTCGGAGAATGCCACCGCGGCGAACTTGGCCATGCAGTACGGCAGCAGGTGCGGCACGCTGATCTTGCCGCCGACCGAGGTGACGTTGACGATCCGGCCGTGGCCCCGCTCGCGCATCACGGGCAGCGCGGCCAGGGCGATGCGCGCGGGCGCCAGCGCCATCGTGCGCATCGCGGATTCGTAGTCGCCGGGCTGGCTGCTGTCGAGGGGCTCCACCTGGATGATCCCCGCGTTGTTCACCAGGATGTCGAGGCGGCCGTAGCTGCTGACCGCGGTGTCGATCAGCAGCCGCGGTGCCGCCTCATCGGTGATGTCGCACGCCACGGCGGTGACCTCGGCGCCCCCGGCGCGCAGGGCGGCCGCCGCGCGGTCCAGCTCGGCGGCGTCCCGGGCGCAGATGACCAGGCGGCACGAGTGCCTGCCGAGTTCGGCCGCCAGTTCCAGGCCGAGCCCGCGCGAGGCGCCGGTCACGATCGCCACCTCGCCGGTGATGTCGTCAGGGGCAAAGACGGAGGCTCTCATCCCGGCCTCCTAGGCGCCGGGCCGGAAGACGGCGCGGACGCAGCCGTCCTCCTTGTTCTTGAACATCTCGTACCCGCGCGGCGCCTCGTCCAGCGGCATCACGTGCGTCGCGAGATGGCGGGTCTGCAGCTCGCCGGCGGCGATACGGCCGAGCAGCATCGGGATGTAGCGCTGCCCGTGCTGCTGCGCGCCGCGCATCGTCAGCCCCTTGTTCATGAGCGCGCCGAGCGGGAACTTGTCCACCAGGCCGCCGAACACGCCGAGCACGAACACCGAGCCGCCCTTGCGGCAGGCGTAGATCGCCTCCCGGACCGCCGTCGGCCGGTCCGACTGCAGCCGGAGCTGCTGTTTCGCCTGGTCGTACCAGAACTGGGGCCCTGGGCTGTGCGCCTCCATGCCGACCGCCTCGATGCAGACGTCGGGGCCCCGGCCGCCCGTCCGCTCGCGCAGCTCCGCCTGCACGTCGGTGTCGGCGTAGTTGATCGTCTCCGCTTCCGCGTAGCGCTCGGCCATGCTCAGCCGGTCGGGAAGCTGGTCGATGACGATGACCTTCCCGGCGCCCAGCAGCTTCGCCGCCTGCGCGGCCATCTGCCCGACGCCGCCCGAGCCCCACACCGCGACGACGTCGCCCGGCTTGACGCCGCCCAGGTCGGCGCCCATCCAGCCGGTGGGAACCGCGTCGGAGGCGAACACGGCGCTCTCGTCGTCCACGCCGTCGGGTACCGTGAACGCCCCGTAGTCGGCGAACGGCACCCGGACGTACTCGGCGTGGCTGCCGCGGAAGCCGCCCATCGCGTGCGAGTAGCCGAAGACGCCCCCGGTTTCGTAGCCCCAGGCGGCCTGGGCGATGCCGGAGTTCGTGTTCGAGTTGTCGCACAGCGACCACTCGTCGTGGGCGCAGTACCAGCAGCGGCCGCACGAGATGAACGAGCACACCACCACGCGGTCGCCGGCCTTGTGCCTGGTGACCCGGGGACCGGTCTCGACGACCTCGCCGAGGAATTCATGGCCGATGACGTCGCCGGAACGCATCGCGGGGATGTAACCGCCGATCAGGTGCAGGTCGGAACCGCACGTGACGGTCGCCGTGACCTTGACGATCATGTCCTGCTCGTTCAGTATCTTCGGGTCGGGCACCTGCTCGATGCCGAGCTTGTTGACGCCCTCCCAGCACACAGCCTTCACAGCCGCCCCTCCCCTCCGGCCCGTCTGGTGGCGAAGTCGAAAAGCTTCCCGGCCGGCGTCGGATGCGTGGTCGGCTCGTCGGGCTTGATGACCTCGCCGGTCTCGATCAGCGACTTGGCGTCGCGCAGCGCGGACCGGATTTCCTGCCGGGGATCGGCGCCGCTGAGCCTCGCGGTCACGCCGGCGACGCCGGCGGGCGGCTGCTCGAGGAGCCGCATGCCGAGCTCGGTCCCCCGATCGCCGGGCGCGGGCCGGATCGTGACCTCCGCCCGGTCGGTGAGCTTCGCCACCGGCTCGGGCAGGTCACCGGCCGCCGGGAACTGCCCCGGCGGGCAGTTGACGGTGACCATGAGCCAGCGGTTGCGCGGGGTCCGGTCGCCGGGGACGCCCTCGGCCTTGGAGGTCAGCCACTTCACGGCGCCGGCCGCGCCGGCGATACCCGCGCCGACCAGACCCGCGCCCGCGATCAGCGTCCCTCCCACAGAGCGATTCATGTCTTGTCCTCTCATAGCATGCTCATGGCGGCCCGGTCAGGATTCCTGGCCCTCGCCGCCGCCCGGCCTGGAGAGCTAGCCTGCTGTCGGGAGTTGCCATGGCAACCTCCCCCTCCAGTGGCTTGCGGTGCCCTGTCAGCGGGCAATGGGCCACGCACTACCCATGCGACCGGAAGGTAACCCGCCGTCGCGATCCGCCCTCGCGCGAACCGCACGGGACAGCCCGGTAACACCCCTTGCCGCCGGCAGCGGCCCCTGCGCGGGGCCAAATGCGCCAGCGGCCCCACTGGGCGGGGCCAAATGCGCCAGCGGCCCCACTGGGCGGGGCCAAATGCGCCAGCGGCCCCACTGGGCGGGGCCAAATGCGCCAGCGGCCCCGCCGCCATCGTGAGCCCGGCCGCGACCACCCAGAAATACATGCCAGAGCCCCGTATTGGACCCGCCGTTTCCGCGACGCGCCTGTCCCGAACCTGTTGCCGGAAATCTAGGTGCCGTATCAGACCCGCCGTTTCCAGAACGCACCAGCGTTCGGCAACGTAGTGGAAACCAGGGTGCTGTGGCCGGGCTCATGTGACCGCTGAACCTTTCATCCGCCCGCGGCAGACCGCCGCGCCCACCGGGAAAAGCTTTTCCCAGGTGAGCGGACCGCCCGCCGCGCCGCCGGACCCGCTGGTGCCGACGGCGACGGCGCCCGCGAGCCGGCGGCGTTGACCGCCTCCCGCCGGGCCGTCTTGTGTGAGCGCTAACAACTCGCCCACGGAAGACGGAAGGCCGCCGATGAAGATCATCCCGCCACGCACCGCTCTTCTCGCGCCCCGCGGAAGGCGTACCCCCGGCCGAAGGCGCGCCCCCGGCCGAAGGCGTACCCCCGGCCGAAGGCGTGCCCTCGCCGCCTGCGGCGCGGCCGCTCTGGCCCTCGCCGCCGTGGCCGCGACGGCTCACCAGGCCCACGCAGCCGCCGGCTGCCAGGCAACGTACACCGTGACCTCCCAGTGGAACAACGGCTTCACCGCGAACGTGTCGGTCACGAACCTGGGCGGTCCCGTGACGTCCTGGACCACCGGCTGGATGTTTCCGGGGAACCAGCAGGTCACCCAGGCGTGGAACGGCAGCGCCAGCCAGTCCGGCCAGACCGTGACCGTCGCCAGCGAGCCCTACAACGGCTCGGTAGCCACCGACGCGAGCGTCTCGTTCGGGTTCAACGGCTCCTACTCGGGCACCAACGCGGTCCCCGCGCAGCTCACGTTCAACGGCACCGCGTGCACCGGAACGGTCACCCCCACCCCTACTCCCACCCCGACCCCGACACCCACGCCCACCCCGACACCCACGCCGACCCCGCAGCCCACGCCGTCCGGCACGTACGTGCAGTACAACGGCGGCGGCAACGGCGTGATCACCGAGAGCCCCAAGGTCTACCTGGTGTTCTACGGCTCGCAGTGGGGCGGCAGCGGCGGCTCGGTCCAGTCGCAGGCCGAAGGGTTCTTCTCCGGTCTCGGCCAGGGCGGCGAGAGGTGGTCCAGGATCCTCACCCAGTACTGCAACGGCGTCCCGGCGGGAACGATCTACTGCCCGTCGGGAGCGGCGCACGTTCCGTACCCCACCAGCGAGGTGTACGCCGGCACGTGGTTCGACTCCTCGGTGGCCGCCCCGGCCCAGCCCGGCGACGACCTGATCACCGAGGCCCGCAACGCCGCCGCCCACTTCGGCGTCACCGACCTGGCGCGATCGATCTTCGTGATCTTCTCCCCGGCCGGTACGACGGCCGGCGGCGGGTACGGCTGGCACACCACGACCAGCGACGGCTACAGCGTCATCAACGCCCCCTACCAGGAGAACAACACCTACGTGCTGTCGCACGAGTACGCCGAGACCATGACGGACGTCAACGCGGGCTGGACCACGCCGGACCACACCGCGGAGATCGCCGACCTGTGCGGCCCCGACGGCAACCTGAACCTGCCCACCGGCTCGTTCCCGGTCGTCTCGGTGTGGTCGAACCAGGACCTGAACTGCGTCATGGGCGACTGAACCGGCCAGCAGGAACGCACGGACCGCACAGCGCCCGCCCCGGCCGCACACCGGGCGGGCGCTGTGCGGCGTCCCTACGGCAGCACCGCCGCCGCCACCGTGATCTTGTCGAAGTTGGGCGCGTACGCGTCCGGGTTGCCGAACGTGATCGTGTTCAGGCCCGCGCCGAGCCGCACGGTCACCTCGACGGTGTCGAACTGGTCCCAGCTGTAGGTGTTGCGCGCGTACACGGTCTCCGGCGAGCCACTCGAGGTGCTGACGGTGAACCCGCGGTCGATGAGGTTGGAGTTGTAGTTGCCCGACCCGGCGCGGTCGTTGTCGGCGTAGCTGACCATCACCCGGTACACGCCGGCCCGCGGCGCCCTGATCCCGGTGAACGTCAGCGTGTTGCCCGCGCCGTTGCCCACGTACCCGACGTCCGCGCCGCCGTACGCGTACGGGTCGGCCTGCACGACCGCGGTGCCGGACAGCGCGTTGCCCGGCGCCGCCGCCGCGTACACGGCGGTATCGGCGGCGTCCGCGGCCGGATCCGGCGTGACGTTCAGCGTGCCGCCCGTGCCCAGGTCCGCGACCCGGACCGGATTGATGCCGGCGTGCAGGTAGGCGACGGTTCCCTCGTTACTTGTCCGGAACGAGAGGTGGTTCCCCGCCACGCCCCGGCTGTCACCGATCGCCGCCCGGAGGTCCCCGCGCGCTCCGCCCAGCGACAGCCGGTAGTACCCGTCGTGCCCCGCGTCCACCGCGAACGTCGTCGCGTCACCGGAAACGTCCGCGTACGCGGCCGGGTAGCTGGTGGCCGGCCCGGTCACACCGGGAACGTCGCCGGGCGCGTACGTGAGCTGGATGTCGTCGAGCGTCACCTGACCCTTCGCCGTGCCGGTCGACGGGTCCGACACCCCGAACGTGATCGTGTGCGTCCCAGCCGTCAGGTTCAGGTACATGTCCTGGTGCGACCGGAACAGCCAGTTCAGCGTCGGCGGGTAGCTGACGAACGACCACGGCCCGCTGTCCACGCGCATGATCTGCTGCGCGATCGTGCCGGTCTGGTTGCCGTAGTAGACGGACAGGAAGTACCGGCCGGTGCGCGGCGCCGTGACCTGGAAGGCCACCCGGCTGTCCGGCTGGTCGATGGACCCGACGTCCTTCCCGCCCGCGGTGGCGTACCCGTTCGGGTTGGACACCGACCCCTGGCTGTAGACGGTGGCGTCGGTGAGGCTCGCGTCCGCCGCCAGGTACGTCCGGGTGCCCGGCGTGACCGCCGTGCCGGGCACGTGCTCGCGGGCCGGCGTGACGATGAGCTGGTAAGCGCTCATCGGGTCGGTCCCGCCGAGCGGCACGGTGACCGAGCCGTCCGTCACCCGGTAGTCGGTCTCGGCCGCGTCGACCGGGGTGTACGCCGCGCCGTCATAGCCGCTCCAGCCGATCGACTGGACGGACACGTGCACCCTGTCGCCGAAGATCCGCCGGCCGATGCCGGTGATCGTGACGCTGTCGCCGGACCCGCCGGGGTCGGCGACCAGGATCCTGGCCTGCCGCCTGGACGTGTCCAGCGCCGCGAGCCCGGCCGGGGTGTCGATCATGTTGGGCTGCGGCACCGTCACGCCCACGGTGTGGCCGGTGAGCTGGCCGTACCAGTAAAGGAGCCACCACTGCCCGTTCGGCTCATCGTTTCTGACCACCGTGTCCGAGTAGTTGTCCGCGATGTCCCAGAACGGCATGGCGGCGTACACCTTGGTGTCCTCGAACATGGACAGCCACTGCACCATCTCGCCGGGAACCGAGAGGTCGTACCGGTTCGCGTACTCGTCGATGTCGACCGGCAGCGGGCCGATCCCGTCCTGCCTCTCCAGCGCGCGGAAGCTGGCGTAGCTCGACCGGTAGGTCCGCAGCGAACTCGGCGAGAGCTCGTGCCAGCTGATGATCTGCGGAAGGACGTTGTGCGCCTTCGCGTAGGACAGGAAATCCGGCATGAAGCGGCTGTCGTAATAGGCCTCGTTGGGCCCGGCGATCGGCGCGCCCGGGTCGATGGATTTGATCGCGTGGTAGACCGTGGTCCAGTCGGCGAGGAACCTGTCGCGGTTGGCGATGTACTGGCTCTGGCTGGACGCGCTGAGCCCGTACCAGATCCAGTCCGGCTCGTTGAACGGGACGAAGGCGAAATGCGACGCCTGCGGCGTCGCCATCAGCTCCCTGACGATCGTCTCGACCCTCGGCAGGTAGTCGGACAGGCCCAGGTTCTGGTACGGCCAGGCCGAGTAGATGTCCTGCATGTAGACGAGGATCCACTGGCCGCCCGCGCGCACGAACTCCGGAGCGATCTTGTCGGCGTCGCCGGTGGGATGCTGCAGGCCGCCCGGTGGCTTCGCGTCGATGGCCCGGATGTGCAGCGGGGCGATGGCGTCGGCGCCGGGGACGCCGTTCTCGCTCAGCCCGTAGAGCGCGCCGCTGGCGCCGTGAAAGACCGGCCCGGTGTCGTCGGCGAGGTTCACCGTGATCTGCTGTGCCGTGGTGCTGGCCTTGCCAGCTGCTGTGATCCCGGTCAGCAGCGTGGTCGCGGTTAGGATGGCGGTCACTGCCGCCCGTGCGTGGTGGGTGAACACGGTCCCTCCATTGGGATTCCGGCTGGGGGGTGCGGTTTGCCTCCTGAGGTGGTGGTGCGGGCCTGCCGGCGGGTGCGAGCCGCCGGCAGGCCGCCCCGGGTTGGTCAGCCCGCGGTCGCCAGGTCGTTGTCGGCCTGTTTCGCCGCCGCGTCCACGGCGCCCGCGACGTTCTTCCCGCTCAGGTAGGCGGGCGCGAGCAGGTTGGCGATGTCGAGCTGCGCCTGGTTCATGCCGGGTGTGACGGGCCAGTACACGACGTTCCACTTGGACTCAGTCTCGAACGGCGTCATGTCCAGGCCGTGCGCCTTCCAGTAGGACGCGAACAGCGGGTCCAGCGAGGGGATCCCCGGCCAGATGTAGCCGCCCGATCCCAGGATCCGCTCGGACTGCGGCGAGCCGAGCCACTGCTCGAACTCCCACGCGGCCTGCTGATTGGGGGAGTGCGCGTTGACGGAGTCGATGAGGCCGTTCAGCACGGTCCAGCAACCGGCGGGGCCGCACGGGGCCGGCGCCGCGCCGAGCTTGAACTTGACCTCCTGCTGCAACCCGGAGGTCACCCAGTCACCGTTCTCGATCATCGCCACCTTGCCCTTGGCGAACATCGTCTGGTCTTCGGTGTTGTTGGCCGCGCCGTCGGTGCCCAGGTCGGAGGCCGGGGCGGCGACGTGGTACTTGTACATGAGGTCGGTGAGGAACTGGAACGTCTGCTTCGCCGCGGGGGTGTCGAACGAGACCGTCTTGGAGTATGGCTGCGGAATCAGCTTGACGCCGTCCTCGGCCAGGAAGGGCTCGAACCCCCACTGCATCTCGTTGGGGACGTCGATGGCGTAGGTCGCGACCGAGTTGGGGTTGAAGGCGGGTGACAGCGCGTTGTGCCCGCTGGTGTCGTAGGTCAGCGACCTGAGGAAGGTCAGCCACGTCCCGCCGTTGGCGGGATTCCAGGTGAGCGGGCCGGACGGCATCGTGATGTGGTGGGCGGCGAAGTAGCCGGCGTTGTAGAAGTACGCGATCGTGTCCCAGTCCTTGGGCAGCCCGTACAGCTTGCCGTTGAACTGGTGCAGGGTGACGAGCGCCGGCAGGTACTGGCCGAGGTCGATCTTCGCCGCCTGGATCTTCGACGTGAGGTCCTCCATCACGCCGTCCTTCAGCCAGGACGCGATCATGGGCGTGTTCACCCAGTACACGTCCGGGCCCGCGCCCGAGCTGAATTCGGTGGTCAGCTTCGGCTGGTAGTCGTTGTACGCGATCGACTCGATCGTGACGCGGATGTTCGGGTGCGCCTTCTCGAAAACGCCGATCGACTTCTGGTAGCCGGCCTGCTCCGGCGTCTGCCACATGGCGTAGGTGAGGTTCACCGTGCCGGAACTGCCGGAGCCGCCGGACGATCCGGACGAGCATGCCGTCGCCCCGGCCAGCAGCGCCACGCACCCGGCCGCGATCGCCAGCCGCCGCGGCGACCCTCTCCATCGGGAGGATCCGGGGGGTCGTCCCCCCGGGCCAGCAGCGCCCTTCTCTCTCTTATCTCTCATTAAGCCGTGCCTCCTGAATTACCTGTTGACTCCGGATAGCTGAATCGACCGCACGATCTGCTTCTGGAACAGCGCGAAAACGACCAGGAGCGGGATGAGCGCGACGAGCGACGCCGCGAGGACGAGGTTCCACTGCTCGCTGAACGAGGACTGCAGCGCCGCGATGCTGACCGTGAGCACCTGCCTCGAATTGCTGTCGGTCACGATGAGCGGCCACAGGAAGTTGTTCCAGCCGAAAACGAACGCGATGAGGGTGGCGGTGATGATGATCGGCCGGCCCATGGGGATGACGAGCCGGGTGAGAATCCGCCATTCCGAGGCGCCGTCCACCCGCGCGGCGGCGAATACCTCCGACGGCAGCGACATGAAGTACTGCCGCATCAGGAAGATGGTGTACGGCGTCCCGAGCACGTACGGCAGGAAGATGGCCCAGTACGTGTTGGTCAGGTGGAACTGCCGCATCATCGTGTACAGCGGGACGATCGTGACGATGTTGGGCACCATCAGAGTCGCCAGGTAGACAGAGAACAGGGCGTCCCGGCCGGGGAACTCCAGCCGGGCGAACGCGTACGCGGCGAGCACGCCGAAGCTGACCTGCCCGACCGTCAGCACCGCGGTAACCAGGGCCGTGTTGCCCAGATAGCGGATGAAGCCGTCGGAGAACAGGATCGTCCTGAAATTGCCCGTGTAGAAGGAATGCGGCAGCGTCCACGGCGAGCTGCTGTACAGGTCCGCGGGAGGCTTCAGCGCGCCGAAGAAAGCCAGCACGTACGGGCCGGCGAAGACCACCGCGATGAGCGTCAGGCAGATGTAGAAAACGGTGTACCTGAGGGTTCTCATGAGTCAGGACACCTCGTATGTCGTGCGGCTGCGGAAGAAGCGGAACTGGGCGAGGGTGACCACCAGGATCACGCCGAAGAGCAGTAGCGACATCGCGGACGCCGAGCCGACGTCGAAATTCCGGAATCCCGTCGAGTAGATCTGGTAGTTGATGACGTTGGTGGCCGTACCGGGTCCGCCCTGCGTCATCACGTAGACGGTGTCGAAGATCTGGAACGACCCGATCACGTCGGTGACGAGCACGAAGAGCAAGGTCGGGTTCAGCAGCGGCAGCGTGATCCGGAAGAACCGCTTCACCGGGCCCGCGCCGTCGATGCTCGCGGCCTCGTACAGAGATGGCGGTATAGTCTGCATCCCCGCGAGGAAGAACAGCATGTTGTACCCGGCGTACTGCCAGTTGCTCACCATGGCGACGACGGGCAGCGCCGTGCTGGTGCTGCCGAGCCAGTCGGGCCCGTGGATGCCGGCCAGCAGCAGCAGGTGATTGACGAGGCCGGACTGGCCGTTGAACATCCAGCTCCACACCACCGCCATCGCGACCGGGGTGGACATGTACGGCAGCACGTAGAGGGCCCGGAAGAGGCCGAGCGCGGGCAGCTTCCGGTTCAGCAGGACCGCCAGCCCGAGCGCCATCAGCGTCTGGATGGGTATGTTCCACAGCACGTAGAACGCGGTGGTCTCGAGGGCGTGGAATACGTGGTAATCCCTGGTCATCGTGCCGAAGTTCGCGAACCCGACGAAGTGCGGCGGCGTGAGGAAGTTCCACTGGAAGAAGCTCAGCACCAGCACGATGATGACCGGAACCACCAGGAACAGCAGGACGCCGGCGAGGCTGGGCAGGATGAACGGCGTCGCGGCCGCCAGGCTCCGGATCCGCCGCCGCCAGCCCGGGCGGCGCTCCGCTCGCCTGGCAGGACCACCCTCCCGAAGCCCGCGCGCCCGACCGGCCTCATCCGCCCGGGCTTCCCTGGGCCCGGCGATGCGCGTCATGTGCGGCCTCCCCTCCGGGCCGGGGGAGGGGCGGCGCTCTCCCTGACGATCAGCTCGGGCCGCGGCGACGGCTGCCTGGGAGTGACCGCGCGCGGATCGACCAGCCCGCGCAGCAGCGCGAAGCAGGCCCGGCCGAGCTCGGTGAAGTCCATCCGTACGGTGGTGAGCGGCGGGGTGAGGAATTCCGCCGTCGGCGTGTCGTCGAATCCGACGACGCTGACCTGCTCCGGCACGGGGCGCCCCGCCTCGTGCATGGCGCGCATCACTCCGAGTGCGAGATCGTCGTTACCGCACAGGACGGCCGTAACCTGCGGATCCGCGGCCAGCGCCTGCCCTGCCGAATAGCCGGAGCGGGGCGTCCAGCCGCCGTGGACCGGCTCGGGTGCCGGAGCGCCGGCCGTTTCCAGCGCGGCCCGCCAGCCCGCCATCCGCTGGCTGACCCGGGTCGAGTACGGGATGGACACGTAGTGCACCGTCCGGTGCCCGAGGCCCAGCAGGTAGCGGGTGGCGTCGAGGGCGGCCTTCCTGTCGTCCAGCCAGACCCACGGCTTGCCCGCGCCCTCGTCGCCGGTCGGCGTCTCCACGAGCGCCGCCATCGGAATCTCCGGCGGCACCGCGGCCAGCGTCATCGTGCCGGCCTTGTAGTAGGCGATCACGATCAGCGCCCCGCCGGGCTCGACGGCCCGCATCACCGCGTCGCCGACGTCCGCTGGCTCCGCCGACTCGACGACCCGGATGCCGACGGCGAACCCCGCCGCGCGCGCCGCCTCCTCGATGCCCTTGATCGCCGCGCTGGAACCGTACAGGCTGGTGTCCGGCGTGAGCACCGTGACCGACTGCGCGGGGCCGCCGGCCAGTGCCCGCGCGGCCCGGTTCGGCCGGAAATCGAGATCCTCGATGGTCGCGCGCACCAGGTCCCTGGTCGACTGCCTGACGCTCGGATGACCGTTGATCACCCGCGAGACGGTCTGGTAGGAAACCCCCGCCGCCGCCGCCACATCGCGGATCGACACGCCCCGCGATGCCCGTACCGCCGCGTCCTCGTCCCGAACAGGAGTCGGCCCCGCGTCCCCCGCCGGCCCCGGATTCCCCGCCGGCCCCGGATTCGTGCCTGCTGCCCGCGCCGCGCCCGCGTCTCCCGCCGGGCCCGGATTCCCGCCACTCACCGGCGCCGCCCTCGCGCCGCCCCCGCCGTCCCTGCGGCCAGGGGAGCGGGCTGTTCAGCACTTGTGTGACCGGTCACAACCATGCCAGGATTGTGACCGGTCACATATGGCATGTCAAGGCGTGGGAAACGACAATTTCACAGCAGCGAAACACCGGCGCCGGGCTGTCGCCGGCGACTCGTCGAGGAGGACTACTTGGCCGCTGGCACGGAAATCACGCTCGGCTGGCGCGATGACGCCCTGGACTTCCGTATCGATGCTGGCGGTGACGGAATGCCACGCATCACCCGCCTGGCCGCGCCGGGCGCTGTGCAGCGTACGGCCGGTGAGGACGCGGCGCTGCCGCTCGTCGACGTCGTCCTCGCCGGGGAGGGCAGGGTGCGGTCGGGCGGGCGGTACTGCGAGTCCGAGGCGGGCGGCCGGTTTCGCTACCAGGGCCATGACGAGACGGAACGCTCGCCATGGCGTGAACTGCGGGTGGATCTCGCCGACCCGGTCAGCGGCCTGCGCGCGGAGGTCTTCTACTCCGCGCTCACCGGGAGGGGCGCGCTGCGCTCCTGGGTCCGGCTCACCAACCGCGGTGCCCTGCCGGTGACGGTCGAATCGGTGACCTCGTTCCTGTGCGGCGGCCTGTCCAGTGGGGGTGCCCCCGATGACATCGGTGATCTCGATGTGCTGTGGGCCGAGAACGACTGGCTGGCCGAGGCCCGCTGGCAGCGCCGCGAGCTGCGCGACGCACTGCCCGACCTCAACCGCCGTGTCCATGGCGGCGACCCGCACGGCCGGTTCGGCCTCACCAGCGCGGGAAGCTGGTCCTCGGGGACGTACCTGCCGATGGGCGCGGTGGTCAGCCGGCGCACCGGTCATGCCTGGGCGTGGCAGGTCGAGCACAACGGCGCGTGGCACTGGCAGGTGGGGGAGTGCACGCACCACCGCGCGGTGAGCGGCCCCCGCCCGGCCGGCTGGGACGCTGCGCCGGCCTCCGTCACGGGGGCATACCTGGCCCTGCTGGGCCCGGCGGACGCCGAGCATCACTGGCGGATGACGCTGGAGCCCGGAGACGAGTTCACGACGGTGCCCGTCACCGTGGTGGTCAGCCCCGCCGGGTTCGAGGGCGCCGTGGCGGCCCTGACCGCCTGCCGGCGCGCCACCAGGCGCCCGCACGAGGATCACCGGGCGCTGCCCGTCATCTTCAACGACTACATGAACACGCTGATGGGAAACCCCACGACCGAGCGATTGCTGCCGCTCGTGACGGCCGCGGCGGAGGCTGGCGCGGAGTACTTCTGCATCGACTCCGGCTGGTACGCGGAGATCGACCAGGGCTGGTGGGACACGGTCGGCGCCTGGAAGCCGGCCGCGAGCCGGTTCCCGAACGGCATCACCGAGGTCCTCGATCACATCAGGGCCGCGGGGATGGTCCCCGGCCTGTGGCTGGAGCCCGAGGTGGTGGGCGTGAACAGCCCGGTCGTGCGGCGGCTGCCGCCCGAGGCGTTCCTGCGCAGGAACGGCCGCCTGATCGTCGAGCACGGCCGCTACCACCTGGACCTGCGGCACCCCGCGGCGGTAGAGCACATCGACGGGGTCGTGGACTTCGTGGTGCGCGATCTGGGCGCCGGTTACCTGAAGCTGGACTACAACATCGCGGTCTGCCCCGGCCCCGACACGGGCGACCCGAGCCAGGGCGCGGGCCTGAGCCCGGGCGCGGGCCTGCTGGCCGTCAACCGGGCGCATCTCGCCTGGCTGGACCGGCTGCTCGACCGCCACCCCGGCCTGATCATCGAGAACTGCGCGTCCGGCGGCATGCGGATCGACTACGCGCTGCTGTCCCGGCTGCACATCCAGTCGACGAGTGACCAGCAGGACCACCTCCGCTACCCGCCGATAGCCGCGGCCGCGCCGACCGCCATGGCCCCCGAGCAGGCAGGGGTGTGGGCCTACCCGCAGCCGTCGTTCACCGACGAGGAGATCACGTTCACGCTGTGCGGCGCGCTGCTGGGCCGCGTCCAGCTGTCCGGCCACCTGGATCAGATGACCCCCGCCCAGCGTGAGCTGGTCGCGGCGGCGGTACGCGCGTACAAGTCCATCCGTTCCGACCTGGCGGCCGCGATGCCCTTCTGGCCGCTCGGGCTGCCCCGCTGGACCGATTCCTGGCTGGCGCTCGGCATGCGGGGCCCCGGGGCGAGCTACGTGACCGTCTGGCACCGCGGCGGCTGGGAAAACGCGGGCGCGGATCCCTCCGAGGTGTCACTCCAGGTGCCGCACCTGCGCGGCCGCCCGACGGTCGCGAAACTGCTCTACCCGGACGCGACCCTGGCGGCCATCAGCTGGGACCCGGCAGCCGGAAAGCTCTCCGTCTCCCTGCCGCGCGCCCCCACCGCCTGCCTGATCATGCTCCCCCACTAGCCGCCCCCTGCGCTCGTGGTGGCATCTCCGTGCACGGGCCCGGTGACGCCGGCTCCGGCGCCGGCGTGCCGGTGCCAGGCTTGACAGGAAACCAAATGGTTTCCTATTATGCATGACATGGATCTCGTGTTCAGGGCACTGGCCGACCCGACCAGGCGGGCGCTCCTCGATGAGCTGTTCGCCCGCGACGGTCAGACGCTTGTGTCGCTCACGGCGCGGCACGACATGACGCGCATCGCCGTGGCGAAGCACCTGAAGATCCTGGAGGACGCCGGGCTCATCGTGAGCAGGCGGCGGGGCCGCGAGAAGCTGCACTACCTCAACCCGGTCCCGATCCGCCTGGTCCACGACCGGTGGGTCAGCAAGTACACCGAGCCGTGGGCTGCCGGGCTCGCCGGCCTGAAGCACGAGCTGGAGGATCAGATGGAGAAGGTCTTCGAGATCTACATCCGCACCACGCCCGAGCGGCTGTGGGAGGCGATCACCGATCCGGTGATCAGGACGAAGTACCAGTTCGGCGCGTCGATCGAGTCGGACTGGACGGCAGGTTCGCCCTACCGGCTCGGTCATCCGGCAGCGGAGCGGCCGCTGATGGAGGGTGAGAACCTGGTCGTCGAACGGCCGAACCGGCTCGTGCAGACGATGCGGGCGCTGTGGGGTCCCGACGCCGAGCGGGCCGGCACGTCCCGGGTGACGTGGGAGATCGAGCCGGTCGGCGACTCGTGCCGGCTGACGGTGGTCCACGATCAGCTGCCACCGGACGCGCCGGCCGAGCTCTACGGCGGGTGGCCGATGATCCTGTCCGGCCTGCAGACGTGGCTCGAAACCGGGCAGACCCTGACCACGCCGGGCTCGCTCATGTATCAGCAGGCGCGGTAACCGATTCTCATTCATCCAGCGACGCGAGGAGATCATTATGTCCCAGACCACCATCACCGGCATCGGCGCCGTGGGAATCCCGGTCAGCGACCAGGACAAGGCGGTGGAGTTCTTCGTCGGCACGCTCGGCTTCGAAAAGCGGCTCGACGTGCGGGCGGGGGAGGGCTTCCGCTGGGTCACGGTCGCGGCCCGCGGCGCGTCCACCTCGGTCGCGCTGATCGCCGGGCCTGACACCGGGGCCGACACCGGCATCCGGTTCCTGGTCCCCGACGCCGAAGCCGAGCACACCGCCATGCGGCAACGGGGCATAGCGGCCGGGGACCTGCTCCGGTGGCCGGGTGTGCCGCCCATGTTCGAGTTCAAGGATCCGGACGGGAACAAGTTCGAGGTCGTCGAGGGCCGCCCCTGATCGCGGCGGCGCGCCGTCAGGTAGGGCCGTAGAGGGTCAGGTCCAAGACGATGGGCATCATCGCGGTCAGGGTGCGGGCCGGCGGCGGGACTGTAGCGGCGAACTCCACCATGTAATGGTCGTTGGGCGTGAGCATTTCCTTGGTGATCCCGGCAAACGTCTTGCGGATCCGCGCGAGCTCGCCGCCACCCCTGGCGGCCTTGACCGAGAAATGCTTGAGCGCCAGGTCGCCTTCCACCTTGCCCACGATCTGGTCCTGCTCATCGAGCAGGGTGTAGAGCCGCTTGGTTCCCCCCGTGCGGATGCGGCCGATCAATTCGCCTTCGGGGCCGTGGAGATCGGTGATCCACTCGCTGGTCTGCTTGACAAGGGACAGGACCGGCTCGCGGGCGGCCGTCGTGACCTCGATTACGCGGGTGTCGGGCATATGCTTGCTGAGCAGCTTGCGCCTCGTGTGGCCCTCGGTCTCGGTGGCGATTGCCAGCAGTTGCCGCTGAGCGTTGAAGATCTCGTAACTCGCGCGGCTGGGAAGCCACTTCCCCGGCTGCTGGATCCGCAGCTTCTGGAAGTCAAAGAGGTCTTCCATACCGTGAGTATGCAGCACTCCCGGCGTTGCGGCGACACGCCGCCAGCGGCCCGGCGGCCGTCCGGATCCCCGCGGGCCGGCCATGCACGGTTTGCCGGCTCGCTGAGCAGGCACGGCATGTCAGGGCCGCAGCGCGTGTCTCGCCCGTAAGCTGCCCTCACTGAGGGCGGCCCGTGCGACGCTGCGCAAGGCTGTGGCCACTGCGGCTTCGCCTTCCGGGGTCGTCTCATCCGCCCAGCTGCTGAGCAGGGCCACAAGGCGGCGCTGGAGCTCGTCCTGCTCCTCCCGTGCCGGTACAAGACCGATGAAGACGCTGAAGAACTCACCGGCCCGCATGCCGCCAGCCGCGACGGCGCGCAGCACCGTGGTGAACTGTGCGGCATCACTCGCGTCGGGGCCTGCCGCCGGGAAGCCCTGCTCACGGAGCATCTCCCGGATGGCCGGCCCGGCATCGCGCAGGGGCGTGCCATAACTCAGGGCCGCCACGCCGACCGTGGCCGGAGTGTCCAGATTCCGGGCGAGGAGGTCACACGCCACCGTGATCGCCCGGTCCACGTCGGGACCAAGGCCGGGCAGCACGAATTCAGCGGCCAGCAAGGCCAGCTCCGCGTGCAGGGAGTCCACGGAAGCGCCATCCACCTGCCCATGCTAGAAGCGCCCCGGCCCGCACGGGCACGGGCACGGTCACATGGTGGCCTGCCGGGCACCGGCAGGCTGACGGCTCACCGGGCGCGCCCGGCACCGGGGCGCCGGTCACAGCCGCGGTTCCAGTGCCCTGACCGGCGCGGTGCACGCGGTGGCCGGCCGGTTGCCGGTGAGCTTGCAGATGCCGGCGGTCAGGTAGTTGGCCGACCCGATGGCGCCCCGCGCGACCGGCGTGGACGGGTCGCGCAGCGCGGCGGCCACCTGGGTCCACGTCATGCCCTGCAGGTCCTGCGGCCCGTAGGGAGCGAGGTTCCCGACCTCGACGTACCGGTTGCCGATGTCGATGAACGGTATCGAGCCGCCCTGGCCGCCGGTGCCCGGGTCGTACCTGTCTATCAGCGCCTGTTCCGCCGCGGTCGGCACCTGCAGGGTGGCGTACGGAACCGTTTGCGAGGCGGAGTGGCCCTCGCGGTAGTTGGTGGTCTCCTCCACCGGGACGAACGACAGGTACCTGCTGGTGTAGGAGGACCCGTGGAACGTGAACGTGGGGACGTTGGCGGGCACGTCCGTGCTGGACGAATGGATGGTGCTGAGCCCGGAGAAGGTGCCGAAGCGGCTCAGCGCGACGATCATCGACCACCGTTCGGCCGCGCAGAACGGGCAGTAGTCGGCCCCTACGTACAGCACTTCCGGCTTGCCGCCCGAGGTCAGGGCCGGACCGCTGACGCCGGACAGGTAGCTGCCCGCCGGGTTTCCGGTCCCGATGTCGCCGCCGGCCAGGCTGCCCGGCCCGACTCTGTCCAGGACGCCCGCCGGCTCGCCGGTGACCTGCGAAACGAGGCTGTGCAGCGCCGCGCCCGACGGGCCCTCGCTGGCATCGGGCAGCGCCGGTGCCTGTGAGTTCATCTTGACCACCACCAGGGCCACCACGACCGCCACGACGACGGCTATGCTGCCCGCCGCCATCAGGATCCGGTTGCGGACCCGGGCGCGCCTGGCCGCCGCGCGCTGCGCCGCGATTTTCTGCTGGCGGCCGCCTTCCCGCTTGGTTCTGCTCGATCTGCCCACCGCCGCACCAGCCTCCCGTCGAGATCTACGTACCTCAATAGTAGATGATCTACGGACCTGAATAGTAGATGGTGGAGGTGCTGGCCGCCGGCCGGCGGCGCGCCGCGAGCGCCGCGCCGCCACCGCGTGGCTAGGAGGCGGTTACCGGCAGCGCCTGCGGGCCGAGGGTGAAATCGGGGTCGACCTGCGCCGCGAGCCCGGCGTCGGCTCGCGCGCGGGCGTTCTTGAGGTGGAACTCCGCCGCCTGGCGCGAGTACCGAGCCCAGTCCCGTTCCCGCGCGTCCAGCGCGTCCTGCAGCGCGCCGAGGGCGGCGCGGGTACCGGGGGCGAGTTCGGCCAGCCGCAGCGGGCACCCCTGGTCCATCGCCCCGCCACGGCGATGGCGACGTCGTAGCCCTCGGCGTAGTCGCGCCACTGCCGGTACACGCTGATGCCCTTCCGGGTGGGCTCGGCGACCAGGACGGTGAGGTCGAACCGGGTGAACAGGCCCGAGGTGAACGAGTCGGCACCGGCGGTGCAGTCGGTCACCACGTACTCGCCGGGGCCGTCGGCCAGGTGGTTGAGGTACAGCTCCACCGCTCCGGTCTTGGCGTGATAGCAGGCGACGCCGAGGTCATCGTCCTCGAACGGCCCGGTGGCCAGCAGCCGCGCCCCGCACGGCGTGTCCACGGCCAGCGCGTGCACCGGATCCGGGCCGCAGTGCCGCAGCAGCCGGGAGCCGCGGCCGGGCGGAGTGGTCTTGACCATCGCGGCGGCGGAGGCGATCCGCGGGTTCTCACCGCGCAGGTACTCCTTGATCTGCGTCAGGTGCGCGCCCATCGCGGGCGGCTCGCCTTCGGCGCCGAGAGCCTCGGCCAGGTGCTGGTTGATGTCGGCGTCGACCGCCACCACCGGCAGCCCGCGGGCGGCCAGATGCCGGACGAACAGCGAGGACAGCGTGGTCTTCCCGCTGCCGCCGTTGCCCGCGAACGCGATCTTCATCCATACCCCTTTGCGCTGAGAACCCGTATCCGGCCTGGCCTTCAGGCCGGTCCTCGCTGTCCCGGCCGCCCTCTCCGCGGGTCACGGCCGGCCCCTGGCCTGTCCTCGCCGCCAGTCATCGCCAACCCTACTGGAATGATTATCATTTTCATGTGAAGATGAGGACGGCATCCGCACGCGAAGAAGGGACACGGGCATGTCGCTGACGGTTTCGGCAGACCTGCTGGAGCAGGCGCGCCGCGGCGAGGTCGATGACGCCGCGTTCATCGACTGCATCCGTGCCTCACTGCCATACGCCTGGGGCGTGATCAGCGGCCTTATCGCGGACCTGGACTCCGGGGACCGCGAGTTCGCCGACAACCAGGTGCCACCGCCCGGCGAGGCGGCCCGCGGCGAGCTGCTGCGGCTGATGGCCAGCGACGCGATGCGCGCCGCGGTCGAGCGGCACTACGGCGTCCGGCTGGCCTTCCAGAACTGCCACCGCGCCGCGGTCTTCCGTCCCGGCGCGGAACGCGCGCACGCCGAGTACACCACCGCCCGCTCGCAGATCCTCAACCAGCGGCCCGAACTCGTCGACTGCTAGGAGGGTCCACGACACGAGCCGCGAACCTCCCGTTCCGCGCGGACATGGCCGCCGCAGGCGTCCCCGGCATGTGGGAGTGGTCCACCGAGCGCGTCCCGATGATCCCGGCCATCGCCGCCCGGCTCGGGGCTGAGCCGGTAATCCCGGTTACCCGGCCGGGAGGTTGCCTGGTAGCTAAGGGCCTGATGTTAAACCTGAGGGGCGCGATGTAAGCGAACCTGAATTCGATAAAATCGAGCATCCTGGCGCTTGACTCTGCGCCTATCATGAACTTTACTGAGAGTTGGCCGGTGACAAGAGGTCCCAGGGGACATCTTCCCGTTACGGCGGGATAGCCGGTCTTAACGTTGCCCCAGGTCAGGCGGCACCGAAAGGAAGGAACTCTGTGACCAGGGTGGGGCGGATGAAAGGCATGTACTGCTCATCGCCCCGTTCGATATGACGCTGAACGGCCCAGAGTGCGTAGTCGGCCACTTGGAGTCCCCAGCAGGACGCGGAGTCCCAGTGCGCAACTACCACACGGCCCAGCCGTGGTGCCACCTGCTGGCACACCAAGTTGATCGCCTGCTGGAAGGCGGTCTTTCTTGCTGCCGTCCCGAGGGTAGCGACAGCGACGTGCAGCGTGTCACCGGGGCCGGTCACCCATCTCGCGATCTCCTTGAAGTGGAGGTACCACGCAAGCTGATAGAGGTAGGCTTAGCCACGGGCGCGCACGCTCGGGTACGCCTTCGACTTGGCCAGGAAGGTCGTGTCGAACCGGGGCGCTTGCTGCTGGATGAGGGCATAGACTTCGGCGCGCGCCGCTCTGCTGTCGTCTTTGGCGTGGTAGCCCTTCGAGTTCTCGAAGCCGGCCGCCGAGTGGGAAAACCGCATCCGCTCGGCCTGCCACAGGTGGCCGCCTGGATCACTACGCCAGGTTGCAGTGCCGATGCCGAAGTACCGGGAGCCGCCGCCGGCCACGTTGTAGTCCAGGTTGCCGGTCTCGTCGGCATACATGAAGACATCGGTCATAACGGCTACACCTACAGCGGGCCAGCAGCGCGCGCAACATGCAAGTACGAGCGAGAGGAAGCGGGACGGCCCGACAGGTGACCATCCCGCTCCATGCCTTGCCCAACCGCGAATCCACAACATCACCATGGCGTTCGCCGTGACACCCCTACTTCTCCATGGAGCACCTGTCTGCCCCTCGCAGGCAACGGCTGGACCGCCCGGCCGTCCCGCCCATCAGCCCCAGCGGCAGGCGCCCGCACTCCAGTTTTGCCACACCCCCCACATAGCGGCATCTCAGCGGAACCTTCAGAAATTAGGTGCTACATTCCCAGCCCCCCGCGCCGCGCCACCCCTTCCTCCGCGCGTCCGGCATCTGCCGCACCTCGCCGCCGTGACCGGGCACCGCCATTCCGGCGGTCTTCGTCAGTAACCACCACCAGCGCAAGCCCCCGGGCCGTACCATTCGACCGGATAGTCACTTATGGGATCACCGGGCCCGGCCGTGACGGGGAAGCTCGACCGTGACGGGGAAATCCTGACGGGGAAGTAAGGAGCGGGGATGACGCACACGCAACGCCGGCCTGGACGCCTTTTCCTGGCCTCTGCCGCGCCACTGGTGCTCGCGGGCCTGCTCACCGGATCGGGGGCCGCCCTCGCCGGCACCGCGCCCGCCGCCGGCAGCGCCGCGCCCGCCGCCAGCGACACCGCGGTCGCCGCCGTCGGCTCCGTGCCCGCCGCGAGCGGCCCGGCGTCGGCCACGACAGCCACGGCAGCCACAAAAGCCGCGACACCCACGGGGCACGCAAAGGCGGCCTGCCCGGGGTGGGCGGTCATGCGGGTGGCGGGCCCCGGCGCCATGACCGACGACTTCTTCGGCGTGGCCGTGCTCTCGCCCAGCAACGTCTGGGCCGTGGGCGACTACTCCGGACTCGACGGCGTGTTCAAGACCCTCGTCGAGCACTGGAACGGCCACACCTGGAGGGTGGTGCCCACGCCCAGCCCGGGAGCCGGCAGCGACTACCTGAGTAGTGTGCACGCGGTCTCCCCGGCCAGCATCTGGGCCGTCGGCGACTACTCCGACCAGGCGGGAGTCTTCGCGCCGGACAAGACCTTGATCCTGCACTGGAACGGCCGCACCTGGAGCCGCGTGCCGAGCCCCAGCCCCGGCCGCTTCATCGACAGCCTCAACGGCGTGCACACCCTGTCCGCGACCAACGCCTGGGCCGTGGGCTTCTACACGACCTCGGGCGGTGCCCCGGACAGGAACCTCATCCTGCACTGGAACGGCCGGGCCTGGAGCCAGGTGGCCAGCTCCAACCCGGGCTCGAAGGCCGACGTCCTCAACGGCGTGCAGGGAATCGCCGCCAGCAACGTCTGGGCCGTCGGGCTGTACGAGAACGGCCTGTTCGGCCTGAGCCTCGCCCTGCACTGGAACGGCCACGGCTGGACCAAAGTCGCCACCCCCAACCCCACGGGCAGCAGTGAGCTCCTGGGCGTCGACGCCACCTCGGCGGCGAACGCCTGGGCCGTGGGCGATGACGGCAAGGGCGAGTCGGTGACCCTCCGCTGGAACGGCCGCACGTGGACGCGCGTGCCCAGCCCCGACATCCTACGCGGGGACGACAACATTCTGCACTCCGTGGCGGCCACCTCGCCCACCAACGCCTGGGCGGTCGGCGCGGCCAACAACCTCAGCACCGGCACGGCCTTCGAGCTGCACTGGAACGGCCGCAAGTGGACGAACATGGCCAGCCCGAACCCGGGCGCCAACAGCTCGATGGACGCGGTGGCCGCCACGTCCGCGAGCAACGCCTGGGCCGTGGGCGAATACGGGCTGAACCCCCCGGCGACGACGCAGCGGGCGCTCGCCTTTCACTGCACGTGACGGCCCTCAGGAGCCACCCGCGGACCCGCGCTCAGGGGCGCACCGCGCGGTAGCGCGGGTGCACCGTGTACTGCGGCGGCGGTGAGGCGGCGCGCACGAACAGGCCGATGATCGCGCCTGCCAGGAAGCCGAAGACGTGGGCGACGTACGCCACCGAGCCCGCGCCGGAGGCGGCGTAGCCCGCGGAGTACACCCACTGCAGCACGAACCACAGGCCGAGCACCAGCCAGGCGGGGATGATCACCGGGATGAAGAACAGGAACGGCACCAGCGACCAGACCTTCGCCCGCGGGTAGAGCACCAGGTAGGCGCCCAGCGCGCCGGAGATGGCCCCGGACGCTCCGATGAGCGGCTCCAGCGAGGACGAGTTGGCGAACGCGAACCCGTACGCGGCGACGTAGCCGCAGAAAAGATAGAAGAGCAGGTAAGGCACCCTGCCGAACCGGTCCTCTATGTTGTTGCCGAAGATCACCAGGAACAGCATGTTGCCGAGCAGGTGCAGCCAGCCCGCGTGCAGGAACATGGAGAACAGCACCGACAGGACCGGGATCTTGTGATAAGCCGGCCTGCCCGCGTAGCAGGTGTCCGGCGCCGGCGCCGGCTGCCCGGTCGCGACCACGGGCAGCGGGTGGTCGGTGACGAGCTCGTGCGGGATGGCCGCGTAGTGATCGTAGAACGCCTCCTGGCTGCACAGCTGCGCCTGCGCGGCGGCGCCGGTGACCGACGCCTGCGACCCGGGGGTGAGCAGCAGCACGATGACGTTGGCCGCGATCAGGCCGTATGTGACCCAGGGGGTGCGGCGGAGGGGGTTGATGTCGTGAACCGGGATGACCACCCCTCAAAGCTGCCCAGGACCAAGCCGCTGTACACAACCCGCGTAGTGTCTGATCCCGTGTCCAACCGTGAGCTGGTGGTTCTTGGCACGGCGAGTCAGGCGCCCACCCGCAGCCGCAATCACAACGGCTATTTCCTGCGGTGGGACGGCGAAGGGCTGCTGTTCGACCCCGGCGAGGGAACGCAGCGGCAGATGCTGTTCGCCGGGGTGACGGCGAGCCACATCACCCGCATCTGCGTCACCCACTTCCACGGGGATCACTGCCTGGGCGTGCCGGGCGTGCTGCAGCGGATGTCCCTGGACCGGGTGCCGCACGCCGTGGAGGCCTGCTACCCGGCGGAGAACCGGGAGGTGTTCGGCCGCCTCAGGCGCGCCGCCCTGTTTCGCGACGTGCTGGACCTGCGGGAACGTCCCGCCGACTGCGACGGCGTGATCATCAGCACCCCCGCGTTCCGGCTCGAAACAAGGGCGCTGTCGCACAGCGTGCCGACGATCGGCTACCGGCTGACCGAGCCGGACGGGCGGCGGATGCTCCCCGGCGAACTCGCCGCCCGCGGCGTCACCGGTCGCGACATCGGCCGTCTGCAGCGCGAGGGCCGGCTCACGACCGGGGGCGAGACGGTGACGCTCGAGCAGGTCAGCGAGCCAAAGCGCGGCCAGCGTTTCGCGTTCATCATGGACACCCGGCTCTGTGACGCCGCTTTCGAGCTGGCCGAAGGGGCGGACATGCTCGTCTGCGAATCCACCTTCGCCGACGCCGAGGCCGGGCTCGCCCGCGACTACGGGCACCTGACCGCCGGGCAGGCGGGCCGGATCGCGGATCAGGCCGGCGCCCGGACGCTGGTCCTCACCCACTTCTCCCAGCGCTACGAGCACTCGGAAAGCCGGCGGCTCGCCGATGAAGCGGCGTCGGCGTTCGGCGGTGAGATCGTGCTGGCCCGCGACCTGGACCGGGTACCCGTTCCGGGCCGGCGGCACGCTGCTCCGTGATCGCGCCCTCCGGGGCGGGAAAGAACCAAGGATGCGCGTGGACAGCGTGACGGTGGACACCGGCGACGCGGCCGTCGCCGGCGACCTCACCGTGCCCGGTGACCCGCTCGGCATGGTGCTGTTCGCCCACGGCAGCGGCAGCTCCCGGCACAGCCCGCGCAACCGCGCGGTCGCCCGGGGCCTGAACCAGGCCGGGTTCGGAACGCTCCTGCTTGACCTGCTGACCCCGGCGGAAGAACGCGCCGACGCCGAGACGGCCGCCCTCCGCTTCGACATCGGCCTGCTGACCAGGCGCCTGACCGGAGCGATCGACTGGCTCGCCAGCGCCCCGCCGACCCCGACTGTCCCGCCGACCCCGACTGCCCCGCCGACCCCGACTGTCCCGCCGACCGTGACTGCCAGTCCGCCCCCGGACGCCCCGCCGACCTCAACGGCCCCGCCGACCTCAACTGCCCCGCCGACCTCAACTGCCCCGCCGACCGCGAGCGCCCCGCTCGCCCTGTTCGGCGCGAGCACGGGCGCGGCCGCCGCCCTCGCCGCGGCCGCCGTGCGCCCGGAACGCGTGCGCGCCGTGGTGTCGCGCGGCGGCCGCCCCGACCTGGCGGAGCCGTGGCTCGGCCGGGTCCGGGCGCCGGTGCTGCTGATCGTCGGGGGCCGCGACCTCCAGGTGGCCGAATGGAACAACGCGGCCAGCAGGAAGCTGCCAGGGCGGGCCGAGGTCCGTATCGTGCCCGGCGCGGGCCACCTTTTCCAGGAGCCAGGGGCCCTGGAGCAGGTCACCGCGCTGGCCGTCGGCTGGTTCCGCCGGTATCTGGGTCACCGCTGACCCGCCCGCCCAGGGCGTGTCCCGTGGGTCCGTGGGCCACGCCATTAACACGCCCGTCATCCCCGCGGGGCATGCTAGGGGGATGGGGGGTGCGTACGGAACCTGGCACGGGCACGTCATCGTCTGCGGCCTGCGCGGCGTCGGCCTGCGCATCGTCGAGCAGCTGACCTTGTCCGGAGTTCCCGCGCTGGTGGTCGAGGACACCCCGGACCCGCCACTCGCGCGCGTCATCGAAGGATGGGGCGTGCCGCTCATCGCCGGCAACTCCCGGGCGGCGGAGACGCTCGCCGGCGCCGGCCTGGCCGGTGCCGCGGCGGTGATCTGCGCGCAGCACGACGACCTGCACACGCTGGAGACGGCGCTGCTGACCCGGCGCCTGCGCGAGGACGTGCGGGTGGTCGTGCAGCTCGCCAATCCGGCGGTCGGCCGCGCGCTCAAGCAGGCCGGGTTTTCGGTCCTGGACGTGGCCGGGCTGTCGGCGCCGTCGATCGTCGAGGCCTGCACGCGCGCGGGAGCGCAGGAGATGACGCTGTCCGGCCAGCGGTTCCTTGCCGCGCGCAGCACCTCCCCCAAGGCGGCCAGCCTGCGCGAACTCTACGGCGCGCTCGCCCCGGTCGCGGTCGTCCCTGCCGCCGGCGGCGACGTCGCGATCTGTCCCGGGCGCGACGCGCGGGTCAAGGCGGGCGACCAGGTGACCCTGATCGGCACGCCCGATGAGCTCCGGGCCGCATCCGTCTTTGAGTATTCCGAACGGACGGTGCCGTCGCCCCAGACCAACCGTTCCCGCCGCGGCGGGCGGCGCCGGGGCGTGTTCCACCTCGCGATGGTGCTGCTGCACGCCGCCGACCGGAGGCTGGCGATCGCGCTGGGCGCGCTGGTCGCGGTGCTGATCGCCTCCACCGTGGTGCTGCGCCTGGCGTACGAGTACGCCGGCGCACAGCACATCTCGCTGCTGGACGCCGCGTACTTCACCGTGGAGACGGTCACCACCGTCGGGTACGGCGACTACACGTTCCGCGGGCAGTCCCCGTGGCTGATGGCGTTCGCGATCTCCCTGATGCTCGCCGGCGCCCTGTTCGTCGCCGTCTTCTTCGCGCTGGTCACCAACGTCCTGGTCAGCCGGAGGATCGAGGAGTCACTGGGACGCCGGCAGATCACCGGCCTGACCGGGCACATCCTGGTGATCGGGCTGGGCACGGTGGGCCTGCGGGTGGTGCAGCAGCTCGCGGCCGCGGGCAGCGACGTGGTGGTCGTGGAGAAGGACGAGCGAGGCCGCCACCTGGAACAGGTGCGCGCCCTCGGTGTTCCGGTCGTGATCGCGGACGCGACGCTGCCGGAGGTGCTGCGCTCCGTCCGGCTGTCCGCCGCGTCCGCGGTAGCGGTGCTGACCAGCGACGATCTCGCCAACCTCGAGACCGGCCTGGCGGTTCGGGACCAGCTCGGCGCCCGCTGGGAGACGACACCGGTCGTGCTCCGCATCTTCGACCCGCAGCTCGCCCACTCCGTGAAGGAGACCTTCGGGTTCACCGACGTCCGCTCGACCGCGGCGCTCGCCGCGCCGTGGTTCGTCGGCGCCGCCCTCGGCCTCGATGTCCTGTCAACCTTCTACGCGGGAGACGAGCCGCTCCTGGTGGCGCGGCTGACCGTCACCCCCGACGGCGGCCTGCACGGCCTGACCATGCGCGACCTGGCGGCGAGAACCCGGGTGCTGGCGATCCGCCGCGCCGCGGACCGCGCGACCCTCGAGCACCCGCCGCGCCGCAGCACCCGCTTCCGCCCCGCCGACGAGGCCTACCTCATCGGCCCCTACAGCGAGCTCCTGACCGTCCTCCGCCGCGACCGCCCCACCCCCCAGCCCGCCGCCGCCCCCTCCCAGCCCCCGGTCTCGTCTCCCCCCCCGCCCCCTCCCGCCACCCCCCTATCTCGTCCCCCTAGAGCGCCGGGCTCGCGGTGCCGGGAGGGCTGCGGGGGTCGTGGATGGCCGGTTTGGGTGCGATCCGTGCTGCTATCGCAGCGTGGATCGCACCCAAACCCCCCGGCCGGCGCTTTAGCCAGAGTCCCGCCCGTCCTCCACTCATGATCGTGGGTCGTTGTGCTCCTCTTTCGGCGCCTTGCGCACGATCATGAACGACCGCCCGTGAGGAGCTAACTCCTCCACGCCGCTTGCTCCCCGCGCTGGCCGCTTGCTCCCCGCGCCAGGCCGCCCGTCTCCGTGCCGGGCCGCCCGTCTTCGCGCCAGGCCTCCCGTCCCCCGCCCACGCCCCCCCGTTCCCCGCCCACGCCCCCCCGTTCCCCGCCCACGCCCCCCCGTCTTCGCGCCGGGCCGCCCGTCTCCGCGCCAGGCCGCCCATCTCCGCGCCACGCCGCTCGGTCCCCGCGCCGGGCCGCTCGTCTGCGCCCGGCCCCACTCGTCTCGCGCCCCCGGCCGCTTGTCCGCCGCACCCAGCCGCTCGTCCCGCGCCGAAATTCCCGCAAGCCAAATCGCGAATATTTCGGTCATGAATCTTTCATAAGATACTTAGCCTGTAAGCGTAACGGTGTTGTCAACCGCCAATTAGTGGAGTAATACTCCGAAATATCCTCGGAGCGATTCCGAAATGTTTCTGCGTTAGCCCGCGTGCCGTAAGCCGGGGACCGCCCAGCCGCAGCACCGCCCGCGGGCTTGGAAGGAGGGCATTGCGTTGAGACGGTTGCTCGCGCTTACCGCGATCCTCGTCGCGGCGGCGATCGGCTTCGGACTGCGGGCGCTGCCGCAAGCCAAGGCCGCCTCGCTGGTCCAGGTGACGAACTTCGGCAACAACCCGTCGAACCTGCAGATGTACATCTACGTGCCGAACAACGCCACCGCCAACGCGCCGATCCTGCTGGCCTTGCACTATTGCACCGGCTCGGGGCCGGCGTTCTATTCGGGTACCGAGTTCGCCAACTTGGCCAACCAGTACGGGTTCATCGTGATATATCCCTCGGTCACCAGGAGCGGCAGTTGCTGGGATGTGTCGTCCAACCAGGCGCTCACCAGGAACGGCGGCAGCGACCCGGTGGGCCTCATGTCCATGATCACGTACACCGAGCAGCACTACGGCGGTGACCCGAACCGGGTGTACGTCACCGGCGCCTCGTCCGGCGCCATGATGACCAACGTCATGCTCGCCGACTACCCGGACGTGTTCAAGGCCGGCGCGGCCTTCATGGGCGTGCCGTACCACTGCTTCTACACGGGCACGGTCGACGGGTGGAACTCCGCCTGCGCCCAGGGCCAGGTCAGCATGACCGCGCAGGCCTGGGGCGACCTGGTGCGCAACGACGCCGACCCCGGCTACAGCGGCCCGCGGCCGCGGATGCAGCTCTGGCACGGCACCGCCGACGGCACGCTCAATTACAACAACTTCGGCGAAGAGATCAAGCAGTGGACGAACGTCCTCGGCGTGAGCCAGACCCCCTCGTCGACCGACACGCCGGTGTCGGGCTGGACCCGCACCCGGTATGACAACAGCGCCGGTGTCGCCGAGGTCGAGGCCTACAGCATCGCCGGCGCCGGCCACGTCCTGCCCGAGAGCGGCATGGCCGCCTACGCCATCCACTTCTTCGGCCTGGATGGCTCGACGCCTCCGACCACCCCGCCGCCCTCCAGCCCGCCGCCGTCGAGCCCGCCGCCGTCGAGCCCGCCCCCGTCCAGCCCGCCGCCCCCGGGTCTTGCCTGCCACGTCACCTACACCACGACCAGCCAGTGGAACGGCGGATTCGTGGGAAGCGTCACCATCGGCAACACCGGCAGCGCCGCGGTCAGCGGATGGACGCTGAAGTTCACGTTCCCCGGCGACCAGAAGATCACCAGCGCCTGGAGCGCGACGGTCAGCCAGAGCGGCGAGAACGTCACCGCCACCAACGCCGGTTACGACGCCTCGATAAACCCTGGCGGCACCGTCTCGATCGGCTTCCAGGGCACCTGGACGAGCAGCGACGCGGCGCCGTCCAGCTTCAACCTCAACGGCACCGCCTGCACGTAGGAACGCGCAGCCTCATCACTTCCATGCGCCGGCCGGCCGGCTTCCCCTAGCCGGCCGGCCGGTTCCCGCCGCCCAGGCCGGCTCCGCCAGCCCTCAGGCCGGTTCCCGCTAACCCCTGGCCGGCCTGGAGGAAAGATGAGAACATCCGAGCCATGGGCCTACTCGGCAGTAACCGCGGACGCGTGGCGGTCGTGCTGACCCTTGCCTGCGTACCCGCGCTCGCCGCAGCCCCCGCCGGGGCGCTCCCCGCATCAGCCGCGTTCGCGTCCCCCGCGCCAGCGAAGGCGCCCGCGCCAGCGAAAGCGGCCACGTCCGCGGCCGCGTCGGCCGCGCCCTCCTCCGTGGTCCTGCCGGCCGCCCCCATCGGCCACGCGGGCCGGTGGATCACCGACGCCACCGGCCGGGTGCTGCTGGTCACCGGCGTCAACATGGTGAACAAGCTGACGCCGTACACCCCCGCGGCCGACGGCTTCGACGACGCCGACGCCGCGTTCCTGGCGTCAAACGGCCTGAGCGCGGTCCGCGTCGGCGTGCTCTGGGAGGCACTCGAGCCGAAGCCCGGGGTGTTCGACGACAGCTACCTGGCCAGCATCAAGGCCACCGTGCGGATGCTCGGCTCACACGGGATCGTCTCGCTCCTCGATTTCCACCAGGACATGTACAACGAGCAGTTCCAGGGTGAGGGAGAACCCTCCTGGGCGGTCGACGACAACGGCCTTCCGGCATTTCCCGAGCTCGGTTTCCCCGCGAATTACTTCCTCCAGCCGGCGCTGCAGACCGCCTACGACAATTTCTGGGACAACGCCGCCGTGCACGGCGAGGGCCTTCAGGACTGGTACGCGGGCGCGTGGCAGCATGTGGCCGCGTATTTCGGCGGCAATCCCTACGTCCTGGGCTACGACCTTTACAACGAGCCGTTTCCCGGCACCGGCATCTGGTCCTGCCTGGTACCCGCCGTCGGCTGCCCGGCGCAGGACGCCATGCTGACCGCGTTCTACAAGAAGATCACCGCGGCGGTCCGCACGGTGAACTCCACCGCGCTTTTGTTCGGCGAGCCGTGGATCACGTTCGACTTCGGTTACCCGTCGGCGCTCGGTTCGACGGGAGACGCTCGTGCGGGCGTCTCGTTCCACGATTACTGCCCATTCGACAGCATCTCAGCCACGCTCAATTTCGCCTGCCCGCCGTTCAGCGACGCGGTCTTCACAAACGCCGAAGCGATCAGCAACCGGACCGGCGACGCACTGCTGCTGACGGAATTCGGTGCCACCAGCGATCCGAACGCGGCGAGCAGCGTCGTGGCCGGCGCCGACCAGGACAGGGTGGGATGGCTGATGTGGGCCTTCTGCGGCTGCGGCGACCCGACCGGCTCGCCGGCGGTCGAGGGTCTGGTGAACAACCCGGCGGCCCCGCCCGCGGGCGGCAACGTCAACGCGCCGATGCTGGACGCGCTGGCCGTGCCGCACCCGGAACTCGTCGCCGGAACCCCGGAATCCTACGGGTACGACGCGCCGGGAGGAGTCTTCACGCTGACCTACAGCACCGAGCGCGCGGACGGGACCGGGGCCTTCCCGGCCGGCTCGCGGAGCAGCATCGCCGTCCCCGCGACCCAGTATCCGGGCGGTTACAAGGTCGTCGTCAGCGGCGCGACCGTCGCCTCGGCGGCCGGCGTGCTCGACCTGGCGAGCTGCCCGGGCGCCACGTCGGTGAGCGTCACCGTCGAGCCGGGATCCGGAATATCGGGCGGCTGTTAGATCAAGATCAAAATCGGGTTACCAAACGGGCGGTGGTGCTCCTCAGCGCGGCACGCGAAGCCCGTTCCTGCCCCGCCTCTCGCGTGTGGATCCCTTCCTGCGTGTGGATTCCCTTCCTGCGTGTGGATTCCCTCCCTGCGCGTGGATCCCCTTCCTGCGCGTGGATCCCTTCCCTGCGCGTGGATCCCCTCCCTGCGCGTGGATTCCCTCCCTGCGCGTGGATCCCCTCCCTGCGCGTGGAGGCTCCCCCGCGAGACGGGGTCGTTGGCGCAATCGGCCCCACCAGACGGGGCCAGATACGCCAACGGCCCCGCGGGGCCATGTCGTCAGCGCCAATGGTCGAGGGGGAGGGGGCCGCGGCTGAGGACGGTGCGGATGGCGAACGTGCTGCGCGCGCCGACGATGGACGGGATCGTGAGGATCTGGCCGAGCAGGAGTTCCTCATAGCTGGCCAGGTCGGGGACAGCGGCCTCGACGAAGAAGTCGGCGGTGCCGGAGATCACGTAGCAGGCGACGACGGCGGGGATGGCGGTCAGCGCGTGCTCGATGCGGCTGGCCGTCTCCCGCGAATGGCCCTCGACGCTGAGCTCGATGAACACGGTCAGCCCGAGCCCGGCCCTGATCCGGTCGACGTCGGCGCGGTAGCCGGCGATGATCCCGCTGGCCTCCAGCGCCTTCACCCGGCGCAGGCACGCCGACGGTGACAGCGAAACGGCGTCCGCGAGGTCGACGTTGGCGATCCGCCCGTCCACCTGGAGCCGGGCGACGATGGCGCGGTCCACCCGGTCGACCTCATGGTGTGGCAGAGAAGTGCGCATGAGACCAAGTTAACAGCACAACGTTGCACGACAGGCCGCTGAGAGTCAATATTTGCCATCGTGTGCGAGCGGTTTTCGGCAATCCTTGCAGCATGTCGCCCACATCCACGCTTCTCCCCGTTGCGCGGCCGCCCGCCTCCCCGCATCGGGATACTGTCCGCCTGCGTTCGCCCGGGACGCTGACCGTCGCCCGTGGCGTCGCCCTTTACACCGGCGCGCTGCTCGGGCCCGGGCTTCTGCTGCTGCCCGGCCTGGCGGCCGCCCAGGCGGGACCGGCGTCGGTTCTCGCCTGGCTCGGCCTGCTCGGGGTCTCGGCGCTGCTGGCTACCGTGTTCGCGGCGCTGGGCAAGGCGCATCCGTCGGAGGCCGGAGTGGCCGGGTACACGGCGGCCGGCCTGGGCGAGCGAGCCGGGGCGGCGGCGGGCTGGTGCTTCCTGGCCGGTGTCGTCGCCGGCGCCCCGGTGGTGTGCCTCATCGGTGCCAGCTATGTCACCAGGCTGGCCGGCGGCGGCCGTGCCGCGGAGTGCGCCATCGCGGCCGGCCTGTTGCTTGTCGTCCTCGGGCTGGCGCTGGCGGGTATCCGCGCCACGGCCGGCACGCAACTGGTGCTCGTCGCCCTGCTGGTCGTGGTCATCGCGGGAGCGGTCGCGGGATCCGCGCCGTCGGCGCGCGCCGCGAACTGGGTACCGTTCGCCCCCCACGGCTGGCTTGCCCTCGGCCACGCCGCCGCCACCCTGATGCTGTCCTTCATCGGCTGGGAAGCGGTCGCGCCCCTGACGGCCCGCTTCGCCGATCCCGGGAGGCAGCTGCCGCGCGTGATCGCCGCCGCGTTCGCGGTCACCACGGGCCTGTACCTCGGCCTCGCGGTGGCCACGATCGCGGTCCTGGGACGCGGGGCGGGAACGGCCGTGCCGCTGGCCGCCCTGCTCACCCACGCCATCGGCCGGCCCGGGATCGCCGCCGCCGCGGTCGCGGCGGTTGTGCTCACCCTCGGTGCCACCAACGCCTACCTCACCGGCGCCGCGGCGCTGGCCAGGGAACTGACCGGCAACCTTCCCAGCGGCCCCGGCCACTCCCGCCGCCTCAGCGGTCCCGGTCATCCCAGCCACCTAGGCCGACCCGCGCAGCGGCGGTTTCTCCTGCTGATCGCGGTGGCCGGGATCGGGGTCATCGTGCTGTTCGCGGCGGGCGTCATGACGCCCGCGCAGCTGGTGGCGGTGCCGACCACGCTGTTCCTGACCGTCTACCTCGGCTGTACGCTGTCGGCGGTCCGGGTACTGAGGGGCGCAGCCCGCGGTGCGGCTGTGCCAGCGCTCCTCGCCGTCGCCGCGGTCCTGGCGTTCTGCGGGTGGGCGCTCGTGGTGGCCGGCGCCGTCGCCGTCACGGCGGCTCTCGCGCGGCCCGGCCAGAGCGGCGATGCCCAGGCAGGCGGCGATGAACCCGAGGGAGACCGCGACCGGGACGTGGATGACCTCGGACAGCAGCATCTTGAGCCCGACGAACGCGAGCACTACGGCGAGCGCCTGCCTGAGGTACGTGAACCGGTGCAGCAGGCCGTCCAGCAGGAAGTACAGCGCCCGCAGGCCCAGGATGGCGAAGGCGTTCGAGGTGAACACGAGAAACGGCTCGGTGGTGACGGAGAACACCGCCGGGATCGAGTCGACGGCGAAGATCAGGTCGCTGATCTCGATGAGCACCAGCACGACGAGCAGGGGGGTCGCCACGACGCGGCCCGCCCGGCGTACCCAGAACCGCTGGCCGTGGTACCCGCTCGTCGCCGGGATCACCCGCTGGATGAATCCGGCACCGCGTGGCTCCGGACTCCGGCCCTGGTCGCGCAGCATCCGTCACGTGGTGAGGAGCAGGAACGCGCCGAAGATGTACAGCACCCACTCGAACCGGCGCAGGAGCGCCGCGCCCGCGGCGATCATCGCCGCGCGCATGACCAGGGCGCCGAGCACCCCCAGGAACAGCACCCGGCGCTGGTAGGCCCGCGGTACGGCGAAACTGGAGAAGATCAGCGCGAAGACGAGGATGTTGTCGACGGAAAGGCTCTTCTCCAGCAGATAGCCGCCGAAGTACTCCCCGGCGCGCTGCGCTCCCCAGGCCGCCCAGACCACGGTGCCGAAGCCGGTCCCGAGAGCGACCCAGACGGCGCTCCACAGCAGCGCCTGGCGCGTGGTGGCCTCGCTCGCACCGCGATTCGCGAGCATGTCGACGGCGAGCATGGCGAGGATGGCCGCGAGCGTGGCCGCCCAGACCCACGCCGGCACGTGCATGACCGGGTTAACTGATGCCTGTTTCCGGCGGCAGGCCGTCGTCGGACAGCCTGTCGACCGCGCTGGGCGGCCTTGTAGTCGTCGAACCGCGCCACCGTGTTCCAGGCGGCGCTGACCGGGTTCAGCATCGGTGTGCCGTTGTCCAGCATGGCAATCCTTCCTTCGGGTGGGACACCAGCAGACTCAGGCCTGCGTGTGCAGAAGCAGCGGCCGCCGGATGGAGACCTGATGGAGGCTTTCTCCATCGGATCTCCAAGACCTGCGCACGCGGGCTCCTCGCCGCCGGACTACAAACGAGGTCCTGGACACGAGGTGACGCGAAGGTGAGGTGCCGCGATGGCGTGGGTGGCGATTGTCGCCGCCGGCTTGTTCGAGACGGCGTTCGCCGTGTTCCTGAAGCTGAGCGACGGGATGTCGCAGGCGTGGCCGACCGCCGGGTTCGCTGTCTCGGCCCTGATCAGCTTCGGCCTGCTGACCGTCGCGCTGCGTGAGCTCGAGGTGGGGCCCGCCTACGCGGTCTGGACGGGGATAGGCGCCGCGGGGGCGGCGATCGTGGGCATGGTCGCCCTCGGCGACGCGGTGTCGGCCGCGAAGCTGGTGTCGATCGGCCTCGTGCTCGCCGGCGTCATCGGCCTCAACCTGTCCGGCGTCACGCCGTGACCGGCCGGATGTCAGTCCGTCAGCGCTTGCCGTGTTTGCCGCGTTTGCCGCCGGCGGGACCCGATCCGCCGGACGCCCTCGATCAGCGCGCTGATGACGATCGTGGCCCCGAACGCGATCAGCAGCCCCGCCCAGGGGGTGTCCTCAAACGCCTTGCCGCCGAGGCGGCCGATGAGGAACGCGTACAGGGCCCAGATGACGCCGGCCGCGGCGGTCCCGGTGATGAACCGCCGCCGCGGGTAGCCGGTGAGCCCGCAGCTGAGGGTCACCGCCGTTCGGCCGCCGGGAATGAAGCGGCAGACGATGATGAGCTGCATCCCGAATCGCCGCAGCGATCGTTCGGCCCACGCCCGTGTCTTCTTGCCCTTCACGGTCGAGAAGAACCTGCGTTCGACGAACGGCCCGAAGCGGCGGCCGAGGAGATAGGAGAGGTTGTCGCCGAGGAAGGCCCCGGCGGCGGCGCAGGCTACCAGCAGCGCGATGCGCGGATCCGTGCTTCCCGCGGTCGCGACGCCGAGCGCGATGACGGCGGTCTCGCTCGGCAGCACCGGGAAGATCGCGTCGAGCGCCGGAATGAGCACCGCGATGAGATACGAGACCGCCGAGTCGGCCTGAAGGGTGGCCAGAACCGGCATGGCTACGCGGGTGTGCGCTGCGCTGCCGCGCGCTGCGCCGGGGTTCGCGGTCCCGGTGCCGCGGGCTCGGCGCACGACAGGCAGTACCGGGACTCGGGTGTGACCAGCAGCAATCCGGCCGGAATCGGCGATCCGCACTGCTCGCAGCGGCCGAAGTCCCCGCTCGCCAGGCGGCCGAGCGCGTCCTCGGTATCCGCCAGCTTCCGGCGGGCCGCGACCGCGCGGCGCAGCAGCCACCGTGTCTCCTGCGCTTCTTGCCGGGCCTGCTGCCCGTCCTGGCCCGCCGCGGCCGCACCATGGTAGGCCAGGAAAAGCTCGGTGACCTCCGCCAGGCGCGCCTGCCATCGCTCCTCGAGGAGCACCCTCCAGTACGCGCTGTGGCCACTGCGATCTTCTCGGGACATCATGCTCCTCGTCGGTGCGAGCGGAGCAACCGGATGCACAGGACCAGCAGCGCGATACCGAAGACGATCCACGGTGCCGCGATGATCAGGTCGCTTCCGCTCATCTGGCTTCCTCTGCTGTCTGTGCCGTTCGATACCAGTGCACCGGGTGAGCGTGCCCGCTCGGTGAAGTTGCCGTGGTGACGGTGTGGAGGCCGGGCCGCCGCCGCCGTGCCGGAGTGCTGGCGGGGGATCATGAGAGCTGGGTGAACGGCGCAGAGGCGGGAAAGGGCGCGATGGCCGCGACGGTGCTGGTGGTCGAGGATGAGCGGAAGCTACGGGATTTCATACGGTCATACCTGGAGCGGGCGGGCTTCACGGTGCTGTCGACCGGCTCCGGCGCGGAAGCGATCACGATGGCGGGCGAAGCCAGCCCCGATCTCGTGGTCCTCGATCTGGGCCTGCCAGACGTGCCGGGTGAGACCGTAGCCCGCGAGCTCCGGGCGGAGGTGCCGACGCCGATCCTCATGCTCACCGCGAAGACCAGTGAGGAAGACCGGATCCGCGGGCTCGAGCTCGGTGCCGACGACTACGTGACGAAGCCGTTCAGTCCCAGGGAACTGGTCTTGCGGGTCCAGGCGATCCTCCGCCGCGGGGCCCCGGCCGCCGACCAGGGGATCGCCAGCTACGGCGGCGGCGAATTGCTCATCGACGAGCCACGGCGCACCGTGACGGTCCGGGATGGGCAGGCCGAGCTCACCCCGACCGAGTGGGGTGTCCTGGTGGCGCTGGCCACCGTTCCCGGCCGGGTGTACTCGCGGTTCGAGCTGATCAACCGGGTGCGGGGTTATGAGTTCGAGGGGTATGAGCGCACCGTGGACTCACACGTGAAGAACCTGCGCCGCAAGATCGAGGAAGACCCGGGCAATCCCCGCATCATCCAGACCGTCCTCGGCGGCGGTTACCGGCTGGGCCTGGCACGCGATGACTGACGCGCTTGGCCTACGGCTCGCGCTGGCCTTCCTGGCCGTCGCGCTGGCGGCGGTCGCGTTGCTCGCCGGGCTGGCGGCCGCCTTCGTCTCGGCGGACGTCTCGTCGCTGGGAGACCAGCAGCGCAGCGAGCTGGCGAACGCCGTCGCGGTCGCCGCGGGTGCTGTATGGGACCGGAACAACAGCTGGTCGTCCGCTGACCTCTCCCCGCTCTTCGACCTGGCGGAGCGTACCGGCGTGGGCCTGGCGATCAGCGACGCCGGCGGCCATGTCGTCCAGGCCTCGCCCGGTTTCGCCGCCGAGACGGGGCCGGAAGCCAGGGCGTCCGTGGCCGTGCGGCACCAGCGCATCGGCACGGTCCTGATCAGGTTCACGAACTCCGGCCTCGGTGCCGCCAACAGTGTCCTGCGTACCGCGTTGTTCCGGGCCATCGCCGGGACGGCCGGGCTGGCGGCGCTGCTCGCGCTGCTCGCTGGGCTGGCTATGGCGCGGCGGATCACCCGCCCGATCGCGCGGCTCATCACCGTGACCCGGTCCATGGCAGGCGGCGATCACGCGGCGCGTGCCGGACACGTCCGGGGACCGGGGGAGCTGCGTGAGCTGGCGGCGGCCTTCGACCAGATGGCGGACACGCTGGACCGGGAGGACCAGATCCGCCGCGACCTGGTGGCCAGCGTCGCGCACGAGCTGCGCACGCCCATCGCGGTGCTCCAGGCGGGCCACGAGGCCCTGCTCGACGGCGTGGCCGAGCCCACACCCGCGGAGCTGTCCTCGCTGCGTGACGAGGTGCTGCGGCTGGCGCGCATGGTGGAGGACCTGCAGACGCTGGCCGCCGCCGACGCCGCCGCCCTGCGCCTTGCCCGGCGCCGGTCCGACCTGGCGGACATCGCGGGCGCGGCGGCCGACAGCCTGGCGCGCAGGTTCGAGGCAGCCGACATCGCCCTGGACCGGCGGCTCTCCAGCGTTTCGGTGCTCGCCGACCCGCGCTGGCTGCACCAGGTGATCACCAACCTCCTCACCAACGCGCTGAAGTTCACCCCGGCCGACGGCACCGTCACCGTCGTGACCAGGCCGGGCGGCCCCGACGCCGTCCTGGAGGTCGCCGATACCGGCGCCGGCATCCCCGCCGGGGACCTGCCCCGCATCTTCGACCGGTTCTGGCGCGGCCAGGGCGCGGCGCAGACCTCGGGCAGCGGCCTCGGCCTTGCGATCGCCGCCGAGCTCGCCCATGCCCACGGCGGCGAGCTCACCGCCGCGAGCACCGAAGGGCACGGCACCACGATGACGCTCACCCTGCCCCGCGCCCCTGCCTGAACCAGGCGGATCAGGCGCCGCGCCCGGCCACTGGCGGCCCGCTGACGCGCACCAGGTCCCGGCCGAGGTCGGAAAGGCTGGCCGCGCCGCACAGAGCCATCGACATCCGGAGCTCCTCGGCGAGGATGTCGATGGCGTGCCGGACTCCGGCCTCCCCGGCGGCGGCGAGCCCGTACAGATGCGCGCGGCCGACCAGGACGGCGCGGGCGCCGAGCGCGAGAGCGGATACGATGTCGGCCCCGCGCCTGATTCCGGAGTCGAACAGCACCTCAACACGGTCGCCGACGGCGTCCGCAATATCGGGGAGCACTTCGAGGGTGGCGGGAACATGGTCCATCTGGCGGCCGCCGTGGTTGGACACGATGACCGCGTCGACCCCGTGGTCCGCTGCCCGCACGGCTTCCTCCACGCGCAGCACGCCCTTGAGCGCGACCGGCCCATCCCATTCCTGCCGGATCCACTCCAGGTCACTCCAGCTCACGGTCCCGTCGAACATCTCCTTCATCCGTTCCCGCGAGGTGGGGCCGTGCATGGACAGGTTGGGGAAGCCGAGTGCGGGCGAGGTCAGGAAGTGCCAGGACCAGGCCGGATGGCGGGCGCCGTCCAGCACCGTACGGAGGGTGAGCTCGGGTGCCGGCAGCTCGATCCCCCGGTGCAGCTCCCGGTCCCGTTCCGACCGCACCGTCGTATCGGCGCTCACGAGCAGCGCGCGGTAACCGGCCGCCCGGGCCCTTGCCACCAGGTCCTTCGCGACGGACCGGTCGCCCCACAGGTAGAGCTGGAACCACAGCGGACTGCCCTGCGCGGCGCCGGCGACCGCCTCGAGCGGCTGCGTCGCGAGCGTCGAGACCCCGTAGGGCAACCTGGCGTGCCGCGCGGCGCGGGCCACCGCGAGCTCGCCTTCATGGTGGAACATCCGCGGGGCCCCGACCGGCGACAGGACCATGGGCAGCGGAACGGGCGTGCCCAGGACGGTCGTGCTGGTATCGACGCGGCTGACGTCTCGCAGCACGCGGGGGACAAGCTCGATCTCCCCGAACGCGGCGCGGTTGCGGCGCAGCGTCCACTCGTCCTCACCGCCGCCGTCGAGGTAACCGGCGGCGCCCGCCGGCAGCCGCCTGCGCGCCAGGCGGGCCAGATCGTCGATGTCGTAGCAGCGCGCGAGTCCCCGTACGCCGTAGGGGGCCTCAGGTGCCCCAAGGTGAACGAGTTCCCGGATCTCTGACAGCTTCATGAGCGGCCTCTTCCCCGAACCCCGAACTCATATCGCAAGCCTTGCCATGATCGTGGAATCGCCGGGCCGTATAGGACGCGTCGGGTTTTTACTTGACGTGAGGGGGGCCCAGGATTGTGTTATGAGTGCGGATCCGGGGGTGGTGGCGGGGCTGGCGGCGAAGTTCGCGGTGATGCGGCCGCATTTGGGTGAGCGGCAGTGGCGGCTGT
>JAFAZE010000082.1 GCA_019239975.1 Streptosporangiaceae bacterium
CTCATAACACAATCCTGGGCCCCCCTCACGTCAAGTAAAAACCCGACGCGTCCTATATGACCCGGCGTTTCCGTGATCATGAGGTGTGTCCGTTTTGTGCCGCGCGCGGGCGACGGGAGCTCAGCCGTCGGCGCGGATCAGGCCGACCGGGCAGGCCACGCCGGTGCCGTGGTCCGGGCAGTACCCGTAGGGGTTCTTGTTCTCCGAGAGGTACTGCTGGTGGTAATCCTCGGCGAAGTAGAACTCGCCCGCCGGGACGATCTCGGTCGTGATCGCGCCGTACCCGGCCTCGGCGAGCTTCTTCCCGTACATGGCGGCCGACTCCTCGGCGGCGGCACGCTGCGCCTCGTTGCGGTAGAAGATCACCGACCGGTACTGGCTGCCGACGTCGTTGCCCTGCCGCATGCCCTGGGTCGGGTCGTGCGACTCCCAGAACACCTTGAGCAGCTCCGGGTAGGAGACGCGCCGCGGGTCGTACACCACGCGCACGGTCTCGGCGTGCCCGGTGAGCCCGCTGCAGACCTCCTCGTAGGCCGGGTTCGGGGTGAAACCGCCCTCGTAGCCGACCGCGGTGGAGACGACGCCCGGCGTCTGCCAGAACGCCTTCTCGGCGCCCCAGAAGCAGCCGAGCGCGAACTCCGCTGTCTCGCTGCCCTCGGGGTACGGCGGCTCGAGCGGCGAGCCGAGCACCTCGTGCCGGCCGGGCACCGCCAGCGGGGTGCCGCGTCCCGGCAGCGCCTCCTCAGCGGTTACCATCCGCGTCTTCCGCGACCCGAAAATGCTCATCGTGCCTCCTCCGGCAGTTGTCCCACCCAGTCAACCACCGGCCGCTGCAAGCTGTTCCGCTGGCGGGAGACCGCGCCTGAGCGGGAGGGCTGCCGCCAGCGAGCCAGCTGTTCCGCTGCCGGAAGACCGCGCCTGGGCGGAAGGCCGCCGCCAGCAGGCCAGCTGTTCCATTGGCCGGAAGACCGCGTCTGGGCGGGAAGGCCGCCGCCGGCGGGCTTAGCCGGTGCGGTCGATCACGAAGTCGCAGAGGGTCTCGAACGCGGCGCGCGCCGGTACGTCGGGCAGCGGGGCCAGCGTGTCACGCGCGCCGTGCGCCCAGCGCCGCACGTCGCCGCGCGCCATCTCAAGGGCGGGATCGGCGCGCAGCAGTGCCAGCGCCTCGGCGTGCAGCGACGGGTCGGTCAGATCGGCCGAATCGAGCAGCTCGGCGAGCCGGCGTGGCCCGCCGCCCGGCGAGCGGCCCGGGCCGCCGTCCGGCGAGCGGAGCGCGTAGAGCACCGGCAGCGTGCGCACCCCCTGCCGCAGGTCGGTGCCGGGAGCCTTGCCCGACTGCGAGGACGTGCTCGCGATGTCCAGGACGTCATCGGAGAGCTGCCATGCGACGCCGAGCCGCTCGGACGCCTGCGCGATGCGTTCGGCGTAGTCGTCGGGGACGCCGGCGAACATCGCGCCGAACCGCCCCGACGTGGCGATGAGCGATCCGGTCTTCTCCGTGATCACGTGCATGTAGTGGTCCAGCGGGTCCTCGCCGGGCCGCGGGCCGACGGTCTCGGCGAGCTGGCCGCTCACCAGGCGGCCGAACGTCTCCGCCTGGATCCTGATCGCCTCGGCGCCGAGATCGGCGAGGATGCGCGAAGCCCGGGCGAACAGGTAATCACCCGCCAGGATCGCCACCGAGTTCCCCCAGCGGGAGTTGGCCGACGCGTGGCCGCGGCGCATCGCCGCCTCGTCCATGACGTCGTCATGGAACAGCGTGGCGAGGTGGGTGAGCTCGATCGCCACCGCCGCGGGCACGATCCGCTTGTCACCGCTGTCACCGAACCGCGCCGCGAGCAGCACCAGCATCGCCCGGAAGCGCTTGCCGCCGGCCTCCATCAGGTGCCGGGACACCTCGGTGAGCACTTCATCGGTGGGGTGCGCGGTCTCGCGGAGCGCGGACTCGACAAGGGCGAGGTCGTCGGCCATCTCGGCGGCCAGTGCGCTGTCGGCGATGTCGACGGGCAGGGCGATGCTCACTCGAACTCCATGTCCTCAGCTTACGGTTCCGGCCGTCGAGGACATATCCAGCGGGACCTGTATCACACCTCGCCTGCGCACCTCAGCGGACGCATCAGCGGACGAAAAGCTGCGTCGCGGCGTGGTTGGCGAGGTCGAGCACGGGCCCCGGCACGATGCCGAGCACCAGCGTCGCGACCGCGCCGAGGCCCACCGCGGTCCCGGTGAACAGGCTGGGCACGACGACCTCCGGGCCGTCAGGGACCGGGTCGCTGAAGAACATCAGCACGATCACGCGGACGTAGAAGAACGCCGCGATCGCGCTGGCGAGCACGCCGACGATCACCAGCGGCGTGGCCCCGCCGGCCACCGCCGCCTGGAAGACGGCGAACTTCCCGGTGAACCCGCTGGTCAGCGGGATGCCCGCGAAGGCGAGCAGGAAGAAGGCGAAGATGCCAGCCACCAGCGGCGACCGCTTGCCGAGCCCCGCCCACCGGGAGAGGTGGTCCGCCTCGCCGCCCGGGTCACGGACCAGCGTGATGACCGCGAATGCCCCCACCGTGGTGAACCCGTACGCGGCCAGGTAGAACAGGCTGCTCGACAGGCCCGCGGCCGAGGCCGCGATCACCGCGGTGAGGATGAAGCCCGCGTGCGCGATCGACGAGTATGCGAGCAGGCGCTTCACATCGGTCTGGGTGATCGCGATGATCGCCCCGATGACCATGGTCAGGATCGCCACCGCCCACATCGCGGGGCGCCAGTCCCAGGTCAGGTTGCCGAACGCCACGTAGAACACCCGCAGCAGCGCGCCGAAGGCGGACACCACCGTGCACGAGGCCATCAGCGCCGTCACCGGCGTCGGCGCGCCCTGGTAGACGTCGGGCTTCCAGCTCTGGAACGGCACGGCGCCGATCTTGAACAGCAGGCCGAGGCCGGTGAGCGCGATCCCGGCGAACAGCAGCGTGGTGCTGCCGGTGTTCGACGACACGGTCGACGCGATCGCGGCCAGCGAGACGCTCCCGGAGTAGCCGTACAGCATCGCGATGCCGAACAGGAAGAACGCGGAGGAGAACGCGCCGAGCAGGAAGTACTTCACCGCCGCCTCGTGGGACAGCAGGCGCCGCCGCCGGGCCAGCCCGCACAGCAGGTACAGCGGCAGCGAGAGCACCTCGAGCGCGACGAACATCGTGAGCAGGTCGTTCGAGGCGGGGAACAGCAGCATGCCGCCGACGGCGAACAACGTGAGCGGGTAGATCTCGGTGTGCACCAGGCCGGCGAGCAGTCCCTCCCGCTCCTCGGGAGAGCCGGGCGCCGCGGCCGCCTGCCCGGCGAACGGCGACACGTCCTGCGCCGAGTCCGCGATCAGCAGCACGCTCACGAACGCGAGCACCAGGATCGTGCCCTGGATGAACAGCGTCGGCCGGTCCACCGCGACCGCGCCCATCGCCGCGTTGTGACCCGGGCTTCCGTTCGCGAAGATCGACGCGCTCCCGGCGATCACGCAGGTCAGGACGAACGCGGTGGCCAGGCCGCCGAGCGAGAGCACCAGGTGGGCGGGCCTGCGCAGGTGCCGGGGGGCGAACGCCTCGACGAGCACGCCCACCACCGCCGCGCCGAACACGATCAGCATCGGGGCGAGCTGGCTGTACTCGATGCTGGGCGCCGGGATGGTCGCAGCTGCGAGGCTCACGGCAGGATTCCCTTCTGAGCCGCGGCGGGATGCGCCGTCTTGAGGTACGCCGTCGTGTTGTTCAGGTACGCCGGCGCCGGATGCGGCGGCGCCGGGTCGGTGACGTGGATCTGCGTCATCGTCGCGCGGACGGCGGGGTTGATGATGTCGAGCACCGGCTTGGGGTAGACGCCCGTCGCGATGATCAGCGCGACCAGCGGCGCCACCGCCCACAGCTCCCGGGGGCGCAGGTCCGGCATGCCCGCGACCTCGTCGCGCACCGGCCCGGTCATCGTGCGCTGGTACATCCACAGGATGTAGATCGAGGCCAGGATGATGCCGGCGGTTGCGAACGAGGCCGCCACCTTGTACCTCGTGAACGTTCCGACGAGCACGAGGAACTCGCTGACGAACGTGGACAGGCCGGGCAGTGAGAGCCCGGCCAGGCCGGAGACCAGGAAGAGGCCGGCGAGCAGCGGCGCGACCTTCTGCACGCCGCCGTAGTCGGCGATCCGGTCCGACCCGCGCCGGGCGATCAGGAACCCGGCGAGGATGAACAGCGCCCCGGTGGCGAACCCGTGGTTGACCATGTAGAAGGTCGCGCCGGACTGTCCCTGCGTGGTCATCGCGAAGATACCGAGGGCGATGAAGCCAAAGTGCGATATCGACGTGTAACCGATCAGCCGCTTGAGGCTGGTCTGCCCGATCGCGACGATCGCGCCGTACAGGATCGCGATCACCGCCAGCGTGAGGATCAGCGGCGTGAAGTACCTGGCGGCGGCGGGGAACAGCTCCAGGCAGTACCTGATCATCCCGAACGTGCCGACCTTGTCCATGACGCCCAGCATCAGCACGGCGGCGCCCGGCTGCGCGGACGCCGCGGCGTCGGGCAGCCAGGTGTGGAACGGCCACAGCGGCGCCTTGATCGCGAACGCGATGAAGAACCCGAGGAACAGCCACTTCTGCACCGCCGGGGACAGCGACACGTGCACGAGCTCGCTGAACAGGAACGAGCCGTGGAATCCGGTGGCCGCCGACCTGGTCGCCTGCACGTACAGCGCGATGACCGCGACCAGCATCAGCAGCCCGCCGAGCAGGCTGTAGAGCAGGAACTTCACCGCCGCGTACTGGCGCGGGCCGGTGCCGTAACTCCCGATCATGAAGTACATCGGGATGAGCATCGCCTCGAAGAAGACGTAGAAGAGGAAGACATCGGTGGCGGCGAAGACACCGATCATCATCGTCTCCAGCACCAGCATCAGCGCGAAGTACGTTTTCACGCTGTGCCGGGCGGCAGCCGGGACGTCGTGCCAGGAGGCAAGGATCACGACCGGCATGAGGACCGCGGTCATGCCGATCAGCACCAGCGCGATGCCGTCCACGCCGAGCGCGTAGTGCACCCCGAACTGCGGGATCCAGGAGTAGCTTTCCGTGAACTGGAAGTCGGGCCCGCTGACGTTGAACCGGACCGCGATCACGATCACCACGGCGAGCGCGGCCAGGCTGAACACGAGCGCCAGCGCCTTGACGAGCTGTTCACGAGCCCGCCGGTCCGCCTCCGCGCCGTCGGCCGGCGTCGCCGGGACGAGCGCGAGCAGCAGCGCGCCGGCCAGCGGGATCGCGCCGGCCACGGTCAGCCAGGGAAAGCCGTTCATTACAGCCTCACCACCAGGAGTGCGGCGACCAGCAGGCCGGCGCCAGCGAACATGAGCAGTGCGTAGGAGCGCACGAAGCCGGTCTGCACCCTGCGTGTCCGGCCCGACGTCCCGCCGATCGCGGCCGCCGTCGTGTTCACCAGCCCGTCGATGCCGCGGCCGTCGAAGTAGACGGAAAGCCTGGTCAGCCACTGGCCGGGCCGCATCAGCACCGCCTCGTTGAACGCGTCGCCGTACAGGTCCCTGCGGGCCGCGTTGGTGATCAGGCTGCCGCGCGGCGCCGTGGCGGGCACGGGGACGCGCCCGTACATGGCCCATGCGATCACGATCCCGGCGGCCATCAGGGCGAGCGTGATGTACCCGGCCGTGGTGAACACGCCGTGCGACACCGGCGGCACCCCGACCACGGGGGAGAGGAAGGACTGGAACCGCTGCCCGGTGATCAGGAAGGCTCCCGCGCCGATCGACCCCACGGCCAGCAGGATCATCGGCCAGATCATCACGCCCGGCGACTCGTGCGGGTGCAGGGCGGCGGTGCTGGCCCGGGGGGACGACCCCCCGGAACCCCCCGCCATGTGCGGCTCCGGCTGCGGCTGACCGGTACGCGGTTCGGCGCCGCCCCGCGGGCCCGCCTCCTGCCACCGCGGCTTTCCGAAGAACGTCATGAGCATCATCCGTGTCATGTAGAACGCGGTGAGGCCGGCGCCGATGATCGCGCAGGTGGCGAGGAGGGCTCCGGAGGTGCCTCCCTTGTCCCAGGCCGCGGCGATGATGCCGTCCTTGGTGAAGAACCCGGAGAGCGGCGGGAAGCCGATGATCGCCAGGTAGCCCAGCCCGAACGTCACGAACGTCACCGGCATGTACCTGGCCAGCCCGCCGTAGCGCCGCATGTTGACCTCGTCGTCCATGGCGTGCATGACCGAGCCGGCGCCGAGGAACAGGCCAGCCTTGAAGAAGCCGTGCGCGAGCAGGTGCGCGATCGCGAACACGTAGCCGGCCGGCCCGAGCCCGGCGCCCAGCGTCATGTAACCGATCTGGCTCATCGTGGACCCGGCGAGCGACTTCTTGATGTCGTCCTTGGCGCACCCGATGATCGCGCCCCACAGCAGCGTGACCGCCCCGACCACGGTGACCGCGAGCTGGGCCGTGGACGACAGCGCGAGGATCGGGTTGGAGCGCACCAGCAGGTACACCCCAGCGGTGACCATCGTCGCCGCGTGGATCAGGGCCGACACCGGGGTCGGGCCCTCCATCGCGTCCAGCAGCCAGGACTGCAGCGGCACCTGCGCGGACTTCCCGCACGCGCCGAGCAGCAGCAGCAGGCCGAGCGCCGTGGCCACCCCGCTCCCGCCGGACCTCGCCGAGTGGAAGACGCCGCCGAACGACACGGTCCCGAACTCGGCGAACATCAGCATGACCGCGACCGACAGCCCGGCGTCGCCGACGCGGTTCACGATGAACGCCTTCTTCGCCGCCACCGCCGCCGACGGCTTGAACGACCAGAACCCGATCAGCAGGTAGGAGGCGAGGCCCACGCCCTCCCAGCCCGCGTACAGCGCCAGGTAGTTGTCCGCCAGCACGAGCAGCAGCATCGCCGCGATGAACAGGTTCAGGTACCCGAAGAACTTGCGCCGTTCGGCGTCGGTGGCCATGTAGCCGACCGAGTAGATGTGGATCAGCGAGCCGACCCCGGTGATCAGCAGCACGAAGCTGATCGACAGCGGGTCCAGCAGCAGCCCGATGTTCACCTGGAATGAGCCCACCGGGATCCACGAGTACATGTGCAGCTCGCGACCGCGCTCGGCGGCCGGGTACCCGAGCAGGGTGAAGAAGGCGACCAGCCCGTAGACGAAGGCGGCGAGCGGCATCGCCACGCCGAGCAGGTGTCCCCAGCGGTCGGTGCGGCGCCCGCCGGCGAGCAGGACCGCCGCGCCGAACACCGGGAACGCCAGCAGCAGCCACGAGTAACGCAGCGCCCCGGTCGCGGCCAGCGTGGTCATCGTCACGTGTCAGTCCCCTCAGTACTTGAGAAGGTTCGCGTCGTCCACCGACGCGGACTTGCGGGCGCGGTAGATCGCCATCAGGATCGCGAGCCCGACGACCACCTCCGCGGCGGCGACGACCATCACGAAGAAGGCCACGACCTGCCCGTCCAGGTTCCCGTGCATTCTGGCGAACGCGACGAATGCCAGGTTGCACGCGTTCAGCATCAGCTCGACGCACATGAAGATCACGATGGCGTTGCGCCGCACCAGCACGCCGACCCCGCCGATGACGAACAGGATGACGGCGAGGAACACGTAGTAGGCCGGGCTCATCGCTCATCCTTTCCGGGGGCACGGCCCTTTCCGGGGGCACCTCCGGCGGCCGCCTCCTCCACCTGCCGTGCCGCCTCGATCCGCGCCTCCGCGGCAAGATCGGCGGTCACGCTCCGGATAGGCTCGCGGCCAAGCTCGATGTCCCGCTGTGCGATTGCAGGGCTTACCGAACGGTCGGTGGTGCTTCCGTCGGGAAGCAGCGCCGGCATGTCGACGGCGTCGTGCGTGGCGTACACGCCCGGCGGAGGCTCCGGCGCGACATGGCCGCTGGTGACCCTGCGCCGGGCCAGCTCGCGCTGGGTCGGCTTGGGCGCGGTCCGCTCCCGGTGCGCCAGCACCATCGCGGCGAGCGCCGCGGTGATCAGCAGGGCGCTGGTGACTTCGAACGGGAACACGTACGTCGTGAAGATCAGCGTGGCGATGCCGGTCAGGTTGCCCGCGCCGTTCGCGGCGGTCGCCGGGTTGGCCGAGCCGATGGCCGCGTGGCCGATGCCGAGGATCAGCAGCACCGCCAGGAAGATCCCGGCGATGCCGGCCCACAGCCGCTGCCCGCGGATCGTCTCGACCAGCGAGTCGGCCGAGCTGACCCCGATCAGCATGAGCACGAACAGGAACAGCATGAGCACCGCGCCGGTGTAGACGATGACCTGCACGAACGCCAGGAACGGAGCGCCCTGCATCGCGTACATGACGGCGAGCGCGAGCATCACGATGGCGAGCATGACCGCGCAGTGCACGGCCCGCCGCACGCAGACCATGGCGATGGCCGCGCCGACCGCGAAGATCGCGAGGATCCAGTACAGGACCTGGACGTAGATCGAGTCGAGGTTGGTGCCCCCGCCGCCAGCGGCGAGGAGATGGCTCGCGTGGCTCACTGGGCCACCTCACTGCCTCCGGCCGCGACCTGCTCGCCGCCGGGCCGCATCTCATCGGCTCCGGGCACGTCCTCGGCGGTGTCCCCGGCCGGCACCGCGGCGCCGGCCGGGCCGCCAGGCCCGGTCATCCCGGGCGCGCGCGAGGTCGTCGCGATGCCGGCGCCGCCGAGGCGGTAGTAGTCCTTCTCGTCGTTGCCGAGCCGCATGGGATGCGGCGGCGCCTCCATGCCCGGGGGCAGCGGCACGAGCAGCTGCTCCTTGGTCCAGATGAGGCTCTCCCTGTTGTCGTCCGCGATCTCGTACTCGTTGGTCATCGTGAGCGCCCTGGTCGGGCACGCTTCGATGCACAGGCCGCAGAGGATGCAGCGCAGGTAGTTGATCTGGTAGACGTGGCCGTAGCGCTCGCCGGGCGAGTAACGCTCCTCGGGCGTGTTGTCGCGGCCCTCCACGTAGATGGCGTCGGCGGGGCAGGCCCAGGCGCACAGCTCGCAGCCGATGCACTTCTCCAGGCCGTCCGGCCACCGGTTGAGCTGGTGATGACCGTGGAAACGCGGCGCGGTCGGCCGCTTCTCCTCCGGGTACATCACGGTGTCCACCTTGCGGAACATCTCGTGGAAGGTGACCCCGAACCCCTTGACGGGGTTGAGGAAGTCAAGCACCGGTAACCTCCTTGCTGGCTCCGGACCCGGTTATGGCGCCGGAGCCCGGTTCGGCTCCGCCGCGGACTCCGATGCCGTGGTAGTGCGGCAGGTCGAGTGGTGGCACCGGGAAGCTCTGGGCGGCGTCGCCGCCGTCGGCCACCGCGGGTTCGGCGGCCCCTTCCTGGTACCCGCCGGCCAGCCTGGCGGCATGCCGCTGCGCGCCGCTGTCCCAGGCCCAGGCGAGGATCACGATGAGAACGAGGACGAAGCCCGCCGTGCCGTACACGACGCCGGAGTGCGTCTCGTTCCGCCACGCGCGGACGGTCGCGATCAGCAGGATCCAGACGATGGACAGCGGGATCAGGATCTTCCAGCCGAGCGCCATCAGCTGGTCGTAACGCACCCGGGGCAGCGTGCCGCGCAGCCAGACGTAGCCGAACAGCAGGATGAAGACCTTGATCAGGAACCACAGGACCGGCCACCAGCCGCTGTTCGCGCCCGCCCACAGCGATACCGGCCACGGCGCCCGCCACCCGCCGAGGAACAGCGTCGTCGCCAGCCCCGCCACGGTGGTCATGTTGATGTACTCGGCCAGGTAGAACATGGCGAACTTCATCGACGAGTACTCGGTCATGTGGCCGGCCACGATCTCGCCCTCGCCCTCGGGCAGGTCGAACGGCACCCGGTTGGTCTCGCCGACCATGGTCACCAGGTAGACGAGGAACGACACCGGCAGCAGCCAGGCGTACCAGAAGTGCTGCTGCGCGGCGACGATCGCGGTGGTGGACAGCGAGCCCGCGTACAGGAAGACGGCCACGAAGGACAGGCCCATCGCGATCTCGTAGCTGATCACCTGGGCGGTTGAGCGCAGCGCGCCGAGCAGCGAGTACGGCCCGCGGGACGCCCAGCCGGCGAGCACGATCCCGTACACGCCGATCGAGCTCATCGCCAGCACCAGCAGCACCGCGACCGGCAGGTCGGCGACCTGCAGCGGCGTGCGGTGGTGGAAGACCGAGACCGTCGGCCCCCACGGGATGATCGAGAAGGCGACGAAGGACGGCGCCGCGGCGATGATGGGCGCCGCGACGAACACCAGCTTGTCCACCCCGGTCGGGATGATGTCTTCCTTCAGCGGCAGCTTGAGCGCGTCGGCGACCGGCTGCAGCAGGCCGAGCGGCCCGGCGCGGTTCGGCCCGGGCCGGTTCTGCATCCGGCCGATGACCCGGCGCTCGAACCAGATCATGAAGATCGTGGTCAGCAGCAGGAAGACGAAGACGATCGCGACCTTGAGCAGCACCATCCACCAGATGAGCTGGCTGAAGTCGGTCAGCGTCGGGTCCGCCGCGAGCACGTGCCTCATTCCGCCCTCCTCAGCGTCACCCTGGACCCGTGGCCGGCGCCCAGCCGGCCACGCACGCCGCCGCCGGCGGCGGCCATGCTGGCCTCGCCGGGCAGGCCGGGCAGGCCACCCCCTGAAGCCCACGAATTGGCCGGCAGCCAGACCACCTGGCCGGCCATGGGCACGACCTCCACGGGCAGCGTCACCGAGCCCCGGCCGGTCGCAACCGTGACCTTATCGCCGTCGCTCACGCCCGCGCCGGCCGCGGTCGCCGCCGACATCCGCGCGACCGCGTCGCGTGCCGTGCCCGCCAGGTAGGGCTCACCGTCCTGCATCCGGCCGTTGTCGAGCAGCTGGTGCCAGGTGGCCAGGTAGGCCTCGCCGGCCGGCAGCTCGGCCGGGCGCGCCGCCCTGCCGGTGCCCGGGGCGGCCGGGCGCGCGCCGCGCCAGGTCCCGAGCGTGGCCAGCTCCGCGCGCGCCGAGGCCGCGTCGGGCAGGCCCAGGTGAACGTCCATCTCATCGGCCAGCGCGCCGAGCACGTACAGGTCGGTGCGCACCCCGGGAACGCGCAGCGCGGCGGCGAACGATCCGCCACGCCCCTCCCAGTTCACGAACGTGCCCGCCTTCTCGGCCACCGCCGCGACCGGGAACACCACGTCCGCGCGGTCGGTCACCGCGCTCACCCGCAGCTCGAGGCTGACCACGAACGGCGTCATCTCGAGCGCGCGCAGGGCGGCGGCCGGGTCCGGCAGGTCCGCCGGGTCCACCCCGGCGACGACGAGCGCGCCGAGCTCTCCCTTTTCCGCGGCCGCGAGCATGGCCGCCGTGTCACGGCCCGGCTCGTCCGGCAGCGTGCTCTTGCCCCAGATCCGCGCCACCTCGGCGCGCGCCTGCGGGTCCGTCACCGGCCTGCCGACGGGCAGCAGCCCGGGCATCGCGCCGGCCTCGATCGCGCCGCGCTCCCCGGCGCGGCGCGGTATCCAGGCGAGCCGCGCGCCGCTCGCCTCGGCGAGCCGGACCGCCGCCGCCAGCGCTCCCGGCACCTCGGCGAGCCGCTCCCCGGCGAGGATCAGCGCACCCGGCGCGGTGAGCGCCGCGGCCGCCGGGCCGTCGCCCGCGGCGAGCGCCGTCAGCGCGCCGGCCTCGTCGCCTGGCACCGTGGGGATGAGCTCCCCGGACAGCTTGGTGAGCCCGGGGGAGGCGAGCGCCGCGACGGAGAACACCCGCGGGCCGCCCCCCCGGACCGATTTCCGCAGCCGCAGGAACACGATGGGCGACTCGTCTTCGGGCTCGAACCCGGCGAGCAGCACCGCCGGGGCGGTCTCCAGGTCCGTGTAGCTGACCCCGATCTCCCGGCCCGCCACCCGCGCGGCGAGGAAGAGCGCCTCCTCGGCCGAGTGCGGCCGGGCGCGCATGTCGATGTCGTTGCTGCCGAGCGCCAGCCTCGCGAACTTCGCGTAGGCGTAGGCGTCCTCCAGCGTGAGCCTGCCGCCGGCCAGCACGCCGGCGCCGCGGGGCTGGCCGGGCGCCGCGTCCCGCGCCGCCATCAGCCCGCGGGCGGCCGCCTCGGCCGCGGCCGGCCAGGAGGCCGGGCGCAGCACACCGTCGGCGTCGCGCACCAGCGGCGTGGTCAGCCGGTCAGGCTCGGTGGCGTAGGTGAACGCCCAGCGGCCCTTGTCGCAGTTCCACTCCTCGTTGACCATCGGGTCGTCGGCCGCCAGCCGCCGGGTGACCCGGCCGCGCCGGTGGTCGGTGCGCAGCCGGCACCCGGACGCGCAGTGCTCGCACACGCTCGGCGTGGACACCAGGTCGAACGGGCGGGACTTGAACCGGTAGGCGGCTCCGGTCAGCGCGCCGACCGGGCAGATCTGCACGGTGTTGCCGGAGAAGTAGGAGTTGAACGGGGCACCCTTCGCGGTGCCGATGAACTGGCTGGGCCCGCGGTTGATGAACTCGATGAAGTCGTCGCCGGCGATCTCCTCGGAGAACCGGGTGCACCGGGTGCAGGAGATGCACCGCTCGCGGTCGAGCAGCACCTCGGTGGAGATCGCCACCGGCTTGGCGAACTCGCGCTTTTCCTCGGCGAACCTGCTCTCCCCCCGGCCGTTGGACATCGCCTGGTTCTGCAGCGGGCACTCGCCGCCCTTGTCGCACATCGGGCAGTCGAGCGGGTGATTGATCAGCAGGAACTCCATCACCCCCTGCTGCGCCTTGTCCGCGACGGGCGACGTGAGCTGGGTGCGCACCACCATGCCGTCGGTGCACGGGGTGATGCACGAGGCGAGCGGCTTGCGCTGTCCCTCCACCTCGACCAGGCACTGACGGCAGGCGCCGATGGGGTCGAGCAGCGGATGGTCGCAGAACCTCGGGATCTGGATGCCGAGCAGCTCGGCGGCGCGGATGATCAGGGTGCCCTTGGGCACCGCGATCTCGAAGCCGTCGATGGTGACGCTGACGGTGTCGGTGGTCGTCTGGATGGTCATGTGGTTACCTGGCTCCGTTGGCCCACAGTGTTGACGCGGCGGGATCGAACGGGCAGCCGCCCTCCTTCTGGTGCTGGAGGAACTCGTCGCGGAAGAACTGGATCGTGGACTGGACCGGGGCGGCCGCTCCGTCGCCGAGCGCGCAGAACGCGCGGCCGACGATGTTGTCGCAGATGTCGAGCAGCTTCTCGAGGTCGTCCTCGCTGCCCTCGCCGTGCTCCAGCCGCTCGAGCACCCGCACCATCCAGTAGGTCCCTTCCCGGCAGGGCGTGCACTTCCCGCAGGACTCGTGCTGGTAGAACTCGGTCCAGCGAAGCGCCGCGCGCACCGCGCAGGTGGTCTCGTCGAAGATCTGCAGCGCCCGGGTGCCGAGCATGGACCTGGCGCCGGCGACGCCCTCGAAGTCGAGCGGGACGTCGAGGTGGGCATCGGTCAGGATCGGCGTCGACGAGCCGCCGGGCGTCCAGAACTTCAGCCGGTGCCCGGCCCGGACGCCGCCGGCCAGGTCGAGCAGCTCGCGCAGCGTGATGCCGAGCGGCGCCTCGAACTGGCCCGGGTTGGCGACGTGCCCGGACAACGAGAAGATCCCGTATCCCTTCGACTTCTCCGTGCCGAGGCCGCTGAACCACTGCGCGCCGTTGGCGATGATCGACGGGACGCTCGCGATCGTCTCGGTGTTGTTGATCACCGTGGGGCTGGCGTACAGACCCTCGACGGCGGGGAACGGCGGCCGGTTCCTGGGCAGCCCGCGGTAGCCCTCGAGCGAGGTGAGCAGCGCGGTCTCCTCGCCGCAGATGTAGGCGCCCGCCCCGGCGTGCACCACGAGCTCGAGGCCGTAACCGGAGCCGAGGATGTCCGTGCCGAGATAGCCCGCCTCGTAGGCCTCGGCGACCGCGGCCTGCAGCCGCCGGATGACGTGCAGCACTTCGCCGCGCACGTAGATGAACGCGTGGCCCGCCCTGATCGCGAACGAGGTGATGATGGCGCCCTCGATGAGCGCGTGCGGGTTCGCCATCATCAGCGGGACATCCTTGCAGGTGCCCGGCTCGGACTCGTCGGCGTTGACCGTGAGGTAGTGCGGCTTGCCGTCGCCCTGCGGGATGAACGACCACTTCATGCCGGTCGGGAAGCCCGCGCCGCCACGTCCGCGCAGCCCGGATTCCTTCACCGCGGCGATCACGGCGTCGGGTCCCATGGACAGCGCTTTCGGCAGCCCCTGGTAGCCTCCGGCGCGCCGGTAGCCGGCGAGCGTGAAGGCGTCCGGCTGGTCCCACTGTGCGGTCAGGACCGGGGTGAGCGTGTCGGTCACCGCGCACCGTCCTGCTGGCCGGAGCCCACGGGTTCCGCCGGCGGTTCCGGCGCCTTCCAGCCGCGCTCATGGGCGATCCTGAGCCCGAGCAGGCTGGCCTCCCCGGCGGCGGGACCGTCACCGGCCTGGCCGTCCGGGAAGCCGGCGAGTATCCGGGACGCTTCGCGGAAGGTGCACAGCCGCCGCGGCCCGCGGGACGGCACGACGTTGTTTCCCGCGCGCAGGTCGTCGGCGAGCCGGCGTGCCGAGTCCGGGGTCATGTTGTCGAAGAACTCCCAGTTGACCATGACGACGGGGGCGTAGTCGCAGGCCGCGTTGCATTCCACGTGCTCGAGGGTGATCTTCCCGTCCTCGGTCGTCTGCTCTTCCTCCACTCCGAGGTACTCGGACAGCTCGGCGAGAAGCTGGTCGCCGCCCATGACGGCGCACAGCGTGTTCGTGCAGACGCCGACGTTGTACTCACCGCCGGGACGCCGGCGGTACATCGTGTAGAAGCTCGCCACCCCCGTCACCTCGGTCTCGGTCAGCCCGAGCCGGCCGGCGCAGAACCTGATGCCGTCGGTGGAGACGAACCCCTCCTCCGCCTGCACGAGATGGAGCAGCGGCAGCAGCGCGGAACGCGGCCGCGGGTAGCGGCCGATGATCTCGGCGGCGTCCGCCTCCAGGCGGGCCAGCGCCTCATCGCTGAACGGCATTACCTGTCAACGCCTCCCATCACGGGGTCGATGGACGCGATCGCCGGGATCACGTCCGCGACCAGCCCGCCCTCGCACATCGCGGCGATCGCCTGCAGGTGGTTGAACGACGGGTCACGCAGGTGCACCCGGTACGGCCTGGTGCCGCCGTCGCTGACCACGTGGCAGCCGAGCTCGCCCTTCGGCGACTCGATCGCCGCGTACGCCTGCCCGGCCGGTACCCGGAAGCCCTCGGTCACCAGCTTGAAGTGGTGGATGAGCGCCTCCATGGACTGGCCCATGATGTGCGCGATGTGCTCCGGCGACGGCCCCATGCCGTCCGGCCCGAGCGACAGCCGGGCGGGCCAGCCGATCTTGGCGTCCTGGATCATCACCGGGTCGCTGGCGGCCTGGCGGTTCGCCAGCCGGTCCACGCACTGCCCGACGATCTTCAGGGACTCCTCGATCTCCGCCATCCGGACCGCGTACCGGCCGTACGCGTCGCAGGTGCCGGTGACCGGCACGTCGAAGTCGTACGTCTCGTAACCGCAGTACGGCTGCGACTTGCGCAGGTCCCAGGGCAGCCCGGTGGCGCGCAGCATCGGCCCGGTCACGCCGAGAGCCATGCAGCCCTCCAGGTCCAGGTACGCGATGCCCTTCGTCCTGGCCACGAAGACCGGGTTGGCGTCGATCAGCGAGCGCAGGTCCCGCACCAGCCGGGGCGCCTCGCCGAGCAGGTCGCGGACCGCCTCGAGGGCGCCGGGCGGCAGGTCCTGGATGACACCGCCGGGCCGGAAGTAGGCGTGGTTCATCCGCAGGCCTGTGATCATCTCGAACAGGTCGAGGATGTTCTCCCGCAGCCGCACGCCCTGCAGGAAGATCGTCGTCGCGCCGAGCTCCATGCCGAACGGGCCGATCCCGCCGAGGTGCGAGGTGATCCGGTTGAGCTCCATCATCAGCACCCTGATGATCTGCGCCCGCTCCGGGATCTGGTCCTCGATGCCGAGCAGCCGCTCGGTGGCCATGCAGTAGGCGGCCTCGTTGTGGAACGGCATCAGGTAGTCGGCGCGGGTGACGAACGTGACACCCTGCGTCCAGGTGCGGTACTCCGTGTTCTTCTCGATGCCGGTGTGCAGGTAGCCGATGGACGCCCGGGCCTCGGTGACGGTTTCCCCGTCCAGGGTCAGGATCAGCCGCAGCACCCCGTGCGTGGACGGGTGCTGCGGGCCCATGTTGATGACGATCCGCTCGGCTTCGCCCCGCTCCACGTCGCCTTCGGCGAGGATCTCGTCCCAGTCCTGGCCGGCGACGCTGTACACGCGCCCCTCGGCGGCGTCGGCATCGGCCGCGGTCGCGCCCGGCGTCGCGTGCGGTACTTCCGTCGTCATGAGTACGACCTCCGCTCATCCGGCGGCGGCACCTTGGTGCCGCGGTACTCGACGGGGATGCCGCCCAGCGGGTAGTCCTTCCGCTGCGGGTGCCCCCGCCAGTCGTCGGGCATCTCGATCCGGGTCAGCGCCGGGTGCCCGTCGAAGATGATCCCGAAGAAGTCCCAGGTCTCCCGCTCGTGCCAGTTGTTGCCCGGGTAGACGCTCACGATCGACGGGATGTGCGGGTCGGCGTCGGGGGCGCTCACCTCGAGCCGCACCCGCCGGTTGTGCGTGATCGACAGCATGTGGTAGACGGCGTGCAGCTCGCGCCCGGTGTCGTCGGGGTGGTGCACGCCGGAGACGCCGGTGCACACCTCGAAGCGGAGCGCCGGGTCGTCGCGCAGCTTCGCCGCCACCTCGGGCAGCCGCTCGCGGCGCACGTGGAAGGTGAGCTCGCCGCGGTCGACGACCACCCGCTCGATCGCGTCGGAGAAGCCGAGCCCGGCGGCCTCGAGCGCGCCGCCGAGCGCGTCCGCGACATCGTCGAAGTACGAGCCGTACGGGCGGGGCGAGGACAGCGGCGCC
>JAFAZE010000096.1 GCA_019239975.1 Streptosporangiaceae bacterium
CATCCAGCGTCAGATGCTGCAAGAGCTCGAGCGCGAGCCGACGGTCGAGGAGCTCGCCGACAAGGTCGGCATGACGCCGGCGCGTGTGCGGGAGATCATGCGCATCTCGCAGGATCCCCTGTCGCTCGACTCACCGGTCGGCGAGGAGGACGACTCCAACCTGGCCGACTTCATCGAGGACGCGCAGGCCGAGGCGCCCGCCGAGATCGCGGCGCGGATGATGCTGAACTCGGCGGTGCTCGACACGCTGTCCGAGCGCGAGGCGGGCGTGGTCTCCATGCGCTTCGGGCTGACCGACGGGCAGCCGAAGACGCTGGACGAGATCGGCAAGGTCTACGGGGTGACGCGGGAGCGGATCCGGCAGATCGAGTCGAAGACCATGTCCAAGCTCCGCCACCCGTCCCGTTCCCAGGTGCTCAGGGACTACCTGGATTGAGTTCCGTTATCCCGGGGGGTCGCCCAGAGGGCGACCCCCCGGACCCCCCGGCCTGGCTATGGTGCTCGCCGTATCATCGCGCGGCCGGGGAGGCCTAAGGGCCTCCCGCGGGCCGCGTGATCGCGGAAAGTGAGCCGCGATCGCGGCTCACTCCGCGCTACCAGCCGTGACCGCTGCGGTTCTCGCCGTATGCAGCGCAGCTGCGCTGCCCGCCGTGGTCCCGCTGCGGTGCCGCCGTGGTCCTGCTGCGATGCTCGCTGCGGTTCTCGCCGTGGTCCCGCTGCGTTACCCGCCGCGCCCCGCTGCGGTGCTGCCGTGGTCTCGCTGTGGCCCGCTGCGGTGCTCGCTGTGGCCCGCTGCGGTGCTCGCCGTATCATCGCGCGGCCGGGGGGCCGTAGGCCCTCGCGGACCGCACGATGGGCATGCTGGCGCGACCGCCGGATTGGCGGCCGCACGTGTTAGTGGGGATATGTGTCCTACCCTGCCGCACGTGGCTGGGCTGGGTTCTCGGTACTAACCTAGCGCTCAATTCTTCTCGGGTTCAGTCAGCCGCTGGCTCTCGTCCTGGATGTCGACGGCTACCTTCGCCAGGGCCTTGGCGTGTTCCCGGCCGTGGTGCGCGCAGAACAGCAGCTCCCCCGAGTTCGGGAGCAGGACACGGACGTACGCCTGGGCGCCGCAACGGTCGCAGACGTCCAGGGCGGTGAGCGGCTTGGTGGGGGCTATAGCTCCGGTCAACGTCGCCTTCCTCGCCTCGTGCCTCCGGCATCTCACAGCCGTCTGGCTCCGATTGCTGCCTGTTCCTTACAGCACAGCACAACACATACCCTGGCGTCAGTCTTCCCCACGCCGAGTGGTGTACGCCACTAGCGAAAACCGCACTTCATCGTCGTCTACCACCGCGGCTGGCACCAAACCGGTGAGGGCTGTCGCGCGGGCAGTCACCAGTGAGATACCCGTGGGTACAGGGATACTTACCCCGAATGTGGCGCTATGACACGTACGCTGGGCACCTCCGCCTCCCGGTTGTGCCTCCCGCTCGCCTCCGGGAGACCCGGCCAGCGCGCTCATCTCCGCCTCACACTCGGCTCGGAGACGCGCCGCGCGCTCGGGCTCGATCACATATTCGCGTCCCCGTCCGGCGTGGCGTGCCACGGCATCGAGCCCGGGACGTTACCCTTCGGTGAGGCGCCCCTGGGCTTTGCCCGTATCCATCCCAGCCGGGTAGCCACCTAGCGATCCGCGGAAGGAGACCTGTCGGCCGTGCCCCCCCTCACCGCCACCGCAGCCCGGGTAGGCACGGACCGTGCCGCCGACGGCGCCTACACCGCCCGGCATCTCTCGGTCCTGGAGGGCCTCGAGGCGGTGCGCAAGCGGCCGGGCATGTACATCGGGTCCACGGACAGCCGCGGCCTGCAGCACTGCCTCTGGGAGATCTTCGACAACGCGGTGGACGAGGCGCTGGGCGGGCATTGCACGCGAGTCGACGTGATCCTCTACGCCGACGGTTCCGCCGCGGTCCACGACAACGGCCGCGGCATCCCCGTCGACGTGGAGCGGAAGACCAGGCTCACCGGCGTTGAGCTGGTGATGACCCGCCTGCACGCGGGCGGCAAGTTCGGCGGCGGCTCGTACACGGCGTCCGGCGGCCTGCACGGTGTGGGCGCCTCGGTGGTCAACGCCCTGGCCGCCCGGCTGGACATCGAGGTGGACCGGGACGGCCAGACCTGGGCGGCCAGCTTCCGGCGCGGAGTCACCGGCGAGTTCGCCGGCCCGGGCCCGGCCGCGGACTTCGCCCGCCGGTCGGGGCTGCGCCAGCTGGGCCGGGTGGGCAAGAAGGTGACCGGCACCAGAATCCGGTTCTGGCCGGACCGGCAGGTGTTCCTCCGGGACGCCCGGTTCAGCTTCGAGGCGGTGACCGAGCGGGCCCGCCAGACCGCCTACCTGGTTCCCGGGCTGACCATCTGCGTGCACGACGAGCGCCTGGCCGAGACCGCGGCCCCGGACCACGACGGCGCCCCGGCCGCCCCCGCGCCCCGCGAAGCCGAATTCCGCTTCGACGGCGGCATCAGCGAGTTCTGCCAGCACCTCGCGTCGAGTGACCCGGTGACCGACGTGCTGCGGCTCACCGGCTCCGGCCGGTTCACCGAGACCGTGCCGGTCCTCGACGACAAGGGCCACATGACCCCCACCGAGGTGGAACGGGAACTCGAGGTCGACGTGGCGATCCAGTGGGGCACCGGCTACGACACAGTGCTCCGGCCGTTCGTGAACGTCATCGCCACGCCGCATGGCGGTACCCACGTCACGGGGTTCGAGCGCGCCATGGTGCGCACGCTCAACGACCAGCTCCGCGCCGCGCGGCTGCTGAAGAACGGCGACGAGCCTGTCACCAAGGAGGATGTGCTCGAAGGGCTGACCGCGGTCATATCCGTCCGGCTGCCCGAGCCGCAGTTCGAGGGCCAGACCAAGGAGGTGCTCGGCACCCCGGCGGCGTCGCGGATCGTGGCGCAGGTCGTCGGCGCCCAGCTCAAGTCCTATATCGAGACCCCGCCGCGCGGCGCCAAGCAGCAGGCGCGCGCGGTACTCGACAAGGTCGTGTCGGCCGCGAAGGCGCGGATCGCGGCGCGCGAGCACCGGGAGAACCAGCGCCGCAAGTCGGCGCTGGCCAGCTCGTCGCTGCCGGCGAAGCTGGTGGACTGCCGGTCCACCGACGACCGCAGCGAGCTGTTCATCGTCGAGGGCGACTCGGCGCTCGGCACGGCGAAGCTGGCGCGCAATTCGGAGTTCCAGGCGCTGCTGCCGATCCGCGGCAAGATCCTCAACGTGCAGAAGTCCTCGCTGGCCGACATGCTGAAGAACGCCGAGTGCGCCGCGATCATCCAGGTGATCGGCGCCGGCTCGGGCAGCTCGTTCGACCTCGACTCCGCCAGGTACCAGCGGGTCATCTTCATGGCGGACGCGGACGTGGACGGCGCGCACATCAGGACCTTGCTGCTCACGCTGTTCCACCGCTACCTGCGGCCGATGCTCGACGCGGGGCGGGTCTTCGCCGCCGTACCGCCGCTGCACCGGGTGGAGCTGTCCAACCCGCGCAAGGGCCAGGCGAAGTACAACTACACCTACTCGGACGCGGAACTGCACCGCCTGCTGCTGGAGTTCGAGCGCCGCGGGCAGCGGTGGAAGGAGCCGGTGCAGCGGTACAAGGGCCTGGGCGAGATGGACGCCTCCCAGCTCGCGGAGACCACGATGGACCCGCGCCACCGCACGCTCCGCCGCATCAGGATCGAGGACGCCACCGCCGCGGCCGAAATCTTCAACCTCCTCATGGGCACCGAAGTAACCCCCCGCCGCGACTTCATAGTCGGCGCCGCCGCCGAACTAGACCCCTCCCGCATCGACACCTAACCCGCCCGCCCCCACCCGAGGGCACCCTCCGCCCCCACCCGTCGGCTGCTTTGTACGCGTACCGGCGAGTAGTTGTACCATTTCGCCCGGTTTGTGACCACGGAAGGCGTACAGAGCACCACCCCGGCTACGCCGTGCGGGGTACCACCCCGGGCTACGCCGTGCGGGGCGCCACCCCGGGCTACGCCGTGCGGGGTACCACCCCGGGCTACGCCGTGCGGGGTACCACCCCCGGCTACGCCATGCGGGCGCCGCCGCCGATGAACGCGAGCGGCGCCGACAGCGCGATGCCCGATCCGTCCCGCTTGCCGAGCGGGGCGGGCAGCTCAACCGGCGTGCCCGCCTCGGTCGTGCCCAGCGCGGGCCCCGGGCCCGCCCAGGCGGTGATCAGCGCGTCCTCGCCCTTGAGGAACCGGTGGCAGCGCACCCCGCCGGTCGCGCGGCCCTTGCCAGGGAACTCGTGCATCGGGGTGACCTTCACGCTCCCGGCGCTGGTGCCCGGCAGCGCCCCGGCGCTGCCCGCGACGGTGACCACCACGGCGGGGGAGAAGGTGCCCGGCGGCCCCACCGGCGTGCCCGCGGCCGACGCGGCGTCCACCGCGCCGAACCAGATCACCGACGTGCCCGCCGACAGCCGGATGCCGGCCATCCCGCCGGCCGCCCTGCCCTGCGGGCGCACCGCGGACGCCGGGAACCGCAGAAGCTGCGCGTCGCTGGTGATGAACACCAGCTCGTCCGTCTCCGACGCGAGCTGCGCGGCACCGGTCACCCGGTCGCCCTCCTTCAGGGTGATCAGCTCGAACTCGTCCCTGGCCTGCGGGTAGTCGGGCAGCACGCGCTTGACGACCCCGCTGGCCGTGCCCAGTGCCACCCCCGCCCCAGGCGAGTCGAGCGACGCGAGCGCGACCACGGTCTCTCCCGAAGAGAGCGAGACGAACTCGGTCACCGGCGCGCCGCCGGTCAGGCTCAGCGCGGACCCGTTCGGCGGCAGCGCGGGCACCTCGAGCACGCTGAGCTTGATCATCCGGCCGGCCGAGGTCACCGCGCCGATCGCCGCGCGTGCCGTCGACGCGACGGCGGACGCCACGACGTCGTTGGCGGCGCGGCCCGCCTCGGCCAGGGGCGAAGGCAGCATCCGTTCGGTATCCCCTGGACCTGAAGAAAAGCGCGCGATCAGCCCGGTCGCGGACATCAGCACGACGCACGGGTCGTCCGCGACCTCCAGCGGGACCGCGGCGGCCACCGCCTCGCCGCCGCCCTCCAGCAGCACCGTGCGCCGCGGGGTGGCGAACCTCTTCGCCACGTCCGCCAGCTCGCCGCTGACCAGCTCGCGCAGCCGGGTGTCGGACTCGAGGATCTCGGTGAGCTCGGCGATCTCGGTGCGCAGCGTCTCCTGCTCGCGCTCGAGCTCCAGGCGGTCGTAGCGGGTCAGCCGGCGCAGCGGGGTGTCCAGGATGTACTGCGCCTGGATCTCGGAGAGGTCGAAGATCTCCATCAGGCGCGACTTCGCGGCCGCCGGGTCGTCGCTGGACCGGATGACCTGGATCACCTCGTCGATGTTCAGCAGCGCGATGAGCAGGCCGTCGACCAGGTGCAGCCGGTCGGTGCGCTTGCGCCGCCGGTACTCGCTGCGCCGCCGCGTCACCTCGATGCGGTGGTCCACGTAGATCGTCAGCAGGTCGCGCAGGCCCAGGACGCGCGGCTGGCCGTTGACCAGCGCGACGTTGTTGATGCCGAACGTCTCCTCCATCGGCGTCAGCCGGTACAGCTCGCCCAGCACCGCCTCGGGGTTGAAGCCGCTGCGGACCTCGATCACGAGATGCAGGCCGCGCTGCCGGTCGGTGAGGTCCTTCAGGTCGGCGATGCCGTTGAGCTTCCTGGCCTGGACCAGGTCCTTGATCCGGCCGATCACCCTCTCCGGGCCGACGCCGTACGGCAGCTCGGTGACGACGATGCCGGTGCGCCGCGGGGTGATCTGCTCGATCCTGGCCGACGCCCGGGTGCGGAAGATGCCGCGGCCGGTCTCATACGCCTCCCTGACGCCCTCCAGGCCGGCGATCCTGCCCCCGGTGGGCAGGTCCGGGCCGGGCACGAAGCGCATAAGCGTGTCCAGCGACGCGTCGGGGTGCTTGATCAGGTGGCGGGCGGCGGCGATCACCTCGCCCAGGTTGTGCGGCGCCATGTTCGTCGCCATCCCGACCGCGATGCCGGACGTGCCGTTGACCAGCAGGTTCGGGATGCCCGCGGGGAGGACGTCGGGCTGCTGCTCGGTGCCGTCGTAGTTCGGGATGAAGTCGACGGTGTCCTCGTCGATGCCGCTGACCATCTCCATCGCGGCGGCCGTCAGCCGGGCCTCGGTGTACCGCATCGCGGCCGGCGCGTCGTCGCCGCCCAGCGAGCCGAAGTTCCCGTGCCCGTCCACCAGCGGCAGCCGCATCGCCCACGGCTGGGCCATCCGCACCAGCGCGTCGTAGATCGCCCCGTCGCCGTGCGGGTGCAGCCGGCCCATCACGTCCCCGACAACCCGGGCGCACTTGACGTGCCCGCGATCCGGCCGCAGGCCCATCTCGTTCATCTGGTACAGGATCCGCCGCTGGACCGGCTTGAGGCCGTCCCGCGCGTCGGGCAGCGCCCGCTGGTAGATGACGCTGTACGCGTATTCGAGATAGCTGCCGCGCATCTCCTCGGCGACGTCGATGTCGACGATGTTCTCTTCGAAATCTGCCGGGGGCGGCGCGGATCCTCCGCTGCGTCGGGTTGCCATGTGCTTCATTCTGCCGTGTATCGGGCCTGACACGTGCCGATCAGGCGTCCGCCGCCCCGGTGTCGCCCCCCCACGGCCCCCCGCCGCCGCCCACGTCTCGCGCCGCCGCCCCCGAGGCCGCCCCACCCCGCGGCCCGCCGCCCCCGAGGCCGCCCCCCGAAGCCCGCCCCCCCCGAAGCC
>JAFAZE010000125.1 GCA_019239975.1 Streptosporangiaceae bacterium
CCGGGGCTCGCCACGCCGCCGACCGCCGGGCCGCCGGAGCTCGCCGGCGCGCCGGGGCTCGCCACGCCGCCGGCCGCCGGGGCGCCGGAGCCCGCCGCCGTTACACGCGCGGCGTGAGCGGCGAGTTCGATGAGGCGGGCGATGGCGGTGTTGAACTTGAGCGCCGCGAAATCCTCGCGCACCGCGACGATCGTGGCCGCCAGCAGCCGCGCGGTCTCCGGGTCCAGCGCCGCGCCTCCGCCCGCGCCCGGGCGCGGCCCGCCGGCGCGCGCCTCCCGCGCAACGCCGCTCTCGGCGGCCACGCGGGTCTCACCGGTCTCCTCGTCGATGATCAGCCGCCACAGCCGCTGCAGGAACCGGTGCATGCCGGCTATGTCGCCGGTGCGCCACGGCCGGTCGGCGTCGATCGGGCCCATCGCCATCTCGTACAGGCGGAGCGTGTCCGCCCCGTACTGACGGTAGATGTCGTCCGGGCTGATTCCGTTCTTCCGGCTCTTGCCCATTCGTCCCGCCCGCCGCGTCACCGGCTCACCGCGGTAGGTGCAGGCCCCGTCCGAGAGCGTCACCTCAGCGGCGGGCACGAACACGCCGCGCGAGTCCGTGAACGCGTCCGCCTGGACGATCCCCTGGTTGACCAGCCTGCCGAAAGGCTCGGGTGTCACCGTCACGCCAAGGTCGAACAGCACCTTGTGCCAGAACCGGGCGTACAGCAGGTGCAGCACGACATGCTCGGCGCCGCCGACGTACAGGTCGACGCCGCGCGGGCACATCCAGTACCTCATGATGTCCGGGCCGGCCAGCGCCCTGTCGTTGTGCGGGTCGAGATAGCGCAGGTAGTACCAGCACGAGCCGGCCCACTGGGGCATCACGTTCAGCTCGCGCCGGTACCGTTTCGGCCCGTCACCCACGTCGAGCTCGACGTCCGCCCAGCCGGGCACGCGGCCCAGCGCGGGGACCGGCTCGCTCGCGTCGTCCTGCGGCACCGGGCGGAAATCGGCCATCTCCGGCAGCGGCACGGGAAGCATCGAGTCGGGCAGCGGGAGCGGGCGGCCCGTCTCGTCGTACACGATCGGAAACGGCTCGCCCCAGTACCGCTGCCGGGAGAACAGCCAGTCGCGCATGTGGTACGGGCCGCCGTGCGGGCCGATCCAGTTGCGCTGGATCCGCTTGACGTTCTCCGGCCAGTCCAGGTCGTCGAGGCCGGCCAGCAGCCGTTCGGCGTACGCGGTGATGCGCAGCATCCACTGCCGCAGCGGCCTGCGGTACACGGGATAGTTGCCGACCGCGCTGCGCCCCTCGCCGGTCACCTCCTCGTCGGCGAGCACCGTGCCCAGCGCCGGACACCAGTTGACGACCTGCTCCGACCGGTAGGCCAGCCGGTGGCTGTCGACGGCGTCCCGCTGCTGCGTCGCCGTCAGCTCGTGCCACGGCCGCCCGGCGCCGGGTACCGCGCGGCGCCCGGAAGCGAACTCGGCGATCAGGTCGCTGACCGGCCTCGCCCGGCCGGCCTCGGTGTCGTACCAGCTGCCGAAGATACGCAGGAAGATCCACTGGGTCCAGCGGTAGTACCTGGGGTCGCTGGTCATGATCTCGCGCCGCCAGTCGAGCCCGAGTCCCAGCCGCCTGAGCTGGCGGCGCATGGTCGCCGCGTTCTCCCGCGTGGTGACGGCGGGATGCTGGCCGGTCTCGAGCGCGTACTGTTCGGCCGGCAGCCCGAAGGTGTCGAAGCCGAACGGGTGCAGCACGTGATGCCCGGTCATCCGCAGATAGCGGCCGTAGACGTCGGTGGCGACGTAGCCGAGCGGGTGCCCGACGTGCAGGCCCGCGCCGCTGGGATAGGGGAACATGTCCAGCAGGTAGAACTTCGGCCGCTCCGCCGGCGCGGCGAAGCCCCCGGAAAGCGCCCCGGCCGGGTTCGGCGAGTGAAATGTCCCCTCGCGTTTCCAGCGGTCCTGCCACTTCAGCTCGATCTCGCCCGCCAGCCGCGCGTCATAGCGGAACGGCCGCGCCTCGTCGTCCATCGGACGTCCTCCTGGTAGGGACGGCCCGGGCGCCCCGCTGGGTCCGGGGCCCGGGAAAGCTCGGGAAGCTCGGGAAATGAAAAAGCCCCTCATGCATGAGGGGCTGCCGCGCTGACTCGGGTATGTCAGCGCGGCTCGGCGAGAAGCAGGCTCGCCATGAAGGCCATGTCCTCAGCCTAGCGGACGGCCCCTCATCGGACGGGGCCGATTTCGAGGCCGGCGAGTTCCGAGTAGATGAGGAAACGGAACGGGTCGAGCTGCTGGTGCAGCTCGGCAAGGCGGCGCAGCGTGTCCTGCCGCAGCCGGGCCAGCGCGGCGCTCGACGGGTAGCGCAGCAGCCCGGGCTCGATGATCTCCAGCGCCAGGGCATGGTCGCCCTGCCCGGTCAGTACCCCGGCCGCCCGCACGAACGGCTCCTCGCCGCCCCCGGCCAGCAGGTCCAGCGCCGCCGCGCGGGCGGTCGCCGGCACCGGCGCGAGCCCCTGCCCGTCGGCCTGCCAGTAGCCGGTGCGCTGATGGTAGAGCCGGGCGGTGAAGTTGTCCCGCGTCACCAGGTACGGCACCACGGCCAGTGGATGGTCGCGCAGCGCGTCAGGCAGGCAGGCGGCGTCGAGGATGGCGGACAGCGTCAGCCCCCGGCCGATGCCGTCGAGCACATGCTCGCGCAGCCCGGTGAGCGCGGCCTCCAGGCCCTCGATCGCGTCCACGCTGAACAGGCTGGTCAGCGGCGGGTGCCCCTGGATCAGGGCGCGCGGCCGCAGATCGCGGATGAACCGGAGGGTCTCCAGCAGCCCTTCGGCCGACCCCTCGGCGAAGAACGGCGCGCCGAGGTAGGGCATCATGACGTCGCCGGTGAACAGCAGCCCGCTGGCCGGCAGGTGGATCATCAGCGCGTCGGGCGTCTCGCCGCCGGTCACCGGGTACAGCATCAGGTCGGTGCCGCCGACGGTCAGGGCGGTAGGCTCCGCGACCAGCTGGTCCGGGCTGACCGGCTGCCCGCCGCCTCCAGTTTCCCCCGTGAAGTTACGGAACGGGATGTGGTTTCCCCGCTGCCGTTCCTGCTCCGCCGGGAAGGCGGCCTGGACGATCACCGTCGTTCCCGGGCCCAGCAGCGCGCCGATCCCGCCGGCGTGGTCGAAGTGGGCGTGCGTGAGGATCACGTGCGTGACCGCCGTGCCGGGCGGGAAGCCGGCGTCGGTGAGCGCGGCGCGCACCCGGTGCTCCGCGGTCCCGGCGTCGATCGCGATCACGCCCTCGCTCGTGCGGATGAACGCGAAGTCACCGAAGTCGTAGCCCCGCGCCACGACCACGCCCGGTTCCGGCCGCGCCAGGGCCGGCGTGGTCATCCGGAAGCCGTCCGCGGCGTTGAACCAGTCGGTGCCGAACAGCGGTGCGCTGCCACGGGGAACCCCCGATCGTTCGGAAAACTCCGCGGCCCTGCCGTCCTCCCCCAGCACCTCGTACGCGGACGCCAGCCCCTGATAAACCGGCCGGATCAGCAGCGGGGGGAACTGGTCGCGGACCGCCAGCACGAACTCCAGGTCGGCGACGGCACGTGCGGCTCGCTCCCGGTCCGGCGGCAGGGCGGCGAGGGCGAGGCCGCGCAGGTACTGCGGCAGGCCGAGGTCGGCGGCGGCGGCCGCGTCCAGCTTGGCCAGCGCGGCCTTGACGTCGCCGCCCGCCCGCGCCTGGAAGAAGCCGGCGAGCGCGAGCGGCAGCGGCTGGTCCCCGCTCGTTTCGGACATGTGCTGGAAGTAGCGGTGCGCCTGGGCGTCCAGGCCAGCCGCGACGTACCTGGCGGCGAGCGTCACGACCGTCGCCCGGTCGGCGCCCGGCCACGCGGCCGCGGTCTCGAGCGAATCGATGTCCCGGTGGCGGGTGATCGGTCCGGTCATAGCGCTGATTCCCTTCCGGTTTGCTGGTCCGCTGGGTAGCCGTCCCCTAGGTGGCCGCCCGCTGGCTGGCCGGCTGCTTCGGGGATGACGGGAACGACGGCGAGGGTTTCCGTCCTGGTGGCCGGCGCGGTCTGCGTGCTCACCGGTGGCGCCGCCGGTCGCCGCAGCAGCAGGCAGAGCGCCGCCCCGGCGAGCAGCAGCCCGACGGAGACCGCGATCGTCGGCCGCATCGCGGCGACGTACGCGTGCCCGAAGACGTCGCCGATCAGCCTCTGCAGCACCGGGACCAGGCGCGGCGGGGTGCCGTGCGGGACGGCGGCCGCGAGCTGGCCGCGGCCCACCTGCAGGCCGCCGCGCGCCGCGCGGCCGAAGCCTTCGGTGAACGCCGGGCGGCTGGCGGGCGGCAGCGCACGCGCGGCGGTCACCGCGCGGGTGCCGAGCGCGGCCGCGAGCTGGGACGCCAGCACCGCGCCGGTGACCGAGCCGCCGAGCGTGGAGCCGAGCTGCCTGCCGGTGTTCAGCACGCCGGACGCCGCCCCGGCGAGCTGTGGCGGGGCGGACCGCATCGCCATGGTGGCCAGCGGCGCGAAGATAGCGCCCATGCCGAGCCCGGCCACGAACAGCACCGGGGCGAACGTCAGCGACGTCGCGTTCACCGCGGCCACCGCGGCGACCCCGGCGATGCCGGCCGCGTAGACGACGAGGCCTGCCAGCAGGACGAACTTGCCGCCGACCCGGTCGGTCAGCCGACCCGCGAACGGCGCCAGCGCGGTCAGCGCCAGCGTCAGCGGCAGGCCGGTCAGCCCGGCGTGCACGGCGGTGAAGCCGAGCACCGACTGCAGGTTGATCGAGTTGACCAGGAGCATGCTCTGCAGGGCGAACTGGACCACGACGTTCAGCACGACCATGATCGTGAACGTCCGGTCGCGGAACAGGCCGAGCGGCACCAGGGGCTCTTGCTGCCTTTGCTCCCAGAGCGCGAACACCGCCAGGAGCAGGGCGCCGGCGGCGATGATCTCCGGGATCGTGATGCCGGCCGCCACGGTTCCCCAGTCGTAGCGCTGCCCCTCGATGAGCCCGTACACGACGGCGGACAGCCCGGCCGTGGACAGCAGGACGCCGGGGAGGTCGAGCCGGTGCTTTCGGCCGGTGCGCGGCTCGGGCACGTACAGGTAGGCGAGCGCGATCCCGGCGGCGACGATCGGCAGGTTGACGTAGAACACCCAGCGCCAGGTCAGGTACGTGGTGAGCACGCCGCCGAGCACCGGGCCGCTGACCGCGGCCAGCCCGACCATCGAGGAGAAGATGCCGAACGCGGCGCCCATCCGGTCCCGCGGGAAGACCCGCTGGATGATCACCATCGCCTGCGGCGACAGGGCGGCCGCGCCGACGCCCTGCAGGACGCGGGCGGCGATCAGCTCGCCGGGCGACTGGGCGGCTCCGCAGAGCGCGGAGGCGAGCGTGAACAGCGCGAGCCCGGTCGTGAACAGCCGGCGTGGCCCCCACATGTCGCCCAGCCGGCTGGCGACGATCAGCAGCGCGCAGAACACCAGCAGGTAGCCGTTCACCACCCACAGCGCCTCGTCGAGCGACGCGTGCAGCCCGGTGATCAGGCTGGGCAGCGCCACGTTCACGATCGTGGTGTCCAGCAGGATCGCGAACATGCCCAGGCACAGCACCAGCAGCGTCACCCACGGCCGCGCGGCAGGCCTAGCCTGCTCCGGGCGCGTGCTCTCCATCAACCACCTCCGGAATCCGCCCGTGAGTCTTTTGACGAGACCAACACTTCCAAACGCTGTTGAGTCTTGTCAAGAGACTTACCGTGCTATGGTGCTCTCATGCGGCTGACGAGCCTGTCCGAGATGAACTGCTCGATCGCGAAGACCCTCGACGTGATCGGCGAGTGGTGGACGCCGCTGATCCTGCGCGACGTGTTCCGCGGCATCCGGCGCTTCGACGACATCCAGGCCAGCCTGGGCATGGCGCGCAGCGTGCTCACCGCCCGGCTGCGCAAGCTCACCGAGCAGGGCATCCTGGAGCGGCACGAGTACTCCAGCCATCCGCCGCGCTACGAGTACCGGCCGACCGAGAAGGGCCTGGCGCTGTTCCCGGTGATAGCCGCGCTGATGAAGTGGGGAGACACCTGGGCGGCCGGTCCCTCAGGGGCGCCCGTCGTTTTGGTTCACGAGCCTTGCGGCAACGCGGGGCACCCGATCCTCACCTGCCCGCACTGCGGGGACGAGATGACCACGTCAAACACCCACAGCGAGCCCGGCCCCGGCGCGTCCGCCCGCGGCGCGCCCGCCCGCGGCGCGCCCGCCCGCGGTGCGTCCGCCCCGCGCCTGGCGCCGCCGGCGCCGTGAGCCCCCTTTCGCGGTTATTGAGTGTTGTTCGGTTCGGAATTGCGAACAGAACAACACACGATCATGGGTGCGGGACCCGGTGATGGTCACGTTGGGGGCGGAGATGACGAGGTTCGAGCGGATCTCGGTGATGTTCGCGTCCTGTGCGGTCCTGATCGTGAGGTCCCAGACGAGGGCGCACGGTCAACGGCTCCGGCCCCGCGCGACGAATAATGAGGTGCGGGCGGGCGCCGGGGGCACCTTATGATCGTCGTTCGGATGGCGGAGTGCCGGGCCGACGGGAGGCGAACGCTGTGAAGATCGTGGTGGACGACCTTTCTGGCCCCGAGATCGCCAGGTTCCTCGAAGAGCACGTGCGGGAGATGCGGTCGGTCTCGCCGCCGGAGAGCAAGCATGCCCTCGACCTCGACGGGCTGCGCGGGCCCGAGGTCACGTTCTGGTCGGTGCTGGACGCTGGCACGCTGGTCGGCTGCGGCGCGATCAAGCGGCTGGATCCCAGGCACGCCGAGCTGAAGTCGATGCGCACCGCGCCGGCGCGCAAGCGCAGCGGGATCGCGTCGCTGATGCTCGAGCACATCATCGCCGAGGCCAGGCGGCTGGGGTTCACCAGGCTGAGCCTGGAAACCGGCTCAGCCGAGTTCTTCCGTCCCGCCAGGAGGCTCTACGAGAAATTCGGCTTCGGCTACTGCGAGCCGTTCGCGGACTACCGGCCGGATCCGAACAGCGTGTTCATGACGCGCGTGCTCTAACCGGTAACAAGCCCCTGGGCGTGGGCGGAAGCGATATAAGAGGGCCATGCCCTACCAGCCGGCCAGCCCCGCCGAAGCCGTCACGCTCGCCGTGCAGGCGAGCCGGGCGCTGGCCGCGGCCGGACAGGACGACATGGTGTGGGGGCACGCCGGAATCCGCGACCCGGACCGGCGCGGGGTGTGGATGAAGAGCGCGGGCTGGGGCCTGGAGGAGATCGACGCCAGCAGAATCGTCCTGGTCAGCCCCGAAGGAGAGGTGCTCGAGGGCAGCGGCAAGCGGCACATCGAGTACCCGATCCACACCGGAATCCTGGCGCGACGGCCGGATGCGGGCGCGGTCGTGCACACGCACTCGCCGGCCGCGAACCAGTTCTCCGCGCTGGACGTTCCGCTGCGCCCGCTCGATCACGCCGGCTCGCTGTTCGCCTATCCGGAGATCCCGCGCTTCACGCTGACCGGCGGCCTGATCAAGACGGGCGAGCTGGGCGTCGCGCTGGCGGCGGCGCTCGGCGGGGCCCGCGCCTGCCTGATGCCGCAGCACGGCATCGTCGCGGTCGGCGCCGACACGCCGACCGCGGTGATGACCGCGATCCTGCTCGACCGTGCGTGCCGGACGCAGCTCGCCGCGATGGCGGCGGGGCCGCTGCGGCGCTGGGGTACGGAGGAGGACACCATGGCCAAGCGTGCGGACGTGTGGTCTGACCGGCAGTTTCACGCCGGGTGGGAGTATCTGCTGCGCCGCTCATGATCCGGGGGTGCCGGCCGCCGGGACCACGCGCCACAGGCCGCCGTTCAGGTTGAGGTTGTTGCCGCTCGCCTGGCCGGGCGCGGTGTCGCCGATGTAGGTGTACAGCGGGTGCCCGTCGTAGGTCACCTGGACGGCCCCGCCGGTACGGGTGATCGTGCCGGTCTTGCCGGTGACGCCGGGGCCCGCGACCGGGGTTCCGGTGACCGGCGGCCAGTACGCGGCGCAACTGCCGTAGCAGGCCGACCGGGTGGGCGTGTCCGGCGCGAACGAGTACAGCGTCAGCCCCCTGGCGTTGGTGAGCACGGTCACGCCGCCGATCGTTGCGGTCTTGAGCTCCGTGCCGGCGCCCGCGGTGGCGGCCGGAGCGCTGGCGGGCACGCTGGTCGCGGCCGCGACCGAGCCGCCGAGGACCGCGAGCGCGATCACCGACAGCGCCGCGACGGCCGGCACGGCGCCGCGCACGCCCGCGAGGCCGCGGGCCGGGGTGATGCCGCCCGCGGGCGCGGCAGTACCGCCCACGGGCGCGCCAGAGCCGCCCGCGCCGCCAGAGCCGCCCACCCTGGCGCCAGCGCGCGCCGGGACGGCCTCGCTCGCCCTGCCGGTTTCCGCCGCAGGCGCGGCAGCGACCATCGCCAGCGCCGCGAACGCGGCCACCTCGATCACCCCCGCGACGGTGCCCGCGGTCGTCCTCACCTCCTTGAACCCGAACAGGCCGACCCAGAGCGACAGCAGGTAGCCGCCGAGCGTGGCGACGGCGAACCCGGCCCCGGCGGCCGTCACGAGGCGGGGCAGCGGCCCGTCGCCGCGGACGAACGCCGTCGCTCCGGCCGCGGCGGCAAGCGCAAACGCGGCGATCACCTGGAGCAGGAAGAGCCAGCCGATCGTCGGTATGGTGCGGTACCCGGTCAGGTACAGGTCAAGGTGAATCGCCGCCGTGGCGGCCAGCAGCCCCGCTCCGGCGAGGAGGAGGAGAACGCGTGTACTAGCCCTCATACCCAGGTACACGTTCCCTGACATGCCGGGGTTCACGCTCCGTAAGGAAACTGTAAGGACCGTCGGCTGTTGTCCAGGCCGGCCAGGAAGCTGAGGAGGGCGGAGCTGGTCTCGGCGGGCGCCTGTTCCGGGAGGTAATGGTCGCACGGCAGGGCCTGGCCGGTGACCTTCGTCGCGTACCGCCGCCAGACGGCGAGCACGTCGTAGTGGCGGCCGACGAAGCTGTCGGAGCCCCACAGGGTGAGGACCGGCGCGGTCACGCGGTCGCCGCGGGAGGCGGACTCCTCGTCGTCGGCGAGGTCGATGCTCGCGGCGGCACGGTAGTCCTCGCAGCTCGCGTGGATCGCCTCCGGGCTGGCGAAACACCGGACGTACTCGGCCACGGCGGCGGGGTCGAACGGCAGGCCGGCCCGCTGGCGCGCGTTCATCGTGGTTCGTATCCAGAACTCCGGGTTGGAGCCGATGAGGCGCTCCGGGATTCCGTCACCGGCGGCCAGGAAGAACCAGTGCCAGTACCCGAGGCCGAAGGCCGCGTCGGCATGGCCGAAGACGTGCCGGGTCGGCACGATGTCGAGCACCGCGAGCCCGGTGACGGCGTCCGGGTAGTCGAGCGCGAGCCGGTGCCCTACCCGGCCACCCCTGTCGTGCCCGGCCACCGCGAACTCGCCGAACCCGAGCTCGCGCATCACGAGCACCTGGTCGCGCGCCATGGTGCGCTTGGCGTACGCGCGATGGTCGGGGCCGCCGGGCGGCTTATCGCTGTCACCGTATCCGCGCAGGTCGGTGAGGACCACGGTGTACTGCTCGGCGAGCGCGGCGGCGACGTGATGCCAGATGAGGTGCGTCTGCGGGTAGCCGTGCAGCAACAGCACAGGGCTGCCGTGCCCGGCGGTCACCGTGTTGATCCCGACCTCGCCGACGCGTACCCGGGTACGGCGGAACGTCGGGGGCAGCGGAATGCTCATCGCCCACCCAGGGTACGCGTGCCCGGCGGTGCGGCGGTGCGGCGGTGCGGCGTTCGCGGTGCGGCGGTGCGGCGTTCGCGGTGCGGGCGGACGATGCAACCGTGGCGACGGGGTTGACGTCATATCTACCGCGAGCCTCACAGAAAGGGACCCGTGGATGACCTCACTTCCGCGCACAGCCCTCCCGCCCGCCACACGGCGGGTCATCGCCGGTGCGGCGGTCACCTGCGCCGCGGCGTTCGCCGCGGGCTGCGCCTCGACCAGCAGCACGCCCTCCGGAGCGGCATCCCCGACCACAACCGCATCGAGCACGGTCGCGCATGCCGCGGCCGGTGGTTCCGCCAGCGCCGCCGCTGGCACGCCGTCCCCCGCCGGCGCCGCCTCCGGCTCCGCCGGCTCCGTCGGCTCCGCCGGCTCGGCGGGCGCCGCGGGACCGGGGCCCCGGCCCTGCGCGACCACCTCACTGCAGGTGTCGATGGGCCCCGGCCAGGGCGCCGCGGGCTCGACGTACATCGCGCTCGACTTCAAGAACATCTCCGGCGCGGCGTGCACGCTCTACGGCTACCCCGGAGTCGCGCTGGCGGGCGGCAGCCCGGTCAGGCAGATCGGCGCCGCGGCCACGCGGTCGAGGGCACTTCCGCCGCGTCTGGTCACGCTGGCGGCGGGAGCGATCGGAAATGCGCTGCTGAAGATCACCGACGCGCGCAACTACCCGGCGCCGGACTGCGGCCCGGTCTCCTCGGGCTACATCCAGGTGTACCCGCCAAACCAGTTCAGCCGGGTCTACGTGCGGTTCGCCAGCACCGCGTGCACGAAGCAGCTCAAGATCCTCACGATCGGCGTCGTCCAGCCCGGCACCGGCGGCTGAGCGGGGCGCCGACCGGAGCCTGACCCGCCGGAGCCTGACCGGCCGCAGCTTACGAGAAGGCCGCCTGCGCGGCTGCCGCGGGCGGGATGGCGGCGAGCAGCGCGCGCGTCCAGTCACGGTAGCCGTCCTGGCTGGGGTGGAAGTAATCGGACGCGAACTTCCCGGTCCACGGCCGGGTGAAGTGCGATGAGATCTCGGCCACCGGCAGGCCGCGCGCTCGCGCGACGTCGTGAATGGCCCGGTTGATCCGCACCACGTAGGGCACGGAGAGTTTGCCGACGATCCCCCAGAACCCGGCGGGAAGCGGCAGGTCGAGGACGACCGTGTTGTCGGGCACCGCCGTGAGCACGGCACGCAGGTCGCCGAAGAGTTTCGCGGGCGCGCTGTACAGGATGTCGTTGGCCCCGATTCCGCAGGTCACCAGGTCGGGGGCAACGGGCAGCGTGGCCAGCAAGGGCACCTGGTCACGCAGTACATCGCGGATGAGCGCGCCCGAGACCGACAGGTTGAGCACGCGCCACGGCTGGCCGGTGCGCGCCCGTAGCTCCTCGAGCACCTGGCCGACGTACCCGCCATCCGGGCTCGGCGCACCGAGCCCCTGGGCCGTGGAGTCACCGAGCACCACCCACAGCGGGCCGGGCTCGGCCAGCACCAAGTCGTTGTGCGCGCGCCAGTGGCCGGCGAAGGCGATGCAGTCAGCGCGCATCGCGGTAACGCCGTCGGTCCACCGCCCGAAGCGTCCCGCGCGCAGTCCCGAGAACTCCGCCGCCGGCGTCCTCGTTACATAGGAGGCCGCGGTCGCGACGATCTCGACCGGCGACCGCCGCCCGCCGCCGGTTCCCGGGAACGCCGCAAGCCAGGCAGGACGGGATACAGTTGGCGGCCGGCGCATGCTCGCTCCCCAAACATTGACGTCGGATGAACGAAAGTAGACCAGAACGTCGCCAAATGTCAACGTTTGGGCGGACACGCGAGGTTCTGCGGACAGGGCCTGGCGACCGCCGAATGTACGCAGTTGAACACCCAAGGTGCGTTCAACTCTTCTCTGGTTTACGGGATTCCGTTACTCTCACTCCGAGTGCACTCGTCGCAACCCACCGCAGGACCGGCAAGAGGGTAATCCTTCGCGAATCGGCGCCGTCCCGCGATCCGCCCTTTGCCTGGGGAGCTCTATCGGCACAAGGAGCCTGAATGCTACGACGATGGGGTGTGCCTCTCGCCACACTCGCCCTGCTGGCCGGCTCGGCACTCGCGGCCGCCAGCGCCACCGCCGCCACGGCGCCGCCAAGCGTTCCCCGGACGGTGGTGCCGGGCGGTCTCGTGGGTCACCTGATCCGGCCGGGAAGCACGGCGGCCGTTCACGGCAGAATCCGCAACCAGGCGTACAGCACCAACTGGTCTGGCTATGCGGCCACCGGCCGCACGTACACGAGCGTCTCGGCCAACTGGACCGAACCGAGGGGCTCGTGCACGGCCTCCAACCAGTACGCCGCCTTCTGGGTCGGCCTCGACGGTTACAACAGCAGCACCGTCGAGCAGACCGGCACGCTGATCTACTGCTCGGGGACCACCGCCCAGTACTACGCCTGGTACGAGATGTACCCGGCCAACCCGGTGTACTTCAACGTCAGCGTGGTCCCCGGCGACCATCTGAGCGCCTCCGTCACATACGACGGCGGCAGCCAGTACACGCTGAGGCTCGCCGACTCGACACGGGGCTGGAGTGAGAGCATCAACCAGTCCCTGTCCGGCGCGGCGCGCTCCTCCGCCGAGGCCATCGTGGAGGCCCCCTGCTGCACCTCCAGCGGCGCCCCGCTGCCGCTCGCTGATTTCCACACGGCCAGCTTCACCGGCACCACGGCCAACGGCTCGGCCATCGGCAACTTCGGCCCGACGCAGATCATCATGGTCGACAACTCCGGGCAGGAGAAGGACACCATCTCGTCGCTCAGCGGCGGCGAGAACTTCTCCGCCACCTGGCTGCGCAGCAACTAAACGGCGCTGCCCACTGACGGCCCCGCGGGCGGGATGCCCGCGGGGCCGTTGGCGCAGCCGGCCCCACTCAGCGGGGCCGCTGGCGCAATCAGCCCCACTCGGCGGGCCGCTGGCACAGAGGCCCGTCTGGCGGGGCCGCTGGCGCAGATGGCCCCACTCGGCGGGGCCGCTGGCGCATTTGGCCCCGTCTGACGGGGGGCCGTGGGCGTAGCTGGCCCTGGGGCGGTGAGCGCGCGAGTGCGGGATGCCCCGCGCGGGGAGGCGGCGGTCAGGCCTCGTGCTTCCGCGTTCCTGGGTTGGGCGGCGTGCCGGGCGAACCCGGCGGCGCCGGCGTCATGACCGTCAGCACCTTGCGCTCCCCCGGCTCCAGCGGCGGCGCGCCGACGGCGCAGTTGACCTTGCACTCGGGCTCGGGCCTGCCGGGCACCGCGCGCAGCACGTCGTCGCGAATCGTCAGCCCGGACAGCACGGCGCCGAGGAAGAGGCACGTGGCGCCGATCAAGATGGCGATCCGGAAGCCGTGCAGGAACACCAGCGGGTGCGCCTGGACGTCTCCGGTGAGCCCGGCGAGCGGCGGGATCGCCGCGACGAACAACAGCGACGCCGCCCTGGCGACCGCGTTGTTCACGCCGCTGGCCACCCCGGCGTGCCGCACGTCCGCGGTCGCGAGCACGGTCGCGGTGAGCGGCGCGACGACGGCGCACAGGCCCAGCGCGAACACGACCACGGCGGGCAGCACGTCGGCCACGTATGAGGTATGAGGCCCGATGCGCGTCATCAGCACCATGCCGGCGCCGGCCACGGTGAGCCCGGCGGTCATTGGGATCCGCGGGCCGATCCGCTGCGCGAGCGCGCCCGCGCGCGATGACAGCAGCAGCATCAGAACGGTGGTCGGGATCAGCGCGGTACCCGCGGCGATCGGCGAGAACCCGGCCACGACCTGCAGCGCCACCACGAACAGGAAGAACACCACCCCCATCCCGCCGTACACCACGAACGTGACGACGTTGACCGCGGTGAACTCCCTGGAGGCGAACACGTCGAGCGGCATCATCGCTTCGGGGTCGCCGGTGCGGGTGCGCTCGCGCTCGGTCAGGACGAATCCGGCCGCGCAGGCCACGCCGAGTACCGCCGAGACGATCACCGCTGGCTTCGATGCGCCCGGCTGGGGCGCCTCGGTGAGCGCGTACGTGACGCCGGCCAGCGCGAGCGCGGCGAGCACCGCGCCGCGCACGTCGAACCCCCCCTGCTCGGTTTCGTCCCTGGTCTCGGGGACGTGGCGCACTGCCACGGCGACAACGACTGCCGTCAGCGGCAGGTTGATCAGGAACACCCACCGCCAGCCCGCCGTGCTCACCAGCCAGCCGCCGAGGAACGGGCCGATCGCGCCCGCAATGCCGCCAAGGCCGGACCACGCGCCCACCGCCCTGGGACGGTCCTCCCTCACGAAGGAGGCCTGGATGATCGCCAGCGAGCCGGGCGTGAGCAGCGCGCCGCCGATGCCCTGCAGGGCCCGGGCCGCTATCAGCATCTGGATGTCGGCCGCGACGGCGCACAGCGCCGAGGCGGCCGCGAACCAGATCACCCCGATGACGAACACCCGGCGCCTTCCGTACCGGTCGCCGAGCGACCCTCCCAGCAGGATCATCCCGGCGAGCGTCAGCGTGTAGGCGTTCACCACCCACTGCAGCTCGGCGATCGTGGCGTGCAGATCCTTCCCGATCGTCGGCAGTGCGACGTTGACGACAGTCGAGTCGAGGAACGCCACCCCAGAGCCGAGGACAGTCGCGACGAGCACCCAGCGTCCCTTCGGGGACGCAAGCCGGAGATCAGGACCCATAACGTCATACTGCCACTGCGGTCCCCGCAAGTCCTGGTGGCTGCCGCGGAGCGCCGCCGGCCTGCCGGCCCCAGCGCTCTCTCCGAGGAAGAACGCCAGCTCGCCACGGACGCGGGCCTACCTGTCCCCCGCACCGGTCGTCATCCTCGACGAAGTCCCCTGCACCTCGATCCCGCCGCAGAGGAGCACGCGGAGGCGGCGTTCGCGCGCAGGCCGGGCACGCTGATCGTCATAGCGCACAGAATCACCTCGGCCATGCGCGCGCGGCGCGTCCTGGTGCTCGACGGAAGCAGCGCCCAGGTCGGCGACCACGCCTCACTGGTGGGCAGCTCTGCGGTGTACCGGGATCTCGTCGGATACTGGAGCGCCGCGCCGGATCCGGGGCCGGGCCCGGGAGCGCCGAAGCTGGCGCCGGCGTAGCGGCAGCGTGCCGGGTCGGTGCGACGCACGCGCTGCGAACCGGTATGCTATCTGCGTTCCGTCCGCGACGAGCGTGGGCGCGGCCAAGGGGCTATGGCGCAGCTGGTAGCGCGTCTGCATGGCATGCAGAAGGTCAGGGGTTCGAATCCCCTTAGCTCCACCAAAGCGGTCTTATTCGAACCATGACCCGAAAGGATCATGTCGAGTCGGCCCGCTTCGGTCGAACCGTTGCCAGCCTCGTCCGTCAGGACGAGGCTGGCTTCGTCTTGGCCCCATGCCCACGCCGGGACTGGTGCTGCCCGACGCGTGTAGCGCCTGCTGGTGGGTTGTCCGGCCTCGACCAGCTCGGCAAGGCCGCTGCTCAAGGTGTGGGCGGTCACGTGACCGTCATCCACGTACAGCTTGTCGAAGATGACCTTGTTGAGAGCGCGCCGCAGGCTGGTGCCTGCCTCGGTGTAGAAGCGCTGCGGGTCGCGGAGGAGGTCGAGCGCGGTCAGGAAGAAGCGGCGGCCGACATCGATCTTGCCCGTAGTATCGGCGAGCTTGGTCAAGATCTCGTTGCGTTCAACGTCGATGACGGCAAGCTTCTGCTTGATCTTGCCCTGGGGCCAGCTAGGGTCGCCGATTAGCTCCAGGAAGCGATCTTCCTTGGCGCTCAGCTCCTCCAAGCGGGCGGTGAGCTGCTTACGGAGCGCGTCCATCGTATGCAGCTCGTAGATCAAGGCGTCGTCAAGCTGACGGCGTAGACGTTGCTGGAACTGCTCGCTGAGGCGGACCACCGCGTAGTGGCGGATGACCTCGGCCTCCACCTGCTCGACCGACAGATACGGCTGGTCGCAGATGCCTTTGCCTCGACCAACGCAGAAGAAGTAAAAGTAGGTACCACCGTTGCCATTCGCTCTCTGGATGACGAAACGCCGCTCACAACGAGCGCACCAGATCGCACCTTTGAGGTAGTGGTGGTGCTGACGCTCCCTGGTGCCGCCGCCGTGTCGGAGTGCGAGCACGCGCTGTACTCGATCGAACAGCTCAGGTGTGACGATCGCCGGGTGACGGCCGTCGTACTCCTTGCCCTTGTAGGTGATGACACCGACGTAGTAACGGTCCTGAAGCATTTCGTAGAGCGTGTTGAGTGAAATCGGCTGCTCAGGTGTGCGCTTTGTGGGGCGAGCAGTCAGCCCAGCGGCTGTCACCGCTTGATGTACTTGCTCCCCGGCGTACTCTCCGGTGGCGTATAGCTCGAAGGCTTTGAGAACCAGCGGTGCTCGTTTCTCGTCGAGGGCAATGGTTCGTATCTCGCGGCCGTCGATCTGCTCACGGACGTTGAGGTAGCCGATTTTGGCTTTGCCGACGCTGCCGCCGTTCTTGGCTTTCTGCCCCATCTTGTAGGCGATGTCCGCCCCGCTGGCCTGTGATTGATATTGGTCCACGGCGTGAATGATGGTCTCAACCATCTGGCTTTCGGGTGACTCGCCCATGTCGAGGACGGTGGAGACGATACGCACGCCCATCTTGCTTAGATC
>JAFAZE010000175.1 GCA_019239975.1 Streptosporangiaceae bacterium
CGCGCGCCTGACGTTCGGCACGGCGCAGCGGCTGCACCGGATGGGGATGACGCCGGCGCCGGCCGCTGACCTGCGCTACGTGGTCTACCCGTGGGTGGTGGACTGCGCGACGCTGCGCGCGGCGGGCTGGCGTCCCGCGTTCGGCAACGCCGAGGCGCTCACGATCCTGCTCGCCCAGCGCGCGGGCCGCCACGCGGTGGCCGGCCGCCGGATAGCACGCAAGGAGGCGACGATCACCGCCGCCGGGGCCACGGTGGCGGTCATCGGGACAGCCGCCATCGTCCGCCGCGCTCGCCGCCGCCGCCGCGAATTATTGAGAGAATTTTCCAAACGGAGGTGTGCTGCGCCCCGCACGCTCCGCCGCCGCATCCGCGATGCGCCGCGTCCCCAAGCCACGCGCCGTACCCGTCCTCGCTGCCGCCCCGTCCCGCTGCCGTCCCGCCGCCGCCCCGCCCCTTCGCCCACGCCCTCGCGCGGTACCGTGGAGCGGTGAGTCCCATCAGGCTGATCGCGGTCCGCGATACCGAACTGTCCGTGGACGAAGTACGGGCGGCCGTCGCGGACCCGGCGGCGGGCGGGATCGCCCTGTTCCTCGGCGCGGTGCGGGACAATGACGAGGACCGCGGCGTGACCGGTCTCGGCTACACCGCGCACCCCTCCGCGGAGGCGGAGATGCGCCGCGTCGCCGAGGATGTCGCGGCCAAGTTCGCCGTCTTCGGCGTCGCCGCCGTGCACCGCGTGGGCGAGCTGGCCATCGGCGACCTGGCCGTCGTCGTCGGCGCGTCCTGCGGGCACCGGGCGGAGGCGTTCGACGCGTGCCGGGCGCTGATCGACGAGCTGAAGGCGTCGGTGCCGATCTGGAAGCACCAGCGGTTCAGCGACGGTTCCGCCGAGTGGGTCGGCAGCGCGTAATCTTCCGAGCATGTCCCGACGTTCCCTGACGCTGCTGATCGCGGGCGTCGCTACCGCGATCGCGATCGCCGTGAGCGTCCTGGTGCCCGTGCCCTACGTCATCCTGGGTCCCGGCCCGACGCTGAACACGCTGGGCACCGACTCCTCCGGCCAGCCGCTGATCACGATCCAGGGGCATCGGGTGTACCGGACCAGCGGGCACCTGAACATGGTGACCGTCAGCTACCAGGGTGGTCCCGGCAGCAACCTGAACATCTTCGCGGCGCTCCGGGCCTGGCTGAACTCCTCCGAGGCGGTCGTGCCGGAAGAGGAGCTGTTCCCGCCCGGCCAGAGCGCGCAGCAGACGCAGCAGCAGGACACCCAGCAGATGACGAGCTCACAGCAGACCGCCACGGCGGCCGCGCTGAGCGCGCTGCACATCCCCTACCAGACGCAGGTCGCGGTCGTGCTGACGGTCAAGGGGATGCCGGCCCATGGTGTCCTGATGGCGGGCGACGTGATCAAGTCGGTCGACGGGAAGCCGGTCACCAGCCAGCCGAGCCTGACCGCGCTGATCATGTCCCGGCCCGCCGGGTCGCGGCTCACTCTGGGAATCCTTCGCGGCGGCAAGCCGCGGCAGGTCGAGGTGACCACGAAACAGTCCGGCGGACACCCGGTCGTCGGCATCGAGGTCCAGGAGCAGTACGACTTCCCGTTCACGGTGAAGTTCAGCGTGGGGGACATCGGGGGGCCGAGCGCTGGAATGATGTTCGCGCTTGGCATCATCGACAAGCTCACGCCGCTGAACCTGACCGGCGGAAACTTCATCGCGGGCACCGGCGAGATCACCGCGGGCGGGCAGGTGCAGCCGATCGGCGGGATCCAGCAGAAAATGGTCGGCGCGCGGGACGCGGGCGCCACGGTCTTCCTGGCTCCCGCGGCCAACTGCGCGGACACCAAAGGGGCGGTCCCGGCGGGTCTTCGCGTGGTCAAGGTCAGTACGTTGTCGCAGGCCATGAACGACCTGGAGGCCATCAAGGCCGGCCAGCCGGTTCCGTCGTGCTGACCGCGCCGGCCGGCCGCCGCCGTGCGCCGGGTGCCGCCGTGTTCCCGGCGATATCGGCTCGATGGTCGTTCGTAACCTGGTCAGGGCGTAGGCTTCCATGCTGATGGGTCTGTGAAGGGAGCACATGCGGTCGTGGCACTTCGGGTACTTGTCGACGCGACCGACGTGCCAGCCGACCGGGGCGCGCTGGGCCGGTACGTTGATGGTCTTGTCGGTGCGCTCGGCGCGGCCGGCGCGGATCTGGCGGTCGTCTGTCAGCGCGCCGACGAGGAACGATATGGCAGGCTGGCGCCGGGGGCGCGCATCGTCACCGGGCCGACGGCCATCGCGCACCGGTCCGCGCGGCTGGCCTGGGAGCAGAGCGGCCTGCCGGTAGTCGCTCAGCAGGTGAACGCGGACGTCATCCACGTCCCGTACTACTCCATGCCGCTGCGCCCGGGCAGGCCGACGGTCGTGACGGTGCACGACGTCACGTTCTTCACCGATCCGGAGCTGCACACCGCGGTCAGCGCGATGTTCTTCAAGTCGGCGATCCGGACGGCGGCGCGCCGCGCGGCGCGGCTGCTGGTCCCGTCGAAGGCGACCCGCGACGAGCTGGTCCGCGTCCTCGGCGCCGACCCGACGCGGGTCGACGTCGCCTACCACGGCGTGGACCACCGGCTGTTCCACCGGCCCGACCAGCGGCAGGTCGCGCAGGTGTCCGAGCGGCTCGGCCTGCACGGCAAGCCGTACATCGCGTTCCTCGGCTCGCTGGAGCCGCGCAAGAACGTGGCCGCCCTGATCCAGGGCTGGGCTGGCGCGGTCGCCGACATCGCCGACCCGCCGGCGCTGGTTCTCGGCGGTGGCGGGGGCTGGAGCGAGGAGGTGGACGCCGCCGTCGCCGCGGTGCCGCCGCACCTGCGCCTGTGCCGCCCGGGCTACCTCCCGTTCTCCGAGCTGCCCGGCTTCCTTGGCGGCGCGCTCGTGGTGGCGGTGCCGAGCCGCGGCGAGGGTTTCGGCCTGCCGGTGCTGGAGGCGATGGCGTGCGGCGTGCCCGTGCTGACCGCGCACAACACATCGCTGCCCGAAGTGGGCGGCGAGGCGGTCGCGTACACCGAGCCCGACGCCGAGAGCATCCGGGTCAGCCTGCGCGCGCTGCTCGACGACCCCGAGCGGCGGGCGGCGCTGGGCATGGCCGGTCACGCCAGGGCCCAGGAGTTCACCTGGGCGGCGTCGGCCGAGGCGCATCTCGCCTGCTACCAGCGCGCGGCGGATCAGCACACCGCGGACTCACGCGCCGGATAACGTGGCGGCTGCATCTGGAGCATGTGCCGGCCGCGCACCCGGCCGCGGTGAGTATGCTGCGTGCACCGCCGGGGTTGCCGTCCGGGCGCCTGGCGGCCGTCCATGAAGTCAACCGCTAAGGCGATAGAACCTATGCCGCGTGAACCGCTTGAGGCGATCATGCTCGTCGGGGGCCAGGGCACCCGCCTGCGGCCGCTGACGCTCTCCGCGCCGAAGCCGCTGCTGCCGACCGCTGGCGTCCCGTTCCTCTCTCACCAGCTCGCCAGGGCCGCCGAGTGCGGCATCACACACGTCGTGCTGGCGACGGCCTACCGGGCTGACATGTTCACCGAGTGCTTCGGTGACGGCGCGGAATTCGGCCTGTCCATCGACTACATGTATGAGTCCACGCCGCTCGGCACCGGCGGCGGGATCCGCAACGCGGCGTCGCGGCTGCGCGGCGGCCCGGACGATCCCATCGTGGTGCTCAACGGCGACATCCTCTCCGGCCATGACCTGCCCGCCCAGGTGGACGTGCACCGCAAGGCGGACGCCGCGGTCACGCTGCACCTGGTGGAGGTCGACGACCCGGCGCGCTACGGCTGCGTCCCCACCGGCCCCAGCGGCCGGGTGACGGCCTTCCTGGAGAAGACGCCGAACCCGGTCACCAACAGGATCAACGCCGGCTGCTACGTGTTCCGGCGCAGCGTCATCGACCGGATACCGGACGGCCGGGCGGTCTCGGTGGAGCGGGAGACGTTCCCGTCGCTGATCGCCGCCGGCGCGGTCGTCATGGGCTACGCCGAGTCCGCGTACTGGCTGGACGTGGGCACGCCGGAGGCGTTCGTCCGCGGTTCCTGCGACCTGGTGCTCGGCCGGATGCCGTCACCCGCGGTGCCCGGTGAGTGCGGCGACGCGCTGCTGCTCGACGGCGCGTCGGTCGCGCCGGGCGCCTCGGTTTCCGGCGGGACGGTCGCCGGCCCGGGCTCGGTGGTCGGCGAGGGCGCGGTCGTCGACGGGAGCGTGCTGTTCGAAGCGGCGACGATCGAGGCCGGTGCCGTCGTCCGGGGCAGCATCATCGGCCGCGGCGCGGCCGTCGGCGCCGGCGCGGCGCTAGACGGAGCGGTGATCGGCGACGGCGCGTTCATCGGGCCGGGCAACGAGCTGACCAAGGGCATCCGCATCTGGCCGGGCGTCCGCCTGGCCCCCACGTCAATCCGCTTCTCCTCCGACATCTAACCCCTTCCCCCCCCGGCTTCGCCGGCGCCCCCAGCCAACCACAACCGCCAACCACAACCGCAACGTTGGAAATCTGAGCCGGTTATAACCGGCTCAGATTTCCAACGTGCCCCATACAACATGACCCGCAAGGCCCCTGAAGTGTGACTCCCCGCGGTCGGCCCGCCGGCGTGTCACGCCAGCGATTTCCCGCCGGGCACGCGCCGGGCGTGAGATCGTGGTGCGACCATGGCCGACCCACCAGCAGTCCGGGAATGGCGGGCGCCTTTTCCCGTCGACGTGCGCCTCACCCTGGGCGCGCATGGGCGGGGCAGAGCCGACCCGACCTTCCGCGTCGACGAGGCGGCCGCGGTCTGGCGGACGTCGCTCACCCCCGACGGCCCGGCAACACTGCGGGTGATCGCGGTTCCGGACGGCCCGCGCAGCGCGCCCGGCGACACCGCGCCGCCCGGCGACACCGCGCCGCCCGGGGGCACGCTGGTCACGGCGCGGGCCTGGGGCCCGGGCGCGGGCTGGCTGCTCGGCACGCTCCCGGCCCAGCTCGGCGCGTCCGACGACCTCTCCGGCTTCGACCCCGGCACGCACCCCGTGCTCCGCGAGCTGTACAGGAGGCATGCCGGGCTGCGGATGAGCCGCAGCGGCCGGGTTCTCGAGGCGCTGGTTCCCGCGATACTCGAGCAGAAGGTCGTCGGCGCCGAGGCGCACCGCGCGTGGCGTACCCTGCTCGCCCGGTTCGGCACGGCGCCTCCCGGCCCGGCCCCCGCGGGCATGCGCGTGTTCCCGCCGCCGCGCGCCTGGCTGCGCATCCCGTCGTGGGACTGGCACCGGGCCGGTGTGGAGGGCGTCCGCGCCCAGACGATCATGGCGGTCGCGCGGGTGGCGCCCAGCCTGGAGCGGGTACTCGCGGAAAGCGCCGCCGAAGCCGATCGCATGCTGCGGTCCGTCCCGGGCATCGGCCCGTGGACCTCGGCCGAGACGCGGCAGCGCGCCGCGGGCGACCCGGACGCCGTCTCGGTCGGCGACTACAACCTGCCGAAGGCGGTGGGCTGGGCGCTGGCAGGCCGGGTCACCGACGACGCGGGCATGCTGGAGCTGCTGGCGCCCTACGCGGGCCACCGGCACCGGGTGACGCGGCTGGTCGAGCTGAGCGGCCTGCGCCCGCCGCGCCGCGGCCCCCGTCTCGCCGCCCGCGACTACCGCGCCTTCTGAGCACTCCGCTCGCCGAGGGCCAGCCCCGGAGACCCCCGGGGCCAGTTCCCGGAGATCCCCGGGGCCAGCTCCCGGTGACCCCCGTGCCCCGCCCGGAGGGCCGCCGGTCTTTGCCGCGTAAGGTTCGGTTATGAGCGTTTCCCGCGACGACCGGAGTGATGTGACCGAAGCCGCGATGCGGCGGGCGCTGGCCCGCGCCCGGGACGGCAAGCCGCTCGACCCGGGGGAGGCCACGACCCTCCTGCACGCCCGTGGCGCGGATCTGGAAAGGCTTCTCGGCTACGCGGGCCGCACCCGTGACGCGGGCCTGGAGGCGGCGGGAAGACCGGGTGTCATCACCTACTCGCGGAAGGTGTTCATCCCGCTGACCCGGCTGTGCCGGGACCGGTGCGGTTACTGCACGTTCGCGACCGTGCCGGGGCGTCTCGAGCACGCCTTCCTCGCCCCCGGCGAGGTTCTGGACATCGCGCGCGAGGGCGCCAGGCTGGGCTGCAAGGAGGCGCTTTTCACGCTCGGCGACCGCCCGGAGGCCCGCTGGAGCCAGGCGCGGGAGTGGCTGGACGCGCACGGCTACGACGACACGCTGTCCTACGTGCGGGCGATGGCCATCCGGGTGCTGGAGGAGACCGGCCTGCTTCCGCACCTGAATCCCGGCGTGCTGAGCTGGCAGGATTTTCAGCGCCTCAAGCCGGTCGCCCCGTCGATGGGCATGATGCTGGAGACGACGGCCAGCAGGCTGTTCACCGAGAAGGGCGCCCCGCACTACGGCAGCCCGGACAAGGACCCGGAAGTCAGGCTCCGCGTCCTCGAGGACGCCGGCCGGTGCGGCGTTCCGTTCACCACCGGCATCCTGATCGGCATCGGCGAGACGCTGGCCGAGCGGGCCGACTCGATCTTCGCGATCCGCAAGGTCGCCCGCGAGTACCAGGGCATCCAGGAAGTCATCGTGCAGAACTTCCGTGCCAAGCCGGACACGAAGATGATGCACGTCCCCGACGCGGAACTGGCCGACCTGGCCGCGACCATCGCGGTGACCAGGCTCGTGCTCGGCCCGAAAGCGCGCGTCCAGGCCCCGCCGAATCTCGTCGGCGAGCAGTACGGGCTGATCCTGGCCGCCGGCATCGACGACTGGGGCGGCGTCTCGCCGCTCACCCCCGATCACGTCAACCCGGAGCGGCCCTGGCCGGAGATCGAGGAGCTGGCGCGGCGCACCGCGGCGTCCGGCTTCACGCTGCGCGAGCGGCTCACGATCTACCCGCCGTACATCCGGGAGCCGTGGCTGGACCCGAGGCTCGCCAGGCACGTCGCCGCGCTGGCCGACCCGGCGACCGGCCTCGCCGCGCAGACCGCCGTGCCGCGCGGCATCCCGTGGCAGGAGCCCGACGGCGGCTGGGGCGACGCATCCGGCCGCACCGACCTGCACGTCACGATCGACACCATCGGCCGCACCCATGACCGCAGGGAGGATTTCGCCGAGGTCTACGGCTCCTGGGATGAGATAGCCGAACGGATCGTGGCCTCCCCCCACGCCGCTCCTCCGCCTCCCGATGGTGCTGCGTCCCCCTACGCCGCCTCTCCGCCCCCCGGGGGTGCTGCGTCCCCCCATGCCGCTCCTCCGCCCCCGGAGGGTGCCGCGTCCCCCACCGACGCTTCGTCCCCTTACCTCGCACCGTCCCCCAGCCCCCCTCTTAACGCCACCACGCCTAATAGCGCCACATCAGTCACAGAAGACTCTTCCACCACTCCAGCCCCTCAAGCCCCCGCCGTCGCGCGACCGGGCGAGGTGGCCGCCGCCCTCCGGCAGGCCGAACGCGGCCCGGCCGCACTCACCGACGGCCAGGCGATCGCCCTGCTCGGCGCCGACGGCCCGGATCTGGAGGCGCTCGCCGGCATCGCCGACGCGCTGCGCCGTGAGGTCGTGGGGGACGACGTGACCTACGTCGTGACCCGCAACATCAACTTCACGAACGTCTGCTACACGGGCTGCCGGTTCTGCGCGTTCGCGCAGCGCCGCACCGACGCCGACGCGTACACGCTGTCGCTCGGGCAGATCGGCGACCGCGCCGAGGAGGCCTGGCAGGCGGGCGCGACGGAGGTGTGCATGCAGGGCGGCATCCACCCCGACCTGCCCGGCACCGCGTACTTCGAGATCGCGGCCGAAGTCAGGCGCCGCTGCCCGGACCTGCATGTGCACGCGTTCTCCCCGATGGAGGTCGTGAACGGCGCCTCCCGCACCGGGCTGCCCATCCGGGAGTGGCTGGTCCGCGCCCGCGAGGCGGGCGTCGGCTCGCTGCCCGGCACCGCGGCGGAGATACTCGACGACGACGTCCGCTGGGTGCTGACCAAGGGGAAGCTGCCGGCCGCGGTGTGGACCGAGGTGGTTACGACCGCGCACGAGCTCGGCATCCCGACGTCCGCGACGATGATGTACGGCCACGTCGACACGCCCGCGCACTGGGTGGGGCACCTGCGGGTGATCAGGCGCATCCAGGAGCGCACCGGCGGGTTCACCGAGTTCGTGCTGCTCCCGTTCATCCACGAGAACGCGCCGATCTACCTGGCGGGCCTCGCCCGCCCCGGCGCGACCCGCCGGGAGAACCGGGCGGTGCACGCCGTGTCCCGGCTGCTCCTGCACGGCGCGATCGGCTCGATCCAGTGCTCCTGGGTGAAGCTCGGCGACGAGCTGTGCCGTGACGTGCTCCGCGGCGGCGCGAACGACCTGGGCGGCACCCTGATGGAGGAGACCATCAGCAGAATGGCGGGCGCCGGCAACGGCTCCTACAGAACGATCAGCGAGCTGAAGGCGATCGTCGACCCCACCGGCCGCCCGATGCGCCAGCGCACCACCCTCTACGCCGACCCGTCCCCCGAACGCCAGGCCGCCGCCCAGGCCAGCGACGGCGTCTGCGCCTCCGTCCGCACCCGCCTCCCCCTCATCGCCAGCTAGCCAGCGATCATGGCCGGCCCACCGCGCAACCGGGACCGCAGCGGCGGAGCGTGGCCTGCGCCCAGCCGCGCCGGCCCAGCACGGCGGCGATCTGGCTGGCGCAGCCGCACCGGCCCGTGGTGACATCTGCCCAGCCGTAGCGCAGCGTCCGGGTGTCATCGGCGGCGAGGTTCGCGTTGTCGCGCCGGCTGTCGTGCCATCGCCGCTCGGGCGGATGGCTTGCCTGCCCGTCGAGTTCCACGCAGAGCCGGTACTTTTCGTAGTAATTGTCCAGATAAATACTTTTCGTCCCAGGCCGCCGCCGTACCTGACGACGGGCCGCGGGCAGCCCGTGAGCACGCTCCACACCATGGACGTACCGCCGTTCCAGAGCGGAGTTGATGCCTTCGGCGGCGTCGTCGAGCGCGCCGTCCAGCCACGCGCGCCGCCGGATCTTCTTGCGGGCGGCGAGCGCCTCGCGCAGGGACTCGGCGGTCGTGAGCTGTCGGCCGGTCGCGCGGGATATCCAGTCGTAGGCGTCATCCAGGGTCCTTGCCGCGGCGGCAAGGTCGAGCACGGTGTCGTCAATCCGGGTCCGGGGCAACCTCCAGTCCGGCTGCGGATCCGGCGCGACCCAGCGTGACCTGTGCACAACCACGCCTGGGAGCTTGCCGTACCTGGCGGGGTTACGCTCGACCGGCACCGTGACGTGAATCTGTGCGCTGGGCCTGTCCGCGAGGCCCTGTATCTCCGCGGCCGTCTGATGACTCAAGACCGCCCCAGGCCCCGCCCGCCGCACCGCGGCCCACAGCACCGCGTCGCGGGGCGGCTCGCCACTGAACGTCGCGTAGACCCCGCGCTGCATACGCTGCCATTTCCCGGAACGGAACCGTCGCTTGATTGCTTCCGCTGAGATGCCTTTGCGAACCGCCTGCTGCCGTCCAGCGACCCCGCTCTGGTACCCGATCAGCTCCGGCCACCCGTACCGGGGGTTACCGTCTTCCATGCCCCTACCATCCGGCACGCCACCGACTTTCCCGCGCGGAAACCCCGCTGACCCCGTGATTGCGTGTTGTATGGGTCGGATATCCGACCCATACAACACGCAATCGTTGTGCAAGCCCGCCCAGAGGGCGGGCTTGCACAACCCGCGCACGGACAGCGCCCGAACGGGCGCAGTCACCGCACCAGCGTGAACTCCTTCACCTCCCGCCCCGGCCGGGGGCGGGGGGATTCCGCGGGGTGGCCGACGGCGATGGCGCCCATGGGCTGCCAGCCCGCGGGCAGGTCCATCGCCCGCGCGGCGACATCCTGGCAGAACAGGGTGGACGATATCCACGCGGAGCCCAGCCCTTCGACCGCCAGCGCGATCAGCAGGTTCTGCACGGCTGCCCCCATCGACACCACGAACATGTCCCGCTCCGCCCGGGAGCGCCGCTCGTCGGGATAGCTGTGCGCGGCCGAGGTCTCCAGGCAGGGCACCACGATGAGCGGCGCCTTGCGCAGCGCCTCACCGCGGCGGGTCCGGCGCGCGATCTGCTCCTCGGTGAAGCCGCCGCGGCGCAGGTCCGCGATCCACGCCTGGAGCATCGCGTCGAGCAGCGCCGACCGGGCCGCCGGCGACGAGAGGATGACGAAACGCCAGGGCTCGCTGTGATGCGGCGCCGGGGCGGTGAGGGCGGTCGCGATCGCACGCCGGACGGCGCCGGCGTCCACCGGCTGGCCCGTGAACGACCGGATCGTGCGGCGTGCCAGCGGCACGTCGGCCGACCCGAGCCGGAACATGTCCTCGCCGGCCGGCCTGATCAGCGCCCGTGCACCCGGGCCGTCACCGTCGGTCACGAACTCCGCGAGGCCGCGCACGACGGCGACCGGGATCTGCCGCGTCTTGCCCTTCACCAGGTCGGCGGCGGCGGCGATCTCGTCGGCGACCGCGGCGACGGTGACCTCCAGCGTGTTGCCGAAGCTGTCGGTCTCACCCCGGTGGTCGCGCGCGGGCACGACGCCCGCGGCGCCGATGGCCGCGTCGGTCTGCCCGGCCCGCCACGGCCGGCCCATGGTGTCGGTGATGACGACGCCGACGGTCACGCCGGCCCGGTCGCGCAGCGCCTTCCGGAGCCGCCGGGCGGATTCGTCGGGGTCCTCGGGCAGCAGCACCACCGTGCCGGGCGCCGTGTTGGACGCGTCCACCCCGGCCGCCGCGAGCACCAGGCCATGCCGCGTCTGCGCGATCGTCGTGTCGCCGCGGCTGGCGACCACGCGCACCGTCTCGGCCTCGATCGCCTGCTCGCGGGGCAGCGCGGAGATCCTGCCCTCCGCCTTGCTGACCACCTTCGAGGTGACGACGACGATGTCGCCGTCACGCAAGCTGGGCGCGCTGCCTCCTCCGGCCGCGTCCAGGGGGACGGTCTCCCCCGCGGAGCGGGGGGCCAGGGGGGCCCGCGGGGATGGCGTCCCCCCCGGCGGAGCGCCACCCGGGGGCGGCCCACCGGGGGCGAGCACGCTCGCCAGCAGCGCCGGCAGGTCGCTGCCGGGGCCGATCTCGGGCAGCCCGGTCACGGCGGTGACGGTGATCACCGGCGCTGTCAGGGCGGCTGGGGGGATGGCTGGGGCAGCGGGACGGGCCGCGGCGGCCGGAGGGGTTTCCGGCGCAGTTGACGGAACGGAGGCGGCATCTTCTGGTGTCACGCCAGCTCCTTAGCCAGGTCGACCGCGGCGCGGGCGATCGCCGTGGTGGTAGCCAGGTCCCGCATGTAGAGCGGAAGGGCGCGGACCACGATCCCGCCGAGCGCCGGGTCGTCGGCCGCCGCCTTGTCCTGGTCGTCCACCAGCCAGCCGCTGATCAGGCCGGAGCCGTAGTGCGCGGCGACGGCCGAGGCGGACGTCTCGACGCCGATCGCGGTGAGGCAGGCGTCGGCCATCCCGCGGACCGGCGCGCCGCCGATGATCGGGGACACGCCGACCACGGTGCGGGCGGCGACGGCCTCCCTGATGCCGGGCACGGACAGGATGGTGCCGATGGACACCACCGGGTTCGACGGCGGGAACAGCACGAAGTCGGCGGCGGCGATCGCGTCGAGCACTCCGGGCCCCGGGGCCGCGTCTTCGGCTCCCACCGCGGTGATGGCCAGCGCCGGTACCTCCGCGTGCAGCCGGACCCACCATTCCTGAAAGTGCACCAGCGCCCGTTCGGAACCCTGAATTTCAGCATGTGTCTCGACGGGGTCGTCGGACATCGGCAGCAACCGCACGCCCGGCTGCCAGCGGCGGCAGAGCTCCTCGGTGACCGCGGACAGCGGGCGCCCCTCCGCGAGCAGCTTGCTGCGCAGGATGTGCGTGGCGAAGTCGCGGTCGCCCAGCGTGAACCACGCCGGGCTGGCCCCGTAGGCGGCGAGTTCCTCTCGCACGCTGAACGTCTCGCCCGCCCGTCCCCAGCCCTGGTCCTCGTTGATGCCGCCGCCGAGCGTGTACATCACCGTGTCGAGATCAGGACAGACGCGAAGGCCGAACAGCGTGATGTCGTCGCCCGTGTTGCCGATGACGGTGATCTGGGCTTCGGGCACGGCCGATTTGAGGCCGCGCAGGAAGCGGGCGGCGCCGACGCCCCCCGCGAGCACGGTGATCCGCATGCCGACAGTGTCGCAGGTACCGGTCCGGGCGCCACATCGCGGGGTGATGCGCCGCGCCCGGCGTTCCCCGGCCCGGAACGCTTCGTAGTTATCCACTTACCCAAAGTCAGAACCGGCCGCCGCCGCCGGAATTTTTAGGTGACTTACCTCGCATTGTGGACAACCGGGCGGCCAATACCACCTTCCTGGCTTGACGTGAAGCAAGACACGCGGGTGTAATTTCATTGGTGTGATTCACGCCGGCCAGGGTACGCGTGGATCGAGGGGGCTCCGAGATGGGAGGATGCACTTTGACTGAGGTCATCGTCCCGCTAGCACACGTCGTCGTCGGTCCAGAGGAAGCTGATGACCTGGGCTGGCAGGACCGTGCACTGTGTGCGCAGACAGATCCGGAGGCGTTCTTCCCCGAGAAGGGCGGCTCCACCCGGGAGGCCAAGCGCGTCTGCCGGAGCTGTGAGGTCCAGGCGGAGTGCCTGGAGTACGCGCTGGAACACGATGAGCGGTTCGGGATCTGGGGCGGCATGTCTGAGCGGGAACGCCGGCGCGTCAAGCGTCAGGCGGGATAGGTCGCGCTCCGGCGAAGCGAGCCGAGAGGCGCAGCGCTGGCGGCTACGGAGCGTGAGTGCGCGCCGGGCAAGTAGCGGTAATCCTGCCGTGGCGGCCGTGCACCTGTATTGTTCACGCTACCTGTGCACGGTGGCCTGAACGAGCGTGCGGCCGCCGCGCGAGGGTACTGTCCCGCTCCTTACCTGTGCCTGGGCCCTTGTCACCTACGTCGCCGCAACCTCGCCACATCGTCACCGCGGTTATTGTCGCGCACGACGGTTCCCGATTGCTGCCCGGGCTCGTTCAGGCGCTCGGCGCGCAGACCTACCCGGTTCACCGCGTCGTGGGCGTGGACACCGGCAGCAGGGACCGCAGCGGCGCGGTCCTCGCCGAGCTGATCGGGCAGGACGCCGTGTTCGGGATGGACCGCGACACCGGCTTCGGCGCCGCCGTGGCCATGGCGCTGGGCCAGGGCACGTCACGGCGGCTGAGCCCGGAGCGGCACCAGCGGGAGTGGGTCTGGCTGCTGCACGATGACTGCGAGCCCGCCCCGGGCGCGCTGGAGCGGCTGCTCAGCGCCGCGAGCCGGGACGGCTCGGCCGCCGTGCTCGGGCCGAAGGTTCTCGACTGGGCCGACCGGCGTGTGCTGCGCGAGGCCGGCATCTCGGTCGACCGTGCGGGGCGCCGCGTCACCGGGATCGAGCCGGGGGAGATCGACCAGGGCCAGCACGACGGGAACCGTGGCGTTCTCGCCGTCAGCTCCGTGGGCATGCTGGTCCGGCGCGAGGTGTGGGAGCGAGTGGGCGGGTTCGATCCGTGGCTTCCGCTGTTCCGGGATGACCTGGACTTCTGCTGGCGCGTTCACGGGGCCGGCCAGCGAGTACAGGTCATCACCAGCGCCGTCGTGTACCACCGGGAACTGGCGGCCAGGCAGGTCAGGGCCATCGAGGGCGGCCGCCCCCGGCGGCTTGACCGCCGCAACGCGCTGTACGTGCTCGCGGTCAACCTTCCCGTCATCGCGATGGCGCGCATCCTGGCCGGGTGCATCGCCGGGTCGCTGCTGCGTGCCGCCTACTTCCTGCTGACCAAGCAGCCGGACAGGGCGTGGGACCACCTTGGCGCCCTGGGCGGGGTCCTCGGCCATCCGGGGCGGTTGTGGCGTGCACGGCGGCGCCGTGCCGCCGGCCGCAGGCAGGCGTACAACGCCGTCCGCATGTACATCCGGCCCGGGCGGACGGTGGCGCGGCTCGCCGAGCAGGTTGCCGGGCTGCTGTCCAGCGGCCCGCCGCGGGCGTCCGGCGGCCTGCACCAGGCCTCGGAGGAACCCGAAGACGAGCAGTTCATAGAGTCGCAGTCGCTGGTGCGGCGGGTGCTGGCGAATCGCTGCGTCCAGCTCTGCGCCGCGCTCGTGGTGATCGCCCTGGTCGCCGAGCGGCGGCTGCTCGGGTCCGGCCCGCTTGGCGGCGGCGCGCTCGTGCCCGCGTGGGGAGGCGCTTCGGGTCTGTGGCGCGAGTACCTGGCCGGCTATCACAGCGCCGGCGCCGGCTCGGCCGCCAGCGCCCCGCCCTACCTGGCCGTTGTCGCGGCGTGCGCGACGCTGCTCGGCGGCAAGCCATGGCTTGCCGCCGAGGTGCTGCTGCTCGGCTGTGTCCCCGGCGCGGGGCTCACGGCGTACCTGGCGACGCGGCGCATCACGACCGTCACCGCGGCCAGGGTCTGGATGGCCGCGTCGTATGCGCTGCTTCCGGTCGCGATGGGCGCGATAGCCGCCGGGCGCCTCGGCACCGCCGTCGCGTTCATGCTCATACCGCTCATCGGGATGGCGGCCGGGCGGATGCTCACCGGCGCGCCGCGCGCCGCGCGCCGCGCCGCCTGGGCGGTGGCGCTGCTGGTGGCCGTCGCCGCCGCGTTCGTTCCGCTGCTGTGGCCGCTCGCCGCGGTGTTCGCGGCCGGTGCCGCCGCCCGGCGCCGGGGCGGCCCGCTTCCGGTGGTGAACGCCGCCATCGTCGCCGTGGTGCCCGGCGTACTGCTTCTGCCGTGGACCGTACACCTCCTGTCGAGCCCGTCGGCCTTCCTGCTCGAGGCCGGGGTGCAGCGCGCGGGCCTGGCGACCACGGACCTGAGAGCGGGCTCGCTGCTGCTGCTCAGCCCGGGCGGCCCGGGACTGCCGCCGGTGTGGGTCACCGCGGGGCTCGGCCTCGCGCTGGCCGCGACGCTGCTTCCGCACCGGCGCGCACCGCTGGTGCTCACCGGGTGGTGCGTGGCGCTGGGCGGGCTCGCCGCCGCGGTCGCGGTCAGCCGCGCCAGCGTCACGCCGGTGCAGGGCGGCGCGCCGGTCAGCGCGTGGCCGGGCGCCGCGCTCGCGGTCACCGCGGCCGGCCTGCTCGCTGCCGCCGCGCCGGCCGCGGAATGGCTGGCCCGGATGGCCGGCGTCCGGCCGGCCGGCCCGGCATCCGCGCGGGGCGCTGGCGGCCAGGAGGCGCGGGAGGGCATCGCGGAGGCGGCCGAGGCGGACGGCGGCCCGGCGGCCGCCCGCGGGTTCCGCCGGGCCGCGGCCGTTACCGCGCTGGCCGCCGCGGCGACCGCTCCCGTTCTCGCGGCCGTCTACTGGGTCGGCGGCGGCGTCCGCGGCCCGGTCGCGCCGGTCGCGTCACCGGTGCTGCCCGCCTTCGTGTCGGCGTCCTCCGGAGCCCCCGGCTGGGCCCGGACGCTGGTGCTGCGGCGGGATGACGGCGAGGTCACATATTTCGTCGCGCGGCAGGGTGACCCGGCGCTCGGCGATCCCGAGCTCACCGAGCCGGCGGCCACGCGTGACGCGCTCAGCCGTACGGTCGCGTCGCTGGCCGCGACGGACAGCGCCGACGCCGGAGACCCCGGGCAGCTCCTCAGCGGCTTCGCGATCAAATGGGTCCTGCTGCCCGGCCCGGTGGACCCGGGGCTCGCGCAGCAGCTCGACGGGGCCGCCGGGCTGGTTTCGCTGAGCAAGTCGGCGGCTTACGACCTCTGGGAGGTGGCGGGCCCGGTGGCCCGCGCACGCGTTGTCAGCCCGGACGGAACGGTCGTGACGCTGCCCTCCGGCCAGGTCACGCTGGCCGGCGACAGCGCGCCGCGGGCGGGCGGCACCCTGCTGCTCGCCGAACCGGCCGGCGGCTGGACCGCGACGCTCAACGGCCGGCCACTGACACCGCTGTCCCAGCCGGCCGACGGGTGGGCCCAGGGCTTCGTGCTCCCGCCGGGCGGCGGCCAGCTCGCGATCGGCCGCGACGAGATCCCCCGCGACCTGAGCCTGGGTGCGGAGCTCGCCGCCCTGCTCGCGGTCTGCGCGCTCGCGCTGCCGGGCAAGCGAGCCGAAGCCACCGCCGGCGCCCAGCCGGCGCCCGCCGGCGCGCGCCGGGGGCGGCGGGCGTCCAAGGCCGCGGACCGCGGCCGCCGGGACGGAGCCACGCCGCGCCGCAACCGGGCCGCTGACCGCCGGGACGGTGCCCCGGAGCGCCGTCCGGCCAGGGCCCCGGCCGTGGCCGGCCGCCGGCGCCATGGCGCGCCCCTTCCGGGCGATGACACCGCCGTGGCCCGGGACGCCGCCGTGACCGGGGACATCGCCGGGGCCGGTGCGAGCGGCCCCGCCGAGCCCCCGTGGCCCGGCGGTTCGGGCCCGCGTCCGGCGTTCGACCCGTTCGGCCCCACCAGGCGGGGTGGTTCGGGCCCCCAGCCAACCTCGGACCCCGGCCGGCCCGCCGACTTCAGCTGGCCCGGCAGCGCATGGTCGGGAGATGACGCCTGGTCCTCGGATCTGCCCCCGCAGCCCCCTCAGTCTCGACAGCCCGCTCAGCCCCCGCAGTCCGTGCAGCCCCCGCAGTCTGCGGAGTTCAGCTGGCGCGGTCATGGCCCGTACACGGATGCTGGCTGGCCAGATGAGGCCGGGCAGCGCGGCGATCCCGGCTGGCCAGATGAGGCCGGGCAGCGCGCCGATCCCGGCTGGCCAGGTGACTCCGGCGCGTACGATGCCGGCGGCCCGGGTGAGAGCGGCCCACGCGCCGATCCCGGCTGGCCTGGCGATTCCGGCATTCAGGCCGATCCCGCGTGGCCTGGCGATTCCGGTCTTCAGTCCGGTTCTGGCTGGGCCTTCGGCCGCCAGGACCGTTCGGGTGACCCGGCTGAGCCGGGGCCGCCAGATGACGACAGCTGGCCAGCCCGCGCCGCCGAGCCCGTCGCGGCGGCCCCTCCCGCCACTTCCGACGCGGCCGGCACGGGCGGCGGACGCGGCTCGCACCGGGCGGCGCGGCACGGGCGACGGCCGGGCGGCCGCAGGCGCGGCTCCGCCGCACAGGACACGGATGGCGGCCGGCGGTGAGGAACCGGCTGCTGTCGTTCGCCGCGGTGCTTGCCGCGCTCGGCCTTGTCTACCTGGCCGCCTGGCGTACGGCGCCCGCTGGGACGCGCCCCCCGAGGCAAGCGAACAGCCAGGTGGCCGCCGTCACCTCGGCCGTCCGCGCCTGCCCGCCGCCCGGGCCTGGCAGCAGACCCGGGCGCATTGCGATGATCGCGATGCCGTCCGGCGCCGGGACGGGCAACGCGGTGCTGACGCCGGTCACGGCGATCACTCCGGCGGCCGGTGCTCCGGGGCGCGCTCACCGTGCACAGCCTCAGCAGGTGAGCGTCTCCCAGCCGGGCGCCCTGTCGCTGGAGACAGCGCCCGGCACGGCCGGCACGGCGGTCACCGCGGACGGCGCGATGGCTCAGGGACTGGAGGCCGAGCAAGCGAGCGCGTCCGGCGTGTCCGCGACCATCTGCGGCAGCCCAGGCTCGGACATGTGGTTCGTCGGCGCGGGGCAGGAGACCGCGGCGAACATCCAGCTCTACCTGATGAACGTGGGCGGCCTGGCGGCGAGCGTCGACCTGACCATCGTGACCGACTCCGGTGTCGCACAGGGCAGCCTGGACACAGGAATCACGGTCCCGCCGCACCAGTTCGCCGTGCAGAGCATCGCACCGTTCATTCACGGCTCCGGCGTGCTCGCGCTTCATCTGCAGACCACGGCCGGGCAGGTCGCCGCGTCCGTCTGGGAAGGCCCCGCCCGGGGCTCTGGCGGCTTCTGGCTGCCCAGGGCCGCGGCGCCGGCGACCCGCGTGGTGGTACCCGGCCTGATGGCGGTCAGCGGCGCGGCCCGGCTCTTCGTCGCGGTACCCGGCGATACCGACGCCCAGGTCAAGGTGACGGCGGTTACTCCGCACGGTAGCTACCAGCCGTTCGGGTCCACTGCGCTTGACGCGCCCGCCGCGGCCGCCTCGTCGTTCACGCTCAATTCGCTGGGCGGCACGACCGCGGCCATCGAGCTGACCTCCAACGTGCCGGTCACCGCGGCGATGCTGGTGCCGGCGAACGGAATCGGCGCGGTAACCGCGGCGGCCGGCCCGGTGAACGAGCAGGGCATCGTGGCCGGCAATCCGGCCGCCCCGGGGCTCGCCACCACGCTGCTGCTGTCGGCGCCCGGAGCCGCCGTGCGTGCCAGCGTGAGCACCGGCCGTCCGGCCGTGTCCGGACAGGCAGCGTCCGGACAGGCAGCGTCCGCCACGCAGGTCGTGACGGTACCGCGCGGTCATACGGTCGCGGTGACGATACGGCCACCGCGGGGCACCACCCCGGCGTTCGCGGTCGTGATCACCCCGCTCGCCGGCTCCGGGCCGCTGTACGCCGCGCGCCTGGTGACCGAGGGCGGCGCCCCCGCCGGCACGGTCATGTCGGTCCTGCCGGTCCCGAGCGCGCCCACGGCCGTCAGCGTCCCGCAGGTCCGTGACGCCTACACCGCCATCATGCCGTAGCCCGTGCCGCCAGCGTCCGTGCGGAGCAAGCTCCGCCGGCCAGACAATCGTCAGGCGTGTTTTGCGGGGTGCACGGTCTTGGCGGCCGGAAAGGCGGCGCTCACCTGTGCGCGGTCTTGGCGGCCGGAAAGAGGGCGCTCACCTGTGCGCGGTCTTGGCGGCCGGAAAGGCGGCGCTCATCTGTACCCGCCCGTCGCGCTGGGGGTTCGCGTGGGGCGTGGACGGTGGCGGCCGCGCTTGCGGCCTCCGCGGGGGCTGCCGGGGGCTGCGGGTGCGGGGGCGTGGCTGGCCGGTTTGGGTGCGATCCGTGTTGTGAGGGCAGCGCGGATCGCACCCAAATCCCCGGTTCGGCGGAATGGCTGGGCTGGGTTCGGGGCGTGGTTCGTCATTCGGGCATGACAGGGGAAGGCCCCCGCCGTGGCTACTACTCGACCGGCACTCTAGCTGACTAGCTAGCTAGCTAGTCAGGCTCGCTGTAGCCGGGATCGATCGTCTCCGGGTCAAGGCCCAGCACCTGCGCCAATTCCTCGACCACCACGTCGAAGACCAGCTCGCCGAGCTCGTCCTCGTCGTCCGCGCGGGCCATCAGCGGCCGCCGGTACAGGACGATACGCGCGGCACTGGCCGGCCTGGCCGGGTCGCTCGAGTCCGGCGAGCCGGGGACCACCCGCGCGAGCGGCACGGACCCGGGCTCGTCGGTCAGTTCGTCTTCGTCCGGGACCTCCTGGACGGCGAACTCGACCCCGGACAGCTCGGTCTCCCAGCGCGGCTCAAGGCGCGCCACGGCGTCGAGCACGAGGTCGTCGAACTGCTGCGCCCGGCTGCGGTACAGCGGTACCCCGGGCGGCACCAGCCTGCCGCGCAGCCCCCTGCCGTGACGGTCTCGCCGCCGGACGCGCGGGCCCGGGGCGGAGCCGGTGTCGCCGGTTTGCACAGCTACCGAGCGTATCGCTCCCGGATTGCTGCGCGGTACGGCCAAGGGGCAGAACAACCCGGTTCCTGACCGGGCAAGAGCCGCAAAGCACGACACGATCGCGAACGGTGGCCGGGTGATGGCGTTACCGGCCGCGGATGGATACCGTCAGCCGTTGTGAGCGTCGATTCGAGGTGCGTGCCCCGGGGGAGACGGGCACGTCCCGGCGAAGCTCATGACGGCATCGCTTTCCGGAGTGCCGGCACCGGCCGCGCTGCTATCGTGACCATCGAAGATCATGTGAGCGAGGTGGGCTGGTGAACTCCCGTTGCTGCTCACGCCCTGCGTGCAAGCAGCCTCCCGTCTACACGCTCACGTATGTGTACCGCGACTCCACCGCCGTGCTCGGCCCGCTGGCCGCCTACGTCGAGCCGCACTGCTACGACCTGTGCGCCGCGCACGCCGACCGGCTGACCGCGCCCCGCGGCTGGGACGTGGTCCGGCTGCCGGCCGGCAGCGGCGAGGAGGCCGGGGTGGCCGAGGCCGCCGACGACCTGGAGGCCCTGGCCAACGCGGTCCGCGAGGCGGCGGTGCCGCGCACCAGGGCCGAGCCGGTCGGGCAGGGCGTGGAGGTCGGCCGCCGCGGCCATCTGCGGGTGCTGCGTTCCGGCCCGCCGGACTGACCGGCGGGACTGCGTCCTCCGGCACTCGCTTCCCGGCCTCCGGCTAAGCTCGGTCCGCAGGCCCGCGCCCACCGAGCGCGACTCGATCGTTACTTACGGGAGGCATGCGCCGATGGCGGACTACGCCAGGATCTTCAAGGCCTACGACATCCGCGGGATCGTGCCGGACGAGCTCGACGAGTCCGTTGCCGCCGCCGTGGGCGCGGCCTTCGCCCGGCTGACCGGCGCCGCCTCGGTCGTGACCGTGCACGACATGCGCACCTCCTCGGCGCCGCTGGCCGAGGCATTCGGGGCCGGCGCGGCCGCGCAGGGCGCCGAGGTCATTAGCGGCGGCCTGGGCTCTACTGACATGCTGTACTACGCCAGCGGCAGCCTGGACATCCCCGGCGCGATGATCACGGCGAGCCACAACCCGGCGAAGTACAACGGCATCAAGCTGTGCCGGGCCGGCGCCCGCCCGGTCGGCCAGGACACCGGCCTGGCGCAGCTGCGCGACATGGCGGCCGCCGGGGGGCCGGCCGGCTCCGGCCCGGCCGGGGCCATCACCCAGCGGGACCTGCTGCCCGGCTATGCCGCGTACCTGAAGAGCCTGGTCGGCCTGTCCGGCATCCGGCCGCTGACCGTCGCGGTCGACGCGGGCAACGGGATGGCCGGCTACACGGTGCCCGGCGTGTTCGCCGGGCTGCCGCTGACCACCGTGCCGCTGTACTTCGAGCTCGACGGGACGTTCCCCCACCACGAGGCCAACCCGATCGACCCGGCTAACCTCGCCGACCTGCAGCACGCCGTGGTCAGCTCCGGCGCCGACGTGGGGCTGGCCTTCGACGGCGATGCCGACCGCTGCTTCGTGGTGGACGAGCGCGGCGAGATCGTCTCGCCGTCCGCGCTGACCGCGCTGATCGCGGTGCGCGAGCTGCGCCGCGAGCCGGGTGCCGCGGTCATCCACAACCTGATCACCTCGCGGGCCGTCCCGCAGATAATCACCGAGCACGGCGGGCGGCCGGTCCGCACCCGGGTCGGCCACTCGTTCATCAAGGCCCGGATGGCGCAGACCGGGGCGGTCTTCGGCGGTGAGCACTCCGGTCACTTCTATTTCCGCGACTTCTGGTTCGCCGACTCGGGAATGCTGGCCGCCCTGCACGTGCTGGCCGCGCTCGGTTCGCAGCCGGGCCCGTTGTCG
>JAFAZE010000013.1 GCA_019239975.1 Streptosporangiaceae bacterium
ACCCGCATCTCCACCCTCGATCAGCTGCGCGCGCACGCAACCGCCCACCACATCACCCTCACCGGCATACCCGCCGGTAAGCCATGCACCGACACGTACAGCCCAACACTCGAAACAACCGCCAAGTTAAAAACAGACGCGCCCATACGACACCCACGTTTCCGCGATCACGGAGTGTGGTGCTGTTGGGGCGGAAGACGACAGTCTCCGCGTTCTACCCCTGCGCCGTATGAGCGGGCTCCGCGCCGTATGAGCGGGCTCCGCGCCGGATTTGGGTGCAATTTGCGTTGTGATAGCAGCACGGATCGCACCCAAACCCGTCGGCGGGCCATCCCGCGCCCAGTTGACGCGCGAGTTTGACGGCTGGCGCTGGAGGTGGGGGACGACGCTGGAGGTGGGGACATGGCCGCCTGCGGTGGCTCGCGTTGCCGATGTGGAGCCGCGTCCGGTACCGGGAAACCGGCAGGCCCTTCGCGCCAGGGTGGGGCGCCCGCTGACCGTAGCGTCAGACGCTGACGGCTGCAGGCACCCGTCGCGCCTGGCTTAGTAGGGAGACTGCTGGTCGTCCGCGCTGGACCGGTTCTGCTGCCCGTACTGGCTTGGCTGGTCTTGCTGGTTCCCGTACTGATCTTGCTGCTCTTGCTGCTGCCCGTACTGGTTCTGGTTCCCGTACTGGTCTTGCTGCTGCCCGTACTGGTCTTGCTGGTTCCCGTACTGGTTCTGCTGGTCTTGCTGGTTCCCGTACTGGTTCTGGTTCCCGTACTGGTTCTGCTGGCTCTGCTGCCCCTGGTTCTGCTGTTGTCCCTGGCTGTGCTGCTGCTGATCGCCTGCACCGAACTTCTGCTCCGCAGCGTGCTCGGCGTCCTGGACCTGCTGGGGGTGGTCTTGTGCGTACTGCTCCGCGTCGTTCTTGAACTTGTCGAACTCGCTCATCATGATCTCCGTCCGTAACACGTCTCGGAACGTCCCGCCCCGCCGGCGCTCTGCGCCCGGACATTGGCGCTACCCAAGGCCGGCGGCCCGACACCTCGCGGCTCGATTCATCTCGAGGGCGGCAGCTACGCGACGGCCGTGAACGGTGATTCCCCCCGACTCGTATCTGGCACTGGCTGGCGGACAGCCACGTCTCGTTCCGTAACCATGGGTTTATGAGACCGGAACCATCCGAACACCGGCATCCATCCAGCGGACCCCGGCTGGCCGCCAGCCGCCTGATTCTGGGTTACGGACTGTGCCGAGAACGGGCGGGTGACCATGACTCAACTCGCGTCATCGAGACTCGCGTCATCGAGACTCGCGTCATTGAGGCCGAGGATGTAACCGCGAGCGCGGCGTCACGGCCGGGCGCCGTCCGCCTGGGTGCGCGTGGCGGGCGTCAGGATGTCGCCGACGGCCTCGACCAGCAGCGTCATCTCGTAGGCGACGAGTTCCATCTCACATTCCGGCGCGGCGAGCACCGCCAGGCTGGAGCCGTCGCTGATGGCCTTCACCACCATCACCCCGCGCTCCATCTCCACCAGCGCCTGGATCACCGTCCCGCCCTCGAACATCCGCGCCGCCCCCTCGGCGAGGCTGGCCAGACCGGAGGTGATGGCACACAACTGCCCGGCGCGATCGGGCGGGATGGCGTCGGAGACCGCCAGCGGTACCCCGTCGGCCGACACGACTATCGCGTGCGCGACGTCCTCGATCCGCTGGGTGAAGTCGGTGACCAGCCAGTCCAGCCTGGGTTTCACCTCGTCCGCGTTAGGCAACGCCCCGCCCCTTCCTGCTGCCGTGACCGCTAGTCACGCATCATCGTCCGCCGGCCTGCCGGCCCGGGTACCGGCCACGCTCTCCGCCCGGCGGGTACCCCGCTGCAGCCCCGCCAGCCGCGCGCGGATCTTGTCCGGCGACCGCCGCGGGACGGCCGGCGCCGGCCCCGATGGCCCCGGTGATCCCAGTGATCCCGGTGGCAGCAGATGAGCCGGTGGCACCCGTGGCACCGTACCCCCGGCGGCTTCGCCCTCTCCGGCGACCCCCCCGTATCCGGCGGAGCCCCAGGTCCCAGGCTCCGCCGGCGCTGATACCGCTGGGGCGGCCTCCGCCGCCGCGAACCTCGCAGGCCGGGCCCTGGCGGTGGCCCCGGCGGTGGCCCCGGTGGAGGCCCCGGTGGAGGCGGTGGCGGTGGCGGCGGCCGGCGCGCGGCGGATCCCAGGCGCCGATCCCGGGACGATGTTCGCGCGCGGGATGCGCTGCGGCAGCCCGGCGGCGGTGAGCTGCCCGCGGACCGGCGTGGCCGCCGATTCCGCGGCGCGCCAGCCGGCGTCGGCCGGCGACTCCCAGGCGGCCTGCGCCGCCACGCCGGGCTGCTCCGGGGTTCCGGTCCCCTGTGCCGGCACCGGACCACGGAACCACTCCGACGCCATCAGCTCATAGATCGGCTCGGCCTCCGGCTCCTCGTGGCGGCCCGCACCGGATCGCTCCGGAAGCGCGGCGGGAGCGGCGGGCGCGGTGTGTGCGGCGGCTGGGGCCGTGACGAGAGAGTCACTGTCCGGCTCGGCCGCGTCCCTTCCGTTCGGCCCGTCTCGTCCGTTCTGCTCGTCCTTCCCGCCGGTTCCGGAGAGGATCGCCCTGCGGATGGACCGGTTGCGGCCGAACGCCGACCAGCCGCCCGCGGCGGCGTCGGTCCTGGGGGCGCTCGCGGCCTGTGCCCCCGCCCATCCGGCGTTGCCGCCTTCCTTGGTGACCAGTATCTGCGGTATCCACACCAGTGCCGTCATCCCCCGCGGGGATGCCTGCTGCAGCCGCACCCGGACGCCGTGCCGCGCCGCCAGGTGCGACACCGCGAACAAACCCATGTGCCGGGACACCGAGACGTCCGCCACGGGCGGGTTGTCCAGCCGCCAGTTGAGCTGCGCCAGCCGCTCGGCGGGGATGCCGACGCCGGTGTCGGTGACCTCGATCAGTACCCCGCCGCTGTTCAGCAGGCGGCCGGAGACCTCAACCTGGCTGTCCCTGGACGAGAACAAGGTGGCGTTCTCGATGATCTCGGCGAGCAGGTGAACGATGTCGTTGACCGCCTGGCCCAGTACCGCGACACCCGGCTGGACGTTCGCCACGACGCGGTTGTACTCCAGGATCTCGGAGACGGCGGCGCGCACCAGATCGGCCAGGGCGACCGGCTCCGCCCACTTGCGCGCCGGCTCGTGGCCGGCCAGCACCAGCAGGTTCTCCGAATGCCGGCGCATGCGGGTGACAAGGTGATCCATGGTGAACAGGTTCGACAGCCGGTCGGGGTCGTCCTCGCCCTGTTCCTGTGAGTCGATCAGCCGCACCAGCCGTTCGAGCAGTGACTGGTTCCGCCTGGACAGGCTGACGAACATCGCGTTCATGTTGTTGCGCAGCATGGCCTCGTTGCCCGCCAGCCGCACCGCTTCCCTGTGCACCTGGTCGAACGCGCGTGCCACCTGTCCTATCTCGTCGACCGAGTGCACACTGACCGGCACCACGTCGACGCTGGCCGGCGGATCCTCGGCGTCGGCGAGCTCATGCACCTTCTCCGGCAGCCGCATGCCCGCGATCTCCAGCGCGTCAGAGCGCAGCACCCGCAGCGGCCGGACCATGGACCGGGCGACGATGAACGTGCCGATGGCCGCGATGAGCAGCAGGGCCAGCGAAAGGAGCCCGGTGAGCACGGCCGCTCCCCCGGCGCCCCGCTGCAGGGCCTGGCTCTGCGATACGACGGAGGAGGCCAGCTGTTCCTCGACCGTGCGCAGGCGGTTGACCGTGCTGGACATCGACGTGTACCACTGGCCGGGTGAGACGTCCACCTGCTGAGGGTTGCCGGCGTCGATCGCGAGCTGTTCCAGCACCTGGTCCTGGTCGGTGGCCTGGCCGGGCAGCGCGTTGCTGAAAAGCTGCTGCTGAGCCAGCGTGGCCGAGGTCTGGAACTGCGACAGGTCGGCGGCCTGCTGAGCCTGGGCGGCCGTGAGCTGGTCGGGCGCACCGAGTTCGAACTGCCCCTCGATGAGCGCGGCGTACAGGATCGCGCGCTGCTGCGAGACGTCGTTCTTCATCCGGGACAGCGAGCTGAGCGTCCGGACGGTGTCCGCCAGCGCGGAGTTGGCGCTGCCTTCCGCGATCTCATCGTTGAACGAGAGCAGGTCGCCGACGGCCGCCGAATACTCGATGATCAGCGGCGAGGCGGAACCGCTGCCCTGCGCGGTGAGGCGCAACCCGGGCAGGTCGCTGAGCCTTGCCAGGACGACGTTCACCTTGTCCTGGGCCGCGACCGGGTAGCTGCTGCCGATGCCGGCCGACAGGCTCCGCACCCGGGCGCCCCACGCGTCGGTGACCGCGTACTGCTTCCGCAGGCCCGCCAGGCCCGGCGACGGGCGCCCCGCGGCGATGTAGCCGGCCGTGAGATCGCGCTCGTCTTCCAGGGCCTGGGCCAGCCCGGTGACCTGCTGACCGAGCAGCGCAAGCTGCGTGACCTGGCTGAACTGGTCGGCACTGCCGTTCGCGGCGGCCACTCGCAGGGCGCCGAAGGTCAGGCCTATCAGGGTCGGTATCGTGATGAGGGCGATAAGCCGCCACGTCACGCGCCAGTTGCGCAGCGCCAGGGACGAGCCCGGTAGACCGACGTCAGGTGCATGGTGACCCATCGCTCGTGCCCTCGCTGTAATACCTGATCAGCAGACCTATGTCGCTCTGATCAGAAGTCGGCCCAGTGGCCACACACTAACCCAACCGCAAGCGACACAAGGGCAATATCCCGACATACTGCGAATTAAGCACCGAGTGGGCCACCGGCGCATGAGATCCGCACCCGGCGGCGCCCGGGAGCCGGCGCGCCCGCGCACGAGTTCGTCGCGAAACGGAGGGAAACGCCGTTTTCGCCGGCGCTGAGCGGATGCGGCGGAAATTTCGCCATTCAAGACATATCAAAAGAGGCCCGACTCTAGCCTTGTCCCATATCTCATGCCTGCCAGCGACGGCGCCGGTTCCACGGGCGTCCGCTGACGGGCAGGCCCGGACATCACGTGGGGGGAGGCCATGATGGTCGGCTCAACGGGGCGAAGGCCAGCGCGCGGATACCTCATCGCGGCGGCGGCCGCGGTCTTCGCCGTCGCGGTGGCCGCCTGCGGGACCGGCACGTCCACCTCCGGAACGGCCGGCGCGCCGCAGTCCGGTTCGCTGACGGTGCTGGAGGGATCCGGGTTCGCCGGCGACTGGCCGGCCGGGCTCGACCCGGCGACCAACATCGACGGCGCCGCCGACCAGAGCCAGATGGACGCCATCTACGGCGAGCTGTTCGAGCTCGGGCCCAAGGGCGCCATCATCTCCGACCTGGCCACCGGGTATTCCTTCTCGAAGGACGCCAAGACCTTCACGATCACGCTTCGCCGGGGCGTGAAGTTCGCCGACGGCACGCCGTTCAACGCCGCGGCGGTGGTCTGGAACATCGAGCGCGACCTCGCCTCGTCATGCTGCAAACTAGGCTGGCCGCTCAGGTCCGTCACCGCGACCGGTCCGTACACGGTCCAGGTCAGGCTCCCGGTGCCGGACGGCGCGTTCATCAACCAGATCTTCGACTCCACCGCGGACTGGATCGCCTCGCCGGCCGCGGTGCAGAAGATGGGGGAGAAGGCGTTCGCGCTCAAGCCGGTCGGCGCGGGCCCGTTCGTCGTGGTCAGCGACACGCCCAGCTCGGTGCTCGTGCTGAAGAAGAACCCGAACTACTGGCAGAAGGGGCGCCCCTACCTCGACTCGCTCACCTTCAAGGCCGTCGGCAGCGACGAGGCGGCCTACGAGGCGATGCTCGCCGGGAACGGCCAGCTTTACGAGGACATGTCCACGCCGTCCCTGCTCACCCAGGCGGCGCAGCATTTCAACGTGGAGAACCAGCTCGGCACGTCGCCGTACGACCTGCAGCTCAACACGCTGGCGCCGCCGTTCAGCAACATCAAGGCGCGGGAGGCGATCTACGCCGCGACCAACTTCGAGCCGATCCTGCAGCACGTGTTCGGCGACCTGTACCCGGTAACGGAGGGGTTCACCGGCCCCGGCGGGATCTGCTACCAGCCGACGGTTCCCGGTTACCCGCCCTACAACCTGGCGCTGGCGAAGTCGCTGGTCAGGCAGCTCGGCGGCCTGACGGTGAACCTGGGCACGATCCAGAGCCTGGTGGCGCAGGAGACCACCGAGGCGCTGCAGACGGAGTGGGCCGCGGCGGGCATCAAGACCACCATCAGCAGCTACCCGCTGGCGTCGCTGATCGCCCAGTACACGTCGAGGAGGTGGCAGGCGATGGTGCAGACGGCCGGCTCCTACGACCCGGCGGCGGGCGTCGGCGTCGGCTTCCGGTTCTCCTCGCTGTCGCTGTTCAGCGGGGTGCACGACCCGCACCTGGACAACCTGCTTTACCAGGCCACGGCGACGATCGACCTGAGCCAGCGCTGCTCGCTTTACGGCCAGGCCGCGCAGTACATCGCGCAGAAGTACTACGGGCCCTTCTACTTCGCGTTCGCGCCGGCCAACATCGCGGTCAAGGGCGTGACAGGACCCGGCATAACCGAGCCGCTGCCGTCGGTCGTGGTGACCCCGACCATCTTGTGGGAGGACGTGTCCTACACCGGCTGAGGTGCTGTCCATACCGCTGGCAGCCCCAGTACGCTTGCGGCGGATCCGCCGACGGCGCACAGCAGGGCCGCCCCCGCCCCCCGCCCCCGCTGATCGTGTAGGACGCCGACAGCGGCAGGCTGGCGGACGAGTCGCCCACCCGGACCGTGTACGTCCCGCCGACCGTCGTCCACGCCGAGGACGAGTCGTTCCAGACGGCGAACGCGCTCGCGGGCACCGTGAACGTCACCTGCTGGCTCCGGCCGGGCGCGAGGCTGACCCGCTGGAAGCCCTTCAGCTGGATGGGCGGCTCCCCGGCGCCGGCCGGGTCGGTGAGGTAAAGCTGGGCGACGTCGGCGCCGCTGCGCGAGCCGGTGTTGGTGACGGTCGCGGTGGCGGTGAGCGTGCCCGACGGCGTGCCGGAGGAGGAACTCAGCCGCAGGCTGGAGAGGCTGAAGCTGGTGTAGGACAAGCCGTAGCCGAACGGGAAGAGCGGTGCGATGTTCTTGCTGTCGTACCAGCGGTAGCCGACGTCGAGGCCCTCGGAGTACTGCACCTGGTTGCCGGTGCCCGGCCACTGGGCGGGGGTGCTGGCCGGGACGTCGGCCAGGCTCCTGGGGAAGGTGACCGGCAGCTTGCCGGACGGGTCGGCGTCGCCGAACAGCAGCGACGCGATGGACGCGCCGTCCTGCTGGCCCGGGTACCACGCCTCGAGCACCCCGGCGACCCGGTTCAGCCACGGCATGGTGACCGCGGACCCGGTGTTCAGCACCACGATCGTGTTCGGGTTGGCCGCGGCGACCGCCTGGATCAGCGGGTTCTGCAGCCCTGGCAGGTCGATGCCGGTCAGGTCCGTCGCCTCGCCCTCGAGCAGGCTGGCGAACACGATCGCCACGCTGGACTTCGCGGCGAGCTGAGCTGCCTGGACGATGGGGGAGGAGGAGTCAGGCGCCTGCGCGCCGAAGAAGAGCTCGCTGCCGCCGCCGTTCTGGTAATAGTCGAGCTCGACCGGCACCGGCTGGCCCGCGGTCAGGTTCACGGCCGCGTCGTTGGTGTCCGCGTAGCCGTCGCGCCAGCTGTTGATCACCTCCTGCCCGTTGATGAACAGCCGGTTGCCGTCGTCGGCGGTGGTGGAGAAGTAGTAGGTGCCGGTCACCGCCGGCCTGAACGTGCCCGTCCACTTCGCCGACCACTGGGTCGCGTTCACCCCCGGCGCGGGCGGCCCGCCGTTGTAGTTGGTCTCGTAGTTCTGGTCGGTGCGGGTGAGCACCGGGGTGCCGGACAGCGTCATGTTGTTGAAGTACTGGGCGTACAGGCCCTGGCCGGAGCCCTGCGACGGGGTGAGGCTGCTCGCGCTGACCGCCGGGAGCTGGCCGGTGGCGTCCGCGCCCTCCGCGTACTGCGCGCTGATTCCGGGCCCGGGGCCGAAGCTGAACCAGTTGACGTTGACGAAGTTGCCGCTCTGCGGGCTGCTGAACGTGACGTACAGCGTGTGCGTGCCGGCGGGCTGCGGCGACGCGGTCTCCGGCAGGCTGGTGGACCAGTTCTGCCAGCCGCCGGTCGACGTGACCTGAATGGCCGCGAACGGCGCCGCGGTCAGCGAGTCCAGCCGGAACTGGATGCTGCCGCTCTCGCCGGCCAGCGCGGAGGCGAAGTGCACCTGTACCTCGGTGGCCCCGCCGCCGGCCCCGAAGTTCACCCCGGAGTACTCCAGCCAGCTCGTGTTGTTGATCCAGCCGACGTCCTGGCCGCCGCCGGTGTCCGAGGTCGGTTCCAGGCCGGTGCCGTTGGTCGCGGTGTACGCCGAGGCGGTGACCTTCATCGGGCTGGCGGGGGTGAGCCTGGCGCTGATGCCCTGCAGCGGGGTGGAGAGCCCCGACGGGTAGACGCCGGCGCTGCCGCCCCCGGCGGTCCGTCCGCGGCGGACCGCACCCCGTCCTTGGTGGCGCCCCAGTCCGAGGCGACGAACCCGCCGAAGCCGAACTGGCCCTTCAGGACGGTGTTCACCAGGTACGGGTCGTCGCAGGCCGGAGCCCCGTTGATCGTGGAGTAGGCGCACATGACCGCCGCCGCCCCGCCCTGATGGACGGCCGCGCTGAACGCGGGCAGGTGGATCTCCTGCTCGGTGCGCGGGTCCACGATCGCGTTGTCGGCCGGCGTGTTGCGGTTCGTCTCCTGGTTGTAGACCGCGTAGTGCTTGACCATCGCCATGACGCCCTGGCTCTGCACGCCCTGGATGCCGGCGGCGCCCATCTGGCCGGCCAGGTACGGATCCTCGCCCATGGTCTCGAAGGCCCGTCCCCAGCGCGGGTCACGGACGATGTTGATCGTGGGCCGTTACGACACGGCTTAATTTATATCGTGATTTAAGACCGCGAGAGCCATCCTGTCAATGCGCCGGCGCCGCATCCCCGCACGCCGTGATGGCGAGTGCGGGCCCGGCTCGGGTGCCGTCCATCAGTTGTCCGAACGGAAGGGGCTTCGCCCGGCGGCTAAGGCTCTCCCGGCCGCACGATGCCGGTCTCGTAGGCCAGGATCACCGCCTGCACGCGGTCGCGCAGGCCGAGCTTGGCCAGCAGGTTCCCGACGTGCGTCTTCACTGTCGCGTCGCTGATCACCAGGTCGCCGGCTATCTCCGCGTTGGTCATCCCGCGGGCGAGCCGCAGCAGGATGTCGCGCTCCCTGACGGTCAGCGACGCCAGCCGCGATGGCGGCGGCAGCGCCTGCGCCGGCCTGCGGGCGAACGCGTCGATGAGCCGCATGGTGACCGAGGGCGCGAGCAGCGCGTTACCCGCGGCGGCCGTCCTGACCGCCGCGATCAGGTCGTGCCGTGGCGCGTCCTTGAGCAGGAATCCGCTCGCCCCGGAGCGCAGCGCCTCGTACACGTAGTCGTCGAGGTCGAACGTGGTCAGCATGACGACCTTGGGCCCCGTGGACCGGTCGCCGCCGGTGATTCGCCTGGTGGCCTCCAGGCCGTCCATCTCGGGCATCCGCACGTCCATCAGGATCACGTCGGGCTGGTGGCCGGCGGCGGCCCGGACGGCCTGAGCCCCGTCGGCCGCCTCGGCGACCACCGTGATGCCCTCCGCCGCCTCGAGGATCACGCAGAACCCCGTCCGGACCAGCTCCTGGTCGTCGGCGACGAGCACCCGGATGGGGGCGGCGCCTGTCATGGCGCGGGCAGCCTGGCGGTGACCGCGAACCCGCCGCCCTGCCCGGGGCCGACGGTGAGGCTGCCGCCGCAGGACGCGACCCGCTCGGCGATGCCGGCCAGCCCGAACCCTCCGGCCGGCCCGAACTCTCCGGGCCCGTCTGGGCGCCCACGGCCGCCGTTCGCCCCGGCCCGCACGTGAGCTGGCTTCTTCTCCTCGCGGCCGGCGCCCGCCGCGACGGACCCGGTGTCGGTCACCGAAACCGTGACGTACCCGGGCTCGTAGCTGACGGTCACCGCCGCCTCTCCCGCGCCGGAGTGCCTGACGGTGTTGGTCAGCGCCTCCTGGACGATCCGGTAGGCGGTCAGCTCCACGCCCGGCGCCAGCTTGGCCGGCCTGCCCTCCACCCGAAGGTCCACGGCGATGCCGGCCTGCCGTACCTGCACGAGCACCTCGTCGATCTCGCCGATCGACGGCGACGGCGCCGTGCTCGGCCGGGTGGCCGGGTCGGCCGGGCCGCGCAGCACACCGAGAAGCTGCCGAAGCTGGGTCAGCGTCTCACGCGCGGTGTCGCCGATGATCTGCACGGACCTGCCCGCCTCGGCGGGGCGATCCGGCAGCAGTGAGGCGGCGGCCTCCGACTGCACCGCCATCAGGCTGACGTGGTGCGCCACCACGTCGTGCAGCTCCCTGGCGATGCTGGCCCGCTCCTGCGCGGCGGCCAGCGCGACCTCCCGGTCCCGCTCGGCCTCCGCGCGGTCCGCCCGCGCCTCGGCCTCCCGGACGTAGGCGCGGTGCGTACGGCTGAGCACGCCGGCCATGCCGGCGACGGTGAACTGCAGCGCCACGACGAAGAAGTCATAGGGCTCGGTGTGGTGGGGCAGCGTCTGCGACCTGATGATGCCGGCCAGCAGCAGGCCGCTGGTCACCAAACGCACCCTGGTGGAGCTGCGGTCCATCACGGTGTAGTAGGCGATCGCCGAGGCGAGCGGCACCGGCTGGAAGCCGAGGTTCAGCTGATCGTAGAACGACCGGGGGATCCCGATGGCCAGGAGAACGGCGACCGGCCACCGCCGCCGCCAGGCGAGCGGCACCGCCTGCAGCAGGGCGAGCACGAACGCCAGGTAGGGCAGCCGAAGCTGGTGCGCCTCCGGGATCAGCGAGCCGGCGTTGTAGGCGGCCAGCGCCAGCGCGAGCGCGAGGTCCTGCATGCGCGGCGGCAGCGCGGCGGCCCGGGCGGCAAGCCTCTTCACCAGCCGATCCTAAGGCCGGGCGCGGGCGCGGGACATCCCCCGCGCGGCCGATCCGCCGGCCGCTACCCGCGGAGGATTTCCGCCGCCCGGAGGGCGGCGAACCACGCGCCGGGGATGGCCGCGGAAACCGGCGGCGAGGCCGATGTGTACCGGGCGCGCGGCGGCGGACCATAACGGTCATGGGCACTCCGGCAGGTTCACCCCGGCGACTGTCACCGCGCACAACGACGCGTACCTCCCCTTCACCGGGGCAAGGGGAGGCCGCGGGCGCCGGCGCCTTCGACCGGCGCGTGATCGTGGCCGGCGCCATCGTCTTCGCCGCCGAGATGGCGATGTCCACCCGGTATGGCTTTCACAACGACGAGCTGTACTTTCTCGCCTGCGCCCAGCACCTCCAGGCCAGCTACGTCGACCAGCCGGTCCTGACGCCGCTGGTGGCGTGGGTGTCGCTGAAGCTGTTCGGTTTCTCACTGGCCGGCCTGCACGTGTGGCCCGCGCTCGCCGCGTGGGCCACGGTGGTGGCCGGCGGCCTTACCGCCCGCGAGTTCGGCGGCGGCCGCCGGGCCCAGCTGCTGGCCGCGATCGCGACCGGCACGACCCCGGCCCTGCTGGCCATCGACCACCTGACCGGGCCGACGGCCTTCGACGTGCTGGCATGGGCGGGACTCGCGCTCGTCGCCGCCCGGATCGGGCGCACCGGCGACTGCCGGTGGTGGCTGGCCGGCGGCCTCGTTCTCGGCCTGGGGGTGGCGAACAAGCACAGCGTGGGCCTGTTCGCCGTCGCGCTGGTCGCCGGTGTTCTGCTGGCCGGCGGCCACCGGCTGGTGCTGAACCGCTGGTTCGCGGCCGGCGCCGCGATCGCGGCCGCCTTCGCCGTTCCCGACATCTGGTGGCAGGCGCAGCACCAGTGGGCGACCGTCGCGATGACCCGCGCGCTGAACCAGGAAAACGGCGGCGCGGGCAACATCGGCAACTGGGTCTTCGGCCAGCTGCTCATGACGACGCTCGCCGTGGTGTGGGTCTGGGCCGCCGGGCTGCGCTTCCTGTGGCGCTCGCCGCGGCCGCTGTGGCGGGCGCTGGCCTGGGCCTACGCGCTGCTGTTCGTGTTCTTCGCGCTTACCACCGGCGCCAAGATCTACTATCTGGCCGGAGCGTATGTCTACCTGCTCGGCGCGGGTGCCGTGGCGATCGACGGGTGGCTGTCGGCCCGGCCCGGCCGGTTCCGCAACCTGCTGCTGGCCATCGCCGTGGCCACCGCGGCGGCGATACCGCTCGTCCTGCCGGTGCTGCCGCCCTCGAACATCGGCTGGACCTGGAAGGTGAACCAGGCGATGGCCCAGACCGTCGGCTGGCCACAGCTCGTCGGCACCGTCCGCACGGTATGGACGTCCCTCCCGCCCGCGCAGCGCGCCAGCACGGTGATCTTCACCTCGAGCTACGGCGAGGCAAGCGCGATCAGCGAGCTGGCCCGTGGAACCGGCCTGCCCGCGGCCGTGAGCGGCCACAACACCTACTGGTGGTGGGGGCCGGGCAACCCGCGCGCCACCACCGTGATAGCCGTCACGCCCGGTTCCGTAGCCGGCACCGGCTATGACGCCTACCTGCGCCAGTTCTTCACGACCGTGCGGGAAGCGGCCACGATCTCCAACCCCTACGGCATCCACAACGAGCACTGGGGCGGCCACATCTACCTGTGCACCGGCCCCCGCCACCCCTGGCCCAGCCTATGGCCCCTCCTCCGCCACTACGGCTGACCCCCTCCTCCGCCTCCGCTCCTCCTCCGCCGCCGCCACGGCTCCTCTGCCTCCTCCTCCTCCGCCCCTCCTCCGCCGCCCCTCCTCCGCCGCCCCCCCCCCGCCGCTACGGCTGACCCCTCCTCCGCCGCTACGGCTGACCCCTCCTCCGCCGCGGCTCCTCCTCCGCCGCCACGGCTCCTCCTCCGCCGCCACGGCTCCTCCTCCTCCTCATCATCATCGTCATCCGCCGTCACGCCTGACCCCTCCGCCGCCGCCACGGCTGCCCCCGTCTCCGCCGCCACGGCCGACTCCATCTCCGCCGAACCGCGTCGTGGAAGTTAAGGGTCGCATACGACACCCACGTTTCCGTGATCATGAGCGGCGATGCTGATGTGACATATGGTGACCGGCGCGGGCCGCTGTGAGCGTGACTGGCGTTGCATTCGCGACTGAAGCTACAGGGGACACCAGCGACTCCACCGCCCAGATCTTCGGCTGCACGGGACGCTGGCCAACAACCCGCCGCTGTGCGCGGGGCTCAACCGGCACGTCGCACAGCTTCCGGCGGCGCAGCAGTCCAACCCGGCCAACTTCTACCTGGCCGCACCGGCGAACTACTACGCGTGGTTCTGGCACCAGAACGCCATCAACGGCCTCCAGTACGGCTTCCCCTACGACGACGACGCGGGCTAGTCCTCGGACATCTCGGTGACCAACCCGCAGTACGTCGTGGTGGCAGTGGGCTGGTAACGGCCGCCCGAGGCCGGCCGGCGGCGTCACCGGCCCCCGATACCCGCGGGTGCGCGCGGGTCCAGCAGCGCGATGGACGCCTGGACCGCGACCTCGGTGACGTCGCTGATCTGGCCGCCGTCCTCGACAGTGGTAGCGATGAGCTCGCGCAGCCCGCCGAGCAGCAGGATCGCGAGCTGCCTGGAGACCGGGCGGGCGCCGGCCGCCCGCCACTCCCCGGTGTCGCAGAGCGTCTGGATCATGACGACGAAGGGCTCCATCATCTCGCGCTGCAGCCTGCGGGCCGCCGCGCCGAGCGACGGCAGGTCGCGGATCCAGCTCAGCGTGATCGCGGGCCGGGATTCCGCGCACGCGACCCACGCCTCGACGGCCTGCCTGACCTGGGTCGGCGGGGGTGCGGCAGGGTCCACGGCGGCCGAGATCTGCCGGATCATCTCGGTGTTCGCGGCGGTGAGCAGGGCGACGAAGCACGCCCCCTTGTCGGCGAAGTGCTGGTAGAAGGTCCGTCGCGAGGTCCGCGCGCGGCGCACGATGTCGGCGACCGTGGTGTTCCGGTAGCCGTCCGCCTCGATCGACGCCGCTAGGCCGTCGAGCAGCCGCTGCCGGAATGCGCCGGTGTCCTCCGGCGCGGCCGCCGCCGAGTGGCCGCGGCGCTGGGCCCGTACGGTCGTCACGGTGCTGGGACTCCGCCTTTCATGGTCACAGGCCGTTTCATGGTCACGGGCCTTTCCCGGTCACAGGCCTTTCCCGGTCACAGGCCTTGAACTCCATGGTACGCCGACGTACCGTGATTGTGGTACGGTCGCGTACCACGCCGGGGAGGTGACCCGTGACCACCGTGACGCTTCCGCCGGGGCCGCCGGCCCCGCGGCTCGTGCAGGGCGCGTTCCTGCTGGCCGCGCCGCAGTACGGGATGCGCCGGCTGCGCGCCCGCTATGGCGACGCGTTCACCGTCAACGTGCCGGTGTTCGGACGCGCCGTGGTCATCAGCAACCCGGCCGACATCAAGCAGCTGTTTCTGGCCGGCCCGGAGGTGGCCGACAACCTGGAGCGCAACCTCGGGCGGGTACTCGGCCCCGGCTCGATGTTCGCACTCGCCGGCGAGGAGCACCGCCGGCAGCGCAGGCTGCTGGTGCCCCCGTTCCACGGCCGCCGGCTCGCCGCCTACGAGAAGATCGTCGAAGACGAGACGGTACGCGAGCTGGCCTCGTGGCCGGAAGGCCGCGCGTTCGCGACACTGCCGTCGATGATGCGGATCACGCTCAACGCCATCTTGCGCGCCGTGTTCGGCGCCGAGGGCACCGAGTTCGCCGAGCTGCGCCGGCTCCTGCCGCCGTTCGTGGTTCTCGGCTCCCGGCTCGCTGTGCTGCCGGTCCCGCGGGCTGGCTGGGGGCGGTGGAACCCGTGGGCCCGGTTTCGCGCGATGCGGAGCGACTACGACGCGGTCGTGGCTCGCCTGATCGCCCGGGCGGAGGGCTCCGCTCCCGGTGAGCGCGACGACGTCCTCTCGCTCATGCTGCGCAGCCGCTACGACGACGGCTCGCGGATGAGCCACGGCGACATCGCCGACCAGCTGCTCACCCTGCTCACCGCCGGGCACGAGACGACGGCGACGACGCTCGCGTGGGCGGTGGAGCGACTGCGCCGTCATCCGGAGGTGCTGCGAAGGCTCACCGGCGAGGTGGACGCGGGCGGGGCCGCGTACCGTGCGGCGACGATCATCGAGGTGCAGCGTTCCCGGCCGGTGATCGACACGGTGGGAAGGCAGGTGCGGGCCGGCAGCCTGCGGCTCGGCCGGTGGACGCTGCCCAGGGGCTGCCCGGTGCTGGTCAGCATCTCGCTGATCCACGGCGACGAATCCGTCTTCCCGAACGCGCGGGCGTTCGACCCGTCCCGGTTCCTCGGCGCGAAGCCGGACCTGTACCAGTGGATCCCGTTCGGCGGCGGCACCCGGCGCTGCCTCGGCGCCGCGTTCGCGACCATGGAGATGGACGTCGTGCTGCGCACCATGCTCCGTGACTTCTCGCTGGTGCCCACGCGTGCACGCGGTGAGCGATGGCATTCGCGCGGCGTCGCCAGCGCCCCGGCGAACGGAGGCCGGGCGGTCGTGCACCGCCGCCGCGCCCCGCACGCGGCGCCGCCGGAGGCGGCAACCACGGCCAGCCGAACGGGACAGGAGGACCGATGCGCCGGGCACGTCTGAGTATCACCGGCCGCCCAGTGGTGATCACGGGCGCGGCGTCCGGCATCGGCCGCAGCCTGGCGCGCCGGCTGTCCGGGCTCGGCTCGCCGGTGGCCATCGCCGACGTGGATGAGGCCGGGCTGAAGGACGCCGCCGCGTCGCTGCCTGGCCCGGTGCTGGCCAGGGTCCTCGACGTCGGCGACGCGGACGGCGTGCTGCGGTTCGCCGGCGAGGTCCGCGAGTGGCTGCCCGCGCCGCTGGCGGCCGTGTTCAACAACGCCGGCGTGGCGGTGTCCTCGACCGTCCTGGACTCGCTGCCGGAGGACGACGACTGGCTGCACCAGATCAACTTTCACGGCGTGGTCAACGGGACCCGGGCCTTCCTGCCGGTCCTCGTCGCGCAGGACGACGGCGCCATCGTGAACACCTCCAGCGTGTTCGGGCTGGTCGGCATGCCGTACCAGAGCGCCTACTGCGCCTCGAAGTTCGCGGTGCGCGGCTTCACCGACGCGCTGCGGCACGAACTGCGCGGCACCGGCGTACGGGCGGTCACGGTGCATCCCGGCGGGATCACCACGAACATCGCCCGCAACGCGCGTATCCGCAAGGACCCGGAGGGACTCGGGCGCACCAAGGAGCAGATGGCGGCGCAGTTCGAGGCGATAACGATGACCTCGCCGGACAAGGCGGCGGCGATCATCCACAGAGGCGTCGAGCGCGGCAGGGCGCGGATTCTCGTCGGGCCGGACGCCTACCTGTTCGACGCGCTGGCCCGCATCGCCCCCACTCACTACTACGACGTGATCGCGCGCGCCGAACCCAGGCTGCGTGCCCGGCAGGGGAGAGCACGTGACCGAGCATCTTGATGTGCTGATCGTCGGCGCCGGGCTGTCCGGCATCGGCGCCGCGCACCACATCCAGTCGGCCTTTCCCGAACGGACCTACGCGATCCTCGAGGCGCGTGACGCCATCGGGGGGACGTGGGACCTGTTCCGGTACCCGGGCGTGCGGTCGGACTCGGACATGTACACCCTGGGCTACCGGTTCCGGCCCTGGGCGCACGGCAAGGCCATCGCGGACGGGCCGTCGATCCTGGCGTACATCCGCGACACCGCCGCCGAGGCCGGCATCGACCGGCGCGTCCGCTTCGGCCACACGGTGGTGCGCGCGGCGTGGTCCAGCGAGGACGCCCGCTGGACGGTGGAAGCCGTGCACGGCGGCCAGCCGGTCCGGCTGACCGCGAGCTTCCTGTACGTCTGCGGCGGCTACTACCGCTACGACGCGGGCTACGCGCCGGAGTTCCCCGGCATCGAGCGGTTCCGCGGAACGGTCGTCCACCCGCAGCACTGGCCCGGTGGCCTCGACTACGAAGGCAGGAAGGTCGTCGTGATCGGCAGCGGCGCGACGGCCGTCACGATCGCCCCGGCCATGGCCGAGCGCGCCGCGCACGTCACGATGCTCCAGCGCTCGCCGACCTACATCCTGTCGGCGCCGGCCGAGGACCCGCTCGAGAGCCGGCTGCGCCGGCTGCTCGGCGCACGCCGCGTGTACCCGGTCGTCCGGTGGAAGAACGTGGCCCTCCAGACGCTGATCTACCGGCTCAGCCGCCGCCGCCCGGACCTGGTGAGGTCGCTGATCCGCAAGGCCGCGATCCGCCAGCTGCCGCCCGGGTACGACGTCGACACCCACTTCAGGCCGCGCTACAACCCCTGGGACCAGAGGCTCTGCCTGGTCCCCGACGGTGACCTGTTCGCCTCGATCCGGAGCGGCCGGGTATCGGTGGTCACCGGCCGGATCGGGGAATTCACCGGCACCGGGCTGCGCCTGGAATCCGGGACCGAGCTCGAGGCGGATGTCGTCGTCACCGCGACCGGGCTGCGGCTGCTGGCTCTTGGCGGCATCCAGCTCACCGTGGACGGCAGCGACGTCAGGCTGCCGGAGACGATGGCCTACAAGGGCATGATGCTCAGCGGCGTCCCGAACCTCGCCTTCACGATCGGGTACACGAACGCGTCCTGGACCCTGAAGGCCGATCTCGTCAGCGAGTACGTCGTCCGGCTGCTGCGCTACATGGACGCGCGCGGCTACGATCGGTGCGTCCCGGCCAACGACGACCCCACCGTCACGGAGCGGCCGCTGCTGGACTTCCAGGCCGGATACGTGCTCCGCTCCATCGGCGACTTCCCCAGATCCGGCTCACGGGCCCCGTGGCGGCTCGGCATGAGCTACGCGCACGACCTGCTGAAGCTCCGGTACGGCCGGATCGGCGACGGCGCCATGCGTTTCTCCACCCGCCCGGCGGCCCCCCAGGGCGCTACCCTGCCCGCATGCGAATTGCGCCCGGTGCGCGGGTCTACCTGACCACCGTCATCGCCCTGGTTGCCGTTGGCGTCGCCTCGTGGTGCGGGATGCAGGCGGGCACCGCCAGGGCCGGCCGGCAATGGTGGACGCTGGGAGCCGTGGCCGCGAGCGTGATCGCGGCCGGCGTGCCCGCCTATGAGCAGGTCCGCAAGGAGCAGATGCGGTCCCGCGCACAGCAGGCGGCGATCGACGCGGCGGTCGCCATGCGCGTGGCCATGAACGACGGCCTTGACCCGATCGTGCGCCAGCTCGGCCGCGCGGCGACGACGCCGGGCAGGCAGGAACGGGCGGCGCTGCGGGAGGGGGCGGTCGCCATGGCGCTGGACTCGGCGGCCCATCTGGCCGGCTCCGGGCGGGTGCGCGCCTGCCTGTTCGAGTTCGCCCCGGGGACACCGCGTGTGCTCGTTCCCGCGCAGTACAGCGGCCGGGTGGATGATCCGCTGGAACCGATCGCCGAGGGAACCGCGGAAGGCGACCTGGTTTTCGGCATGATCCGGCACAACCAGCACCTGTTCTGCCCCGATCTTGACGCCGGCCCGCTGCCGGGCTGGCGCGTGCCGGAGCCGCAGACATACAAGTCCTTCGCCGCCGTTCCGGTGGCCGCCGGGCCGAACGCGTTCGGCATGCTCATGGTGGACGCGCTGGACGGCGGCGCGATCGGGCGGGCCGATGTGCCGCTGATCCGGCTGCTGGCCGGGCTTGTCGCGATCGCGCTGGCGTAGCCTGGTAGACAGCGGAGGAAGGGGACGAAGATGGCGATCCACATCACCATCGAGGACCAGGACGACCGTCCCGAGCGGATGGCGCGCGATCCGGACCGTTACTTCGCCGACGCGCGCCGCCGGGCCGAGCGGGAGGTCATGCAGCACGCCCGCTGGCTGCTCGCGGCGCCGAGCGACCGGAAGCACCGTTAGGAAGGCCGGGGAAGCGAGCGCGTGGCCAGGAAGAAGTCCCTCGACGAGGGCCGCGTGCCGCGCGAGGAGATCCTTCAGCGGGCGAGCCTGCTCTTCTACGAGCGCGGCTACGGTGCCACGTCGATCCGGGACATCGCCGAGGCCGTGGGCATTTCCTCGTCCACCATGTACCACCACTTCGCCAGCAAGCAGGACGTGCTGTACGCCATCGTCAACCGGTTCATGTCGGAGTTCGTCGGCGCCACGGTGCCGGTGCTGCGCAACCGGTCGGTCAGCCCGGCCGAGCGCATCCGGCGCGTCGTCAGGCTGCACATCGAGATCAGCGACGACCGGCGCCCGGAGCTGCTGATCGGCAACCCGATCCGGTACGCGCTCGGCCCCGCGCAGCGCGAGCACGCCACCGCGCTGCAGATCGCCTACCACGACGCGGTGCGTGACACCATCGCCGAAGGCTGCCGGGCGGGGGAGTTCCGGGTGCGGGACGTCCCCATCACGACGCTGGCGATCCTGGACATGCTCAACGGAATCCGCGAATGGTTCTCTCCGGCGGGACGCCTCAGCCGCGCGGAGCTGGTCGAGCGCTACACCGGCCTGGTGTTCACTATGCTCGGTGCCGCTCCGGCCGGGGAAGGCCGTCCCGCCGTTCCCGGCGGGGACCTGGCGAAGAACCACCGGGCCCGCCCGCGCCCAGCTTCGCGGTGAGCAGGCCCGGAGGCGATGCGGCGCCGGCGAGTACCCGCGGCATCAGGGACCGCGCCTGCGCGGGGGACATCAGCGGCGGCAGCGGGTACGGGGTACCCGGCTGCCAGCCACTGGGCACCGAGACCTGGCCGTTGCCCGCCTCGATGACCTGCCCGGTCACGTCGCGGGCCCCGGGACCGGCCAGCCAGGCGACGACGGGGGCGACGTGCTCGGCCGCCCACGGGTCAGCGTCCGGGCCGCCCGGGCTGTCCGGAAGCCATTCGGTGAGCCGGGTACGCGCCGCCGGCGCGACGGCGTTGACGGTGGCCCCGTACCGGCGAAGCTCGTCCGCGGCGACCCGGGCGAGCATCGCGACGGCGGCCTTGGCCGCGCTGTAGGCGGCCTCCGCCCGGAAGCCGTACAGGCCGGCGGCGGAGGTGGTCAGCACCGCGGCCGCGTCGACGGCGCGGCCCGCTTTGGCTTCGGCTCGCCAGTAGCCGCCGATCACGCGCAGCAGCCGGAACGCGGCCGTCACGTGGACGTCCAGCAGCAGCCGCAGATCATCGTCATCCAGCCGCAGGATCGGCCCGGAGCGCAGCACGCCCGCGTTGGACACCAGGCAGTGCAGCTGGCCGTAGCGGCGCAGCGCGGCGCCGAGCAGGGTAGCGGGCGCGCCCGGATCGGTGATGTCGCAGGCGACGGCGTGCACGCTGCCGGGTACGCCGCCGACGGCGGCCGCCGCCTCCTCGAGCGCCGCCTCGTCCACGTCGCTGGCGACCACCGCGGCGCCCTGGCGGCACAGCTCGGCGGCGTACGCGCGCCCCAGGCCCCGCGCCGCGCCGGTCACGATCACCACCCGCCCGGACAGCGGCCCGGGCGCGCCCGCGGTCCCGTCATCAGCACTCATGTCTTCAGTATTAGGAACGCCGGTGGCGCTCCGGCCGGCGGGACGCGCACCGGCGGCGGGCGATACCCGGACCCGCTCCACGATGGCGCCGATCTGCTCCAGCATGGCGGACTCGGACGCGTACGGCCCGAAGACCGCGTCGGCGCCACGCGCCAGCAGGTCGCCGCGGTCCCGCCCGGTGAGCACGCTCCCGCCGAACACCAGGCCGACGCCGAGGTCCCGGCAGCGGGCCAGCAGCTCGCCGGCGTACGCGGCGAACTCCCATGAGTGCACGGACACCCCGACGATGTCCGCGTCCTCCTGCTCGGCGACGGCGGCCAGCCGCCGCGGGGTGTTGAAGCGCCCCAGGTAGATGACCTCGTAACCGTGCCGGACCAGCAGCTGGCTGATCGCCATCGCGCCGACCTCGTGCTGGTCAAGCCCAAGGGTCCCGATCACGACACGTCCCGGCCGGCGGTCCGCGGCACCGGGCACATCCGCACGGGGCACATCCGTAACGGGCGAGGCGGACCCAGGCGATGCGGCACGGGGCACATCCGCGCCGGGTGAGGCGGACCCAGGCGATGCGGCACCGGGCACATCCGCACCGGGCGAGGCGGACTCGGGCGATGCGGCACCGGGCACATCCGCACCGGGCGAGGCGGACCCGGGCCCATCCGCACCGGGCAAAGCCGCACCGGGCGAGGCGGTCATCGCCGGACCTCCGCGGGCTGGCGCCGGGCGGCGAATTCGAACGGGTCGGCGGGCAGCCCCTGTCCCTCGCGCAGGCAGCCGGTGATCTCGCCGACGGTCGCGTCGGCGTCGAGCGCCGCGACGACCGGCGCCATCAGGTCCGCGTCCGGGTCGGCGGCGGCGGCTCGCACCCGGTCGAGGGCGGCCCGCAGCGGGCCGCCGGAGCGGCCCGGGCGCCACGCCGCGATCCGCTCGGCGTGCGCCCGGTCCGGCTCGAAGCGCACCTCGGCGACGTCGCGCAGGAACCGGTCGTCCTCGGCCGGCACGACATGCTCGTTGACGCCCACGACGCGCAGCTCTCCGCTGTGGACCGCGGCGGAGTGCCGTCCGGCGGCGCGGGTGAAGATCCCCCTGAAGTACCCGCTCTCGACGAGCGCGCCGACGTCGCCAAGCCCCTCCGTCTGGCGCACCGCGGCCTCGATCCGGCGCTCCAGCTCGCCGGTGAGCGACTCCAGGTACCACGAGCCGCCCAGCGGATCTTCGACGGCGCCGACGTTGGTCTCGGCCCAGATGATCTGCTGGGTGCGGATGGCGAGCTGGTGGGCGATGTCAGAGGGGGTGCGGAACGGCTCGTCGAAGGTCGAGATCTCCAGGCCCTGCACGCCGGCCATGGCCATCGCCAGGGCCTGCACGGCGCCACGGACGATGTTGTTGGCCGGCTGGGCCGCGGTGAGCGTGAGACCGGACGTGTGGACCGCGACGTTCACCGACCACGACCGGGGATCGGCCGCGCCGAACTCCTCGCGCATCATGCGCGCGAACAGCCGGCGGGTGGCGCGGATCTTGGCGATCTCCTCGAACAGGTCCATCCGGCAGTTGACCAGGATGGCGATGCGCGGCGCGAACGAGTCGACCGGCAGGCCGCGGGCCAGCAGCCGGCGGCAGATCTCGCGGATCTCCAGAAATCCCAGGCTCATCTCCTCGACGGCGTCCAGGCCGCCGTCGGAGATGTAGTACGTGTCCTCCAGGAACGCGTGGAACCGCGGCATCTCCCGCAGCGAGAAGGCGATCGAGTCCAGGGTCAGCCGCATCCTGATGCCGTACGGAAGGAACGTCGAGTATGAGCAGTCCTCGGAGTACAGCGGGGGCTGGATCGCGGACCCGCGCAGCACCGCGGGGTCCAGCCCGCTGTCCCGGGCGGCCAGGTACTGGCCGGCGATGGCGAACGCCGGCGGCAGCGAGTGGCTCAGCGTGATCCGGTCCAGCGGAATGCCCTCGAGCAGTTCGGTGAAGTCCTGTTTACGGCACAGCGACACGCCGGTGGTGCCGACGGCGGGGGCGCACATCGGGTGGTCGGGATCCAGCGCGGACATGGTCGGGTTGTCGCCGATCACGTCGATGCCCAGCGCGCCGTGCGCCAGCAGCGACCGGAACTGCTCGTTGGAGCGGCGCGGTGAGCCCTCGCCGGACAGCTCCCGCTGGATCCACCCGCCGGGCCGCGCGTGCGGTGGCCTGAGCCTGCCCCGGGTGAACGGGTACGTTCCGGGGTCGCCGAGCGCCGCGTAGCCGGGATCGCCGTCCGCCGGTGTGTAGAACGGCCGCAGCGGGACACCGGCGGCGGAACGGCCCCCGGTCACCGGCGCTCCCCCGGCGCCGGCGAGAGGCCGCCGGGCGAGGCGGCCAGCTCCTTCTTCATGACCTTCCCGCTGGCGTTGCGCGGCAGTTCGGCGACGGTGACCAGCTCGGCCGGCAGTTTGTAGTCGGCGAGCCGCGGAGCGGCCCACGCGCGCAGCGCGCCGGCGTCCAGCGCCTCGCCCGGCCGCAGCACCGCCACCGCGCGCACCCGCTCACCGAACACCGGGTCGGGCACGCCCACGACGGCGACCTCGGCGATGGCCGGATGTTCCGCCAGGACGCCCTCCACCTCCAGGCTGTAGATGTTCTCGCCGCCCCGGATGATCATGTCTTTCATCCTGTCCAGCACCTGGACGTACCCGGCGGCGTCGGCCCGGCCGATGTCGCCGGTGCGCAGCCAGCCGTCGGCGCCGAACGTCTCCGCGGTCGCGCCCGGGCGGTTCCAGTAGCCGGCGGTCACCACCGGCCCGCGGACCCACAGCTCACCGACCGCGTCCGGATCCGGGTGTTCCGGCAGCTTGCCGTCCACGGCCACCGCCACCTCCACCCCGGGCACCGGCCGCCCGGCCGTCCACGGCCGCTCCAGCCACTCGAGCCCGAGCGCGCAGGTGACGATCGACGTGGCCTCGGTCAGCCCCCATACGTTCGCGAAGGTGACACCCGGCAGCCGCCTGACCGCCTCGGCGAGGAACGCCTCGGCCACCGGGGCCCCGCCGAAGCAGACCGTGCGCAGCGCGGGCAGGCCGGCCGGGTCGAAGGCGGGATCGGCCAGCATCAGGTGGATCATCGCGGTCACCCCCGCGAAGAACGTGATCCGGTGCTCGATCAGCGCCTCGCGCATGTCCGCGACCCGGAACCGGGGCTGGAACACCCGCGCCGCGCCGTGCGCCCCGAACCCCACCACCTGCGACACGATGCCGGTGGCGTGAAACATGGGGGCCACCACGAGCGTGCGGTCGGCCGCCGTGACCCCCAGCACCGAGCCGACGGTGCCCGCGTTGAACACCAGGTTGCCATGCGTCTGCATCGCGCCCTTGGGCCGGCCGGTGGTGCCGGACGTGTAGAGGATGTTCGCGACGTCCGTGCTGGACGCCGACAGCCCGGGCAGCTCCGCGGCGCCCGCGCCGGGCGCGGTCAGCTCGCCGTCCGGGCCGGGCCCGGTCAGCTCGCAGGAGTCCCAGTAGGGGCAGACCTGCGGTACCCGTCCCGCCATCTCGGCGTCCACGACAACGAACGAGGCGCCCGAATCCTCCAGCACGTACTCGATCTCCGGTGGCGCGAACCTGGTGTTGACCAGGACCGCCACGGCGCCGGCCAGCTGCACCCCGCCGTAGGCCACGGCGTACCGCCAGCCGCCACGTAGGGCGAGCGCGATCCGGTCACCGGGCCGCACGCCCCGGGCCCACAGCCGCCGGGCCACCCGCGCCGCCGCGGCGGCGGCCTGCGCGTGCGTCAGCACCGTCTGGCCCTCGACCAGCGCGTCCGCGTCCGGCCACCGCTCGGCTGACCGCAGGAGCAGCCCGCCGGCCGTCGACGCGCTGCCGAGCGCGGGGCCGGGCGCGGGGGCGGGCACAGAGCCGGGCAGGGAATCACCCGCGGCGCCGCGGCTCATGCCGCGCCGCCGGCCAGCGTCATGTCGGCGGCCGGCTCGTCGCCGGCCCGGATGAGCTCGGTGGCCAGCCGCACGCCGCTGACCGGGCACAGGTACTCGCGCAGCAGGATCGCGGCGCCGGGCCGGCCCGCTCTGGTGGCGAACTCCGGCGCCAGCTCGTTCACGGGGGTTTCCAGCGTCGCGCAGGCGGCCCGGTAGTCCCCGGTGACCGGGCCCAGCCGGACCCGGCCGGACAGCGACACCCACTCGGCGGGCTGGCCGCCGGACAGCAGCACGCCGAGGTCCCCGCCGACGGGCCGCGGCTCCGCGTCGCGGCCGGCCAGCCGCGGAGGGTCTCCGGCGGCGGGCGGTGCCGCCGCCGCCAGCCGCGCCGCCAGCCGCTCGGTCCGCAGCCGCCGCGTTTCCTCCTCGTCCACGGCACCGTCGCAGGCACGGTCAGAGGCATCGTCAGCGGCCCAGGCCACGGCGTAGACCCGGGTCGCGGCGTCGCGGTCCAGCCAGCCGCTGGCGACATCGCGGGCGACCGCCCCGGGGGCGCGGGTCAGCGGGTCCCCGTAGCCGGGATTGTTCGCGCCGGTCCAGGCGATGACCGAATCGGGCCCGAGCATGAGCATCGGTCCCTTGTGGTCCACCGGCTGCACCTGGCCCGGGAGGGCATCGAGGTCCTGCGGGACGGTGCCCGCCGCGAACTGCTCGGCCAGGCCCAGCCCGTGCTTGATCAGCACCCGTCCCATGCTGCTCGGGTTCGCGCCGAACGGGCCGACCGCCTTGGGGAAGGAATCGTCGATGTACAGCGCCGCCGCCATGCCCGGCGTGCCCCACGGGACGTAGGCCTCGGTGACGCTGCGGCCGCCCCGGTGGGCGCCGGCCCCGTCCGCGCCGCACCGCAGGGCGCGGCGGTACAGGCACAGCATCGGGTAGAGCTGCTCGGTTTCCTCGATGTTGCTGGCTATGCCCTCCGGGATCCAGAAGTGCCCGCCGAAGTCCGCGCCGTCCGCGTCGCTGCTGGCCGGCAGCGCGCCGATCATGTTGTTGGCGTTGACGGCGATGAAGGGCGCACCGGACGGCTGCTGGCCGGCGATGATCGTGCCGTACCAGTGCGGCTGCGCGGGCCCGAGCGCGCGGTCGCGCAGCTCGGCGGGCCCGGTGGCCAGCATCTTGGCGATGACCGACCCGGACAGGCTGATCAGCAGCTCCATGGTGAAGACGCCGGACGGGCTGACCGCCGCCGGGAAGTCCGCGCAGGACAGCGTGCCGGGCGCTGGGTCGAAGCGCACCCGGCGGTACACCCCGCCGTAGGCGCCTGCCAGGTCCGGGGTCAGCGACGCGGTGAGCGCGGACAGGAAGGCGCCGACCAGGCCGGCATAGGTCACGTTGATCGACCCGGCCTGGGGATCGGTGCCGGCGTTGTCGACCAGCAGTTCGTCGCCGCGCTTGCGCACGGTGAGCTGGTACCGGTACAGGCCGGTGTCGCCGGTGTGCGACGCCTCCGCGTACAGCCGGTGCGACCAGGTGCCGTCGGGGATCTGCCGGAGCCGCTGCAGGAACAGCTCCTCGCCGGCGTCGATGACCCTGTTCATGACCGTCTTGACGGCGTCCGCCCCGTACCGGGCGATCAGCGCCTCGATCTTGCCGACCGTCAGGGTGTTCGCGGAGATCGCGGCCCGCAGGTCCATCTGCACCACGCCGGCCAGCCTTGACTGCCGCAGGAACACCTGTTCCATGTCCGGCCGCACCCGCCCGCCCTCGACGATCTTGAACGGCGGGAACGCCGGCGGGTCGGTGAAGATGTCCGCGGCGTCGACGCAGAAGCTGCCCACGACCGAGCCGCCGATGTCCGAATGGTGCAGCACGTTCGCCACCCAGCAGAAGAGCTGCCCCCCGGCGAAGACCGGGGCGGCGACGATCGTGTCCGGCTGGTGCGGGGTCCCCACGTACGGGTCGTTGGACAGGAACATGTCGCCGGGCCCGATGCCCGGGTCGGCGCCGCGGTTCTCCAGGATCCACTTGATCGTCAGGGACTGCGCGTTCGAGAAGTACTGCAGGTAAGGCCCGAGGAACACCAGGTCGCCGCGCTGGGTGAGGATCGAGGGCTGAAAGTCGCGGGTCAGCATCGTGATCGGCGAGACGCACAGGCGCTGCAGCGTCTGCCCGTGCTCGACGTTGGCGTTCAGCAGCGCGTAGCGGATCACCTCGAACGTCACCGGGTCGACGCTGGCCGCGCCCGGTTCATGCAGTGACAGCCGGGGGTCGATGGTGAGCGACGCGGGCGGGACGTAGCCGCGGGCCACCCCGTCCCAGGCCACCGCCGTCGATGCGTTCATCGCGCGGCTCCCTTCGTAACATCGGCCGTCCTGGCGGCGGGCAGCCGGAGGCGGAAGTGCCCGCGGGCCGCGGACAGCGACGCGCCGCGTGGCACCGCGATCGTGGTGTGCGAGAGCTCGATCAGGGCGGGGCCGGCGATCTCGGCGCCGCCGGCGAGCTGGCCCCCGTCGTAGACGGTGGTGTCCAGGCGCTCGTTCGGACCCGGCCAGAAAACCGGCACGGTCCGGCCGGCGGGCCCGGGCCGGGCCGCCGGGGCGGACGTCACCTCCCCGGCCGCGGACGGCACCCGGGCGCGCACGCGCAGCGCGAAGATCTCCGCCGCCTGGAAAGCCGACGCCGCCGCCGCGCCGTAGCGCCGCGCGTATTCCCGCGTGAAGTGCCCGGCCAGGCGATCGGCCAGCCCGGCACGGGCGGTGCCGCAGTCGGCCGGGTCGATGAGCACCTCCAGGCTGTGCATGAGCTGCTCCTGGTAGCGCATCAGCGCCCAGGCGTCGATCCGCGGTTCCTCATCGACGCCCGCGGCCACCATGGACTGGCGCGCCCGGCCGATGGCTCCGGCGATCTCACGGCTCAGCGCCTCGTCGTCGAACGGCGCCCGCAGGACGGTCTCGGCCTCCACGAACCGGGTCACATCACCGGCCGCAATGCCGTATGCCGACAGCGTGGACGCGCCGTTGCCGAGCGGGATGAGCACCTCCCGCACGCCGATCTCGGCCGCGTAACCGAACGCGTGCACCGGGCCGGCCCCGCCGTAGGAGTACAGCACGAAATCGCGCGGGTCCAGGCCTCGTTCCAGCGTCTGCTGGCGGATCAGGGTCGCCGCCCGCAGGTTGTTGACGCTGATGATGCCGGCGGCGGTCTCCTCCAGCCCCAGGCCGAGCGAGCCGGCCAGCTCCCCGACCACGGCCCGCGACGCGTTCTCGTCGAGCGGCATGCGGCCGCCCAGGAAGCTGTCCGGCCGCAGCAGGCCGAGCACCACGTCGGCGTCGGTGACCGTCGCCTGCGTGCCGCCCCTGGCGTAGCAGGCCGGCCCGGGCTCGGACCCGGCGCTGTCCGGCCCGACCCGCAGTGCCCCGGTCTGCGGGTCGCGCCGGGCGATCGTCCCGCCTCCGCACGCGGTCGCCCTGATGTCGAGGTGCGGGATGCGGTACGTGTACTGACCGATGACGGACTCGTTCGCCACGGCCGGCTGGCCGTCGACGACCAGCCCGATGTCGAACGACGTGCCGCCCATGTCGGTGGCGACCACGTTCCGGTCGCCGTTGGCCGCGGCCAGCGCGGCCACACCGGTCAGGCCCGCGGTGGGGCCGGAATCGAGCGTCCCGAGCGCCACCTCCGAGGCGACGGCGGCCGGTACCACCCCGCCGCTCGACTGCATCACCAGCAGCGGCGCCCGCAGGCCGTCGGCGGTCAGGCGCCCGCCCATCGAGCTGAGATAGCGCGTGCACGCCGGGCCGACGTACCCGTTGAGCACGGCGGCGACGGTGCGCTCGAACTCGCCGAGCCGGGGGGACACCCGGGAGGACAGCGAGACGAAGACATCCGGTGCCACCATCCGGACGATCTTCTCCACCGCGAGCTCGTGCTCCGGGTTGGCGAACGACCACAAGAACGCCACCGCCACGCTGTCGAGCCGGTGTTCGGCGACGAACGCGCTGACCGCCGCCGTCGCGCGGCCCTCGTCCAGCGCGACCACGATCTTCCCGCCCGAGTCCACCCGCTCGTGCAGTTCGAGGACCGCTCCGCCGGCGATCAGCGGGGGAGGCGGCGACGTGCCGCGGACCCGGAACACGTCCTCCACGCCGCGGCCGGCCACCCGCCCGTGGCCGCGCATGATCGCCAGCGCGTCCCCGTGCCCGGCGGTCGTGATCACCCCGACCCGGGCGCCGGTGCGCTCCAGCACCGCGTTGGTGCCGATCGTGGTGCCGTGCCCGAACCGCACCGTCCGGCTCAGCAGCTCCGGCAGGGCCAGGCCGGCCTCGCCGGCCAGCTCGGTGAGCCCGGCCATCACGCCGTCGGCCGGATCGCCCTTCGTGGACAGCGTCTTCGCCGTGCTGTACGCCGTGCCGCCTGGTCCCGCGCCGATAAGGACGCAGTCGGTGAACGTGCCGCCGATGTCTACCCCGATGTGAAACATGCGACCTCCCAGCCCGTCTCGATCGATTGATCGGGACGGAGTGCTAACGTAACCCGGGTGACATCCGCCGTCAATACGCCGCCCGGCGAGCTCACCGGCCGGGCCGCGCTCGTCACCGGCGCCAGCAGGGGTATCGGGCTGGCCATCGCGCACAGCCTCGTCGGCCGCGGTGCCCGGACCGTCATCACCGCCCGCCGCGCCGAAGGGCTCGAGGAGGCGGCCGCCGCGCTCGGCGGCCCGGATCACGCCGTCCCCGTGCCGGGCAACGCGTCCGACCCGGCGCACCGGGAAGCCGCCGTCCGCACCGCGATCGACCGCTTCGGCGGCCTCGACATGCTGGTCGCGAACGTGGGCATCAACCCCGTCTACGGGCCGCTCATGGACACCGATCTCGGCGCGGTCGAGAAGATCATGAACACCAACGTGGTCGCCACGCTGGGACTCATCCAGCAGGCCTGGCACGCCTGGATGGCGGAGCACGGCGGCTCGATCCTGGTCGTCGCCTCCACCGCGGGCCTGCGCGCCGCCGAGGGCATCGCCGCGTACGGCGTCAGCAAGGCCGCGCTGATCAACCTCACCACCCAGCTCGCCGTGGAGCTGGGACCCGCCGTGCGGGTCAACGCCATCGCCCCGGCCGTCGTGAAGACCCGCTTCGCCGAAGTCCTGTACGAAGGCCGGGAGGAGGAGGTCGCGCGGCGCTATCCCGCGGGGCGCCTCGGCCGCCCCGAGGACGCCGGCGAGGCCGCCGCCTACCTGCTCGGCCCCGGCGCCGGCTGGGTCACCGGCCAGGTCCTCGTCCTCGACGGCGGAGGCCTGGCCCGCGGCCCCGTGTAACACACCCCTCCCTCCCCAGCCCCTCCCTGCCCCGGCGCCCCGTGCCTCCCTAGCTCAGGTGGGGCCGCTGGCGCCATCGGCCCCACTGGGCGGGGCCATATGCGCCAACGGCCCCGTCCGCCGCCCGCCGCTCCGCCATCAGCCCCGTCCGCCGCTCCGCCGGCCCGCCGGCCGGCCCGCGGGCGAACGGATTCATTTGCCGCGAAATTGCACAGTGAGTACGGTCGCATGGGTGGCAAGCGATTCGGGTGGCAGCAACAGATCATCGGGCCCGTGGTACGCGTCGGACCCCTCGACCGCTCCGTTTCCGAGCGTCGGGCACGCCCCGAGCGGGGCGGCAGCCCCGCACAGACACGCACGGCCAGGGAGGCTGAGAGGCGTCTTCGCGATCGCGGCGGGGGCGTTCGCGGTCATACTGGCCGGGATCGCCGCGGCCATCGTCACGGTGGTCAGCGGCGGCAACACCAGCACCACCGGCTTCGTGCCCACGGGAACCTCGCCCGACCAGGACGCCGAGCAGATCACCACGGCGTTCCTGCAGGCCTGGCAGGCCGGTGACGTCGCGCAGGCAGCGCGCTACACCGATCACCCGTCGGCCGCCAGGGCGGCGCTCGCCACCTACCAGAAGTACCTGCACCTGAGAAAGCTGAGCGCCACGGCGCAGAGCGCCAGCGCGGTCCCGTCCGCCACGTCATCGGCGCCGCGCGAGTCGGTCACGTACGCGGCCAGCGCCAGGGTGGCGGCCTCGGACAGCGCCGGGGCCCTGAGCGGCACCTGGACCTACAAGGCGGCGCTGGTCGCCTACCGGCAGCGGAACTCGCAGGCGTGGTACATCGCCTGGGCGCCCGATGACCTCGCGCCCAACCTCACCGCATCCACCCACCTGGCGGCCGTCGAGGTAGCTCCCCAGATCGTCTCGGTGACCGACACCAGCGGGAACGACCTCACCTCCTACCGCGACCCCGGGCTGGTCACGATCGCGCAGCGGCTGCAGCAGAAGGCGCCGCTGGGGGGGAAACCCGGTCTGTACGTCGAGATCCAGACCGCCAGGGGCCAGCTGGTGGCCAACACCCAGGCGGTCGTCATCGCGCCGAAGAACATAGCGAACCTGAGCACCACGATCAGCGCGAGCGCCGAGGCCGCCGCGCGCTCAGCCGTCGCCGCGCACAAGAACAGCGCGATGATCGCCATCCAGCCCTCCACCGGCAAGATCCTCGCGATCGCCAACAACGCCGGCTTCAACGACTACGCGCTCACCGCCCAGGTGGCGCCCGGCTCGACGATGAAGGTCATCACCTCCGCGGCCCTGATCAACTCCGGCGCGCTCTCCGCGTCCAGCAGCGTCGCCTGCCCCTTGACGTACACCGTGCAGGGCATCACCTACCACAACGACAACAACGAGACCCTGCCGGCCTCCACGCCGTTCGTCACCGACTTCGCGCAGTCCTGCAACAACGCGTTCAGCCAGTGGTACCAGCGTCTGTCCGGGGGCCTCCTCGCCCGGACCGCGAAGGAGTACTTCGGCCTCAACCAGAACTGGGACATCGGCATCGCGGGCGCTTCGGCCAGCTACTTCAACGCCCCGGCCGGTTCCAGCGGCTCCGAACTGGCTCAGGAGGCGTTCGGCGAGGGAAGCCTGTCCGCGTCCCCGATCGCGATGGCGTCGGTGGCGGCCACCGTGGACACCGGGACGTTCAGGCAGCCGATCCTGGTGCCCGGCACCAGCCAGGTCACCGCCAAGCCGCTGTCGGCCAGCACCGACTCCCAGCTCAAGCAGCTGATGCGTGCCGTGGTCACCAGCGGGACGGCCGCGTCGGTCGGATTCGGGCCGAACGTCTACGCCAAGACCGGAACCGCCGACATCCAGCGCCAGGAGGCGCCCAACAGCTGGCTCATCGCCTTCGACCCGTCCAAGGACGTCGCGGTCGGCTGCCTGGTCGTCAACGCCGGGTACGGCGCCCAGTTCGCCGGCCCGGAGGTGAAGTCCTTCCTCGACAGGTTCTGACGGGCGCGCCCCGCGCGGATCGGTCCACCGTGCCCCGCGGGGAATAGCCCCGCTCCCGCGTTGTTCCAGATATATGCAAACGCATATATCTGGAGGCAGGCATGCAGTTCGGGATCTTCTCGGTCAGCGACATCACCCGGGATCCCGTGTCCGGGCAGACGCCGAGCGAGGCGGAGCGGATCGACGCGATCGCGTCGATCGCGCGGAAGACCGAGGAGGCCGGGCTCGACGTTTTCGCGATCGGTGAGCATCACAACCCCCCGTTCTTCTCGTCCAGCCCGGCGACGCTGCTGGCCTACGTCGCGGCGACCACCAAGAGGCTGATCGTCAGCACGGCCACGACACTGATCACGACCAACGACCCGGTGCGCATCGCGGAGGAGTACGCGATGCTGCAGCACCTGTCGAAGGGGCGGATGGACCTGATGCTCGGCCGCGGCAACACGGCGCCGGTGTACCCGTGGTTCGGCCAGGACATCCGCCAGGGCCTGCCGCTGGCGCTGGAGAACTACAACCTGCTGCACCGGCTGTGGCGGGAGGACGTCGTGGACTGGAAGGGGAAGTACCGCACGCCGTTGCAGGGCTTCACGTCGATCCCGCGGCCGCTTGACGATGTGCCACCGTTCGTTTGGCACGGCTCGATACGGACCCCCGAGATCGCCGAGCAGGCCGCTTACTACGGCGATGGCTTCTTCGCCAACAATATCTTCTGGCCGAAGGAGCACTACATGCGGCTGATCCGGTTCTACCGGCAGCGCTACGCCCACCACGGCCACGGCTCAGAACAGCAGGCGATCGTCGGCCTGGGCGGCCAGGCGTATATCGCGAAGAACTCGCAGGACGCGAAGCGCGAGTTCCGCCCGTACTTCAGCGAGGCGCCGGTGTACGGGCATGGGCCGTCGATGGAGGACTTCATGGAGCTGACCCCGCTGTCGGTGGGCAGCCCCCAGGAGGTCATCGACAAGACCCTGACGTTCCGCGAGCACTTCGGCGACTACCAGCGCCAGCTGTTCCTCGTGGACCACGCCGGCCTGCCGCTGAAGACCGTGCTCGGCCAGCTCGAGCTGCTCGGCGAGGAGGTGGTGCCGGTGCTGCGCAAGGAGATCGCCGCCAGGCAGGACCCGCAGACCCCGGAGGCCCCCACGCACGCCAGCCTGGTCGGGGCCAAGTACGGTGACCGGGCGCCGCGCCAGCCGAGGCCGAACGCGAACCGAGGCGACAACGTGACGGGCGCGTCCCCCTACCAGGACACCGCCCCGGAGCTCGCCGCCGAGTACCCGGCCCCGTGATGGCTGGCCCAGTGATGGCTGGCCCCGTGATGGCTGACCCGGCGATGCCCGGCAGCGGGCAACTGGCCAACGACGCCTGGGAGGCGCTGCTGGCCGCCCACGCCGTGCTGATGAAGCGGTTCGCGGCCTCCGGGCTCTGGGAGGACATCTCCATGCGTGAGTACGACGTGCTGTACACCCTGTCCAAGTGCCCCGGGCCTGTCCGCGTCAGTGAGCTGGACCATCACGTCCTGCTCAGCCAGCCGGCCCTGTCCCGCCTGGTGGACCGGCTGGCCGAGCGTGGCCTCATCGCGCGCCGGCCCGATCCCGCCGACGGGCGCGGTGTGCTGCTGTCGCTCACCGGGGCGGGCCGCGGGCTGCAGCGCCAGATCGGCCGCCGGCACGCCCGCGACGTCGCCGGGGCCATGACCGCCGCCCTGAACCGCGCCGAACTCCGCGAGCTGGAGGCGCTCTGCCGGAAGCTGGCCTGCCGGCCCGCCGCCGTGGCGGCCACCAACGACGAGAACGAGGACGCATCCCGATGAGCATCCCTGAGGAGACCGAGCCGCTGCGGCTCGTGGTGGTCAGCGCCGGAACCAGCGATCCCTCGTCGACCAGGCTGCTGGCCGACCGCACCGCCGAACGGACCGCCGCGCTGGCGGCCAGCCACCGGAAAACGGTGACGATCAGCGTCATCGAACTGCGCGAGATCTCCGCCGACATCTCAGCCGCCCTGGTGACCGAGCTGGTCACGCCGAAGCTGCGCAAGGCGGCCGGCATCCTCGGCGAAGCCGACGGCATCATCGCCGCCACCCCGGTCTACAAGGCCGGCCCCAGCGGCCTGTTCACCTCGTTCTTCCACGTCCTGGACAACGACCTGCTCATCGGCAAGCCCGTGGTGCTCGCCGCGACCGCGGGAACCGCCCGGCACTCCCTGGTCGCGGACGACCAGATGCGCCCGCTGTTCGCCTACCTGCGCACGATGACCGCCCCGACCTCCCTGTTCGCCGCCCCCGAGGACTGGAGCGACCCGGCGCTGAACGGGCGCGTCGACCGGGCCGCGCTCGAGCTCGTGCTGCTCATGGAGAGCGGCTTCGCCCGCAAGATCAGGGACGAGTCCTGGCAGAGCTACCAGCACTCCTACGGCAGCGCGGGCGGAGCCGAGGTCGCCATCGACCTCGACACCGACCTCATGCGCCTGGCGACCGGCGGCTGACCGGCCTGCACGCACACGCTGGAAGGTGCAACCACCGTCCGTTCGGTTAAAAATCTCGAGTAAGCCGAACGGACGGTGCGCCGCGTTCTCAGCCGCACCAACCGTGCGCTCGCGGGAGATGACCCGCGGGCGGCCGGGGACCCCGGCCGCCCGCCGGCGAGCGTGGATTACAGCGTGGATTACGAGGTGGCGACGTCGTCGTACTCGGTGGCCGTCGGGTCGCCCGGGTAGTTGTCGTCGTGGCTGGTCAGGGTCAGCGTGTAGGAATGGCCCGCGGTGATCGAGGCGGTCACCTGCTTCCACCCGCTGCTGGGGTTGACGCAGGTGCGCGGCAGCACGGTGGTGGTGGTGCCGCTGGTGTTGTCCCGCAGGGTCGCGGTCGCCCAGTCGTACGTCACGGTGTCCGGGCAGGTCACGTCGTACCAGAAGGTCACGTGGCTGGAGCCGGACGGCGCGGTGAAGGTCTGGGCGATCGAGGAGCTGCCGTTGGTCGGCGAGCCCGGGTTCCCCAGCAGGGCGGCGTACTTGCCGCTGTGCGGGCTGGTCGTGGTGACGGTGTGCGCGGCCCCGGAGGCGGTCCAGCCGGACAGGCTGCCGGTCTCGAAGCCGCCGTTGGCGATCGCGTTGCCGCCACCGCCGCCGGAGGAGCTGATCGTCCAGCTGAAGCTCGCCGAGCCGCTGGCTCCGGTCGTGTCCTTGGCGGTCACCGTGACGGTGGAGGTCCCCGCCGTGGTGGGCGTGCCGGAGATCAGTCCGGAGGAACTGATCGCCAGGCCCGCGGGCAGTCCGGTGGCCGAGTAGGTGAGCGTCTGGCCGGAGGCCGAGTCGCTGGCGCTGATCTGCAGGCTGACCGCGGTGCCCACGGTTCCCGTCTGGTTACCGGGGTTGGTGACGGTGACCGTGTTGCCCGTGCTCCCGTTGGACACGATCGCGTGGCTGGCCTCACAGGTCCCGGCGCCGCTGTTGCCGTCGTTGGCCCAGGTGGTCTGCATGGCGAAGGTGCCGGTGGCGGTGGTCAGGTCGAAGGAGCCGCCGCTGGTGCCGGGGGTGATCCAGGCGCACTTGTCGCCGGTCTCGTTGCCGCTGGAGTCGGTCCAGCCGCCGGCC
>JAFAZE010000120.1 GCA_019239975.1 Streptosporangiaceae bacterium
GTGGCGGATGCTGCTGCAGGCCGACCTGGGGCTGGCGGACGTGTCCGCGCTGCGGGAATGCGTGGCCGCGGGCGAGCCGCTGAACCCCGAGGTGATCGAGCAGGTGCGCAAGGCCTGGGGGATCACGGTCCGGGACGGGTTCGGCCAGACCGAGACCACCGCGCAGGTCGGCAACACGCCCGGCCAGCCGGTCCGGCCCGGGTCGATGGGGCGGCCGCTGCCCGGGTACTCCGTCGTGCTGGTGGACCCGGTGACCGGCGAGCCGGCCAGGGACGGGGAGATCTGCCTGGACCTCTCGCGCCGGCCCCTCGGGCTGATGACCGGGTACCTGGACGACGCGGCCTTGGACGCCGCGGCGATGCGGGGCGGCTACTACCACACCGGCGACGTGGCCACGTCGGACGACGACGGCTACATCACCTACGTGGGCCGCACCGACGACGTGTTCAAGGCCGCGGACTACCGCATCTCGCCGTTCGAGCTCGAGTCCATCCTGATCGAGCACGAGGCGGTGGCCGAGGCCGCCGTGGTGCCGTCCCCGGACCCGGTCCGGCTGGCCGTGCCGAAGGCCTACGTGCTGCTGGCCTCGGGGCGTTCGCCATCGGGGGAGCTGGCCCAGTCGATCATGGCGTTCTGCCGGGAGCGGGTCGCACCCTACAAGCGGATCAGGCGGCTGGAGTTCGGTGACCTGCCCAAGACGATCTCCGGCAAGATCCGCCGGGTCGAGCTCCGCAGCCAGGAGACGGCGCCCCGCGAACCGGTCCGCGGCGTCACCGAGTTCTGGGAGGAAGACTTCACCTGGTGAGGGCACGCTGCTATGAATGTGGCATTCTAAGGAATCTATTGCGTAGAGCGCCACATTCATGGAAACCCGGGGTGGTGCCCGGGAGGTTGGTGTTACTCCTGGGGTGCTGGGGGCTGGCTAGGCCAGGGGCGAAGCACCGGGGGTTGCACTGGCGCAACCGGGGTTGCCCTGGCACTCAAGGCATGTGCCCCGGGCTGCGTGGGCTCAGCTGGTGACGTCGGCCGAGGTGAAGCGGGCCCAGGCGAAGGAGCAGAACAGCAGCGCGTAGACCGCGAACGACAGCAGCCCGTGGAGCAGGGCCGAGGTGTCGACCGGCGCGCGCAGCAGCGAGTCGAAGGACAGCCACCAGTGCGTCGGCAGGTAAGGACCCACCGCCGCGAGCTGCGGCACGCTGTCGACCACCTCGCTGGTCACCACGATGATCGCGATCGCGGCGATGGCCCCGATGGCGTGCTCGGTCAGCGTCGAGATGGCCAGCCCGACCGCGCCGAGCGCGGCCATCGCGACCGCCACGTACAGCGTGACGAACAGCAGCCGGACAAGACCGGCGGCCAGCGACACCGTGGTCCCGGACAGCAGGGTGACCGGCCCGACCGGGAACAGCGCCGCGCCGGCCGCCAGCGCCACCGCCGAGACGATGAACGTGGCACACAGGCCGAACGTCACGATCACGCCGTACTTGACCGCGAGCAGCCGGGTGCGCCCGGCCGGCACCGCGAGCAGGTAGCGCAGCGTGCCGTAGCCGGCCTCGCCGGCCACCGAGTCGCCCGCCACCACCGCGACCACGACCGGCAGCACCAGGATGAGCAGGGTGCTCAGCGCGATGAAGGTCAGGAACACGCCGTTGCCGCTCAGCTGGTTGAAGAACGCCACCCCGGCGCCGTTGCCGCCCTGCGGCCGCGGCGCCGACAGCCGCAGGGCGATCCCGATGATCAAGGGGAACACCGCGGTCACCGCGAGGAGCAGCAGGTTCCGCCTGCGCAGCAGGACGAGCCGCAGCTCGGCGCCGAACAATCTGCCGAAGGCCCGAACGGGGCTCGGTATCCGCCCGGCCTCGGTGACCACGCCCGGCCCGGCGGGCGCCCCCGCGGCTGGCGTGCTAGCCGCTGACATCGAATCCCTCACCGGTGAGCCCGACGAACAGGTCTTCCAGGCTGGGCGCGGTGACGGCGAAGCCGCGGACGCCGATCCCGGCCTGGACGAGCTCGGCGCAGACCTTCTCCGGAGACGCGTCACCGAGGATGGCCGCGGCTTCGGCCGCGGTGGCGCCCTCGGCCGCGGTGACCTGCGCGTCGGCCAGGCCCAGGGCGGTCAGCACCTTGGCCGCCGCCTCGGGGTCGGCGGTCTGCACGGTGACCCGGGCGGCCCCGGTCCGGCGCAGCTCGGGCAGCGGCCCCTGGAACACCAGCGCGCCGGTCCGCATCACGCCCACGTGCGTGCAGATCTGCTCCACCTCGGCCAGCAGGTGCGAGGAGACGAACACGGTGGTGCCGTCGGCGGCGATCTGCCTGATCAGCGCGCGCACCTCCCGGGTGCCCTGCGGGTCAAGCCCGTTGGTCGGCTCGTCCAGGATGATCAGCTCGCGGGGCCGCAGCAGGCCCGAGGCGATGGCCAGCCGTTGCTTCATGCCCAGCGAGTAGTTGCGGTACCGCTTCTTCGCCGCCGCCAGCAGCCCCACCCGGTCCAGGGCCGCCTGGATCCTGGCCCGCGCGGTGGCCGGGTCGGCGGTCCGGTCCGCGGCGTCGTAGCGGGCCAGGTTGTCGGCGCCGGTCAGGAAGGGGTAGAAGGCCGGCCCCTCCACCAGCGACCCGACCCGGTGCAGCACCCGGGTCGCGCCGTCCGGCATCGCGACGCCCAGCAGGGCGGCGCTGCCGGTGGTGGGGAACGCCAGGCCGAGCAGCATCCGGATCGTGGTGGTCTTCCCGGAGCCGTTCGGCCCGAGGAACCCGTACACCGAGCCTTGCGGGACCGCGAGGTCGATGTGGTCGACCGCCACCTGGCCGCCGCGGAACCGTTTGGTCAGCCCGCTGCTCGAGATCGCTGGCGCGGCAGTCGCCGTGTCGGTCGCCGCCGGCGCCGTTGTCGCGGTCACGGTGTGGGCGGCTTATTTACCGGCCGTACCGGCCGCGGCGTACAGGACGGTGGGGTCGACGGCGCCGATGTACGCCTTGCCGCTGTCGGTGATCAGCACGGAGACCAGGCTGGTGCGCAGCAGCCGCCCGCTGCCCCACCTGCCGTGCACCGGTGCCGCCGAGCCGAGCAGCGCCCGGACCACCTCGGACGTGTCGCCCGCGCCGCCGTTCACCGCCACCGGGCTCCCGGTCTTGTCCGGGGAGGCGCCCGGTGCGCCCGCCGCAAGGGCGGCGCCGGTCAGGTCCGACGACGGCATCTCGAGCACCGTGAGCCAGCCCGAGCCGATCACGGTGGCGCCGTCCGCGGCCTTGTTCTGGACGGCCTTGCCCGAGCCCTGGATGCCGCCCGGGCTGGCCTGGCTGACGGCGGCGCCGGGAGGCGGCGCGAACCTCAGGTCCCAGGCGGACGGCGCCACGAAGTTGATGTCCGTGTAGCCGACCTGGAACGCCGGGCTGCTCGCGCCGCGGGCGAACACCTGCACCCGCAGCGGCACGCTGTTCCGGGCGTCGATGGCGATCGTCACCTGGCCGACGAGCGAGCGCCGGTCCTTCGGGGTGAGCGAGAGCTGGTAGGCGGCCTCGCCCGCCACCGAGACGTTGGAGGCCACGGTTACCGTGGTGGTCTTGCCGGCCTTCGCGAGCACCTGCTGCGCCGCCTGCTGCGGGGTCATCGGGACCCCCGCCTGGCTCGAGCGCTCCTTCGCGTGCGTCTCGTGTGGCGGGAGCGCGAAGCGGGTCACCGCGTTCCTGGTGCTCTCCCAGAGCCACCCGGTGCTGCCGTCGCGTATCACGTCGGTCTCGCTGAGCTGCTGCGGCACCTGGAGCCGGAAGTGCTCGGGGCTGGCGTAGAAGACCCGGACGGTGTGCGACCCGGTGATCAGCGACGCGACCGACGTCGGGTTGTGCGTGCCGGGCAGGCTGGGCAGGCCGAGCGACGCCGTTTCCACCACCGTGCCGGTCAGCGGCGGCGTGGTGGCCTGCGCGGCGTCAACGAGCAGCTGGGCCGCGGTGCGCGGGGGCAGGCCGGGCGCGGCCTGCGCAACGGTGATCAGCGATCCGGCGATCACGCCGCCGGTGATGACGAGGGCTCCCGCGGGGACGGCCCACCGCGCTCGCCTTGACAGCCTCGGTACCTGAGTCATCACACACCACCCGTCAACTAAGCGTACCCACTGCGTCCCGCGTCTCCGCGGTTCTGCACGGCTCCGGCGCCTCCCCCGGTGGCGCTTTCCCGCTCTCCTGTAACAATGCACGACGCCTGCTGTGAGCATCCTGAGAGCGGGGGATGTTCGGTTTGCACAACGACGTGCCCGCTGGGCGACACTGGTGCAATGCGGGTGCTGGTGGTCGAGGACGAGCGGCGGCTCGCCGCCGCCGTCAGGCGCGGGCTCAGCGCGGAGGGATTCGTCGTGGATCTCGCACACGACGGCGTCGACGGCCTGCACATGGCCAGGGAGGGCGGCTACGACGCCGTGGTGCTGGACCTGATGCTGCCCGGGATGTCCGGCTACAAGGTGTGCGAACGGCTTCGCGCCGAACGGAACTGGGTGCCCGTGCTCATCCTGTCCGCGAAGGACGGCGAGTACGACCAGGCGGACGGGCTCGATCTCGGCGCGGACGACTACATGACCAAGCCGTTCTCCTACGTGGTGCTCGCCGCGCGGCTGCGGGCGCTGCTCCGGCGGGGTGCCCGGCCGCGCCCGGCGGTGCTCGCCGCGGGCGACCTGGTCCTCGACCCGGCGGCGCGCTCGGTCCGCCGCGGCGGCACCGGTATCGAGCTGACGGCGCGGGAGTTCGCGCTGCTCGAGTACCTGATGCGCCGGCTCGGCCAGGCCGTGCCAAAGGCCGAGCTGCTCGAGCACGTCTGGGACGCGGACGCGGTGGCGGACCTGAACGTCGTCGAGGTCTACGCCGGTTACCTGCGCCGGAAGATCGACGTGCCGTTCGGCAGGAACGCCCTGCAGACGGTGCGCGGCGCTGGGTACCGGCTGGCCGCCGACGGCGGATGACGGCGGCGGCGATGGCGCCCTTCACGCGCTGGTGGCGGCGGCGCAGCCTGCGGGCCAGGCTGACGATCGTCACGTCGGCCGGGCTGGCGCTCGCCCTGTGCCTGACGGCGCTGGTCCTGCTCAGCGCGCTGCGTGCGTCGCTCACCCGGGGGCTTGACGACTCGGCCAGGCAGGCGGCGGTCGAGGTGGCAGCGCTGGCGGACGGGAACCGGCTGCCAGATCCGGTGCCGGTCGGCTCCGGGACGATCACCATCCAGGTGCTCGACGCCCGCGGCAGGATCACCGATGTGTCGCCGGGCGCGGACCGCCTGGTCCCGATCCTGCCGGTGGACGAGGCGGCGGCCGCCGCGCGCACCGGCCAGGGACGGCTGCTGGCCGGCCCGCCGCTCGGCATGCCGTCGCTGCTGCGCGTGGTGGCGGTCGCCGACAACCACGGGATCGTGATCGCCGCGGTCTCCTACGCCCAGGTGAGCGACAGTGTGTCCACGCTGGCCGCGGCGCTCGCCCTGGGCGTTCCGCTGCTGTTCGCCCTGCTGGCGCTCGTTACCTGGCTGGTCACGGGGTACACGCTGCGGCCGATCGCGGCGCTTCGCCGCGGCGCGGCCGAGGTGACCGCGACCGGGCTGCCGCACGACCTCCCCGTTCCGCCGGCCCGCGACGAGGTGCGCAGCCTCGCGGTCACGCTCAACGACATGCTCTCCCGCCTCGCCGCCGCGCAGCAGCGCCAGCGGGACCTGGTGTCGGATACCGCTCACGAGCTGCGCAGCCCGATCTCGTCGATCCGCGCCCAGCTCGAGGTCGCGCTCGACCATCCGGACAGCCAGGACTGGGCGGAGACCGCGCGCGACGTGCACGCGGACACGCTCCGCCTGGCGCGGCTCGCCGAGGACCTGCTGCTGCTCGCCAGGCTCGAGGAGCAGGTGGCCGGCGCCTCCCGGCCGGGGCGGCCCGCCGACCTTTGCGCGCTGTGTGAGTCGGTCGCGGCGCGCTACGCCTCGGCGCGGGTCCCGGTGGGGGTGGACGCGCCCTGCGTCCCGGCGCAGGGCGTGGTGGCGCCGTGCGTGGTGGCCGGCGACCCCGACGCGCTGAGCCGGCTGCTCATCAACCTGCTCGACAACGCCGTGCGGCACGCAAGCAGCAAGGTCACCGTGTCGGTGCGCCGGGAGGCGGAGTCGGCGGTGCTCGCGGTGACCGACGACGGGCCCGGCATCCCCGCCGGGGATGCCGAGCGCGTCTTCGGCCGGTTCACGCGGCTCGACGATGCCCGCGCCCGCGGTGCCGGGGACACCGCGGGCGCGGGCCTCGGGCTCGCGATCGTCCGCGCGACGGCGGAGGCACACGGCGGCGTGGCCTGGCTGGAGGACGCGCAGCCCGGCCTGCGCGCGCTGGTGCGCCTTCCGGCTCTGCCGCCGGACCCCGGGCCGTTACCCCGCGGGGGTGAGCCCGAGCTGGCTGAGCAGCTCCGCCTGGTCGAAGTACAGGTGGAAGCTGGTGATCTTACCGTCGTCGAATTCGTAGACACCGGTGAAGTTCGCGTCCAGCGTTCGCCCGGTCGGGGCGATCTCGCCGGCCGGCCCCCGGAGGGTGCCGGTATGCGTGCCGGTGAAACGGCCCTCGTGCACGCCGCCGCGGTCGTCGGCGTGGATGGCGATGATCTCCAGCCGGTTGTCCGGGAACGCCTCGTGCCACGTGCTCCACAGGGTCTCCGCGGCCTCCCGGCCGGTCAGCCGCATACCGCCCGGCGCCTGGGCTTCCAGGCGGTGCAGGTCGGCGGAGGCGAGCCAGCCCTCGCGGTCCCGGCCGTTCCACAGCTCGATGTTGCGCTCGATGAGGCTCCTGGTGTCGCCCTCGCGCACCGACGTGAACACCAGCCGGTATTCCTCCACGGAGCGCACCTGGGCGTGGGTCTGTGCCGTCACGCTGGAGCGCAGCCTCGCCGACTCGGCCCGGCCGGCGTTCAGGGCCTGCTCGTCCTCCCAGGCGGTGATGACGAGGCCGCGCCTGGTGGCCCGGTCGATCATGAGCTGGGCGCTGCACAGGCCCGCCATCTCCATGAGCGTGGGCACGGCGGTGTTGCGGAACTCCTCGATGGACGCGTCCATGTCGGCGGCCGCGCTGTCCATGCGGACCAGCCGGACACCGGCGCCCTCCTTCGGACGGCTGCGGCGGACGAAGACCGGTACCTCGTAGTGCTCGACCGTCACCGTGCCCCTGATGAGCTCGGTCATCTCCTTGCGGGAGACCTGAACGGCCTGCTCGCTCGCGGTCATGGCGTCGACCGTGTCCCAGTACGACGCCACCACGCAGGTGCCAAGGCCCTCGTTGATGAGGAAGGCCAGGCCCCGGTTTCCGTGCTGGGCCTCTACGTGCGGCCGCACGGTCGCCTGGAGATAGCGGGCCGCCTCACCGAGGCGAGCCGGGTCTCCCGCCAGCATGTTGATCCGTACGTGCATGATCTTTGATCCCCCCTCTGAACTCGGGCCGTGAAAGTGACGACACGTAGTCCGAGTCAAACACCGCCGGGGCGGCTCTACAAGATGATCATTTATAGATTGCCTTCATGAATAAGCAGATCGGCGGCGAATGTACGCATTGGATTTCGATTCAAGAACCTCGGCTCGCGGGCATACGGCGCCGCAATGCGGGCGTTGATGGGCGCGGCAAGGCCCGGGGGCTCGGGCATGTATTCCCGGATGGTCACGGCCGGGCCGGGCTCACGATGGCGGCGGGGCCGCTGGCGCATTTGGCCCCGCCCAGTGGGGCCGCTGGCGCATTTGGCCCCGCGCGGGGGCCGGCTGCCGGCGGCCGGGGTGTTACCTGCGGGCACTTCGTCACCAGCGGGCACCTGGTCACCAGCGGGACGATGGTGCGAGCGGGGCACTGGTTACCAGTGGCCCCAGGGGAGCGGGGCACTGGTTACCAGTGGCCCCAGGGGAGCAGGGCACTGGTTACCAGTGGCCCCAGGGGAGCAGGGCGGTTACCGCGACGGCGGTGAAGAGCAAGGTCAGGTAGGCGATGGAGAGGTGGAACAGCCGCATCGGGGCCGCCTTCGCGCCGGCGGCCGCGGCGCCCGCCGGCGCTGAAACGCGGGCGTGCAGGCGGCGGGCCTCGGCCAGGAACCACGCGCCGAGTATCGCGGCGAGCACGCCGTAGATCCAGCCGGCGTACGCGGCCAGGGCGAGCGTCGCGGCCACCATCGCGCAGGAGTACCGGAAGATCTTGCGCGTGACCGTCGCCGCGGGCGCCACCACCGGGAGCATGGGCACGTTCGCCGCCGCGTAATCCTTGCGGAACTTCATCGCCAGGGCCCAGAAATGCGGCGGCGTCCACAGGAAGATGACCGCGAAAAGGACGACCGCGGGCAGCGACACCGTGCGGGTCACCGCCGCCCAGCCGACGAGCACCGGGAAGCAGCCGGCCGCTCCGCCGATCACGATGTTCGACGGGCTGCGCCGCTTGAGCAGCAGCGTGTACACGAAGATGTAGAACAGGATCGCCGCGTCGGCCAGCGACGCCGCCAGCCAGTTGGCCATCAGGCCGAGCAGCAGCGTGGCCGCCGCGCCGAGCCCGATGCCCCAGGCCAGGGCCTCGCCCGGCTTGACGTTCCCCTTCTTGCTGACCAGCGGGCGCTGCGCGGTGCGCTTCATGATCGCGTCGATGTCGCGGTCGATGTAGCAGTTGATCGTGTTTGCGCTGCCGGCCGCGAGCGTGCCGCCGATCAGCGTGACCAGCACCAGCCGGAGAGGCGGCAGCCCGCGCTGCGCCAGCAGCATGGTCGGCACGGTCGTGACCAGCAGCAGCTCGATGATGCGGGGCTTCGTCAGCGCGACGAGCGAGCGTGCGACCGCGCCGGCGGGACGGCGGGACGGCGGCCGGCGGCCGCCGGGCACCGCGGGCGGCGGGCCAGGGCTTCCCGGGGCGACGGCCAGCGTCTCGGTTCCCGCGGGCAGCGCGGCACTCGGCACCGGCGTCACTCCGGGCCTTCGGGAGCGCTCGCGCCGGTGGCGCTCGTGCGGCCGGCGCCGCCGGCACCCGCCTGGCCGTCCGCCGGGGCGCCACCCGAGGGCGCCGCATCACCGGAGGCGGCCGGGGCACCGGGGGCGGCCGGGGCACCGCCCGCGGGCCTGTCCCCGGCGGCGGCCTGCCCGGCCACGCCCTCCGGTCTGACCGCTGGCGCGGGGACGGGACCCGGTTCGGAGGTCGCGAACGACGTCTGGCGCTCGGTGCCCATGTACCTGAGCCTGGGCACCAGGTGCGGCCGCCGGTAAATCACGTACAGAACGGTCGCGATGACGATGAACGCCGCCATGGGCAGGACGAACGTCTCGATGGAGCCCCCCAGGTAGTAGGCGGGGCCCCCCTCGTCGGCGAGCATCAATCCGGGCACGGAACCTCCAGCTCGTGCTGGCTGAAAATCAGCGTTCGCTGACGTTCAGCGCATCCGAGGAAATCAACGCACGTAGAACAGCAGCCAAAAGATGAACGTGATGATGGCGAGGTAGTTCCACACGGTGGTGAACGCACTCAGCGTCGCCTGGAACCGCTGGACGCCGAACGTCTCGGTGTAGGTGGGAGGCTGCTCCACGAACGAGATCGCCGGTATCCCGCGGGCCCACATGATGAGGATCTCCAGCCAGATCATCGCGGCGAGCCAGATCACCAGGGCGACCGGCCAGAAACCGGTGAAGACGCTGGCGAAACCGGACTGGGCCGGCTGGAACGGCAGGTTGAGCAGTTCGGCGATCTGCAGGCCCACCGCCGCCACGCCGAGCAGCAGGGCAACCACGGCCGCCTGCATCCACGGGCCCTTCCTGCCCGCCTTGAGCTGCTGCAGGCCCACCGTCTGCACGATCGCGCTGACCACGACCAGGGCCATGATCGTGACGCCCCACCAAGCATGTGGCGTGGGCGACCCCGCGGGCAGCCACTTGGCGTCCGAGTTCTGCGATTGCAGGTAGAAGTACGCGAACGCGAACGCGCCGAACAGGAACGACATGCCGCCGATCGCCAGCCGGGTGCCCGTCCACGAGGCGTTCAGCGCGGCCTCGTGGTAGAACGCGGCCTCCTCGGTCGCCCGGGTCGCGGCCTCGCCGCTGCCCGGTGCGGTGATGTCCGGCATCGCTACGCCTCCGTTCCCGCGCTGGACCGGGATTCGGTCCCGGCGCCCACGAGCGCACCGGCGATCACTCCGGCCGGCGGGTTCAGGTCCGCCACGGGCAGCGCGCTGGGATCGCCGTATTCGTACGGGCCGGCCAGGACCACGGGAATGCGCTCGAAGTTGTGCGGCGGCGGCGGGGAGGGGACCTGCCATTCCAGCCCGCGCGCCTGCCACGGGTTGCCGGTCTCGCGCTCGCGCCAGACGACCGTCGACATGACGAAGTTGAACACGAAGATGAGCAGCGAGCCGCCGAGGCAGAACGCCGAGATGGACACCCAGTCGTTCAGCGTCTGCAGGCTGCGCGCGTACTCGAAGACGCGCCGCGGCTGGCCCAGCTCACCGACCGCGAACAGCGGCATGAACGTCGAGTTGAACGCGATGAACATCGTCCAGAAGTGGATCTTGCCGAGCGTCTGGTTCAGCCTGATGCCCATCATCTTCGGCAGCCAGTAGTAGACGGCGCCGAAGAACGCGAAGATGAGACCGCCCATGATCGTGTAGTGGAAGTGCGCCATCACGAAGAAGCTGCCGTGCGCCGTGACGTCGGCGGGCACGTCCGACAGGAAGACGCCCGAGATGCCGCCGAACAGGAAGTTGACGTACATGCCCATGGCGAACAGCATGGGCGTGGTCAGCCTGAGCTTCGCCTTCCAGAACGTCCCCATCGCCACGAGGTAGATGAACCCGGTCGGGATCGAGATCAGCTCGGTGGTGAGCATGAACAGCGGGCGCATGTCCGGGTTGATGCCGGAATCGAACAGGTGATGCTGCCAGACGAAGAAGGACAGGATCGCCACGCCGAACATGCCGGCCGCGGCCACCTTGTAGCCGAACAGCGGTTTTCGGGTGAACACCGGGATGATCTCCGAGACGATGCCGAAGCCGGGCAGCGCCAGGATGTACACCTCCGGGTGGCCGAAGAACCAGAACAGGTCCTCGTAGAGGTAATTGCTGCCGCCGAGCTGGTTCACGTAGAACGCCGTCTGGGCCGTACGGTCCGTGATCAGCATGTAGAGCCCGCCGATGAGCACCGGCACGGCGAGCACGAACAGGAACGACGTGGTCAGCATCGCCCAGACGAACATCGGCAGCCGGCTCCAGCGCATGCCGGGCGCCCGGTAGCAGATGATCGTGCAGATCAGGTTGAACCCGGCGAGGATGACCGAGAACCCCATGATGGCGAACGCGACGGCATAACCATCCATACCCTCGCCGGCCTGGATGGACAGCGGCGCGTAGCCGGTCCATCCGGTCGGGAACCCGCCGAACAGCACGCTGGACAGCAAGATGATGTAGGCGCACGGGGTCAGCCAGAACGACAGCGCCTCCAGCCGGGGGAAGGCCACCCGCTTCGCGCCGATCATCAGCGGCACGAGATAGTTGCCGAGCGGCCCGACGATGACCGAAGTCATCATCATCATCATCATGGTGCCGTGCTCGCCGACCACCATGAGGTAGGCGTTGGCGCTGAGCACGTGGTACGTCGGCGACAGCAGCTCGGTCCTGATCGCCATCGCGAACAGGCCGCCGGTGAAGAAGTAGACGAGCATGCCGACCAGGTACTGGATGCCGACCACCTTGTGGTCCAGCGAGTACCTGAAGTACCTCGCCAGGTCGCCGACCAGGCCCTCATCGCTTCGCGCCACGCGGCGGCCGGTCATCTGCATGAACAGCTCGTTGAAGACGCCGAGCCCGGCCAGCCAGCCGATCACCCCGAAGACGTAGCCGAGGATGATCGCGAAGTCGTTGGTGCCGGCCTTCGCGCCCTGCTGGTATCCGCTTGCGATGAAGTTGCCGAGCCAGTGGCCGAACACGTACCCGATGACCGCCCCGATGATCGCTGTGTGGAAGGCCGGCCGCAGCCACCAGGGCCGCTGCCTCGGCATGGGGCCAGGCTCGCGGCCGCCAGGTGTCTGCGCGCTCTCCGGCTGGGTCTCGATGGCCATATGCGTTACCTCGCTACCTTCCGCGTTGCCTTCCGCCGGCTCATGGCTGCTCCGGGTCCGCCGGGTTGTAGTAGCCGCCGCCCGCGCCGGTGAGCCCCAGCTCGGCGGGCACCTTGCCGAGAGTGCTGATCTGGGTCGGGTCGTAGGTCAGGGAGTACGGCGGCAGCGCCGCCGTCATCGAGGCGAGCCGGGTCTCGGTCGTGCGCGCCCAGGCCTGGAACGCGGCCGGCGAGACGACCTTTCCGTAGTCGAACATCGCACCGTGCCAGAGACCGCACAGTTCGTCGCACCGGACCGTGAACGTCCCGGTGTGCCGCGGTGTCGTGTAGGCGACGTTGTTCACGCCCGGGTTCGCGTCGGCCTTCACGCCGAGGTCAATGGCCCAGAAGTCGTGGATGACGTCCAGCGAGGTGACGTTGAAGGCCACCGGCTGCCCGGCCGGCAGCTCGAGCTGGGTGGTCTCGAAGCCGCCGAACTGCGGATAGCGGTAGGTGAACGCCCACTGCTGCCCGATGACCTGCACCTGCAGGATGGTCGACGAGTTCGGCTTCCAGATCGGCTGAGGGCCCTCGCCGCCTCCCGCACCGGCCGGGGCGATGAGCTCGTAGGTGCCGAACACCGCGAGCCCGAGCACGATCGCCGCGGTGACCGTGATCCATGTCGCGGCGATCCTGGTGTTGCCGTGAATCGGCGCGGCGTCGGTTTCGTCGCCCGGCTTCTGCCGCCAGAACGCGAGCGCCCAGCCGAAGTAGAGCAGCACGCCGATGACGACGGGCGTGGCGACGGTGCCCAGAATCCTGTTGTCGAACTGCTGGCTGGCCGCTGAGTCCGACATCCCGCCCGGCGGCAGGTGGGGGCCCCAGACGAAGTACACGACCAGGCAGCCGGCGATGCTCAGCACCAGCCAGATGACGGTCAGCCACAGTCCGTCGTTCCGCTCGCGCCCGGTGCCGCCACCCGGGGCGGCTGGCGCTGGCGCGTCAGCGGCCATCAGGCACCCACCTCCATCTGGCCACTCATGTAACCCAGCGTCGCCATAGGACCACCGTTCCCGTCGAGGTATGCCAGCCCGCAAGGTATGAAGCACTGCCAGCGGTACGTCCCGCCCTGAGCGGGGGTCACGAAGCTGAACGTCACCACCTGGCGCGGGCCGCTCGAGGGCGAGCACGGCGAGGTGCTGCACAGGTTCTTGTTCTGCTTCAGCGTCGTCGGCGAGGCGATCGGCACGTTGATGCCCAGCTCGGGGATCGCGAACGTGTGCTGTATGTTGCATCCCGACCACGAGTTCAGCTGCGAGACCGGCTTGCCGTTCACGTACTCCACGCCGCCGATCGTCCCCGTGACCCTGCCCCACACCGGGTTGCGCAGCGGCGTGCAGCCATCGTAGCCGTCGATCGTGACGTTCACCCTGGTGGCCGGCGGCACCTTGAAGTACGTGGTGTGCACCCACTGATGGGTCGCCGGGTCCATGACGAAGTACGTCACCCATTGCGGCTTGTCGGTCACGGTGGTCTGCGCGGCGGTCTGCAACGTGACGTTCACCTGGCCGCCGCTCGCGTATGGCGTGTAGTCCTCGACCTGCGGCTGAGGGGTGATCCACTCGATGACGGCGAAGACCGCGCCCCCGACGACGAGGACGAACGCGATCAGCAAGGTCGTCACCCGAGCCCGCAATGACACCGGTTACCACCTCGTTTCTGCGACCGCGATGCACACGGTTGCACCCGACTGTGCCGAGCCCCGGCAGCGGTGGCCGCCCGGCCGCGCCTCGCCGGCCCTCCGGACCGGCGAAGCCGACGGCACGCGTACGGAGCCGCAGGCAGGTAGCCCACTTACGCCCCCGATCGTGACGGCGAGATGAACACCGACGCAACTGCGCAGCGCCTCAATGACAAAATTGTCATGCGCGGAACCGCAGGGCCGCCTCCGCGCGAGCCAAGCGCCGCCCGGGAAACGCCAGGACACGCCCAGATGGTATCTCAGTGTAATAGTTACTTTACGGTATGATTAATCACCCAGTGTAACTGCGGCGATGAGCGCGGCTCGGCCGTGAAAGTGATCACGGCACGTTACAAGAACGCGCCCAGCGGACCGACGTTCCGTGACCGAATGTAACGGTACGCGTCGGTAACCGGCCATCCGGCAAAGGGTTGCAATCGTTTGTGCGTCAGACGGGTAACGGATGGCCGCTGCCCTTCACTCAAATCTTGACCCGCCATAAACGTCGCATAGATCATCGAGAAGGCGGGCATAACACCCTTCCATGCGGCAAGCGGGCAGCCCCGCGAACCGGCGCCGGAGCGGGCAGGAGCTGGTGCCGCCGCGGGAGGCTGATGCCGCGGCCGGCTGGCACGAGAAGGATCTGCGATGGCGGAGACGCGGTGATCCTGGATGGCGGAGACGCGGTGATCCTAGGAGAAGCGGCGACCTCGCACGGGGCCACGGCCACGGTAACCACGAGCGGCCATGGCGCCGGAGCGGCCTGCGCCGTCACCGTGGGAAGCGGCGCGGGCGCGGGCACCGCGCCCGGCGTTCTGCGCCACGCGCCGCACCGCGCACAGGATCCCTACGGTCTCGGCCGGATCCTGATCGTCGACGATGAGCCCAAGATCCGCTCGTTCATCGGCAGGGCGCTGACCGCCGCCGGTTATGAGACCGATTTCGCCGGCAACGGAGCGGAGGGGCTGCGGCAGGCTCTGGACGGTCACTACGACCTGGTGATCCTGGATCTGGTGATGCCGGACCTGGACGGCCGTGAGGTGCTGGACCGCCTGCTTGGTTTTCGCCCCGAGCAGGCGGTGATCGTGCTGTCCTGCGTGGCGGACGTGGCCGCCAAGGTGGACTGCCTGGAGCGCGGCGCGCAGGACTACCTGACCAAGCCGTTCTCGCTGGCCGAGCTGCTGGCCCGGGTGCGGGTACGGCTGCGCGACGAGGCCCACCAGCACGGCGGCACGCACCAGCACGGCGGCACGCACCACGCCGAGGTGATCAGGGCGGGCGAGGTCACTCTCGATGTCGGGCGGCTGGTCGCCGACATCGGCAACGGGCCGGTCCCGCTGACCCGGCTGGAATTCCTGCTGCTGAAGGAGCTCGCGGAGCACGTCGGCCAGTCCGTGCCCAAGGGCAAGCTGCTCGCCACCGTGTGGGGGTACGACTTCGATCCCGGGTCGAACGTGGTGGACGTGTGCGTCCGGCGGCTGCGCTCCAAGCTCGGCTTCGACCTGATCAAGACGGTACGCGGTGAAGGCTACCAGCTCGTTGGCCGGTAACCGGCGTGCCGGATCCCGCCCCGCCGCGGGGCTCAAGAGCGCCGCCGCGGAGGTCAGGGGCGCCGCGGCGGAGCTGTCCCGGTACGGGCGGAGCACCTCGGTGCGCGTGGTCGGGCTCAGGTGGCCGTACCGCCCCGGGCTGCTCGACGCCGCGTGGGCGGCCTTCTCCGCGCTGAACCTGATCGCCATCCTCTGGTTCGCCGGCTGGGAGACGGTTCCGTTCCACTTCATCTGGATCAGCTTCACGCTGCTGTACGGGTTCCGCACCTGGGCGACCGGGCCGACCATGGCGGTACTCGGCGTGGTCATGGCCGGCACGGCGGCCGGAATCGGCCTCGACGTCGTGCGCGGCTCGGAGCCCGCCGCGGAGCTCACCGAGGTCCCGCTGATGGCGGCCATGTTCGCCGCCATGGTCTGGCATGCGCAGCGCAAGCAGGCGGCCGAGCACGAGGCCCGCCTGGTCGGTGAGGAGAATGCCCGGCTGCTCGCGACCCAGCGCCAGTTCCTGCAGGACGCCGCGCACCAGCTGCGCACCCCGATCACGATCGCACTCGGTCACGCGGAGCTGCTCGCGAGCGATCTGACCGGGCAGCAGGAAGGGAACGACATCCAGGTCGTGCTCGGCGAGCTCAACCGGCTGCGGCGTATCGCCGAGCGGCTGCTCGTGATCGCGGCGTCCGAGGATCCCGAGTTCCTGCGGCCGGAGCCGGTCGCCCTCGACCGGCTGACGATGGAGATCATCCGGCGCTGGCGGCCCACGGCCGAACGCAACTGGCAGCTCGGCCGGCTCGACCCGGTGACCGTGTACGCGGACCGGGAACGGCTCGGCCTGGCGATCGACGCGCTGCTGGAGAACGCGGTGCGGCATACCGGCACCGACGATGTCATAAGGTTGTCTGTCATCAGGGGGTGGCCAGGCAGACCGGTTCGCATGATCGTCGCCGACAGCGGCAGCGGTGTTCCGGCAAGCCAGCTGCACCTCATCTTCGACCGGTTCCGCACCGGCGACAACAGCAAGTCCAGAGGTACCGGCCTCGGGCTGGCGCTGGTCCGGGCGGTCGCCCGGGCACACGGCGGCGACGTCGTGGTGCACAGCACGCCAGGTGAGGGCAGTGAGTTCGAGCTGCTCTTTCCCGAGCCGGCCAGCCACCCTCCGGAGCTCATGAACGGGATGACGCTGCCCGTCGCCGGGGCGGCGCCCGCGGGGGCCGCCCCGGCCGCGGAGCCGGGCAGGCTGCTGGACGGACAGCAAGGGAGTGGCAGGCGTTGAGCACACCGCACGAGGGGCTCGCCACGTCCGCGCGAGACCCGGGCGGTATCCCGCCGCAGGGCCGGCCCGGCCTGCTGACGCGGGGCGGCGAGGCCGCCGCGGCGGCGGCCGTGCGGCTGGTGCGGCGCCACAAGACCGCCTCTGCCGTCGCCGCCTGCTGCGCGGTGGCCCTGATCGCCGTCAGCGCCGTCACGGGAGGCGGAACGCCCGCGCACACCGACCTCCCGGCGCCGGGCTTCAGCCTCGCTGTTCTCGGCCAGCCCGGCCAGCGGATCTCGCTGAGCCAGTATGCGGGCAAGCCTCTCATCGTGAATTTCTGGGCCTCCTGGTGCGCGCCCTGCCAGCGCGAGACACCGCTGCTGGCCCGGTTCCATCGCGCCGAGGGCGGCCGCGTGATCATCGTCGGGCTCGACGAGAACGACGCCGCCGGCAGCGCGCTGAAGTTCGCCCGCGCGAAGGGCGTGACCTACCCTCTCGCCTTCGACCCGCAGACCACCGCCGCCGGCGCGTACGGCGTCGTCGCGCTTCCCCAGACGTTCTTCCTCGACGCCAGGCACCGGATCGTCGACCGGGTCTTCGGCGCCGTCACAACGGCCCAGCTGACCACGGGCGTCCGGCTGATGAACTCGGATCGAGGCTGACCACGTGAGCACACCGACCAGAACGGAGCCGCCGTACGTCCCGTTGCGCCGAAGCGGGTGGCCAATTCGGCGGACGCCGCTGTGGGCCGTCGCCGCCGCTCTCGTACTGGTCGCGGGCATCGCACTGGTGTCGCTGTCGCACCGGCCGTCGCACGCTGAGCAGGCGGCCGACCTGAACGGTTTCATGCACGACGTCAACGCCGGCATCGAGTCGTGCGCGGGCGGGGTACGGGAATCGATGAACGCGCTGAACACCGTCGAATCCGGTGACCGCGCCAGGTACGGCGCCGCGGTGGGGATGCTGAGGTACAACGCGCAGAACTGCTCTCCCGCGAACAACCAGCCGCTGGCGGACTTCGTGGAATACCAGGTTCCCGAGTCGCTGGCGCGCTTCCACCTGGCGGACTGCGTGAACGACATCGTCACCTGGGCGTTCCCGTACGCCATGCAGTCACAGGAGGACATGCTCGCGGTGCTGACCGCGAGGGGGCCCGCCGCCCGCGCGACGGCGAACGCCACGCTGCAGGCGGAACTGCGCAAACTCGACCGGCAGCGCGCCACGATCTACTCGATCATGCGCACCGCCGAGCGCGCCGTCTCCGATAACGCCCCGCTTCCCGTCCTGCCGGGCTGAGCGGGTCCTGCCGGGCAGGGCGGGCCGGGAGCGGCCAGCCCGGGACGCGGCCGGAAGATCAGCTGCGGCGGCTCCTGCTCACGGCGCCGGCGACCCCGGTGAGACCGTACACGGCGGCGCCGTGCCACAGCCCGCTCCAGATTCCGCCCACGATGCCGCCGCCGAGCACGACGGACAGCACGAAGGCGATCGCCGCGACCGCGGCACCCGGCAGCATCGCGAACTGCCACGGATTGTTCCGCGCCCAGCGCGCGGCGCGGCCGTAGCGGGCGCGCATCAGCGCGCCGACCGCGGCGATCACGAAGAACACGGCGACGCCGAGCGACAGCGAGCCGCTGAGGGCGGCCCCGCTGACATGGCCGCCGAGGAGGTGCAGCCCGAGGTCACCGGCCGCGACTACTCCGCCGGTGACGGCCGCCGCGCCCACCGGCGCGCCGGACATGGCGGCACCGGAGACCGTCATCTCCTCGCGGCGGGTGAGGCCTTCCTGGCTGTTGCGGGCCTGGCTGTTGCGGGCCTGGCTGTTGCGGGGTGGTGCGGACATCGCCATACCTGCCTTCGGATACCCCTCTGCCCAAAATCACGCTGCTGTCCAAATCAGACCGCTGCCCAAGATCAGGCCGCTGCCCAAAGTCAGACTGCCATACTCGCGTCATATCTTATGTCAGCGTACCGCGCGCACCGCCCGGGGACAAAGCACCGATCCGGTGAGTCGCGATGGCGTGTGCGGGGCAAGCTATCCGCGGGAACTTCCAGCGCAGCCAGAGGGCGATGCAGATGCACGACGACGGCCCAGGGCACGCCGTTGGCGATGGCCGTCCGCCACGCTCCGGCGGCCGGTCGCCGCTGCTCCCGGCGCTCGTGATCATCCTCGTCACCGCGCTCGGCGCGGCAGCCGTCCTGACGCTGCAGCGGCTGGCGTCCGGCCCGGCGAGAGCCGGGCCGGCCTCCCAGGGCACTGCCCGCAGCGGCACCAGGAGCGACGGCACCGGGGACGACGGCACGGGGAAGAACGCCACCGGGAACGGCGGCCCGGGGAAGAACGCCAGCGGGAACGGCGGGCCGGGGAGAAGCGGCCCCGGGGATAACGCCGGGGGCCGCGTCAACGAGCGGGCGGCCTACGGCAGGATCCTGCCCAGCATCGTGGACGTGACCTCGACGCTGCGCTACGCCAACCAGACCGCCGAGGGCACCGGGTTCGTCATCAGCGCGAACGAGGCTCTCGTGCTGACCAACAACCATGTGGTCAGGGGCGCTACCACGGTCACCGCCACGCTGGCCCGCACCGGCAGGATCTACACGGCCAGGATCGTCGGCGTGGACGTCGCCGACGACGTGGCGCTCCTCCAGCTGCGGGGCCCGGGCGGCCTCGCCGCGGCGCGGATGGGCAACTCCGCGCGGCTGGCGCCCGGCACGCCGGTCCTCGCCGTCGGCAACCGGGCGGGACAGGGCGGCTCGCCCGCGATCGCGCCGGGCGCCATCAGCGGCCTGAACCGAACCATCCGGGCCACCGATGCCAACTCCAGCTTCACCGAGACGCTGCACAACATGCTGCAGACAACCGCACAGATAGCGCCCGGCGATTCCGGCGGCCCGCTGGTCAACTCGGCCGGCCAGGTGATCGGCATGAACACCGCCACCGGCACCGGCGGAGCCCCGGGTGCCGGCGTGGCCGGCTACGCCATCCCCATCAACGCCGCGCTCAGCACCGCGAGGCTGATCGCGGCCGGGCACGCGGGCCCGGGCATCATCATCGGCGTGCCAGGTTTCCTGGGCGTGCTGCTGCCGGCCAGCACCAGCCCCGACCCCCGGCGCCAGGCTCAGGATCAGGCCGGCCGAACGGGCGGTGGCGCTTCCCTTGCCAAGGGGGTACGCAACGGGGCCCGGGAGAGGGCGCGATGCCTGAGCACCGATGATGCCACGGGGGCTCCCCCGGTGATCGCCCCGGCGCGTTCGGGCGCGCTGATCGACGGGGTGCTGTGCGGCACGGCCGCCGCGGCGGCGGGCATCGCGGCGGGCGACGTCATCACCGGCCTGGGCGGGCGGACGGTGACGTCGCCGGCCGCGCTGAGCGGTCTGCTGAATTCCCGCCGGCCAGGTGCGGCGGTGGCCGTTGCCTGGGTGAGCGTCAGCGGGACGCGGCACACTGCGCGGGTCCGGCTGGACGCGGCACCGGCCAGATAGCGCCGCGCGGTGGAACCTTCAGCTTATTTTCAGCCAGCCCGAAGGCTGAGGCGGATTACCCGGCCGACAATGGAGAAAGTGTCCGGGGGAGACACACCCGCGAGCCAGCCGGCGCGGCGGCCCCGAAGGCGCACGGAGGCGAGCGGAAGACCAGTCCGGGCTCGTGACGCGCGACGAAGGCGACGATGATGGAGCAGAACGAACGCGACAGCGACCAGCAGCTTCCCGAATACGTCAGCCCGTGGCAATCCCGGGAAGCGGGGGCGGGTTACAGCTCGGCCAGCGAGCCGCCCGGCGGGGAGGAACCGGCCGCGGAGTACGGTGCGGCCGGCGCGCCTGGCGGATACGGTTCAGCCTCCGGGTACGGGCCGCCGGCCGGATACGGGCCGCCGGCCGGGTACGGCGTTCCGCCGGGCACGTACCCCGCGCCCGGCATGCCCGGGCCGCCACGCCGCCGCGGGCCCGGCGGGATCATCGCGCTCCTGCTCGTGATCCTGGTCGCGGCCGGGGGCGGCGCCGGCGCGGTCATCGCGCTGGGCAACTCCCCCGCCCCCGCGACCGGCGCGGGCGTGTCCCCAGGCGACGTCCCGGCTCCCGGCAACAACGCGGCGCCGGCTGGCTCGGCCTCGCTGAACAGCCAGGCGGTCGCGAGCGAGGTGGAGCCCGGGGTGGTGGACATCTCCGCCCCGGGCAGGTACTCCGGCCTCGTGTCCGCGGGCACCGGCATGGTGCTCTCCCCCAACGGCCTGGTGCTGACGAACAACCACGTGATCAGCGGGACCACCAGCCCGACGGCAACGCTGGTCAGCTCCGGGCGGAGCTACCGGGCCAGGATCCTCGGCTACGACTCCACGCACGACGTGGCGCTGCTGCAACTCCAGGGCGCCTCGGGACTCAAGACGGTGTCCGTCGGCAACTCCAGCCAGGTCAAGGCCGGCCAGGCGGTGCTGGCGATCGGCAACGCGGAAGGACAGGGCGGCCCGCCGACCGTGGCTCCCGGCCAGGTGACCGCGCTCAACCAGACGATCAGCCCTTCTGACCAGGCCACCGGGACCACCGAAACGCTGCACGGAACGATCGAGACCAACGCGCAGATCCAGCAGGGCGACTCCGGCGGCCCGCTGGCGAACGCGGCCGGCCAGGTAGTCGGGATGGACACCGCGGCGAGCAGTTCGCAGTCCCTCGGCGGCGGGTCCGCCATCAGCGGGTTCGCGATCCCCATCAACCAGGCGCTGTCCATCGCCAGGCAGATCGCGGCCGGTCACGCGAGCACGGCGGTCCACATCGGCCTGCCCGCCTTCATCGGCGTCCAGGTCGCCGACGCGGCCACGGGCTGCCAGTCCGGCGGCTTCGGCGGCACCGGGTCCGGGTCCGCCAGCTCGGGAGCGCTGATCTGCCAGGTGATCCAGGGCACCCCCGCGGCCGGCGCCGGGCTTTCCGCCGGTGACGTCATCACCGCCGCGGACGGGCAGGCTGTCGCGAGCGCGAGCTCGCTGACCGCGATCACCGGCGGGCTGCGGCCGGGCGCGACGCTCAGCATCACTTACACGGACACGAACGGCGCCGCGCACACCGCCAGGGTGACGCTGGTCCCCGGCCCGGCGAAGTAGCGGCTCAGGCTCAGGCCGCGGTCACGCTGAGCTCCCGGGTTTCGTTCCCGCCGGCGCCCGCCGCCGGCGGGAACAGGACTTCCACGCACATCCCGCCGGCCGGGGCGGGGAGCGCGCGCAGCAGCGCCCCGTGCGCGGCGGCGATCGCGACCACGATCGGCAGCCCGAGGCCGAGGCCGCTGCCGGGACCGCGCTCCCGGTCACCGCCGACGCGGTCCGGCGTCATCCGCTGGAACGGCCGGAAGAGCCTGCCGATATGGTCCTCCGGGATCACCGGCCCGGTGTTGGTCACCGCGAGGAAGGGACGGCCGTCCATCATGCCGGTCACCACCTCGACGCGGCCGCCGGGCACGTTGTGCCTGATCGCGTTGCCGGCCAGGTTGGCCACCATGCGTTCGGCGAGACCCGGGTCGCCGAGGACGGGCGCGGGAGCGAGTCCGGTGTAGACCCTGACCTGCCTGGCGTCCGCCTCTTCGCGCTGGCCGGCCACCACGGCGGCGGCGACGGAACGCAGGTCGAGCCGCTCGAACCGGTCCAGCCCGCGCTCACCGCGGGCCAGCGTGAGCAGGGCCGCGATCAGCCGCTCCTGCTGCTCCCCCGCTGCCAGCGCCCGCTCGCAGGCGGCGCGGAGCGCGCCGGGCGTGGCGTGCGGGTCGCGCAGCGCGACCTCGAGCAGCGTCCGCTGGCGGGCGAGCGGCGTGCGGAGCTCATGCGAGGCGTTCGCGACGAACTGCCGCTGCGCGCGGAAGGAGGTCTCGAGCCGCGCGAGCAGCGCGTCGAACGTGTCGCCCAGTTCCTTCAGCTCGTCGGCGGGGCCGGTCAGCGCGAGACGCTGGTGCAGGCTGCTCGCCGAGATGTGCCGGGCGGCGGCGGTGATCGTGCGCAGCGGCCGCAGCACCCTGCCGGCCACCAGCCAGCCGAGCCCCACGGACGCCACCGCCATGATGCCGAGCGCGACCCCGGACCATATCAGCAGGTCGTTCAGCTCCGCGTTCCGCTCGCCGACCGCGTAGTCCTTCAGGTAGCTGAGGCATTGCGCGGGCTGCCCGGCGACCGTGACGCCGCTGGAGCCGACGTAGCACATGACCTCGCCGCCGGACGAGCGGGATGCGATGCCGCCGGTTCCCGGCACGGTGACGGCCGGCCCGGGGCTCGCATGGTCCCGGGCCTGGAGCCGGACCGGGAGCAGCTGATGTGCCACCAGGATGTAGGTGATGACCAGCAGGCACGCGCCGGACAGCAGGAACAGGCCGCCGTAGAGCATCGTGAACCGCAGCCGGACGCTCCGCCGCGGCATCCGCAAGCCCATGGGCACCTCCGCAGGACGTGGGCAGTGATCCCCCTCGCCAGCATGCCCCATCAAGGGTTGCGCCGCGGTTACACGATGACGGCGTGATGACGGTTGGGGGGCCGGCGGCATATCCGCCATGCCGGGATAGTTGACTTAGTGGACGACTGGGCGGAGTGGCTGAGAGGGCGGAGCGGTTGCTGACATACTCGGCGGTTCCGGGGAGGCCAATCCTGAGTGGGCATTCAGCTTGTGTCCAGGTTTGGAACGCTTACTAGAGGGGACGGGCGGGACGGCGACTGGCGGAACGCGGCCCGGCCCGGCCTGAGGTGTACCCGGCGTACGCGGTTCACGGCGAAGGCGGATTGATGGAAGACAGCGGCAACGGTAGCGAACAGCAGAGCGGCTGGCAGCCACCCGAGTACGTAAGCCCATGGGCGCCGGCGCCCGGCACCGGCAGCGGGGACAGCGGCGGCGATGAGGGCCGCCAGGACACCGTCGCCTTCGGACCGGATGACGCGCGGGACGGCCGGCCGGGTCATGAGCAGGCCGGTTATGAGCAGGCCGGTTATGAGCGGCCCCGATACGGCCGGGACGGCTACCCGCAGGGCGGGTATTCCGGTCAGGGTCAGGCCGGGTACCCGGGGTACGGCGAGCAGGGGCACGGCCAGCCCGGGTACGGCCAGCCCGCCGGGTACGGCCAGCCGGGTTACCCAGCCGGCTATGCGGACTCCGGGTACGGGGACCAGGGGTACGGGCAGCCCGGGTACGGGCAGTCCGGGTACGGGCAGCAGCCACCGGGCGGCTACGGGCCGTGGAGCGGCGGCCCGGGCATGGGCTACGGCACGCCGGACATGCCCGGGTACGGGCCGCCGCGCGGGCCGCGGTGGGGCCGGCTGCTGATCTACGTGATCGTCGCCGCGCTCGCCGCCGGCGCCGGCGCCGGCGCCGCGGTCGCCCTGAATCACTCCAGCCCGCCGTCCGCGGCGAGCGCCTCGCCGCAGGACATCCCGCAGGCGCCGCAGCGGAACGCGGTGCCGAACGGCGGCAGCGGCAACCGCGGCGGCCAGAGCGGCTCCGGTTCGGGCCTGAACGCGCAGGCGCTCGCCGCCAAGGTCGACCCCGCGGTCGTCGACATCACGTCGACGCTCCGGTACAACAACGAGACCGCCGAGGGCACCGGCATGGTGCTGTCGGGCGACGGCCTGGTGCTCACCAACAACCACGTGATCGACCAGGCGACCGGGATCATGGCGACGCTCCCCGAATCCGGCAGGTCCTACACCGCCCACGTCGTCGGCTACGATGCCACCGACGACGTGGCGCTGCTGCAGCTCCAGGGCGCTTCCGGCCTGCCCATGGTGAGCGTCGGCAACTCCAGTCAGGTCAAGCTCGGCGATCCGGTACTCGCGCTCGGCAACGCCGAGGGAAGAGGCGGCACGCCGACGCCCGCGCAGGGCATCGTCAACGCGATGGGCCGCACCATCCAGGCCAGCGATCAGGGTTCGCAGGTCACCGAGACCCTGCACAACATGCTGCAGACCAGCGCCGCGATCCAGGAGGGCGACTCCGGCGGCCCGCTGGTGAACGCGGCCGGCCAGGTGATCGGCATGGACACCGCGGCGAACACCTCCGGCAGCTCGTTCGGCTCGTCCACGGCCACCGAGGGTTTCGCGATCCCCATCAACAACGCGCTCTCGATCGCCAGGCAGATCGCGGGCGGCCACGCCAGCACCACCGTGCACATCGGCCTGGCGGGCTTCATGGGCATCTCCGTGGGCCGGATCAGCAACGCCAGCCAGTGCCTGAGCAACAACGGCGGCGGCTCCGGCGGCGGCTCCGGCGGCGGCAGCGTCGCGCCGGTCAGCTCCGGCGCCCTGGTGTGCTACGTCTACCAGGGCACGCCGGCCGCCGCGGCGGGGCTGACGCCGGGCGACGTCATCACCCAGGCGGGCGGTCAGTCCGTCAGCAGCCCGGACGCGCTCACCGGCATCATGGCGAACGACCACCCGGGTCAGTCGCTGACGATCACCTACGTCGACGGCAGCGGCAGCTCGCACACCACCAGGCTGACGCTCATCCCGCTGGCGAAGTAGCCTGGCGAAGCAGCGGAGCAACTCACCGGGGAGTGAGCCAGGAGCGGAGGGCGGACTCGCACTCGGCGATCTTCGGGATCTCCACGTACTCGCCGGCCGTGTGCGCGATCTCCGAGATGCCCGGGCCGTAGTTGACCGCCGGGATGCCCAGCTCGGCGAACCTGGCCACGTCGGTCCAGCCCAGCTTGGACCGCGGCGTCCCGCCCACGGCGGACACGAACGCCGCGGCGGCCGGATGCGCCAGGCCGGGCCGCGCGCCGGGCGCGGCGTCGAGCACCGAGACCTCCCACGCCGGGAACACCGAGCGCACGTACGCCTCGGCGTCCGCGCAGGAACGGTCGGGCGCGAACCGGTAGTTCACGGTCACCTCGCACACGTCGGGTATCACGTTCCCGGCGACCCCGCCGCTGATCGCGACCGCGTTCAGCCCCTCCCGGTACCGCAGGCCGTCCACCACGGGCTCGCGGGGCACGTACCCGCGAAGCACATCCAGGATGCCGGCCGCCGAATGAATCGCGTTGGACCCCATCCACGCCCGGGCGCTGTGCGCGCGGGCGCCGGCCGCGGTCACCACGGCCCGCAGCGTCCCCTGGCAGCCGCCCTCGACGACTCCGCCGCTCGGCTCGAGCAGCACCGCGAAATCGCCGGCCAGCAGCTCCGGCGCCTGGTGGCTCAGCCGCAGCAGCCCGTTCCGCTCGGCGGCCACCTCCTCGCAGTCGTAGAACACGTACGTTACATCCCGGGAAGGATCGGCCAGGGCCGCCGCGAGCCGCAGCTGCACGGCCACACCCGATTTCATGTCGCTGGTGCCGCAGCCGTAAAGCCGCTCCCGTTCCGTATCAACAAAGGACGGAATGTTGTCCGCGAGCGGCACCGTGTCGATATGCCCAGCCAGGATCACGCGCTCCGGGCGGCCGAGCGATGTGCGCGCCACCAGCGCGTTGCCGTTGCGGTGCACGGACAGGTGCGGCAACCCGCGCAGCGCGCTCTCTATGGCGTCGGCGAGCGGCCCCTCGTCGCCGCTGACGGAGGCGACGTCGGTCAGCGCCGCGGTCAGCGCCGCCCCGTCGGCGCCAAGGTCGAGCTCCACCCAACGCAGGCTACAGGGCGGCACGGCCTACAATTCAGTCTTCCCATGTAGTGAGGAGTGCCATCGTCATGGCCCCCACCACGCCGCTCTCCGTGTCCGCCACGCTCGCCGCCAACGAGGCACTCGACGCCAGGCGGCGCCGCGGCGAGCGGGTGCTTCCCCTGGCGTTCGGTGAGGCGGGGCTTCCGCCTCACCCGAGGCTCAGGAACGCCCTGGCCGAGGGCGCCGGCCGGAACGACTACGGCCCGGTGGCCGGGCACGCCAGCCTGCGCGAGGCCGCCGCCGGATACTGGGCCAGGCGCGGGCTGCCGACCTCGCCGGGCGAGGTCGTCTGCGGGCCGGGCAGCAAGGCACTGCTGTTCGGCCTGCTGCTCGGCCTCGGCACCGACGTGGCCGTCGCCAGGCCGAGCTGGGTGAGCTACGCGGCGCAGGCCAGCCTGGCCGGATCGCGCGCCGTCCACGTGCCCGCCGCCGCCGGCCAGGGGGGTGTGCCGGACCCCGAGGCGCTGGGCCGGGCCGTGGTGGCGGCGCGCGCGGCCGGCCGGCGTCTCGGCGCGGTGATCGTCACGCTGCCGGACAACCCGACCGGGCGGCTGGCCGGCGCGGACACGGTGCACGGGCTGTGCGACGTCGCGCGCCGCCACGACCTGATGATCATCTCGGATGAGATCTACCGCGACCTGGTGCACTCACCGGCGGACGGCGGGAGCGCGTTCCTCAGCCCGGCCGCGATCGCACCGGACCGGACGGTGATCACCACCGGCCTCAGCAAGAACCTCGCGCTCGGCGGCTGGCGGATCGGCGTCGCCCGGCTGCCCGGCCGGCTGATCCGTGACCGGCTGCTCGGCATCTGCAGCGAGATCTGGTCCGCGCCGGCCGGCCCCGTGCAAGAGGCGGCCGCGCTCGCTTTCGGCGAGCCCGAGGATATTACCGAACGGATCGCCCGTTCCCGTGCACTGCACGGCTGTGTCGCCCGGGCGGTGGCGTCCCGGTTCGCGGGCGCCGGCGCCGTCGTTCCCGCGCCGCAGGCCGCGTTCTACGTGTACCCGGACTTCGCGCCGCACCGCGCGCTGCTGAGCCGGCGGTACGACGTCACGACCGGCGCCGCCCTTGCCGCGCTGCTGCTGGAGCGGTACGGCATCGGGGTGCTGCCGGGCAGCGCCTTCGGCGAGCCGGTTGAGGAACTGCGGCTGCGGGTGGCGACCTCGCGCCTGTACGGCGAGGCCGAATGGCAGCAGGAGACCGCCCTCCGTTCGGCCAGCCCGCTCGCGCTGCCGTGGATATCCGCCAGCCTGGACTGGCTGGAGGAGGCGCTGCGTGATCTCGGGGGGGTCGCCCAGAAGGCGACCCCCCCGAACCCCCCGGGCCCGCTGCGGCGCTCGCCGTAACATCACGCGGTCGGGGAGGCCGCGGGGCCTCCCGCGGGCCGCGTGATCGCGGAATGCGAGCCGCGATCGCGGCTCACTCCGCGCTACTCTCAGCTCTCCTCGGCGACGAGCGAGGCGACGGGGAGCAGGTCGGGGCGCTTGGGGGGGACGCCGTCGCCGGACGACGCGCCGCGCAGGCGGCGCCTGACCCAGGGCATTGCGTACTGCCTAGCCCAGCGGGCGTCCTGGCGCCGCGCGGCGAGCCACGCGGCGCTCCTGTGCCGTACCGGAAGCCCGGGCCGCACGGGAAGCACGGGATACGCGGGAAACCGGGGCGGCGTGGCCGTGGAGGCGGCTGGGGTGAGCGGTGCGCGCCAGTCGTCGGTGACCGGTATGCCGAGCACCTCGCAGGCGCGCAGCGCCACCCGGTGGTGCGCCTCGGCCGTAAGGTGCAGGCGGTCCAGGCTCCACGCGCGCGGGTCCTGCAGAACCCGCATGGACCACAGGTCGACCAGGTCGCACCCGCGGTTGTCGGCGATCGCCCGCAGGTGCATGTTGTATTCCGCGACCCTGCCGCGCAGCAGGCGGAGCACGGGGAACGTTCGCGGGTCGAAGCCGGTGAACATCAGCACCCGGCAGCCCGTCTGGCGCAGCCGCGCCACGCCCGCGTCGAAGAGCTCGGCGAGCCCGTCCGGGTCCGCGCCGGGACGCAGCAGGTCGTTGCCGCCCGCCGCGATGCTCACCAGCTCCGGCTCCATCGCCACGGCCAGCGGCACCTGCTCGGCGACCACCTGGCGCAGCAGCCTGCCGCGCACCGCGAGGTTGGCGTAGCGCAGCTCCGGCTGCCGTGCCGCGAGCATCTCGGCGAGACGGTCCGCCCAGCCGCGGTACCCGCCGCCGGGCCGCGGGTCGTCCAGCCCCTCGGTGAAGCTGTCGCCGAGCGCCACGAAGCTCCGCGGGACAAGCCTCCGCGATACGGACCTCAGCCCGCCGGCCGCGCCGGCATTCTTACGGTCGTCCATAGGCCATCAATAATGCCAGGGCCGCCGGCGACACTGGATCCATGCGAGCTACCGGTAACCGGGCGCGGGCGGCCGCGTCATTCCTGGCCTTCTTGCTCACCTCGTGCTCGGCGACCTCCGCGGCGCAGCAGTCCGGGCCGCCGCCGTCCACCAGGACGCTTGGGCCCGGCGCGTCCGCTTCGCCGTACCCGGCCGCGGCGTGGCCCGAGTACGGCGGCAACGCCGCGCGTACCGGGGTGGCGGCCGGCGTGCCCGCGGCCGGGCGGCTCCGCATCGCATGGCGGGCCCGCCTCGACGGCGCCGTCTACGGTCAGCCGTTGCTGATCGGCGGCCTTGCCGTCGTGGCGACCGAGGGTGACAGCCTCTACGCGCTCGACCGCGCCAGCGGCAAGGTGGTGTGGCGCAGGCACGTCGGCACGCCGGTGCCGCGCAGCGCGCTGCCGTGCGGCGACATCAACCCGCTCGGCATCACCGGGACGCCGGCGTACGACCGGGCGAACGGGCTGGTCTACGCCGTCGGCGAGACGTCCGGGTACCACCACGTGCTGTTCGGCGTCTCGGTGACCAGCGGCGCGGTCCGGGTGCAGCGGGATATACCCGCGCCGGACGGGCAGCCCCGGTACGACCAGCAGCGGCCGGCACTCGCGATCGCCGGGGGGCGGGCGTACGTGGCGTTCGGCGGCCTGGCGGGCGACTGCGGGCCGTACCGCGGCTCGGTGGCAGGGGTCCCGCTGACCGGAAGCGGCCCGATCATCTCGTACGTGGTGCCGACCGCCCGCGAGGGCGCCGTCTGGGGCACCGCCGGCCCGGTGACCGGGCCGGCCGGGACACTCTACGTCAGCGTCGGCAACGGCGCGGGGACCAGCAACAAGTTCGACGGCAGCGACTCGGTGACCGCGCTGTCGCCCGCGCTGCGCCAGACCGGCATCTTCGCGCCGGTCACGTGGCTCTCCGACAGCCGGCACGACCTGGACCTCGGCTCCACGCAGCCGGTGCTGTTCGGCGACGGGAGCATGCTCGCGCTCGGCAAGAGCGGCACCGCGTACCTGCTCAACTCCGCCCGCCTCGGCGGCGTCGGCGGCCAGCTCGCGCAGGCGCGGGTGTGCCCGGCCTACGGCGCGGCCGCCGTCCAGGGCACGACCGCGTACGAGCCCTGCGAGCAGGGCGGGATGGCCGCCGTCAGCATCGCGGGTGGCAGGATCCGCGTGCTGTGGCGGGGACCGGCCGGCGCGTTCGGCTCGCCGACCGTCGGCGGCGGCGTCGTCTGGGTCACCGACTGGAACTCCGGGACGCTGTACGAGCTGGGCCAGGCGACCGGCGCGGTGCGGTACTCGGTCGGGCTCGGCGGCCCGCTCCCGCACTTCTCGTCCCTGTCCCTGGAAGGCGGCGACGCGTACGCGGGAACGAGCGCCGGCGTCGTCGCGGTCGCCGGCGCCTGACGGCGGCGGCGCCCTCGGCCCGGGTACCGGCGGAGCGGCGGACCGGCGGACCGGCGGACCGGCGGACCGGCGCCTGATGGCAGCGCGGCGCCGCCGACCCGGGGTCCCGGCATACCGGTGCCGGGGGTCGCGGCGGGCCTGCGCCTGATGGCAGCGCGGCGCCGCCGACCCGGGGGTCCCGGCGGGCCGGCGCCGAAGCCTGATGGCAGCGGCGCCGCCGATCCCGGAGCGCCGGCGTACTGGGCCGAGGGTGCTCAATGAGTCACTTCTTCCGGCTCACCGGGTCCTCTGTTCGGCTCTCGGACCTTCGGCCTGCTGGCCGCCAAGCGTTGTTGCGTATGCCGCACGCTGTTTCGTGATGGGAGACATCAGCTGAGGCATTTCATGATCACGGCAATTACAGGCCGCATACGACCCCTACGTTTCCGGGATCATGAAACGTGGGTGGACGCGGTGCGCCTGGAGGTGAACGTGCTGCGCCTGGGGTGAATGCGGTGCGCCTGGGTGGACGCGGTGCGCTTGGGGTGGACGCGGTGCGCCTGGAGGTGAACGTGCTGCGCCTGGGGTGGACGCGGTGCGCCTGGGTGAACGTGCTCGCCTGGGATGACGGATGTGCCTGGGTGACGTAATGCGCCTGGTGACGTAATGCGCCTGGAGGTACTGCGCGGTCGCTAGGTGATCCGTCGGCCGGTCAGGTCGGCCGGTCGGGCGACGGCTGGGACTGACTGGCGCCTGGTTGTTACCCGCGCGGTGGGGGTTCGGGGCGCTACAGCACACTGGTTTCCATGGAGTACACCGAGTCGCCGCCGCCGTCGTTTCTCTTCGACCTGGACGGCACGCTGATCGACAGCGTGTACCAGCACGTCATCGCGTGGCGCGCGGCGCTGGCGGACATCGGCATCGACCTTTCCGTGTGGCGGATTCACCGGCGCATCGGGATGAGCGGCGGGCTGTTCGTGCACGCGCTGCTGCGCGAGACCGGACGGTCGCTGTCGGCCGGGGATATCGAGCGGCTGCAGCTCGCGCACGCCGCCGAATACCGCAAGCAGATGGATTCCGTCACCGCGCTGCCAGGCGCGAGGGAGCTGCTCAAGACGCTGACCGCGGCCGGCGTCAAGTGGGCGATCGCGACCAGCGGCCGGGCGGTGACCGCGCGCCCCGCGCTGGAGCTGCTCGGGCTGCCGGAGGACACCCCGATGGTGACGCGTGACCTGGTGCGGCACGCCAAGCCCGATCCGGACCTGTTCCTCGCGGCCGCCGCGCTGCTTTCCGTGCAGCCGCGGCACGCGATGGTCGTCGGCGACAGCGTGTGGGATCTGCTCGCCGCGCGGCGGGCGGGCGCCCTCGGCGTCGGGCTGCAGTCCGGCGGGTACGGCCGGGAGGAACTGGAGCGGGCCGGGGCGTACCGGGTGTACTCCGATCCGGCGGAGATGCTCGCCCGGGTCGACGAGCTCGGGGTACGCACCGACGGACAGTTATCCTCCGGCTCATCGTGGCCGGGGTACGGCGGGCAGGGCTGCTCGCCGGGCACCCGGCCGCTACAGCGGCACGTCCAGCATCATCGGCGCCGTGGGCCGCTTCGAGCCGGTGGCGGGTTCGTCGGTGAGGGCGAGGCGGTCCCCACGGTGCAGGCCCGAGGCGATGACAGGGCCGGTCATGCCGTGGCTGACGCCGGGCAGCATCCCGGCCGGCCGGTCGCCGCCCGGCCCGACCAGCCAGAGCTCGTAGCCACGGGACGCGGGCAGCGGGCGCAGGCCCCGGGCGGTGAACACAAGCGCGCGCCTGGAGTGCGACATCACGATGGTCACGGTGCCGCCGCCGGCCACCGGCCCGGTCATCATCCGGGCATCCCGGGCGGTGAGCACGGCGGCGATCTGCTGGCTGCCGGCCTGCGCCCGGTCGAGCTGCTGGCGCATGCTGCCGTTCGCGAGGCCGAACACGACGGCGGTGCCGCCCGCGGCCACGGCCGTCACGGCGGCCACGGCGGCCGTCGCCAGCACCAGCCGCGGCCGCAGCCGCAGCCGCCGCCAGGCCGGCGCGCGGAGCCAGGCGCCGCGCCGCGCCGCCGCCCCCAGATATCCCGCGTGCGCGGCCGGCTCCGCACCGGCGGTCTCCGGCGGCCGCTGCCTGGTCACCGCCGCCGCCGCCAGCACCCGTTCCTTCAGGCGCGCGGGCGGCGTGACCGCGGTGGCGCTGCCGAGCCTGGCGGTCGCCTCACGCAGGCTCGCGATCTCCCGGACGCACTCCTCGCACCCGGCGAGGTGCCGCTCGAACGTCGCCCGGTCCCGGCCGGAGATCGCGTCCATCGCGTAGGCCCCGGCGAGGGTATGCGCGTCGCGGTGTGCCCTCCGCCCTTCTCCGCGGCTGAGCTTCATCACCCCACCCCCAGGCAGTCACGCAGCCGGATCAGCGCGTCCCGCATCCTCGTCTTCACGGTGCCCGCCGGGACGCCGAGCAGGCTGGCGACCTGGCCGTAGGTGTAGCCGCGGTAGTAGGCGAGGGTGACCGACTCACGCTGCAGCTCGGTGAGCGAGCTCAGGCACCGCCGGACGCGCTCACGCTCGAGGCCCGACTCGACGGCCTCGAGCACCTCGTCGTACGGGATGTCGGCCTTCGCGCCGCGCCACTCGCGGTCGGATTCCTTCTGCACCGACCTGACCCGGTCCACGGCCCGGCGGTGAGCCATCGTCATCACCCAGGCCATCGCGCTGCCCCGCCGTGAGTCGAAGCTCGATGCCCGCCGCCACACCTCAAGGAGGACGTCCTGGGTGACCTCCTCGGACTGGGCGGGATCGCGGATCACCCGTCTGACGATGCCGAAGACCGGGGCGGCGATCTGCTCGTACACGGCATCGAACGCCGCGGCGTCGCCGCGCGCGACCAGGCCGATCTGCGCGGCGAGATCGGCGCCGGCCCCGGGGCCGGGCTCGCGCCGCGCCGGGTCGCCGGGGTCGGGGCTGCCGGTGGCCGTCACGACTGTTATTCGTAGCAGGGATCGCCAAGGTTTGGCCCGCTGAACGGCTGCACCGCAGATGATCCGCCGGGGCCAAATGCGCCAACGGCCCCGTCCAGTGGGGCCAGATGCGCCAACGGCCCCACCGGCGGCGAGGAAGGGGGAAATGGGGTACGCAGGGCGAGGGGCCAAATGCGCCAACGGCCCCGTCCAGTGGGGCCAAATGCGCCAACGGCCCCACCGGCGACGAGGAAGGGGGAAGGGGGTACGGAGGGCTAGGGGCCAGATGCGCCGGCGACCCCACCGGTGAGGAGGAAGGGAAGGGGGGAGGGGCGGGGGCAGATGCTGGCGGGCCCGTCAGGGCGCGGAGGATCGGGCAAACCTCCGCCCTCGCCGCTCCGAATTACAGGCGTGAGGATGACGGAAAGCCGAGGGGGCGGCCGCCGCGCGTTGCTCGGCGCGGCCGCGGGCGTGCTCGCCGCCGGGGCGGCGCTTGGTATCGGGCAACTGGTGGCCGGGCTGACCGGCGCCAGCGGATCGCCCGTGGTGGCGGTCGGCCAGCTTCAGATCGACTTCACGCCGCCGTGGCTGAAGAACTTCGCGATCACCGCGTTCGGCCCCGACGACAAGCTCGTCCTGGTGAGCGGCATCCTGGTGGTGATCGCGATCTTCGCCGCCGTGATCGGGGTGGCGGCCATGCGGCGGCTGGCGTACGGCATGACGGGCCTGGCGGTGTTCGCGGCCGTCGGGCTCACCGCCGCCGCGACCCGGCCCACGGCGACCGTCACCAGCCTGCTCCCCACCCTGGCCGCGGTCGCGGCCGCGGTGGTGGTGCTGCGTGTCCTGATCGGGAGGGCCCGCACGGTTACGCCGGGGATCAGCGGGCCGTCCGCGGCCAGCGGGCCGCCTGCGGCGCGGGAGGAGCGCACGCTGTCCGCGCCGGACATGGACCAGTGGGTCAAGGGGCCGGCGGAGGCCGCGGCTCCTTCCGGTGGCACCGGCCCTGCTCCGGGGGCGGCGCGGAGAAGCTTCCTGGCGGCGAGCGCGGCGACCGCGGGGGTCGCCGCCGCGGCCGGGCTGGCGGGCCGCTCGCTCGCCGAGCGGGGCAGCGTGGCGGGCGCGCTGAAGACGCTGCGCCTGCCGCGGCCGTCGGCGCCGCCGCCCGCCCTCCCGGCCGGCACCGACCTGCGCATACCGGGCCTGGCCCCGTTCATCACGGCCAACTCGGACTTCTACCGGGTGGACACGGCGCTGGTGCTGCCGGAGGTCGTCCCGTCGAGCTGGCAGCTGCGGATCCACGGCATGGTGGCCCGCGAGATCACGATCACGTTCGATGAGCTGCTCCGGCGGCCGCTGATCGAGGACTACGTCACGCTGTGCTGCGTCTCCAACCCGGTCGCCGGGCCGTACATCGGCAACGCGCTGTGGCTGGGCGCGAGCCTGGCCAGCCTGCTGCGCCAGGCCGGGATCAAGGCCGGGGCCGATCAGCTGATATGCACGTCGGCGGACGGGTTCACGTCAGGTACCCCGGTGCAGACCGTGATGGACGGGCGGGACGCCCTGCTCGCGGTGGCGATGAACGGCCAGCCGCTTCCGGTCGCGCACGGCTTCCCCGTCCGCATGGTGGTGCCCGGTCTGTACGGGTACGTGTCCGCGACCAAGTGGGTGACGGACATCAACGTCACCACGTTCGCCGGGAACTACGCCTACTGGGCCCAGCGCGGCTGGTCGCAGCGGGCACCGATCAAGACCGAATCCCGCATCGACGTGCCGGGCGGCCAGAATCGGGTCAGGGCGGGCCGGACGGCGGTGGCCGGCGTGGCCTGGGCCCAGCACAAGGGGATCGATGCCGTGGAGGTGCGGGTGGACCGGGGTCCGTGGCACCAGGCCCGGCTGGCCGCCGTGCCAGGGATCGACACCTGGCGGCAGTGGGTCTGGGACTGGGAAGCCACCAGCGGGAACCACCTGATCGAGGCGCGGGCCACCGACGCGACCGGCTACACGCAGACGGCCGCCCAGGAGCCGCCGGAACCCAACGGGGCGACGGGCTACCCCTCGGTCCAGGTCTCCGTCGCCTAGGCCGGCCACCAGCGCGGCACCATCCGGGGCGGGTAGGCCCTTCGCGCGCATGGGTTCTGTTAGGAACCCGCCGGGACGCGCATGGGTGTCGTGAGGATCGCAATTTTCGCTGCTCACTGGCGCTTTGCTTACACCGGTTCCGGTTGACGGCCGCCGGGCCCGGATGTGACAAGCGTGCCTGGGAGTATCGATGAACGACCTGCTCTACGTCGGCCTGACGATCGTCGTCTTTGCCGTGCTGGTCCTCCTCGTGAAGGGGGTGGAGCGCCTTGAGCGCTGACAACTGGCTCGGCCTGATCGTCGGAGTGCTGCTCACCATTTACCTGGTGGTGGCCCTGATCAAGCCGGAGAGGTTCTAGTGAGCGGCTCTGTGGCCGGCTTCCTGCAGGCCGGCCTGCTCGTGCTGGCGCTCGCGGTCTGCCACCGGCCGCTGGGCGATTACATCGCGCGCGTCGTCACCGGCGACAGGGATTGGCGGGCCGAGAAGGCCATCTACCGCATGATGGGTGTCGACCCGAGGGCGGACCAGCGGTGGAGTGTGTACCTGCGGTCCATGCTCGCCTTCTCCGCGATCTCGGTGCTGGCTGTCTACCTGTTCGAGCGGATCCAGGGGCACCTGTTCCTGTCCAACGGCATGCCGGGCGTGACGCCGGACCTGGCGTGGAACACGGCCGCCTCCTTCACCACGAACACCAACTGGCAGAACTACTCCGGCGAGACGACGATGGGCTACCTGACCCAGATGTCCGGCCTCGCCGTGCAGAACTTCGCCTCGGCCGCGGTCGGTATCGCGATCGCGATCGCGCTGGTTCGCGGGTTCGCGCGCTCCCGCACCGACCGGCTGGGCAACTTCTGGGTGGACCTGACCAGGATCACCGTCCGGGTGCTGCTCCCGCTGTCGGTCATCGGCGCGCTCATCCTGGTGGCGGGCGGAGCGGTCGACAACTTCACCGCGACACACGTGATACACACCCTGACCGGATCGTCGCAGAACATGGTCGGCGGGCCGGTGGCCTCGCAGGAGGTCATCAAGGAGATGGGCAACAACGGCGGCGGCTTCTACAACGCCAACTCGGCCCACCCGTTCGAGAACCCGAACCCGTTCACGAATTGGTTCGAGATCTTCCTGATCCTGGTGATCCCGTTCTCGCTGTGCCGCACGTTCGGCAGGATGGTCGGGGACAACCGGCAGGGTTACGCGATCCTCTCCGTGATGGTGACCATCTGGGTCGCGTCCGCCGCCCTCGTCAGCTTCTTCGAGAACTCCCACGCCGGAACGGCCCTCAGGGCGGCGGGCGCCGCGATGGAGGGCAAGAACGTCGCGTTCGGCATCCCCGGCTCGTCGCTGTTCGCCGCGTCGACCACGGTGACCTCCACCGGGGCGGTGAACTCGTTCCACGACTCATACACCCCGTTCGGCGGCGCCGTGCTGATCTTCAACATGATGATGGGCGAGGTCACGCCGGGCGGCGTCGGCGCCGGACTCTACGGCATCCTCATGCTCGCGGTCATCACGGTGTTCGTCGGCGGCCTCATGGTCGGCCGCACGCCCGAGTACATCGGCAAGAAGATCCGGCCGGCGGAGATGAAGTACGCCGCGCTGTACGTGCTCGCGACGCCGGCCCTGGTGCTGATCTTTTCGGGGCTCGCGCTGGCGTTCAGGGTGCCGCGTGAGTCGATCCTCAATCCCGGCCCGCACGGCCTGACCGAGATCATGTACGCCTACACGTCGATGGCCAACAACAACGGGTCGGCGTTCGCGGGCCTGGCAACGAACACCACCTGGTACAACGTCACCGGCGGCATCGTCATGCTGCTCAGCAGATTCGCCCCGATGATCTTCGTGCTGGCCCTTGGCGGCTCACTGGCGAAACAGCAGACGGTCCCGGTCAGCGTCGGCACCATGCCCACCCACAAACCTCTGTTCGTCGGGATGGTGATCGGCGTGATCCTGCTCATCGTCGGCCTGACATACTTCCCGGCCCTCGCGCTCGGACCGTTCGCAGAAGGACTGCACTGATGGCAACGACAACTCCCGCTCGCCCGCCGGCGGCCGCCGGCAAACAGGCGCCCGCGGAGCCGCACCGGATCGGCGGCGGGCTGCTCGACCCGAAGATACTGTGGAAGTCGCTGCCCGGCGCGTTCAAGAAGCTGGATCCCCGGGTCCAGGTCAGGAACCCGGTCATGTTCGTGGTCGAGGTGGGGGCCGTGCTCACCACCTACTCCGCGATAACCAGCAGCACCCGCGTGCCGTTCGCCTGGACGATCACCGTGTGGCTGTGGCTGACCGTGGTGTTCGCCAACGTCGCCGAGGCGGTTGCCGAGGGCCGCGGCAAGGCCCAGGCGGCCACGCTGCGCCGCACCAAGCGGGAGACCATGGCCCGGCGGCTGACCGACTGGCGGCCCGGCAGGGAAGACGCCCGCGAGCAGGGGGTACCGGGAACCGAGCTCAGGCTCGGCGACCACGTGGTCGTGGAGGCCGGCCAGGTCATCCCCGGTGACGGCGACGTCGTCGAGGGCGTCGCGTCCGTCGACGAGTCGGCGATCACCGGCGAGTCCGCGCCGGTGATCCGGGAATCCGGCGGTGACCGCTCGGCGGTGACCGGCGGCACCAAGGTGCTGTCCGACCGGATCGTCGTGAAGATCACGTCGAAGCCCGGCGAGACGTTCATCGACCGGATGATCGCGCTGGTCGAGGGCGCGTCGCGGCAGAAGACGCCGAACGAGGTCGCGCTGAACATCCTGCTCGCCTCGCTGACGATCGTGTTCCTGCTCGCGGTCGTGACGTTGCAGCCGATGGCGTTCTACTCCGGCGCACCGCAGTCCATCGTGATCATGGTCGCGCTCGTGGTCGCGCTGATCCCGACCACGATCGGGGCGCTGCTGTCCGCGATCGGCATCGCCGGCATGGACCGGCTGGTGCAGCGCAACGTGCTGGCCATGTCCGGCCGGGCCGTCGAGGCGGCCGGCGACGTGAACACGCTGCTGCTGGACAAGACCGGCACGATCACCATCGGCAACCGGCAGGCCACCGAGTTTCTGCCCGTCGGCGGCGTGCAGGTGCAGGAGCTCGCGGACGCGGCCCAGCTGTCCAGCCTGGCGGACTACACGCCCGAGGGCCGGTCGATCGTCGTGCTGGCCAAGCAGGGGTTCGGGCTGCGGCAGCGCGAGGAGGGGGAGCTTCCCGGCGCCGAGTTCGTGGAGTTCACCGCGCAGACCCGGATGAGCGGCGTCGACCTGCACGATGGCAGGCAGGTCCGCAAGGGCGCGTCCTCGGCGGTCCGCGAGTGGATCCGGCAGTCGGGCGGCACGCCGCCGGAGGAACTCGGGCAGATGGTCGACGGCATCTCGGCGGTCGGCGGCACCCCGCTGGTCGTGGCCGAGAGGGCGAACGGCACCGCCAGGGCGCTCGGCGTGATCTACCTCAAGGACATCGTCAAGGAGGGGATCGCGGAGCGCTTCGCCGAGCTGCGCACGATGGGCATCAAGACGGTGATGATCACGGGCGACAACCCGCTCACCGCCAGGGCCATCGCGGACGAGTCCGGCGTGGACGACTTCCTCGCCGAGGCCACGCCCGAAGACAAGATGGAGCTGATCAAGAAGGAGCAGTCGGGCGGTCACCTGGTCGCGATGACCGGAGACGGCACCAACGACGCCCCCGCGCTCGCCCAGGCCGACGTCGGCGTCGCGATGAACACCGGGACCTCGGCCGCCAAGGAGGCCGGGAACATGGTGGACCTGGACTCCAACCCGACGAAGCTCATCGAGATCGTCGAGATCGGCAAGCAGCTGCTCATCACCCGCGGCGCGCTGACCACGTTCTCGATCGCCAACGACGTGGCGAAGTACTTCGCCATGCTGCCGGCCATGTTCGAGAGCGTCTATCCGGGCCTGCGGCACCTCAACGTCATGGGCCTGCACAGCCCGACCTCGGCGATCACCTCCGCGATCATCTTCAACGCACTGATCATCATCGCGCTGATCCCGCTGGCGCTGCGCGGCGTGCGGTACCGGCCGTCCTCGGCGTCGGCCCTGCTGCGCAGGAACCTGTGGATCTACGGCCTCGGCGGGCTGATCATCCCGTTCATCGGGATCAAGCTCATCGACCTCATCATCATGAACATTCCAGGGATCGGTTGACATGTCACGTCTGCCCACGTGGATAGGCCAGCACCTGGCCGCCGTCCGCGCCATCATCGTGCTGACGCTCATCACCGGCGGGCTCTACCCGCTGCTCGTGCTCGGCATCGCCCAGGCCGCTTTCCGCAACCAGGCCAACGGGTCCCTGGTGACGTACAACGGCAAGGTGGCCGGGTCGAGCCTGCTCTGCCAGGAGTTCACGGACCCGAAGGGCAACCCGCTGCCGCGGTACTTCCAGCCGCGGCCCTCCACGGCGGCGGCACCGGGATCGAAGACCGGCTTCGGCTGCGACCCGAACTACTCGGGTGCGTCCAACCTCGGCCCGAACAACCCGGCACTGCTGAAGAACGTCCAGAGCTACAAGGCGGCATACGCGGCGTTCAACCGTGTTCCGCCGTCCGCGGTGCCGCCGGACGCGGTGACCACGTCGGCGTCCGGGCTCGACCCGTACATCTCCCCGCAGAATGCGGCCGACCAGGTCAACCGCGTCGCCGCGGCGCGCCGCCTGCCGGTGGGCGAGGTCCGGTCCCTGGTGGCCAGGTACACGCAGAGCAGGACGCTCGGCTTCCTCGGCGAGCCTCGCGTGAACGTGCTCCTGCTGAACATCGCGCTCGACAAGCTGTCCGTCACGTCGGGCGGCTGACCGATGGCCGGCTCAGCTGCCCGGGCGTGAGGAACAGATGACAGCGAAGGCGTCCGGCCTGGCTCGCGAAACGCGGCCGGCCGGGCGCCCCGCCCGGATCCTGATCGTCGAGGACCAGCCGGAACTTCTGCGCGCGCTGCGGATCAACCTGCGCGCCCGGCACTACGACGTCGCCACGGCCCGCACCGGGCGGGACGCGCTGGCCTCGGTGGCCAGTTCGCCGCCGGACGCGGTCGTCCTCGACCTCGGGCTGCCCGACATCGACGGGACCGACGTGATCGTCGAGTTCCGCCGCCGGTCCCGGGCGCCGATCATCGTGCTGTCCGGAAGGATCAGCCCGGGCGACAAGATCGGCGCGCTCGACGTGGGCGCCGACGACTACGTCACCAAGCCGTTCGCGATGGCGGAGCTGCTCGCCAGGCTGCGCGCCGCGCTGCGCCGCGACGAGGCGCCCGGCACCGGGCGGCCGCTCCGTGCCACCATCGGGCGCTGGCTGGTCGACCTGGGGGCGCACGCCGTGACGCCCGCCGACGGGAGCATCCCGGCCGGTGGCGCGATCGCCGCCGGCACCGACGGCGAAGGCGGCGAAGGCGGCGCCGACGGCGAGGGCGGGAAGCCGCGGCTCACGCCGGCCGAGTGGCGCATCCTGGAGGTCCTGCTGCGCCGGCCCGGGCAGCTCGTCGGCTCCGCGCAGCTGCTGACCGCGGTCTGGGGCCCCGGCAGCGAAGGGGGCGGGGGAGGCGGGCGGGGCACCAGCCACCTCCGGTTCCACATGGCGAGGCTGCGCCGCAAGCTCGAGGAGAACCCGTCGCGCCCGCGCCATCTCCTCACCGAACCCGGGATGGGCTACCGGTACCAGCCCTGATCGCGCGGTCCGCGAGGACGCACGGCCCTCCGGCCGCGCGATGATACGGTGGGCACCGCAGCGGGCTACCGGGGGGTTCGGGGGGCGTCCCCGCCAAAGGGAGCACAGATGGAACCGCTTTTGGCGAACGATCCGCGCACCGTCGGGGACTTCCAGCTTCGTGCCCGGCTGGGGGCGGGCGGGATGGGGCGGGTGTACCTCGGCTTCTCCCCCGCCGGCCGCGCGGTGGCCGTGAAGGTCGTCCATCCCGAGCTGGCCGGGGACCAGGCGTTCGTCCGCAGGTTCCGGCAGGAGGTGGCCGCCGCCCGCCTGGTCAGCGGGATGTACACCGCGCCCGTGGTGTCCGCCGGGCCGCAGGATGACCCGCCGTGGCTGGCCACGGTGTTCGTGCCCGGAGGGACAGCACGTGGGCCCCGCCAGCGACGTGTTCTCGCTCGGTGCCGTGCTCGCCTACGCCGCGACGGGCGCGCCGCCGTTCGGCACCGGGACGGCGGCCGCCGTGCTGTACCGGGTCGTCACCGCCCCTCCGGACCTGACCGGGGTTCCCGCCCGCCTGCGGGACGCCGTCGCCTCATGCCTGGTCAAGAGCCCGGCCGGACGGCCGTCGCTGCACGGCCTGCAGTCCGCGGTTTTCCGGACCGCGCCGCCCGCCCCCTCGTCGCCGGCGTCGTTCTGGCCTGCCCCGGTGGCCGCGGTCATCGGCGCCCCCCACGCGGTCCCCGCGCACGAGAACGCGCGGTCTCACGCGACGCTGTCCGCCGGCCCGCGCGGGCGGTCCACCGGGACCCCCCGCCAGCCCGCCGAGGCGCCCTCCGCGCCGCGCTATCCGCCGTATGCTGTGGCGCGGGTGCCGGGGCCGGTGGCGGCGGCGGTGAGGCTGATGTACGCCGGAGCGGCGCTCACGCTCATCAGCAACATCATCAACCTCCCGATCATCGGCCAGATCAGGACCGCCTTCATGGCCGCGTATCCGCTGCTCCCACCGCGCGACATCGCGGCGGTCACGCGGACCGCCGACGGCTTCTTCGTCCTGAACGGGATCGTCTGCACGGCCGCGTGGCTGTGGATGGCCCGCGCGAACCGGCGGGGCCGGAGCTGGGCACGGACCATCGCGACCGTGTTCTTCGGCCTCGACACGATCGTCGCGCTCTTCACGATCGCCAGGCCCGGCATCCCGGTCGTCAAGGGGTTCGTCACCATGATCTGGCTGGCCGGGCTCGGCGCGGTTATCGCGCTGTGGCAGCGGCAGTCGGGCGCCTATTTCCAGGCGTCACGCCACCGCTGAACGGAGGGCGGCACGCCGGGGGCGAAGTCAGCCTCCGTTCGGTGTCATCGATAACGACGGCCAGCCGGGGCGGCGCGGCACGGCGGTGAACAGCCTTGCCGAAACCCGGCGGCGGCGCGCACGCTTCCGCGCGGACGGGAGCTGACCTGGGGAATCCGCGCCTCTTCGGCTGTGCTCTACTGGGTGGGTGCCGCACGGAATCAGGAAGTACGACACATATGGCCGGAGCTGAAGGCCGCGCGCAGCGCGGGCAGCTGCGCATCTACCTCGGGGCCGCCGCCGGGGTCGGCAAGACGTACGCCATGCTCGGTGAGGGACACCGGCGCGCCGAGCGCGGCGCGGACGTCGTCGTCGCGTTCGTCGAGACGCACGGCAGGCAGCAGACCGCGGCGCTGGTCGACGGCCTCGAGGTGGTGCCGCGGGCCAGGATCGGCTATCGCGGCGGCACGTTCGGGGAAATGGACATCGGCGCGGTGCTCGCCCGCAGGCCGCAGATCGCGCTCGTCGACGAGTTCGCGCACACCAACGTCCCCGGCTCGCGGAACGAGAAGCGCTGGCAGGACGTCGAGGAGCTGCTCGACGCCGGCATCGACGTGATATCGACCGTCAACATCCAGCACCTGGAGTCGCTCAACGACGTCGTCGAGCAGATCACCGGGGTGCCGCAGCGGGAAACGGTGCCCGACGCGATCGTCCGTGCCGCCGACCAGGTCGAGCTCGTCGACATGACCGCCGAGGCGCTGCGGCGGCGGATGGCGCACGGCAACATCTACCCGCCGGAGAAGATCGACGCCGCGCTGACCAACTACTTCAGGACCGGGAACCTGACCGCGCTGCGCGAGCTGGCGCTGCTCTGGCTCGCCGACAAGGTGGACGAGGGGCTGCAGCAGTACCGGGCCGCGCACGGCATCCACAGCACGTGGGAGGCCAGGGAGCGGGTCGTCGTCGCGCTGACCGGCGGCCCGGAGGGCGACACGCTGATCAGGCGCGCGGCGCGGATCGCCGCCCGCTCCTCCGGCGGCGACCTGCTGGCCGTGCACGTCACCAAGTCCGACGGGCTGACCGGGGCCAACCCGGCCAACCTGGCCCGGCAGCGGCGGCTCATCGAATCGCTCGGCGGCACCTACCACCAGGTCGTCGGCGACGACATCTCCGAGGCGCTGCTCACGTTCGCGCGGGCGGAGAACGCCACCCAGCTCGTGCTCGGCGCGAGCCGCCGGTCCTGGCTGACCGCCATGCTCACCGGGCCCGGCATCGGCTCGCGCACGATCCGGGACTCCGGCCAGATCGACGTGCACATCGTCACCCACTCGCACATGGGCGGACGGTGGGGGCTGCTGCCCCGGCACCGGGGCGGGATCACGCCGCGGCGGCAGATCGCCGGGTACGTGCTGGCCGCGGTGCTGGCGCCGCTGCTGACGCTCGTGCTCACCCAGATGCGGTCCAGCCTCAACCTCACGAGCGACGTGCTGTTGTTCCTGGTCGCGGTGATCGCGGTGGCGCTGACCGGCGGGTTCGTTCCCGCGCTGCTGGAGGCCATCGCCGCGTCGTTGCTGCTGAACTACTACTTCACGCCGCCGATCCACCAGTGGACGATCGCGCAGGCGAACAACATCGTCGCGCTCGTCGTGTTCGTCGCGGTGGGGCTGGTGGTCAGCTCCGTGGTGGACACGGCCGCGCGGCGGACGAGGCAGGCGATACGCGCCAACGCCGAATCGGAACTGCTGGTGACCACGGCGGGGAGCATCCTGCGCGGCCAGGGCAAGGTAGACGCGCTGCTGGAGCGGGTGCGGGAGGCGTTCAGCATGCGTTCGGTCAGCCTGCTGGAGTGCCGGTCCGCCGAGAACACCGCGGCCCGCGGGCCCGCCTCGGACTGGGAGATCATCGCGACCTCGGGTGAGGCGCCGGTGCGCCGCCCCGAGGACGCGGACGTGGACGTGCCGATCTCCGACGGGCTGTCGCTCGCGCTGGCCGGCCGGATGCTGCCCGCGGCCGACCGCCGGGTGCTCGGCGCTTTCGCCGCCTACGCCCGGGTCGCCCTGGAGCAGCAGCGGCTCGCCGCCGAGGCGGAGGCCGCCAAGCCGATCGCGGCCGCCGACCGGATGCGGACCGCGCTGCTCGCCGCCGTCAGCCACGACCTGCGGACCCCGCTCGCCTCCGCCAAGGCGGCGGTCACCTCGCTGCGGTCGCACGACGTGAACTGGGACGCCGCCGACTCCGACGAGCTGCTGGCCACCGCCGACGAGTCGCTCGACCGGCTCACCCACCTGGTCGACAACCTGCTCGACATGAGCAGGCTGCAGGCCGGGGCGCTGTCCCTGTTCCCGCGGCCGGCGGGCCTGGACGAGATCGTCGCGCGCGCCCTCGACAACCTGGAGCCGCTGGGCCGGGACATCATCGTCGACATCCCGGAATCGCTGCCCGCGGTGCGGGTCGACCCCGCCATCCTGGAACGGGTCATCGTGAACCTGACCGAAAACGCGCTGCGCTACTCCCCCGCCGGGTGGCCGCCGATGCTGACCGCCAGCGTCCTCGGCGACCGGGTGGAGCTGCGGGTGACCGACCGCGGGCCGGGCATACCGGAGGAGGACAGGGAGCGCATGTTCGTGCCGTTCCAGCGGCTCGGCGACACCGACAACACCACGGGCGTGGGGCTCGGCCTCGCGCTCTCGCGCGGGCTCACCGAGGCGATGGGGGGCACGCTGACCGCGGAGGACACGCCGGGTGGCGGGCTGACCATGACCGTCTCGCTGCCGGCGGCGACGGAGCCGGACCAGGACGGCGAATACCAGCCGGGGCACCGGGAACACGCCGCGGAGCGCGAAGCCGGCGCGGAACGCGCGGCGGCCACGGAACCGGAGAAGGCGTCGTGACCCGGGTGCTCGTCATCGACGACGAGCCGCAGATCCTGCGCGCCCTGCGGATCAACCTGCGGGTGCGGAACTACGAGGTGCACACCGCCGCCACCGCGGCCGAGGCGCTCGAGGTGGCCGGCCGGTTCCCGCCGGACATCGTGATACTGGACCTCGGGCTGCCCGACCTGGACGGCGTGGAGGTGATCCAGGGGCTGCGCGGCTGGACACAGGCCCCGATCATCGTGCTGTCCGGGCGGGCCGACAGCACCGACAAGGTCGAGGCGCTCGACGCGGGCGCCGACGACTACATGACCAAGCCGTTCGGCGTCGAAGAGCTGCTGGCCCGGATGCGGGCGACGGCGCGCCGGGTCGGCACCACCGAGGATCTGCCCCGGGTACGCCTCGGCGACGTCACCATCGACCTCGCCGCCAAGCGGGTCACGCGGCACGCCGCCGCCCGGGCCGCCAACGCCCCGGCCCAGGCCGGCGCGGCGGGCGCGGGCGCCGGTGCGGGTGCGGGCGCCGGTGCGGGTGCGGGCGCGGGCGCGGCGGATCACGACACGGACATCCACCTCACGCCGACCGAATGGCACCTGCTCGAGGTCCTGCTGCGCAACCCCGGCAAGCTGCTCAGCCAGAAACACCTGCTCAACGAGGTCTGGGGACCCGGGTACGGGAACGCCGGCGGCAACCTGCGGCTGTACATGGCGCAGCTTCGGCGCAAGCTGGAACCGGACCCGGCCCGCCCGCGCTGGCTGATCACCGAGCCCGGCATGGGCTACCGCTACCAGCCCGGCGACGAGCCATCCTGATCGGCGCGCCCAGTGGAAACCACGTGCTGCACGTGGTTTACTGTGGGTATGGCGAAACGGAACCTGACCATCCAGCTGGATGAGGAAACCATTCGTCACGCGAGGGTGGTGGCCGCGCATCGCGGCATGTCAATAAGCGCGCTCGTGGCACAGCAACTCAACGAGATGGCCGATGCGGACGAGCGGTACGAGCGTGCACGGCAGGTGGCGCTGGACGCCCTGGCGGAAGCCGCTGACCGGGGCGCCCCCCGCTGGCGGCGCGAGGATCTCTACGACCGGTGACCGCCGTCAAGACTTTCGTGGACACGAATGTGCTCGTGTACGCGCATGACAAGGCGGCTGGCCAGCGGCACCTGACAGCCAGGTCCGTGCTTACCGAGTTGTGGGACACCCGGCTGGGCTCGCTCAGCACGCAGGTTCTTCAGGAGTTCTACGCGGTGGCCACCCGCAAGCTCAATCCGCCCCTTCCCAGGGCGGAGACCAGGGCCATCGTCGCGGCGTACAGCGAGTGGTGTGACGTGGCCACCGAGCCACAGCTCATCGTCGCGGCGAGCCGGCTCGAAGAGGAGCACACCCTGGCTTTCTGGGATGCCCTGATCGTCCAGGCGGCCATCTGGGCCGGCGCTCAGCGACTGCTTTCCGAGGACCTGCAGGCCGGCCGCCGGTTCGGGACGCTGATGGTTGAAAACCCCTTCCGGGAAGCAACCGAACGCGCTCCCGGAGAAGGCTGAGTTCGGGTGGCCCTTTCCGGCGGTGGGCGGGGAGGGGCGCGGGCTACCAGGGGAGGGGGCGGCCGTCGCGGGTGAAGGTGCCGGTGGGGCCGCCGTTGGGGAGGGTGACGGCCCAGATGACGCTGGCGGCGCCCTGGGCGTAGGTGCGGCCGCCGCCTTCGGCGCCCTCGCCGACGGTCCAGCCCGGGCAGACGGCGTTGACCAGGATCCCGTCCCTGGCGAGTTCGCCGGCGAGCATCCGGGTCAGCGCGTTGAGCGCGGCCTTGGAGACGCTGTAGGCGGGGAAGCCGCCGCTCATCAGCGCGAGCGAGCCGCCCTCGCTGCCGACGTTGACGACCCTCGGCCGCGGGCTGGACCGCAGCAGCGGCAGCAGGACCTGGGTCACCCGCCACGCGCCGAACAGGTTGACGTCCAGCGCCTCCGCCACCGGGGACAGGTCGGTGGTGCCGGCGATCGCCCATCTGTCGGGAGGGGTCGCCGCGTTGTTCACCACGGCGTCGACGCGGCCGAAGCGCTCGCGTACCCAGTCGGCCATCCACGCGACGTTCACCGAGTTGTCGACCTCGAGGTGGCACGGGGTGACCCGGGCGCCCTCCGGGTCGATCTCCTTGGCGGCCAGCTCGCCCTTGCGGTAGTCACGCGAGCCGAGCACGACGGCGTAGCCGAGCAGGGCAAGCTGGCGGCAGACCTCGAGGCCGATGCCGCGATTGCCGCCGGTCACCACGGCTACCGGCAGCTCAGAGCGCAACGGCATCGACCCCGCCACGTACCGTGAGGTAGCACATACCGCATATCTTGCCATCAGCCGGGCTTCCCGCGCGGCTAACCGGCTCCTGACCAGCGGAGCGTAATACGGCCGTGACGGCCGCGGCCTTTACTCGGGTGCGGCGGGAGGTTTCGCGGCGAGCGTGCCCATGCGGAACCGCAGCAGGCAGATGACCACGTTGTCCGTGCCGCGCCTGATGGCCTGGCTCAGGACGAGCCCGCGCTGGTTGTGCAGCAGCCAGTGCCACGGGCGGGTGGGCTGCACCTCGGGGATCAGCACGACCAGGCGGTGGTAATGATCTTCCGCCTCGATCTGCCGCAGGTACGACACGATCGGCTTGGACAGCGACCGGTGATAGCTGCGCAGCGTGATCAGCGGCACCTCGGGGCGCCACCGCCGCCACTGCTCGCGGAACGACACGTCGGCCGCCTCCTCGTCCGGTGCGGCGAAGCAGACGGTCACGGCGATGACGTCGTCGCCGAGCGACAGCGCGGCGGAGATGCCCTCGGCGGTGAGCCGCGACATGCTGCCCACCGGGACGACCACCAGCGACTTCTTCCTGACCGGCGGTTTCGGTATCCTGCCGATCTCGAGCAGCGCGCCGATCCGGTCGTAGGTGCGGTGGATCCTGGTGAACATCAGCACCAGCAGCGGGATGACGAGCGCGATCAGCCACGCGCCCGCGAGGAACTTGCTGACCAGCTCGATCACGGTCGTGGCCGCCGTGAGGACCGCCCCGATTCCGTTGATCGCGGCCTTGGAGCGGAAACCAGGGCCCCGTTCGGTAAACCAATGCCTGACCATGCCCACCTGGGAAAGCGTGAAGCCGACGAAAACCCCGACGGCGAACAGCGGCACCAGAGCCTGCGTGTCGCCGCGGGAGACGACCAGCAGGGCGGCGGCGGCCACCGCGAGCACGCCGATGCCGTAACGGAAGACCTGGCGGTCGGCGCGCAGCGCGAACAGGTGCGGCAGGAAGTTGTCCTTCGCCAGCAGCGAGGCGAGCACCGGCAGGCCGCCGAACGACGTGTTCGCCGCCAGCGCGAGCAGCACGAGCGTGATCAGCTGGATGGCGTAGTACAGCACGTTGTGCCCCACCGAGGCCTCGGTGAGCTGGGCGAGCACGGTCGTCCCGCCGTGCGGCACGACGGCGAACTTGCGGATGAGCAGGCCGAGGCCCAGCAGCATCCCGCCGAGCAGCACCCCGAGCCAGACCTCGGTGTGCTGGGCGCGGTGCGCGCGCGGCCTGCGGAACTGCGGCACCGCGTTCGCGATCGCCTCCACGCCGGTCAGCGCCGAGCAGCCGGACGCGAACGCCTTCAGTATCAGCAGCACGCCGACCGCCTCGGCGGCCGGGCCGAGGTGATGGTCGAGCGCGACCGCGGGATGGGAGCGGATCAGGCCGGCCGCGATCACGATCACGATCGAGGCGATGAACGCGAGCGTCGGCACCATGAAGACCCGGGCGGACTCGGCGACGCCCCACATGTTCACGCCGGTGATGAGCGCGAGGACGGCCAGGCACAGCCACACCCGCGCCCCGTAGAGCGCGGGGAACGCGGCGGTCAGCGCCTCGACGCCGGCCGAGACCCCGACCGCGGCGTTCAGCACGTAGTCCACGATCAGCGACGCGGCGGCGACCAGGGAGGGCATCGTCCCCAGGTGCCTTTTGGAGACCGCGTACGCGCCGCCGCCGCTGGGAAACGCGGCGATCACCTGGCGGTAGGAGATCACCAGCGCGGCGAGCAGCACGATGATCGCGCCGGTGATCGGCAGGCTGTACCGCAGGGCGGTGGCGCCGGCGGCGACCAGCACGACCAGGATGGCCTCGGGGCCGTACGCGACGCTGGACAGCGCGTCCAGGGACAGGGCCGCGAGGCCGCCCAGCGTGGTCAGCCGCTCCTTCTCGCCGTCCGGTGGCGCCGTCCCGGCGGGATGCGCGGGCCCGTGCGGGCTCACGTCGGTGGTGGTCATCCCTGCATCAAAGCACGAGCGGCTTTACGCTGCATGAACGGCCTCGCGTTCGGGCCTGCGCCGCAACCGCCGGCCGCCGGCCGCGGAAGTGACAGCCCATCAATTCCTCCAAAAAGTCCCTACTTCTTAACAAGTGCGCCAATGAGGGTGTCCTGGGGCTGCCGGTGGTAGGAGAATAGGCGGCGGGGGGAATCCATGACAACTCAGCCATACATTGCACGATCAGACACTGCGCGATCAGACACTGCGCGATCAGACACTGCGCGATCCAGTCGCGCCCGGTCCGGCCGCCCGGCGCCCGCAGGTCATCGCCACCAGGCGGAGCGCGGGTACCCGGCGAATGACCAGAACGCTCCTGCTCACGCCCGTCCCTCGGAATTCAGGCTTTCCGCCGGGCACGGCAGGCCGACGATGAAAGACGTGGCGCTTTACGCGGGCGTCGCGCTGAAGACCGTTTCCCGGGTGGTGAACGGCGAGCGCGGCGTGACCCCGGAGATGGCCGGGCGCGTCCGGGCCGCCATCGAGGAGCTCGGGTTCCGCCGCAACGAGAGCGCGCGCCTGCTCCGCACCGGCCAGACGGCGTCTGTCGGGCTGATCGTGGAGGACACCGGTAACTTGCGGTATGGCACGCTGGCACGCGCCGTCGAGGACATCGTCCGCGCGAACGGCTCGCTGCTGTTCACCGGGTCCACGGATAATGATTCCGAACGAGAGCGGGCACTCGCCCTGGCATTGTGCGCCCGCCGGGTGGACGGCCTGATCATCGTGCCCGCGGACGCCGATCATGACTACCTGCGGCCGGAGATCGCCGCGGGCGTCGCCGCCGTGTTCGCCGGCCGGCCGTCGAACCTGGCCGAGGCCGACGCGGTGCTGGCCGACGACGAGGGCGGCGCGCGAGACGCGGTCGCGCACCTGATCGCGCACGGCCACCGGAGGATCGGCTACCTGGGCGGCCCGCCCGGGGACTACCTGGCTCAGCGGCTGCGCCAGGGCTACGCCGACGCGATGGCGGCGGCGGCCCTGCCGGCGGACGACCGGTGGGCGGCGCTTGTGCCGCCCACCCGGGAGCAGGTCGGCCAGGCCATGCAGGGCCTGCTCGCCGCCTCGGTGACGGCGGTGTTCAGCGGCGGCAGCGAGTACACCGCGCTGGCGGTGCGGACCCTGCGGGCCGCGGGGAAGGCGGGGCGGATCGCGCTGGTGGGGTTCGGCGATTTCGAGTTCGCCGACCTGCTCGACCCGGGGATCACGGTGGTCGCCGAGGACCCGGCGGAGATGGGCCGCGTGGCGGCGGAACTGCTGTTCCGCCGGCTGGCGGGCGAAGCGGGGCCTGCCAGGCGAGCCGAGGTGAGCACGCGGCTCATCCCCCGCGGCTCCGGCGAGCTGGCGGCTGTGTTAGCTGCGCGCTCAGCGTTGCCTGTGCGCTCAGTGTTGGCTGCGCTCAGCGTTGCCTGTGCTCAGCGTTGGCTGCGCTCAGCCAGCTAGGGAGAGGGCCACCACGCCCGCGAGGACGGCTACGACGAGGACGCCCGCCGCCAAAAGGATCACCCGGGACGCCGGGGCCCGCATCTGCCACGGGGCCGGCATCTCCTCTTCCTTGCTCTCGGCGAACGCCCGGAAACGGGCGGTGTTCGCGCTCGGGTCTTCTTCGAACTCGGCCATGCGAAGACTTTAGCTGGTCAGACGCTCCGCATCTGGAGATTGCCGTGCAACCGGTCATCGGCCGGAAGCCTCGCGGGCGGGCGGCGGCGCGATCGCGTCCGCCCTGTCGACCAGCCGGGACAGCACGATCACGCTCCTGGTTCGCACCACGAACGGCTCAGCGCCGATGCGTTCCATCACCTGCTCGAAATGCCGCACATCGGCGGCCCTGATGTGAACGAGCGCATCCGCCTCGCCGGTCACCGTGCAGGCGTCGGCCACCTCCGGATACCGCCGCACCGCGGCGGCGATGTCCGCCGGCGAGGTGCGGCCGCCGCAGAACAGCTCCACGTAGGCCTCGGTCGTCCAGCCCATGGCGGCGGGATCGACGCGGGCGGAGAACCCGGTGATCGCGCCCGACACAAGCAGCCGGTCCACCCGCCGCTTCACCGCCGGCGCGGACAGGCCCACCTCTTTCCCGATCACCGCGTAACTGGCGCGCGCATCCCTGATCAGCGCGGTGATGATCCGCGCGTCGATGTCATCGAGGCTCATGGCCTCCCCATCATGGCACCTCACGCGGGGGCCCCCGTCCCGTCGCCGCCGTCCGCTCGCCGCCTCGCGTCATCAGTTTCTCCCGCGTCATCAGTTTCTCAGGAAGTGACGATTCGCGAACGGGCGCCTGGCGGCCGCGCGGTCTTCCGTAGGCTCGTGGCCCGTGCCGGCGACAAGCACACCGCACAACCCGCAGCCGGCCCGCGGTAGCCGGTCACGGCACCAGCGGTAACACGTGCAGCGAATCATTCACGCATCTGTCCTGGAGCGGGTTTCGCACAGCCAGGAGGAACCAGAACGTGTATCACCCCAGGACCGTGACACATATCGCAGCGCGGGTGGTGGTCCTGCTCGCGCTCGTCGGCGGGGGATCGGCGGCGGCCGTCACCGCCGCGGGCGCCGCCGCAGCCGGCGGCCCGTTCGCGTCCGCCCCGGTCAGCTACCGGTGCAGCCTCAGCGGCTACGGACAGGGCGGCTCGCCGCTGCGCCTCACGGCGACCGTGAACGCCCGGAGCACCGTCACCGCGGGGAGCGCTCTGACGATCAGGGTCGTCACCGCGAGGGCCGCGCTGCCCCCGGCCGTGACCGGCGGCATGCCCGCGATCAGCGACATCGGCGCTTCCGGTACCTCGCGGGTGACCGGCGGGAGCGTCAGCCTGACGGGGCAGAGCCCGCGGCTCGGGATCGCGGCCGACGCGCTGACGCGGATCCCGTCCATCACCGCGTCCGGTTCGGTCATCCCCCAGGCTCCCGGCACCGCGCGCGTCTACGCGCCCAGGTCCCTGCTGCTGCTCCCCGCCAGCGGGAGCGGCAAGCTGGCGCCGGTGACCTGCACGGCGACGAGCGTCGCCAGCGTGCGGGTCACCGTCACGCCCGGCGGCGGGTCCGCCCCGGCGGGCGGCGCCGCCGTGACGGCCGCCGGGGCGCAGGCCTACCGCTGCACCGTGTTTCTGAGCACGGGGTTTCTGAGCACGGGGTTTCTGAGCACGGGGTCCCCAGGCACGGGGTCCCCAGGCACGGGGTCTGGGCGCACGGGGACCGCCCCCGCGACCACGGTGTCGTCCAGCGAGGTCATGATGAGGCTCGGCCATTCGGGTCCCGGCGCCGTGGGCGTGCCGGAGAACGTGTTCCTGACCTCGGCGAACGGCGGCTTCGGCGGGTCGCTGCGGAGCGCGGCCGCCCCGATGGCCAGCTCCGCGTCGCTCGGGCTGGCCGGCGCCTACCGCGGCAGCGTTCCGCTGAGGCTGGTGCCCAGGTCGATGCGCGCCGGCCACGTCGTGCTGGCCGGGCGCTGGATGCCACGGATGGCGGGCATGTTCCGCCTCCGGGCACCGCACAGGTTCAGCCTCCGGCTGCGCACCGTACAGGCGGCCACGCTCGTCGTCGTGTGCACCGCGCTCAGCACGACCACCACCACGACCGCCGTTCGCGTGACCGCCTCCACCGCCGCCTCCCGCGCCGCCGAACAGGGCTTCGCCGCGTCTCAGGGCTCCGCGGCGGCGCCCGGCAAGGCGCCCAACACGGGCGCCGGCGGCAGCCTGCACGCCAGCTCCGGCATGACGCTCGCCGGCGGCGCCGCCGCCCTTGTGGCCGGCGCCGGCATCATCGCGCTGGCACTCCGCCGCCGCCGCGGTCACGCCGCCATCTGACCTGGGTACCTGACCGGCCCATCATCCCCGGACCAGCACAGGAAGGAAAAGCCCGCGCATGGTTCCCCCGCGCCGCAACCGCGCCGCCGCCGGTGACCGCCGCGACGAGGCCGGTACCCAGGGCTATGCGCGCGAACGATACCCGGGCAATGCGGGCCGGTCCCCCGCCAGCCGCCGCCGGGGACGCGTGGGCCCCAGCTCACTGCTCGGGCCTGCGCGCGGTCCCCAGGATGCCCCGCAGCGCGAACCGGATCATGACCCCTGGCCCGAGCCTCATCGAGGTTCCGGGCCCGGGACGCGCCAGGATCGGTGGCCCGGGACGCGCCAGGATCGGTGGCCCGCAGCCCAGCGGGACCCCGGGCCCGAGGCCCGGCGGGACCCTGGGCCCGAAGCGCGGCGCGACCCCGGGCCCAAGACGCGGCGCGACCCCTGGCCCGGGACACGGCGGGATCCCCCTCCTCAGTTCCAGCGCGGTTCCGGGCCGGGCCGCGAGCCGCGCGGGCCACGGTTCGCGCTTCCCCGCGGCGGCACGCGGTCAGGCCGGGCCGCCCGCCTGGGCGCGGTCGTGCTCGGCACGGCGCTCGCGGCCGGCGGCGCGACCGCCATCGTGCGCGCCATCTCCGGCCAGTCCGGCCCGCTGACCGGCGCGGCGACGGAGATCCCCGCCACCGTGCAGACATCGCAGCCGCAGCCGGCCACCGAACCGACGGCGATCCCTCTCGCCGCCTCGCAACCGCTGAGGATCGAGATCCCGGTGCTGAACATCAGCGCGCCGGTCATGCGGCTCGGCGACGACCCCGGCGGATCCGTCCAGGTTCCGCCGCTCGGCAACCACAACCTCACCGGCTGGTACGACCGCAGCGTCATGCCCGGCCAGGCGGGCACCTCGGTCATCCTCGGGCACGTCGACACCTTGACCGGCACGTCGGTGTTCTTCTACATCAAGACGCTCACCCGCGGCGACACCATCAAGGTCGTCCGCGCGGACGGCAGCACCGCCGTGTTCTCCGTCGACGGGGTACAGCGGGTCACCAAGGCCACGTTCCCCGCGGGCGAGATCTACGGCAACACGCGCTACCCGGGGCTGCGGCTGATCACCTGCGGCGGCCCGTTCGACACGGCCGCCCGCCAGTACCTCGACAACATCGTCGTGTACTCGCACCTGATCAGCTAGGGCGCCGGGTCAGATAATCGTCAGGCGTGTTTCGTCGGGTGCGCGGTCTTGGCGGCTGAAAAGGGGGCGCTCACCTGGGTCCGCCCGTCGCTGGGTTCGCGTGGGGCGTGGACGGCGGCGGCCGGCCCGCGGCGCCGGGGGCTGCGGGGGCGGGGGCGGGGGCGGGGGCTGGCCGGTTTGGGTGCAGTTCGTGCTGTGATGGCAGCGCGGATTGCACCCAAATCCCCCGGGGCAGCGGAACGGCTGGGCTGGGTTCAGCGGGACGGCTGGGCTGGGGTTCGGCGGAACGACTGAGCTGGGGGGTTCGGCGGGACGGCTGGCTGGGGTCGGGATGCAGGTACCCCGGGCATGGTTGAGGCTCGGCGTCCCGCTTTCGCCGAGCCTCAGATGTACGACGCGCCATGTCCCGGGTTGGTTGACACGCGCAGCGCACTTGCGCGACGCGAATCCGGGCTATTCCGTCCGCGCTCACGCTCATGCCGGCGCCGCTCGGGTTCACGGGCACCGGGCTCGCCAGGCCTTCCGCTTCAGCCTTCGGGGGTTCCGGGGGTCGTCCCCCGGGCCAGGAGAGCGCCGGGGAGGACGGGGAGATGCCACCGCCCGTTCGGAAAACTCAAAACAGCACCCGGCACAGAGGTGGGCCGCGCTGATCCAGCGTCACCCGGTGACCGCGGTGGTCGCGTCCGCCGCGTTCCGGGGCTCGGGTGCGGGCGTGGGTTCGGGCGTGGACTCCCCTCGGCGGGGGAGGAGCCCCCGGCGGGGGCGCACGGAGACCGAATCGCCGTTCCGGCAGCGGACTAGCTCCGCCGGCGCCCGCCTTCCTGTCGGCCGGCCGGCCCGAGCGGGTTACCCCGCGGGCCGCGCCGAGCGGGCCGCCTGAAGCTGCCGCTCCGCGCCCGGCTACGACAGGGTCAGGAGCAGCACGAGGACGACTACGGCCAGGATCCTCGCGAGGCTGGCCGCTGCCTGCCGGCGGCGGGACGGCGGGCGTGGGTGGTATCTGGCGGCCTCGGTGAACCACGGTGGCCGCGCCCGGGCCGAGATGTCGTAGAGCACGCTCGCTCAGGCCTCGCTGACGCCGTTGCTGCCGCTGTGGCTTGACTTGCGCCAGGTGGCGCCGTTCACGCCTTCCATCGTTCCTCAGTCATTCCCTCGATCAGGCTCAGGGATGCGCCCCGTCGGCCGCGGTCTCCTACAGGATACTGGGCGCGGGCCCGGGGCTGTCAGCCGTGCTGGCCGGCCCTGGCGCCGGGTCCGGGCGTGCCGGTGTAGAACGCGGTGGTGCGGTCGGCGGCGGCCCGGGCCTCGGCCGGGTCGGTGCCGAAGGCCACGCTCGCCTCACACCAGGCGTCGCTGGACGCGGTCAGGAACCGGTGGCCCTCCCCGGACGCGGACCACTGGCGCACCTTGTCCGGGTCCACAGCCTGCCGGGTGGTCAGGTGCAGGTACAGGCCGATCAGGCCGCTGTCCCAGCCCACCCCGACCGCGCCGGGACCGAACTGCGCCCACCGCTCGTCGTCCACATGCGCGATGTGGTCCAGCCGGAAGAGGGTCCGGCCGTTGCCCTCGTCGGCCAGCCGCAGCTCGATCCAGCTGATGTCGCCGCCCATCTCCCAGGTCGCGTCGAAGCCGTGCGGCGGGTCGCAGCGGGTGATGGTGCCGCCCGCGTTGCCCTCCAGCTGGTACCGGCCGCCCTCCTTCAGCTCCCCGCTCACCGGCAGGAACCAGCGCGGGATGCGTTCGGGGTTGGTGCAGGCGTCCCAGACGTCGTCCTCGGTCACGTCGATCATGGTTTCTTCCTCCGCTCGTGCCTGCCTCGCGCCAGCTCGGTGGCCAGCGCGTCCAAGTGCGGCGTCCACGATCGGCGGAACTGGTCGAGCCAGGCGTCGATGCCGCGCAGCGGCTCGTGCGCGACCGCGTAGAGGCGGTGCGCGCCGTCCGGCCGTACCGTGGCGAAACCGTTGTCCCGCAACACCTTGAGGTGCTGGGAGACGGCCGGCTGGGAGATGCCGAACTCTCGCTGGACCACCTCGCCGAGCGCACCGGAGGTGAGCTCCCCGTCCCCCAGCAGCTCCAGGATCCGGCGGCGCACCGGATCGCCGAGTACGTCGAACGCGTGCACCAGGCCAAGATATCAGCCAAGGCTTATATAAGTAAAGGCTTAAAAGGGGCGGACACAGCGTCGGCCAGCCAGAGGAATTCGTTGATTCCGATCAGCCGCAGTGCCAGTCGCTCATACCGGGGATACCCGGGCCCCGCGGTGGCGCGATCCACCACCATCGGCCTGGTAACGGTGTGGTCCGCGCCCTGGTAGGTGATGACGCATCCTCCCGCGGCCAGGATGTTCTGGTACCACTGCGACGCATCGCTGAAGGTCAGCGGTATCACGAACCCGCCGCCAGGCGCGGGCCGCACGCCCAGCGGTGTGGCGTACGGGCGCCCGGTCTTGCGGCCGCGGTGATGCACGATGCCGATGATCGGCATGTGCCGGCGTCCGGCGATCCGCAGCACCGCCGGGTTGACCACCCGGGCGGCTGCCCTGATCAGGCGCCTGGCGCGTGGCCCGAGGCGGATCGCGTTCCTGGGCTCGCGCGGCGGCGCGCTAGGGGGTTGCGATGCGGCTGGCACGCTCCCAGCCTGAGCTGCGGCTTCCTGCCGCCGCCCCTCTTGTGCGGACATGAGATACCTCCCTGGCGGCTGGGTCTCCAGCCGTGCTCACTGGGAAGGACGAACCTGCCCTGGGCAAAGTGACGGGACGCATCCGGAGGTGGCCAGCCGCTGGTCAGCAGCCCGCCGAACAGCACGCCCGCGGCGCCGCCTGCGCCGCCGATCGCCCCGTAGATGCCCAGTGCCCTGGCCCGGGCATCGCCGCCGAAACTGGTGGTCAGCAGCGACAATGCCGCCGGTGACAGCATCGCCCCGCCGATGCCCTGCACGAACCTGGCGCCGAGCAGCATGCCCGGCGAGGTAGCCAGGCCGCCGGCCAGCGAGGCGGCGATGAACAGCATGATCCCGGCCATGAAGATCCGGCGCCGCCCGAGCAGGTCGGCCGCGCGGCCGCCCAGCAGCAGGAAACCGGCGGCGGCAGGCCGCCGCGGGCACCCTGGCCGCCCTGATCGACGAGATCCAGCGCGACCTGGCCGAAGAAGACCAGGCTGCCGAAAACGGTGCTGACGGCGCCGCGACCGCCGCCGGTTAACAACACGGGCGAGGAAGCCAGCGCGTGGTGACCGTTGATGTCCGCAGGAGTCCCCGGGCAGGCATGCGGCCCCTGCGCCGCCCGGCCCCTGGGCGCGCTCACGGCCGCCGGGCGCGAGCGTAGGCGGCGGCGAGCGCGCCGAAGACCTGCTTCGGCTCCCAGGCCATGTCCGGGTACGTGGTGCCGCGTTCATGCTCCAGGACCGCTACGACTCCGTAGGAGGCGAGGTCAAGATCGCGGTGCGGGTCGGTCGGGTGCCGGGGATGCTCGAATCCGGCGAAGCTGAACCAGAACGCGGAGTCGATGTCTTCGGCTTCGTAGACCGCGAGCATGTCGCGCAGGTGCCTGACTTGCTCTTCCTCGTCGCGCTCGTAGGTCCCGGGGATGACAGGCGGGTCTGCCTTCTCGTCGACGATCATCCAGCCCATGCCGCCGCGGCCGGCCGCACCGCGGTAGGTGCAGCAGCCGAACTCGGTGACCGCCACCGGTTTGCCGAAGCGCCGGTAGGCACGCAGTGTGTCCCGGTAGCCGGCGGCATTGCCGGCGTCGCGGTAGGCATCGACGGAGACCAGGTCGAACAGCTCCCAGTCGACGTCCTCCCACGGCCCGGCCGCGTAGGTGACTGGCCCGGCGAACTCTTCCCTGGCAGCGTGGACGATGTCCCGGTGCGCCCGCTTGGCCCGCTCCAGCCCGCTGGCCAGCGCGGCCATCGTGTCCCGCTTGCGCAGCAGGGCCGGGTCGGTCACCGTGGCGATGCGGCCGAGCACGCTGTCGCCGGGGAAGAAGCCCGCGCACCACAGCGAAATCTCGCACCCGAGCACGAGCACCACCCGGCCCTCGTGTGCCCGCCGGAGCCGTTCGGCCTCGCGTGCGCAGCGGGCAAAGTACCCGGGCAGCGCACCGGGGTCAAGGTTGCACGGGACCGGCGAGAACCACAGCTCCAGCCCGGCGGCAAGCGCATGCTCGCCGGCCCGCGCCAGCCGCTGCGGGTCATCGCCGGTCAGCCGCACCGCGGTCGCGTGCAGGTCGCTGGCAATGATCTGCAGCTCCCGCTGCACCACCTGGTCGTCGAAGCGCTTGCGGGTGCAGTTCCCGTCGGCGGTAATTCCCGTGTCGTAGCTGATCCCGTAATTCCGCATGTCAGTCATTCTAGCCCTAAACTCATACTGAGTATGCTTTCTTACCTGGTATGGTCAGTGCATGGCTGATGAAGGCCGTCACGGCGGCCCGGCGGCCCCGAACCCTGGGCGCCGGGAACGCAAGAAGGCGGAGGTCCGCCAGCGCATCTCGGATGCGGCTACGGCGCTGTTCCTGCGCCACGGTTTCGACCAGGTGTCCGTTTCGGAGATCGCCGAGGCCGCCGACGTCGCCCGGCCAACGGTCTTCGCTCACTTCCCGCGCAAGGAAGACCTGTTCTTCGACCGCTACCCTCAGGTGGCCGGCCAGCTCACCCAGGCCATCCGCCAGCGCCCAGCCGGGACATCAGCGGTGAGCGCGCTCCGCGACACGCTCGTAGCCGCTGCCCAGGCGGGCCAGGCACCGTACGGCATGCAGGCGGACATGATCCCGTGGTGGCGGACGGTCGCGGCCTCACGCGCGCTTCAGGCGCGGGCCCGGGAACTTGCCGACCAGCTTTCAGCCGAGCTGGCGGCGGCCATGGCCGCCACAGGCACAGCCGAACCCGAGCTTGCCGCGGCGCTCGCTGTTGCCGCCTACCGCACCGTCCACCTACAGGCCATCCGCTGCATCCTCGCCGGCGAAGACGCCACAACGGTCGCGGCACGGCACCCAGACCGGATCCGCTCGGCGCTCAGCGCGGTCGGCCAGATGACGGCATAAACCGAGTTCGAAGTCTCGTCTTCCACTTCACCGTCGGCCACGACTCACGGTTTAGCGTCCAGCTGCAGCCGCGCAGATCCGGCGCCACAGCGCGTGGCCGACTCCCATGTCGCGAGCCACTCCCGGTCCGCGCTAAACCGGCGTTCAGGACGATCGTGCTCTGGAACACCAGTCGCGCTGCGTGACGTTCACTGGCCGCGGCCATCGCGCGAAATCCGCCGTTTGCTCGGTTTGGTCGTGGCCTCCGTGCATCCTCGGTCGCGCATAGAACTTTCTGCGGACCGAGGACGATCGGAAGAAGCTGCGCCTAGGAGGGTTCCGCGAAACTGTCCGCGCAGGTCAGGCAGGCCTTATGGCTGATCTGCGCGAACGCGTACCCCCCAGGATTCTATGATCGTTACCCCACGGCGGCGCGTGGACCGGCGGCTTGCGTGATGGGAAGCAAACGGTCAGCGCGGCGGGTCGAACTCCCTGAGGACGGCGGCTACATACGTAGCGAACCCTTCCAGCAAGGGCACCACTGAACCTTTTTCATCCTGATCTTGGGGCCCGCGAATGCCCTGATCAGGGACGGCGTGTCGCCTTGGTGCGTAGTGAAGCCCCTGGTAGTTGAGACGATCGACCAAGATCCGCATCTTCTGCCAAGGGGATGCTTTTCTACCCTGCCGCTGTCTCGCCGGACCCTCACCTACACCGCTGGGGTGATCCGCCGACAACGCGCCCAGATCGGCTCACCCTGGCGCAAGCTGAACCCTGGGCAGCAGGCCCTGCTCGTGCGGGCCTACCTGCGCAAAGGCGGCCAACCGGTCCCACGCCAAGCTGCGCGGTCCCGGCGAGCGCGCCAGCGCCCAGCTCAAGACCTGGCGTCTCCTGCGCAAGCTCCGCTGCTGCCCGTAGCAGGCCGGGCAGTTCGCCAACGCCATCCACGTCCTTCAAGCCCGCGAGCTTGCCTAGCTTCACTTGATCCTGGCCAAGCGGCCTGGCCTGATGTGCGGCACGCTAGGCTGGGTGACCATCGTTTGCCTGCTGGAGGGATGGAGGGGCAGATGACCGGCGGCGGCGTGCAGGAGATCGCGGCGGGGATCTGGTGCTGGCAGCGCCGCCCGCGGGGGTTGCGTCCTGGCGAGTTCGGCGCCAGAACCAGCTACGCGCTGACCGCAGGCGGCGAGACACTGCTCATAGACCCGCTCGTGGACGGCGACGATGACCCGGCCCTGGGAGCTCTCGATGACCTCGTGAGCGGGCGCGCGCGGATCCTCATCAGCAAGCCGTTCCACACCCGCAGCGCCGAGCCGCTGTGGCGGCGCTACCGCCGTGCCAAGGCGCGCATCTACGGGCATCCGGGGGTGGCTACGCGGCTGGGTGATCCCTCCGGGTTCGAAGCCGTGACCGGCGATACCGACGTCGGTAGCGCCGCCCGCTTCCATCCGATCGGCAGCCCGCCCCGCTCGGAGCAGCCGATCGAGATCCCCGCCTGCCGTGCTCTCGTCTTCGGTGACGCCGTCGTCGAGACAGGCGACGGCCAGCTGCGGGTGTGGGACGACCCGCTAGACAGCGAACGCCGCCGCCACTGGTGGCACGAACGTTACCTGCCGACGCTGGAGCCCTTGGCCGCCCTTGACATCGAGCACGTTCTCGTCACGCATGGCCGGGCTGTACTCAGCGAGGGCACGGCGGCGCTGCGCCGTGCGCTTGACCGCGAGCCGTGGCAGCGGCCGAAACGGTGAGCATCAGACGAAACCACCAGCACGGCCCGCGAAAGGGCTATACTCCCGCCGCGGGTGCGGCGACTGGTGCGCGTCCGGCTACACGTGGACCTGACCATCCTCGCCCGGCTCGCCAGCGCACTTTTGGCCACGCGGACCCCGTGGGTTTCAGAGGTGGAAGGCAGCGGTCATGGTCGGGGATGACGATGCCTGGCCGAGCTTGGGCAGGCCGAGCAGTTCCTCTGTGGTGCCCAGCAGTGAGTAGTGGCTGAAGAAGGTCCCGGAGGTGGCGCCGGCCGGGGTGCTCGGGCTGATCACGATCGTGGCCACCCGGCAGCTGGTGTCGGTGGTGGTGGTGTCGTCGCAGTCCTCGATCGGGTAACCGCCCGAGCCTTCATCCCAGGTGATGAACACGGCGGTGGTCCCGGCCCGGTACTGCCTGCTGTTCAGGATGGCCGGCAGGTTGCCGGCGATCCACGCGTCACCTTGCGCGATGGTGCCGTCGTGCATGTCATCGGTCAGGTTCGGGGTGATGAACGAGAACGCGGGCAGGGCGTTGTTCGCCAGGTCGGCGGCGAGCTGAGTGTACGGGACGTCATGGCTGGCGCACCCAGACAGCGACGTGTAGTACGGCGCGGGGTTGTGTCGCACCGCGTATTCGCCGGAGTCCGACATGGCGCAGTTGGACGGCATCGATTCCTGGTAGGCCTTCCAGGTCTCACCCTGCCCGAAGATGCTCGGGGCCGAGGTGTCGCAGACCACCGAGACGTTGCAGTCCAGGAAGGACAGGACCGGCAGCTGGCCCTGAGCCAGGCCGGAGGTGGCAGCGAGGTAATTGGGCAAGCTGGGGTGCGTGGTGTTGTGGTAGCTGGTAGCGAGCCCGCAGCTGGCGGCGACGGAATTGATGTACGGCGCCTGGGATGTGTTGCCGATAATGTCGCCGAAGCTGTGGTTCTCCATCCAGATCCAGATGACATGCTGGTAAGCATGCGGCGCGGTCGCGGTACCACAGGGTCCTGACACGGCAGCTGCCGGGGACGCGGCCGTCACCCCGCTCGCCGTTCCGATCGCCGCGAGCACGATGGCCGCCAGGAGAAGGAATCTGTTGCGCACAAGCCCCTCCCGGCGAACGCTGTCCCCCGCTCCGGGGACAAGTGTGCCCGCGGCACGCCGCCGCGTCCACCAACTCCGGGAGAACACCATGTACCGAACTGGACAATCTGCTCCCGCACGTACCGCCACGGAATGGCGAACACACCCCTCCTCAAGGACAGCATCTGGCACGGCCGGGCTGGTGGTGGGGGTGGTTCTCGCCGGTGCGGGTCGCCGGGGCTGGCCTCGGGCGCTTGGCTGTTGCGTCTGCTGCCGGGGCCGGGGAGGGGCGGCTTGCCGGTTACCCGTGAGGCGGTCATGCTGGCGTGGTGATGCGCTGGATGTTGCCGGGCGCGAAGAACTTCGCGGGCGAGATGGTGCCGGCGATGACGCCGATGAACTGGTCGGTGTCGGCCTGGTTGCCGTGCAAGGCGGCGAGTAGGCGGCTCATCTGGGGGGCGGGCGGTTCAAGCGCGGCCCGCTGGCAGGTCAGCTCGTACATCGCCGTGGCCGCCTCGTCCCGGCGGCGCTGGTAGCCGGCCAGGGTGGTGGCGAGCGGCTGACGCCCGGCCAGGCCGGCGTCGATGGCCTCGGTCAGGAACTGAGCGTCGCGGAACGCGTCGCTGATGCCCTGAGCAGTCAGCGGATCCCGGTGATAGCCGGCGTCGCCGACCAGTGCCCAGCCCGGGCCGTAGGGGGTGCGGAAGTGGTTGGGCAGGTCGCCGGTGCCGACCAGGCGGGCAGCCCGCCGGCCGGCCCGCAGCCGCGCGGCCAGGCCGGGCACCTGCGCCACCGCCGCCCACAGGTGTCCCTCGACATCGGTGCGGACGGACCCGAACTCAGCGCGGGGCCACTGGAGGAACACGCAGGCCTGGCCGTCGTTGGTCGGGAAGACCAAGATGACCCTCCGCGGCAGGAAGTAGCCCTCGATTTCCCCCGCGGCCTGCACGTCACTCCAGTAGGAGTAGTAAGCGCAGGTCAGTGCCGGCCGGGCGCGGTAGACGGACGCCGCCACAGCGCGTGCCACCAGGGAGCGCCGTCCGTCGGCCCCCACGACCAGGCGCGCCCGCTCGGTGACGGCAGCGCCGCCCCGGGCATGGCCGCGGATGCCCGCGATCTGCTCGCCGTCGGTCAGCATCTCGTCCACCCTGAAGGCAGGGCGCACCTCCGCGCCCGCCCGCGCGGCGGCTTGGACCAGGATCGTGTCCAGGATCATCCGGCGCGGCGCATACGACTCCCGGCCGCCGTCCAGCGGCGGGGGCGAGCCGGCCAGCACGGTGATGCCGTAGTCGAACCGGAACCGGGGCACCGGCGGGCAGCCGGAGGCGATGACCTGGCCCAGCAGCCCCCACCGCCGGAGCATGGCCACGCCAGGCGGCTTGACGAAATGAGTCGACAACGTGTCACTGGGGAAAGTGGCCCGGTCTACCA
>JAFAZE010000022.1 GCA_019239975.1 Streptosporangiaceae bacterium
GTGGGCGATCCTCCTGCACCCGGACGGCACCACCGAGGCCCGCTCCCCCTGCGGACAGGTGCTGCACAGCCACGGACCACCCGCCCGAGCGGGATGATAGGCCCGGCGTGACGCGCTGGTAGATCCGGTCCGGGATGATCGGCCCGGGATGATCGCCCGGGCCGGTGAGGCCTGCCGCCGCACGATTGCCGTCTGGCCCGCATAGATCGTTGACCGGGGATTCGTTGCTGGTGAGGCTGTCGTCATGACGCCTATGCGCCGCGTTGGTGGCGGCTGCGCCGTTCCCTGGCTGCGGCCTGTATGTCGGGCCAGGCCGGCGCAAGGGCCTCGCGGAGTACTGGCTGCCGGAGAGCGGTGTCGCCGACGATTCGCATCAAGCTGATGATTTCCGGCTCGCGCTGCCCGGCCCGCACGATCAGCGGGGATGATGAGCCGGAATAGGCGGCCACTCCGGACAAGAACAGCAGGCTGGCGGCGATGACCCATTCCGTCGCGATCCCGTCCGGGTCCTCGCCGCCGTCGTCATCTGACGGATCCGGGGCTATGAAGATAACCGCGCCCACGCCGGTGAACTGACACGCTGCCGCGCACATCATGCAGGGCCGGTGCGATGACCACAATGTCAGGCCGCCGAGATCGGTCCCGGTATCGACGCCGGCCAGCGCGTTCATCTCAGCATGCGCGATGGGCGTGCGCTGCAGCCGGTCAGCCCCGCCCGCCGGATCATAGGCCCGGTTCCGGCCCTCGCTGACCCTTTCCCCGCCGCGCGCGACGATCACGGAGCCGACGGGCAGCCCGCCCGCGAGGAAAGACTGATGCGCGAGCTCCAGGCACCGCACCAGCGCGGCGTCCGCCTGACGCCACATCGCATCCAAGTCAGGCACACCCGGAGTATCCCAGAGACTCACGGGCACGAAGGCAGTTTCAGCTGGGCGTCAGCAGGCGTCACGCGTGCGGCGGCCTGCCGGGTGTGCGGTGTCGGCTAGGCTGATCAGTCGTGTTGCTGCTCGGGTTTGATACGGCGACGCCTGCCGTAACGGTCGCGCTGCATGATGGCGAGCAGGTTCTCGCGCAGGTGGCGACCGTGGACGCGCACCGGCACGCGGAGTTGCTGGCGCCCGCCATCGCGAAGGTTATCGCCGACGCCGGCGCCGAACGGGAGGACCTCACCGCGATCGCGGTCGGCGTCGGTCCGGGCCCGTATACCGGGCTGCGCGTGGGTGTGGTCACCGCCAGGGTGCTCGGAACGGCGCTTGGCATCCCCGTTTACGGCGTCTGCACGCTCGACGTGGTCGCGGCCGGCGCCATCGCCGCCGGGACGGTCACCGGCGCCGGGGGAGGCGAGTTCCTCGTGGCCACCGACGCCCGGCGCCGCGAGGTGTACTGGGCTCGCTATGACCCGGCCGGACAGCGGCTGGCGGGCCCGGGGGTGGCCCGGCCAGACCAGGTGGAGGGACGTGATGTTCCGGTGGCGGGGGAGGGTGCGCGGCTCTACCCGGATCTGCTGCCCGCCGGGCGCGAGCCGGTATACCCGGCCGCCGGGGATCTGTGTGGCATCGTCGCGGGCTCGCTTGCCCACTCCGCCTCGGAGGGCCCGGTCCCGGGCGGCACGGTGTCACCGGGGGCCGGCGCGCTCGCGACGGGGACCGGGCTGCTCCCGCCAGAGCCGCTGTACCTGCGCAGGCCGGATGCGCGCGAGCCAGGCGCGCGGAAGCGGGTGTCGCCTTCGTGCGCAAGCTGAACGCGGCCTCGAAGCGGGGAGGCGTCGCGCCCGCTGCTGGCACTCGGCTGCGCGCGATGGCGGCGGCCGACCTGCCGGGCGTGCTCGCGCTGGAGCAGGAGCTGTTCCCCGATGACGCGTGGACGCCGGAAATGTTCGCCGAGGAGTTCGCCCAGCCGGCTGAAAGCAGGCTCTACCTGGTGGCTGTGAATGACGAAGGGACCGGGGGACCCGGAGCGGGCGAAGGCCGCGGCGCGGTGACCGGATACGCCGGGATGCTGTTCCCCGGCGGCAGGCAGGCAGACGTGCTGACGATCGCGGTCGCCCCCGGCCACTGGGGGCGCGGGATCGGTTCCGCGCTGCTCGCGGCTCTCGTGCAGGAGGCGGGGGAACGTGGCTGCACCGAGGTGTTCCTCGAGGTGCGTGAGGACAACCCCCGTGCCAGGGGGCTGTACCTCCGGCGCGGGTTCCGCGAGATCGGGGTCCGCCGCGGCTACTACCAGCCGTCCGGAGTGGATGCCATTGTGATGAGAAAGGATCTGCGATGACCGGCCCGCTCGTGCTGGGCATCGAGACGTCATGTGACGAGACGGGCGCCGGAATCGTCAGGGGCCGTGAGCTGCTGGCCAACGAGATCGCCTCCAGCGTCGCCGAGCACGCCAGGTTCGGCGGCGTGGTGCCCGAGGTGGCGAGCCGCGCGCACCTGGAAGCCATGGTGCCTGCCGTCGACCGCGCGATGGAGAGGGCCGGGATCAAGCCAGGCGACATCGACGCCGTAGCCGTGACCGCGGGACCCGGCCTCGCCGGGGCTCTGCTGGTCGGCGTCGCGGCGGCCAAGGCGTACGCGTACGCCCTCGGCAAGCCCCTGTACGGGGTGAACCACCTGGCAGCGCACATCGCCGTGGACCAGCTGGAGCACGGGCCACTGCCCGAGCCGGGGATCGCGCTGCTGGTGTCCGGCGGCCATTCGTCGCTGCTGCTCGTCCCGGACGTGACCGGCGACGTGCAGCCGCTGGGCGCGACCATCGACGACGCGGCGGGAGAGGCGTACGACAAGGTGGCGCGGGTGCTGGGGATGCCGTTCCCCGGCGGGCCGCCGATCGACAGGGCGGCGGCGGAAGGTGACGCGGGCGCGATCAGGTTTCCCCGCGGCAAGTACCACGACGGAACGCTGGACTTCTCCTTCGCCGGGCTCAAGACGGCCGTGGCCCGCTGGGTGGAGGCCCGCCAGGACGCGGGTGAGCCGGTGCCCACGAAAGACGTCGCGGCGTCCTTCCAGGAGGCGGTCGCGGATGTGCTGACCCGCAAAGCCGTGCAGGCGTGCCAGCGGAACGGCGTCACCGACCTGCTCATCGGCGGCGGCGTGGCGGCGAACTCGAGGCTGCGGTCGATGGCCGCCGAGCGGTGCGCCAGCGCCGGGATCCGGCTCCGGATACCACGGCCCGGCCTGTGCACCGACAACGGCGCGATGGTGGCCGCGCTGGGCGCGCAGATCGTCTCCCGCGGCCTCCCGCCGTCGCCGCTTGGCCTGCCCGCCGATTCGTCGCTTCCGGTCACGGACGTGGTGGTCCGTTAGACCCAAGGCCGGTCAGTTAGGGCTCGTTGCTGGTTGCCAAATCGGCGGTGAGGATCGCGATGTTGATGGTGGCTTTGTAGGTGGTGCGGTCGACTCGTCCCTTGGCGTTGTACCTGGACATGGCTCGTTTCACGACGCGGGGGCTGA
>JAFAZE010000037.1 GCA_019239975.1 Streptosporangiaceae bacterium
CCCCGCCGGCCACTGCTACCCCCATCACCTCAGCCCCGCCGGCCACTGCTACCCCCACCACCTCAGCCCCGTCGGCCACCTCAAACTCGTCAGCCACCGCTGATGCGCCAGCCACCCCAAACGAAATCCCACCTGGCACTTTCACACCGTCAACCATTTTCACACCACAGATCACTCCAACACCGATCGTCCCTCTCACCCCAGATGACACTTCCTCCCCTGCGCCGTCCCTTTATGCGCGATTTCGCGGGCCGTTCGCGCTGATCGTGGCCGGCCTCGTCCTCGCCGGCGTCGGCGCCGGCCTGACGGCCGCGGCGGCCCAGTTGCGCGGGGGCCGGGCCGCGGTGAACCGCGCGCTGACCGATCCCGCCGCCACCAGGCAGGTGATCGCCGCGGTAAGCGCCGACGTGAGCGAGATCTACTCGTATTCGTACACCGGCATCGGGGCGACCGAGCGGGCGGCGCAGCGCGTGCTGGCTGGTCAGGCGGCCGCCCAGTACCGCGAGCTGACCCCTGCGCTGCAGCAGGCGGTGGGCGAGCAGCTGACCGTGGTGACCCGCGTGGACCAGGCTGGTGTCCGCTGGCTCTCCGGCGGCACCGCTCAGCTCCTGGTATTCATGGACCAGACGGCCACCCGCGGCCACAATAAGGGCACCAGCGTGCCCGCCCAGATCGCGGTCACAGCACAGCTCATCGCTGGCCGGTGGCGGATAACCAGCATCGAGGCCCGTTAGAAGATGACGAAAGCAAAGTCCGTGAACCCGCTGCTCGCCGTCGCCGCGGCGCTGGCGGTCGCGGCGGCGGCCTGCGCCGCCTGGTTCGGCTGGTCCTGGTACAGCGCCGCGCATTCGGGCTCGGCGGCCTACTCACGGGCCCGCGACACCGTGCTGCAATCCGCCGAGCAGGCGGTGCTGAACTTCAACACGCTGAACTACCACCACGCGACCGAGGGCCTGCAGGTCTGGCTGGCATCCAGCACGGGCGTCCTGCACGCGCAGCTCGCCCAGAACCTGCGACAGGAGGTGCGGCTGGTCCAGCAGAAGCAGACGATCACGACGGCGAGGATCCTCGACGGCGCGGTGACCCAGCTGGACACCGGTGCGGGAACGGCGAGCGTCATGGTCGCGCTCGACGTCACCGTGACGCCGGCCACCGGCAGCCCGTTCGTTGAGTCGGAAAGCGAGGTCGGCCAGCTGACCAGGACGGCGTCGGGCTGGAAGCTGGCCGAGCTCGGCTACCCCAGCGGCTCAGCCGCGTCTTCGCCGCCGTCCTCGTCCCCGGGTACTGTGACCCCAACCCCGGCTCCCAGCCCGAGGAGGAGCTAGCCAGGTGCCCCCGCAGAAACGTCCGCCAGCGCGAAAAGGCACGCGCCTTCGCCCGCCGGACACGGACGCGGCCACCATGCGCCTGCTCGCCGCCCGTGCCCGCCGCCGCGCCGCGGCCGAAAACGGCCCCCCCGATTCCCCCGAAGGCGAGCCGCCTTCCGCAGCCGTAACGCCCTCCGCGTCCCCCGCAGCCGTAACGCCCTCCGCAGCCGTAACGCCCTCTGCGCCCCCCGCAGCCGTAACGCCCTCCGCAGCCGTAACGCCCTCCGCGCCCCCTGCAGCCGCGCCGTCCCCCGCCGCCGCGCCGTCCTCCGCTTTCCCCGCCGCCGCGCCGCCCTCCACCTCCCCAGGACCACAAGGCACTCCACAGGCCCAGGCCGCTCCACAACCACAAGAGCCGCCCCGGTCCCAAGAGTCCACAGAGCCCCAAGATTCCCTAGAGGCGTCCTCTGCCCGGCGGGCACGCCCGTTCTTGCTGCCCGCGGTCCTCGCGGTGATCACGGTGGTGCTCGGCGGCCTCGCCGCCTGGTTCGGCGCGGAGGCGAGCAGCCTCAGCACTCCCGCCACTCAGAACGCGGCGCTCACCGACCCGGCCGCGACGAACACGGTCAGCCGCCAGGTCTCCAGCGCGATAAACGCGCTCTTCTCCTACGACTACGCGTTTCCCGGCCCGACCACCCAGGCCGCGCGGCGCCTGCTCACCGGCCAGGCGATCGCCCAGTACGCCAGCCTGTTCGGCCAGGTCCAGCGGGAGGCGCCCAGGCAGAAGCTGATCGTCACCACGACGGTCACCGACACCGGCGTCGAGATGCTGGACGGCGCGCACGCCCGGGTTCTGGTGTTTGCCGTGGAGAGCGACAGGCGCGCCGCCGGCGGCCAGCCCGCCACCGCGGGCGCGATGCTCGGCGTCAACGCGATCCTCCAGGGCACCACCTGGAAAATCAGCGGCATCGACACCTTCTCCGCCCCCTGACCCGTGAGCCCCCACCTCCGCCCCGGTGCCCCTTCCGTCGGCGAACAGCGGCCCGATCACCTAACCCTTGGGGCGTGCGCCTCCGGCCACCGGACCCGGCGTTTCCACGAAGCCGCAGCGCTGAACGACGTGGTGGAATTCTCGGTGCCGCATACGACCCTAAATCTCCACGACACGTCAGCGCGGACATTCTGGCGGAAACTTGGGCAGCACATGGGCCACAACCGTCCCACTGTTCTCCGGACCCGGCGCTCAGCCCGCCGAAGGCGGGCTGAGCTTGCCCCGCTAACTCGCGCGGGTGTGCGCCCGGACGTACCGACGGCCTCATGTGACACTCTAACCTCACGGGTCACGAGCACGCTTGCGGCTCCGCCGCCCAGCCCTTCGGGTGCCACACACACGCGACAGGTACCCGTCGCCTGCGCGCCGGTGCCCGGGCCGCCCAATGGCGGGCCGGGCACCGCGGTCACTCATACCTGCGTTAGCGATCCTTACTTAGGAGTGGATGGTGAAGTTGGCGCTCGAAGTGGCGGGCGTGCCGATCTGCACCTGGTAGGCGCCGGTTTCGACCTGAGGCGGACTGTCACCTTCGATGTCGCCCGGTGTCACAGCGAGCACGGAGACGGGGAACGAGACGTGCACCGTCTTGGACTGGCCGGCGTCCAGGGTCACCCGGGTGAACGCGGCGAGCCGCTGGCCGGGGACGACGACCAGGCTGACCGGCTGGTGGACGTATACCGGCACGATGTCGGTGCCGGCCTTGCTGCCGGTGTTCGTCACGGTGAACGTGGCGGTCACGGTCCCGTCCGTGGACACGGCCGGGGTCGCGGACAGCCCGCTGGTCGTGAACGTGGTGTAGGAGAGCCCGTAGCCGAACGGGTAGAGCGGGTTGTACCCGCTGCCCTGGCCGGAGCCGGTGTACGGAAGCTGGTCGAAGAACTTGGGCTCATCGCCCAGCGGTGAGGGGGCGCTGGTGTTGAAGTCGCCGCCGGGCGCGGCGGCATCGGACGGCCAGGTGACCGGCAGCTTGCCGCTCGGGTCTATCTTGCCGAAGATGGCGTCGGCCACGGCCCGGCCCGCCTCGGTGCTGCCCTGGTAGGCCATCAGGACCGCGTTCGCCTGCTCCGCCGGCCCGAGGCCGAGCGGCCTGCCCGCGACCACGACCACGATCACCGGCTTGCCCGTTGCCTCGAGGGCGCTGACGAGTGCCTTCTGGTCGGGCGTGAGCTGCGGCGCGGGGTTGTCGCCGAGCCCTTCGGCGTAGGCCTTCTCGCCGACCGCGACGACCACGGCATCCGCCGACGCCGCGTCGCTGACCGCCGTCGCCTGGTCGGCGGCGTAGGTCACGTTCGGGTCCTCGGCCTGCAGGCCCTTGAGCACCGTGGTGCCGGGCGGGATCTGGTTCGCCGGCCCCTCGCAGCACACATGGCCGCTGGTGTACGCTCCCTGCCAGCTGACGCTCCAGCCGCCAAGCTGGTAGGCCATGTTGTCCGCGTTCGGCCCGGTGACGACGAGCTTCGCGCTCGGCGACAGCGGCAGCACGTTGTTCTGGTTGCGCAGCAGCGTGATCGACTCGCGCGCGGCCTTGAGCGTTGCGTCCCGGCCCGACTCGACCGCCGCGTCCGCCCTGCTCGCGTCGACCATCGGGTGGTCGAACAGGCCGAGCGAGAACTTCAGCGTGAGGACGCGGCTGGCCGCCTGGTTGATGCGCCACATCGGGATGGACCCGTTGGCCACGTCCTGCTGGACGGCCGCCTGCCACTGGTCGGCGTTGAACGGCAGCATCGCGACGTCGACACCGGCGTTGATGGCGAGAGCCGCGGCACCGGCCAGATCGGACGCGATGTGGTACGTGGTCGCCAGCGCCGGCACGTCGCCGTAGTCACTGATCACGACGCCCCTGAAGCCCAGCCGGTCACGCAGAATCGTGGTCAGCAGGAAGTGTGACGCGGTGGCGGGGATGCCGTTGATCGAGCCGGAGTCCACCATGACGCTCCCGGCACCCGCGTCGATGGCGCCCGCGTAGGACGGCAGGAACGTGTCCTGCAGGTAGCGGAGCGGCAACTCGGCCTGTACCCGGTCGTGCCCGTTGATCGACTCGGAGTAGCCGGCGAAGTGCTTCACGGTGGCGGTCACCTTGAGCGAACCGTCGCCGCCCACGCTCTGCATTCCCCTCACGTCCGCGGCGCCCATGGCCGCCGACAGCACGGGCTCCTCGGCCCAGGTCTCGTAGTAGCGGCCCCAGCGGTTGTCCCTGGCCACGTCCTGGACCGGCGCGAACACCCAGTTCCAGCCGGTGGCGGCCACGGCCCGCGCTGTCACGTCGCCACCGGCCTCGGCGGCCGGCGGATCCCAGGTCGCACCCATCCCGATCGACTGCGGGAACAGCGGTGCCCGCCACGGGTGGCCGAAGCCGTGCACCGCGTCGACGCCGAAGATCACGGGGATATGCAGGCGTGAATGCGTGATCGCGTAGGACTGCATGGTGTTGTACTCGCTGGCCCAGTCCCGGCCGGTGTTGCCGGGGCCGCCGCCACCCGTCGTGTCGGGCGGGATGTCCGTCCCCCCGGCCAGGATCGAGCCGACGTCATTGGTGATGAAGATCTTCTGCTCGCAGACGGGGTTCGGCAGGTTGAAGCCGCCCGTGCTGGTGCAGGCGCTGGTCTTGTCGGTGACCTGCGTCGCCTCGATCTGCACCATCTGGCCGATCTTCTCGGGCAGCGTCATGCGGTCGAGCAGGTCCTTCACCCGTGCCTGTACCGGCAGGTGCACGTTCATGTACGCCGGGCTGCCGCTCGTGGCGGCGCGGGCGGGCGCCTCGGTCTTCGTGATCGCCGACGCCGACATGGCGGTGGCCAGCGCTATGGCTACCCCAGCCGCCGCGAACGGCACGGTGCGGCGTGTCGCCCTGCCGGGGAACCTTAGCCAGTGTCTGGCCAGAGAATACCGTTTCATTGATTACCTCCCGCGAACGCCGCGTTGGAATGGTCTTAACGTCTCGCGGCATTTGTTAACAGAGCATTACAGGCACGCACAGCCATAAACAAGAGATGCCGTGAAGAAACGCGTTAAAAAACCAGAAACAGCCATACCCAACATTCCGTCCCCGCCCGGTGACAGCGTGAAGCGCGGGGGCGTGACCAGGAACGATATGGAATTCCCCGTCGCGCCGGCACCGTCGGGCCGCAGGCGGCGGCGGCGCGCCGCCAGTGGGGACGTTAATTTGAATGCGAAGCGGTCCGCGCGCTGAGAGCATGGCCTCATGGGCGGAGCTACCGGCTGGGTGATCACGCCGCACGTCGGCGATTTCCTGGACGCGGCGGGCGGGTTCCTGCGGAAGGAGGCCGTGCGCAACACCGTCCTGCTGACCGTGACCGAGACCCTCCGGATGAGCGGCCAGGCCGCGCCCACCGCGGGCACCGATGCCGCACCGCTGTTCGGGTGGTGGCAGCGGGAAAAGGTGGGCGCCGCGTTCATGCACACCCCGCCCTATCCCGTGCTGCTCACGGCCATGGCACCCGAGATAGCCGCATCCCTCGCCGGGGAGCTCGCGGGCCGGGCGCTGGCCGGCGTGAACGCCTACGAGGCGACGGCCGAGGCGTTCGCCGGCGCCTGGAGCCGGCGCACCGGAGCCTCCGTCGGCATGCACCGCCGGATGCGGCTGTTCCGGCTCGCCGAGCTGACCGTGCCCTGCCCGGTGCCGGAAGGCGGCCCGCGAAGAGCCGTCGAATCCGACCGCGACCTCCTGCGCGGCTGGTTCGAGGCTTTCGCGGCCGAGGTCAACGACATGGGCGGCGACCATGCGGTCGCGGTGGACGACCGCCTCAGCTACGGCGGCCTGACGCTGTGGGAGAAGGACGGCGTGCCGGTGTCCGTCGCCGGCATCACCCGCCGGGTCGCCGGCATGGCCCGCATCGGGCCCGTGTACACGCCACCGGAACTGCGCGGGCGCGGGTACGCGGGCGCCGCGACCGCGGAGGTGAGCCGCGCCGCGCTGGCCGCGGGCGTGGGGGAGGTCCTGTTGTACACCGATCTGGCCAATCCCACGAGCAACGCCCTCTATCAGCGCATCGGCTACCAGCCTGTGGAGGATCGCGTGGTACTGTCGTTCGGTTCCTGAGGAACGAGCCGGATCACGGGTAGCATTTATTTTAACTTTTAAGTAACTTCCTCACCCCTACTGTTCGGTAGCGTTGCGCGGCGTGCACGGGTCTGTCGATACTTGATCGCATTGCGTTACGTAGCACACCCTCCGTCCGGCCTCACGGATCCGCATGACGGTACACCTGCGACGAAAGCAATGACGGCATGGGCTGGTGCACGACATCCGACCTGGACGAATTCCTCGCAGCGGCGGGCGGCTACCTGCGGGCCCGGCCGGCCGAGAACACGCTGTTGCTGACGACGGCGGAGAGCTTGCGGGCGGTCGGCAGGCAGCCGCCGGGATCGCTCTTTGGCTGGTGGGAGCCACGCGACGGTGAAGTGCGCGGCGCGTTCCTGCACATCCCGCCGGGCCCGGTCGTGCTCGCGGGGCTGGCACCGGAGGCGGCCGCCGGGCTGGCGGGCGCCCTCGCCCGGCAGCCTGGGTCGGTGCGGGGCGTCGACGCCAGCGCCGAGGCGGCTGACGCGTTCGCGGCCGCGTGGCGGCAGCGCACCGGGCAAGCCGCCCGGGTGCACCAGCACAGTCGGCTCTACCGGCTCACCGGTGCCGTGCCCGAGTACCCGGGACCGCCGGGGTACGCCCGGGTCGCCATGGCCGATGACCGTGACCTGCTGGTGGCGTGGCTCCGCGCGTTCGGCCGCGAGGTCGGCGAGCTCGCCGGCACCCCCGAGGCCACCGCCGACGACCTGCTGAGCTACTCCGGTGCCACGTTCTGGGAGACCGATGACGGGCCGGTCTCGATGGTCACCGTGACCCGCCCGGTGGCGCGGACCGTACGGGTCAACATCGTCTACACCCCGCCGGGCCTGCGGCACCACGGTTACGCGGCCGCGGTGACGCTCGCCGTCAGCCGCGCGGCGCTCGCCGACGGCGCCAGCGAGGTGCTGCTGATCACCAACCTCGCCAACTCGGTAAGCGGAACCCTCCGGCTGGGCTACCAGCCCATCGGCGAGCGGGTCGTGCTGTCGTTCGGCCCGCCGACCGGCCCCCAGCCGCGGTACCCTACCGGGCCCATGCCCCGGTACTCCGCAGGCCCCATGCCCCGGTACACGCCCGGCCCGCAGCCGCCGAACCCGGGCGGCCGCCCCGGCACCGGCCCAACGCGCACCTTCGGCCTCCCGCGCCCGTACGGCCTCCCGCGCCCGTACTGAGCCCGTCCCCCGTGCGGGGCCGTTGGCGCAACTGGCCCCGTCCAGCGGGGCCGCCGGCGCCTGGGCACGCCCGGCCCGCCGAAGCGGGCCGGGCGCTCCACCCCCTACGGCCGGACGGTGACCGTCACGCCCGCCTCACGCTGCAGGTCCCCCACCGTCGCGGTGGCGTGCACCACCCCGGTGCTGGCAGGCAGGTACGCCGGCGGCGTCACCCGGAACGTGGCGGCGATCGCCCGGCCAGGCCGGACCGCGCCGAACACGACCGACCCCGGCGTGACGGTCCATCCCGCGGGCACCTGCACCGACAGCGCCACGCCGTGCAGGGTCTGGCTGCCGCCCGCGGTCAGCGTCACGTGCACCGCGAACGCCTTGCCGGCTCCCGCCACGTCGGGCGCGTTCAGGACGACCCGGCGGGCGCCCGGCGTGGATGTCACGCGGAAGGCGTTCCGCAGCGGCAGGTTCGCCAGCGCGGAGGAGTCTCCCACGTAGACGCGGTACAGGCCGGGGGTCTGGGTCCAGCCGTTCGCGGTGTCACTCCACCACGACATGTCCCGCGGCGTGATCACGAAAGACACCCGTGCCGACCCGCCAGGCGCGAGGGTCACCCGCTGGAACCCGGCCAGCGAGCGCGGGGGCTCTCCGGTGGACGAGGGATCACCCAGGTAGAGCTGCGCAACGTCACTGCCCGTTCGGTTCCCTATGTTCGTCACCGTGGCCGAGACCCGCACGTCCTCCGTGCCGGTCACCGAAGAGCGGCTCATCCGCAGCCCGCTGTAGGCGAACCGGGTGTACGACAGGCCGAACCCGAACGGGAACAACGGCGTCTTGCCCCTGGCGTCGTACCACCGGTAGCCGACGGCGACGCCCTCCGAGTACAGCACCTCGGTTCCGTTGCCGGGGAACTGTTCCGGGGTGGACGCCGGCACCTGGCTCAGCGACGCCGGGAACGTCACCGGCAGGTGGCCGCCCGGGTTGGTCCGGCCGAACAGCACGCTCGCCAGCGCCGTTCCGCTCGTCTGCCCGGGGTACCAGGCGTCGAGCACCGATGCGACCTGGTTCAGCCACGGCATCGCGACCGGCGCGCCCGCGTTGACCACCACGACCGTGTGCGGGTTGGCCGCGGCGACCGCCGAGATCAGCTCGTCCTGCGCGGAAGGCAGGTTCAGCGACGGCCGGTCGGTGGCCTCGGACTCGGTGTCGTCGGAGACGACGACCACGGCCACGGACGCGCTCCTGGCGGCCTTCGCCGCGGCGGTGATGCCGGGCGCCAGGTCCGACGGCCTGGCCCACAGCAGCTGCGAGGAGGCGCCGCTGATCGAGATCGTGTACTTGGCGCCCGCGGTCAGGTTCACCGCCGCCGAGTACGTGTGCACCGGCGGCGTACTGGGATTGTCCAGTATCTCCTTGCCGTTCAGGTACAGGTACGTGGACGTGTAGCAGCCGCACGGGTTGGTGAGGGCCAGCACGTACGTGCCGGTCTCCCGCGCGGTGAGCGTGCCGGTGTAGCTGCCGCCGAACGGCGTGCCCGCGGAAGGGTACGGGGGCGACAGGTTAGCCGCCGGGATGGAGGCCAGCGAGGTGTCCGTCGGCAGCCCCTGGGTGTAGGTCACCTTGGTGCCCGATCCCGCGGCGGCCTGGATACCGGCCAGCGGGCTGACGGTCCCCGACGGGATCACGTAGGCGCTGCCGCCTCCCGCGTACGTCGGCGAGGCGTCCGCCGCCGGCCCGATCACCGCGACCGTCCCAGCGTGCGACGACGAGAGCGGAAGCGTCTTCCCGGTGTTCTTCAGCAGCGTCGCGCCGGCCTGCGCCACCCGGTTGGCGAGCGCCACGTGCGCCGGGGTGGTCACGACCGACGACGGGGTGCCCGTGCGCGGCTGGCTGAACAGTCTGAACCGGAACATCTCGGTGAAGACGCGGGTCAGCATCGTGTTCAGCGCGCTGACCGGGATCGTGCCGTCCTGGATGTCGGTTTCCAGCGCCGTTCCGTAGTACGTGTTGAACGGCTGTTCCTGGTCGGTGCCCTGCAGCGCGCCCGAAGTGCCGTGCAGCGCGCCGTAGTCCGACATCACGAAGCCCTGGAAGTCCCACAGCTCACGCAGCACGTCGGTGAGCAGGTAGGAGTTGTTGCAGCTCGCGCTGCCGTTGACCCAGGAGTACGCGCACATCACCGACGCCGCGTGCGCCTGCTTGATCGCGGCCTCGAACGACGGCATGTAGATCTCGTGCAGCGTCCGGTTGGACGCGATCACGTTGTCCGCTGGCGTGTTGCGGTACGTCTCCTGGTTGTACGCGTCGAAGTGCTTGACCTGTGTCTGGACGTCCTGGCTCTGCACGCCGTTGATCTCCGGCACGTCCAGCGACGCGTTCAGGAACGGGTCCTCGCTCAGCGCCTCGAACGACCGGCCCCAGCGCGGGTCCCTGTCGATGTTCACGGTCGGGCCGAGGTTCGCGCTCGCGCCCTTGCCGAACTCCTCCGCGCCGATCACCGTGCCGTACCGGTTCGCCAGCGACGGGTCCCAGGTGGCGGCGAGCGCCACGCCGGCCGGCAGCTGGGTGACCCCGGTCAGCCCGTCGGCGACGCCGGCCGGGCCGTCCTCGAGGCCCACCGCCGGGATGCACAGCGACGGGATCGCCGGCGTGTAGAACACGTACGGGTTGCTGGTGCCGTGGCCCTCCACCATGCTGATCTTGTCGGCCAGGCTCATCGCGGCGATGAGCTGGGCCACCCGCTGCGGGATGGGTGCGGTGGACGTGACCCACGGGCATGAAGTAGTTGCCGCCGCGGCCGCGGCCCCGCCGACCGCCCCGGTGGCGGGCAGCGCGATCAGCGCCGCCAGCCCCGCCGCCGACGCGGCGCCCGCGATCCGCCACCGGCCACGCCCGCGCTTTCCGTTGCCCCCGCGCTGTCTCCCCAGGTATAGCCCCCAATTCGACAAAGTGTGTCGATCTTTTCCGGCTTCCATCAGTCGCCTCCGATACGCTCCGACCCTGGCCGTATCTGCGCGCTGGAACAGCACGTAACCCAACAAGTCGTAACACACCAGCAATCGGAGCGAAATACCGGGCCGGCGGTTTGCTTCGTGAGAGAGCTTTTACCCGGCAGCGCCGGCGCTGCGGGCTCGCTAAGCTCGCCTGTATGCCATCGGTGACCGAGCGGATCGCGGCCGAGCTCGGCGTGCGGCCGGGGCAGGTCGCGGCCGCCGTCGAGCTCCTGGACGGGGGCGCCACCGTCCCGTTCATTGCCCGGTACCGCAAGGAAGCAACCGGCATGCTCGACGACGCGCAGCTGCGCACGCTCGACGAGCGGCTGCGCTACCTGAGGGAGCTGGACGAACGCCGCGAGGCGATCCTCGCGTCCGTCCGTGACCAGGGCAAGCTGACCGATGACCTGGAAGGGCAGCTTCGCGCGGCGGACACCAAGGCGCGGCTTGAAGACCTTTACCTGCCGTACAAGCCCAAGCGCAGGACCAAGGCGCAGATAGCCCGCGAGGCAGGCCTGGAGCCGCTCGCCGACCTGCTCCTCGAGGAGCCCGGCAACGACCCGGTCCAGGCCGCGCAGGCCTACCTCGGCGACGACGTGCCGACCGTCGCGGCGGCGCTGGACGGCGCGCGCGCGATCCTCGTCGAGCGCTTCGCCGAGGACGCCGACCTGATCGGCGAGCTCCGCGAGCGGATGTGGTCCCGCGGCAGCCTGACGGCGAAGGTCCGCGAGGGCAAGGAGGACGAGGGCCGGAAGTACGCGGACTACTTCGAGTTCGCCGAGCCGTTCGGCCGGCTGAAGGCGCACCGCGTCCTCGCGGTGTTCCGCGCCGAGAAGGAGGAGATCCTCGACGTCACGCTCGATCCGGGGACGGCCGGTCGCGAGGCGGCCGCGGACGTGAACGCGGACTACGAGGCGCCGATCGCCGCGCGTTTCGGCATCAGCGACGCCGGGCGCCCGGCCGACCAGTGGCTGAAGGACACCGTGCACTGGGCCTGGCGCACCAGGATCCTCGTGCACCTGGGCATCGACCTGCGGATGCGGCTGTGGCAGGCGGCCGAGGCCGAGGCGGTCGACGTGTTCGCCGCCAACCTCCGTGACCTGCTGCTGGCCGCCCCGGCGGGGGAGCGGCCGACGATCGGCCTGGACCCCGGCTTCCGTACCGGCGTCAAGGTCGCGGTCGTAGACTCCACGGGCAAGGTGGCCGCGACGCGGACGATCTACCCGCACGTACCCCACAACCGCTGGCAGGAGTCCATCCAGGTGCTCGCCGAGCTGGCGAGGCAGCACCGCGTCGAGCTGATCGCGATCGGCAACGGCACCGCCTCCAGGGAAACCGACAAGCTGGCCGCGGACCTCATCGGCAGCCACCCCGAGCTGAGCCTCACCAAGGTCGTGGTCTCCGAAGCCGGCGCGAGCGTCTACTCGGCATCCGCCTACGCCTCGACGGAGCTCCCGGACCTGGACGTCTCGCTCCGCGGCGCCGTCTCGATAGCGCGCCGCCTGCAGGACCCGCTCGCCGAGCTGGTCAAGATCGACCCGAAGTCCATCGGCGTCGGCCAGTACCAGCACGATGTCTCCGGCGGGAAGCTGGAACGCTCGCTCGGCGCCGTGGTGGAGGACTGCGTGAACGCGGTCGGCGTGGACGTCAACACCGCGTCCCGGCCGCTGCTCACCCGGGTCTCCGGCATCACCGACGGCCTGGCGGCGTCGATCGTGGCGCGCCGGGACGACAAGGGCCCGTTCCGCAGCCGCCAGCAGCTCAAGGAGGTGCCGCGGCTCGGCCCGAAGGCGTTCGAGCAGTGCGCCGGGTTCCTGCGCATCCGCGGCGGCGACGACCCGCTCGACGCCTCCGGCGTGCACCCGGAATCGTACCCCGTGGTGCGCCGCATCCTCGCGCGGACGAAGACGGCCATGCCGCAGCTCATCGGCAACACCGCGGTGCTGCGCGGGCTGCACCCCGGCGAGTTCACCGACGAGCGCACCGGCCTGCCCACCGTCACCGACATCCTGCGTGAGCTGGAGAAACCCGGCCGCGACCCGCGCCCCGCATTCCGCATGGCGTCGTTCGCCGAGGGCGTCGAGGACCTCAGCGACCTGGAACCCGGGATGGTGCTCGAGGGCGTGGTGACCAACGTCGCGGCGTTCGGCGCGTTCGTCGACGTCGGCGTGCATCAAGATGGCCTCGTCCACGTCTCCGCGATGTCCAGGGGCTACGTTTCCGACCCGCGCTCGGTCGTCAAGCCCGGCGACCTCGTGCGGGTCAAGGTGCTCGCCGTCGACATCCCGCGCAAGCGGATCTCGCTCACGCTGCGCCTGGACGACGACGCAGCGGAGGGCGAACGGCCGCGCCAGGCCGACGGCCGTGACCGCGCCGGCCGCCGCGGCTCTTCCCGCGAATTTTCCCAAACGGGCGATGGTGTCCCCCCACCCTCACCCGCCGCCCCGCGCCCAGCCAGGCCAGCCCCGGGCGCTGCCTCAGCCGGCCGCGAGAGGCGCGGGCGTTCCCCCGGCCGGCAACCGGAGCCCACCGGCGCCATGGCGGACGCGCTACGCCGCGCCGGCCTCCTCGGCGACGCCGACTCCGCCGATTCCCGCGACTCCGCCGATTCCCATAACGCCGGTGATCCCCCAATGAGCGATCCCCGCCCCCGCCACAAGCCCTAGCCTCTACCGCCACAGACCCGCACTCCCGTCCCCACCCCGCTCGCGTTAGCCTTCGGTCATGGCAGATCTGGCGGAATTCGCGCGGCTGGTGCCCGGTGATCATGGCCTGGTCGTGGTGTCCACGCTGCGCGGCGACGGGACGATCCAGTCGTCGGTCGTGAACGGCGGTGTGCTCGCGCATCCGGTGACGGGGGAGCAGGTCGTCGGCCTCGTCGCCCGTGGCGGCACTCGTAAGCTGGCCAACCTGCGCGCCCGTCCGCGGGCGACGGTCGTCGTGCGCGCCGGCTGGCAGTGGGCCGCGGCCGAAGGACCCGTGGATCTCGCCGGCCCCGACGACCCACTGCCCGGCGTCGACGCCGAACGCCTGCGGCTGTTGCTGCGTGAGGTCTTTACCGCGGCAGGTGGTACGCACGATGACTGGGAGACGTATGACCGGGTGATGGCCGAGGAGCACCGCACCGCGGTTCTGGTGAAGCCGGACCGCGTGTACCCGAATCCGGCGCAGTGAGTCCGCCGCGCGGCTTAACCTGAATATTCATGGAGACCCAGCGGCAGTTGGTGGAGATGCCGGACGGCCGGCGCTCCGATGTCCTGACCGCCGGGCCGGGAGACGGGCTTCCGTTGGTTCTGCACGGGGGGACACCTTCCGGACTGGTGGTTTTCCCGCCGACGGTGGAGGCCGCGCGGACGCGCGGACTGCGGATAGTCATCGTCGCCAGGCCCGGCTACGAAAATTCCTCGGAACTGCCTGGCCGGAAGGTATACGACGTCGTGCCGGACGTGGCCGCGGTCCTGGACGCGCTCGGTGCGGATACGTTCCTGACGATCGGCTGGTCCGGCGGCGGACCGCACGCGCTCGCCTGCGCCGCGGGCCTGCCCGGCCGCTGCCTTGCGGCGGCGTCGGTGGCGGGCGTCGCGCCGTACAACGCCGACGGCCTGGACTGGCGGGCCGGAATGGGGCCGGAGAACATCACGGAGTTCGGCGCCGCGGTGGATGGCGCCGAGCCGCTGACCGCCTTCCTCGAGAAGGAGGCCGGGGAATTGCGGACGGTCACCGGTGACGTGATCGCCGAGGCGCTGGGCGGCCTTGTGTCGCCCGCCGACGCCGCGGCGCTCACCGGTGAGTTCGCCGCGAGCACCGCCGCCAGCATGCGCGCCGCCGTGCGCAACGGCATCGCCGGCTGGCGCGATGACGACCTCGCGTTCGTGCGGGACTGGGGCTTCACGCTCGGCTGGCCCGCCGCGTCTGCCGCGCCCTCCGCGGCCGCCGCCGTAGAGCCCGCCCCCGAGCCCGGCACCCCTCCGGCCGCGCCCGTCGCCATCTGGCAGGGTGACCAGGACCGCATGGTCCCGTTCGCGCACGGTCAGTGGCTTGCCGGGCACATCCCCGGCGCCCGCGCGTACCTGCTCCCCGGCGAAGGCCACCTGACGCTCAAGGTCAGCGCGTTCGGCCGGATCCTCGACGACCTCCTGGACCTGGCGGGCCTGACCGCCTGACCGCGCGCGCGGCCTCTTGGCCTTGTCGCGCGGGGCAAGTCACTCCAGTCGCGTCGGCCCCGCATGCCTCTCCGCTCGTGCGCTCACGCCCCGGTCGGCGCGCCAAACCCGAGTTCACGGAAATTTCGGTGCCGTATACGACCTTTTGTTTCCACGACACCGAAGCACCGAACCTCCTTGCGGAAACTAAGGTGTCGCATGCGGCCCGCCGTTTCCGTGATCATGAAACCGGCGCGGCGGAGAGAGGCCGCGGCTACGGCGAGCACCGCCCGCTCAGCGTCGCCGTCCGCCGCGGCCGCCGCGAGCAACGACGCGGCATGTGCCCACTGCCCGGCCAGCGCCGACGCCAGGGCGGCGGAGGCCAGGCGGCCTGCCGTTATCTCTGCCAGGATGGAATCCGTTCGGTAGGTTCCGTTTCCTGTAACGCCACCTACCAAAACACGCCGCGATGTAGGTGGTCAAGTGAGTTATGCCGACTACGACCTGAACCCGCTGCTTCTTGCGCTGGATCTGGCATCCCTGGGGGAGGGGGCGCTGAGCGCCGGTGAGCTGCTGAAGCGGCAGCGACGCATGTTCACCGATCACGGCTACGAGCCGGATCATGACGTGGCGGCGTCGCTGACCCGGCTTGGCGGTGAGCTGGCGGCGGTTCTCCGCAGGGACGCCGAAGACGAGTTCATCGACGCCCTTTCGGCGCTGCTGGACGCGCAGGATTGCCGTCCGCATCTCACCCGGCACGACGGCGTGGCTTCGCCGCACCTGCACTACGCAAAAGACGGCGCGCCGCTGATCGAGTGGATGTCGTCGATGGCGGTAACCGGCCTGGTCCTCTACGTCTGCCGGAACGGCCGGAGCCGGCTGCACCCGTGCGCCGCGGATGGCTGCGGCCGCTGGTTCGCCGACACCTCCCGCAACCGGTCGCGGCGCTACTGTTCCGGCACGTGCGCGAGCCGCACCACCGTCGCCGCGTACCGCGCGCGACTGTCGCCGCCCGCCGCGCCTCGTTAGGCCCGCCGCCTGGTCAGGGCCGCGGCGCCCGGGCCCGTCACACCTTCTCCGGGCTGAACTCGTCGGTGCAGTGCGAGATCACCAGGTAGCTGCCGGGGGCCATCCGGTCCAGGTAGCGCGCCACGATGCCGGCGGGGTCGTCGGCGTCCGTGATGTGGTGCAGGCAGGCGACGAACATGAGCGCGGTCGGCTTGCTGAAGTCCAGCAGCTCGCCAGCGGACCGCAGCACCGCGTCCGCGTCGCGAAGGTCGGCACGGACCACGGCGGTTCCGGGCGTGTTCGCCAGCAGCGCCTCGGCGTGCAGGAACACCACGGGATCGTTGTCCACGTAGGCGACGCGGGCCTCCGGATCGGTGTCCTGGGCGATCTCGTGGACGTTGGGGGGCCGCTCGTCGGCATCGCTCATCGTCAGCCCCCCTCCGGGAATCAGGGTGCCCCGATGATGCTATTCCACCGGGGTTTCCGCGCGCCGTCCCGCGCCGCGTCCGCGCAGCACGATACTCGTGCGCGCGACCGCCCCGTGCACCGATAGCATCGGGTAACGGACTTGTACCTACACCAGAGGAGTTCACCGTGTCCAGCCAGCAGCTTCGGATCACCCTCGCCGGCCGCGAGCATGTGACCGAGGCCGGCACTACGGCGGGTGAAATTCTTTCTATTTTCCCAAACGAAAGCGGCGCTGCCCCCCAGCCGTCCGGCTCTCCCTCCGGAGGGGTGATCGCCGCTCGTGTCAACGGCGAGCTCCGCGACCTCTCCTACCAGGTGCGGGACGGCGACGCCGTCGAGCCGGTGGACATCGCGTCCGACGACGGGCACGCGATCCTGCGGCACTCGACCGCGCACGTCATGGCGCAGGCGGTGCAGGGCCTGTTCCCGCACGCCAAGCTGGGTATCGGGCCGCCCATCGAGAACGGGTTCTACTACGACTTCGACGTGCCCTCGCCGTTCGGCCCCGACGACCTCAAGGCGGTCGAGCAGCGGATGCGGCAGATCGTCAAGCAGGGCCAGCTGTTCTCCCGGCGGGTGGTGTCGGAGGACGAGGCCCGAGCCGAGCTGGCCAGCGAGCCGTACAAGCAGGAGCTGATCGGGCTGAAGGGCTCGGGCGCCTCCAGCGGTGAGGAATCCGTCGAGGTCGGCGGCGCCGAGCTGACCATCTACGACAACCTGGACCCCGGTACCGGCGCCCTGTACTGGAAGGACCTGTGCCGCGGGCCGCACCTGCCCAGCACCCGGTACATCCCGGCGTTCAAGCTGATGCGCACCGGCGGCGCGTACTGGCGCGGCAGCGAGAAGAACCAGCAGCTGCAGCGGATCTACGGGACCGCGTGGGAGTCGCGTGCAGCGCAGGATTCCTACCTCGAGCTGCTCGCGGAGGCCGAGCGGCGCGATCACCGGCGGCTCGGCGCGGAGCTCGACCTGTTCTCGTTCCCGAACGAGATCGGCAGCGGCCTGCCGGTGTTCCACCCGAAGGGCGGCGTCATCCGCCGGGTGATGGAGGACTACTCGCGGCGGCGGCACGAAGAGGCGGGCTACGAGTTCGTCAACACCCCGCACGCCACCAAGGCGGAGCTGTTCGAGACCTCCGGGCACCTGGGCTTTTACAAGGAGAGCATGTTCCCTCCCATGGAGCTCGACGGGGCGGACTACTACCTCAAGCCGATGAACTGCCCGATGCACGTCCTGATCTACCGCTCGCGCGGGCGGTCGTACCGGGAACTGCCGCTGCGGCTTTTCGAGTTCGGCACCGTCTACCGGTATGAGAAGTCCGGCGTCGTGCACGGCCTGACCCGGGCCCGCGGCTTCACCCAGGACGACTCGCACATCTTCTGCACCCCCGGCCAGCTGGCCGGGGAGCTTGCCTCGCTGCTGGACTTCGTGGTGGGGCTGCTGCGCGACTTCGGGCTGACCGAGTTCGAGGCCGAGCTGTCCACCCGCCCGGAAAAATACGTCGGCAACCCGGACGAGTGGGACGCCGCCGAGGCCGCGCTGAAGCACGCGCTGGACGCGTCCGGACTGCCCTACGTGATCGCCGAGGGGGAGGGCGCCTTCTACGCCCCCAAGATCGACGTGCACGTGCGTGACGCCATCGGCCGCCGCTGGCAGCTTTCGACCCTGCAGGTGGACTTCCAGGAGCCGGGCCGGTTCGGCATCGAGTACCAGGCCGCCGACGGCTCACGGCAGCGGCCGTACATGATCCACCGGGCGCTGTTCGGCTCGATCGAGCGGTTCTTCGGCATCCTGCTCGAGCACTACGCGGGGGCGTTCCCGCCGTGGCTGGCGCCCGTGCAGGTGGTGGGCATCCCGATCGCGGACGCGCACGTGCCGTACCTGTCGAAGGTGGCGGCGCTGCTGCGCGAGCAGGGGATCCGGGTCGAGGTCGACGATGCCGGCGACCGGATGCAGAAGAAGATCCGGACGGCGCAACGGCAGAAGGTGCCGTTCATGCTGCTGGCCGGCGACACCGACGTCGCGGCGGGCGCGGTGTCGTTCCGCTACCGGGACGGGGGGCAGCGCAACGGGGTCCCCGTCGACGAGGCGATCGCCGAGATCGTCACCGCTGTCCGCGACCGCATCCAGGTATGAGCGAGCCGGAGGGGCGCATGGTGGGCGAGCCGGAGGGCCGCCCCGCTGGGGAACCGGACGCGTTCGGGCGGCTGTGGACGCCGCACCGGATGGCGTATATCAAAGGCGAGGGGAAGCCGTCGGGTCCGGGCTCGGACGAGGGCTGCCCGTTCTGCCGGGCGCCGTCGCTGCCGGACGAGGAGGCGCTCATCGTCGCGCGGGGCTCGCTCGTGTACGCCGTCCTCAACCTGTACCCGTACAACAGCGGCCACGTGCTGGTCTGCCCGTACCGGCACGTGGCCGACTACACCGAGCTCACGCCGGAGGAGACCGCCGAGTTCTCCGGCCACACCGCGCGTGCCGTGCGCGCCCTCCGCACGGCGTCGGGCGCGCACGGCTTCAACATCGGCATGAACCTCGGCTCGGTGGCCGGCGCCGGTATCGCCGCGCACCTGCACCAGCACGTGGTGCCCCGGTGGGGCGGCGACACCAACTTCATGCCCGTGGTGGGCCGCACCCGCGTCCTGCCCCAGCTCCTCGCCGACACCCGCAAGCTTCTCGCCGACGCCTGGCCGGAGGATTAACCCCAAGGCCGGTCAGTTAGGGCTCGTTGCTGGTTGCCAAATCGGCGGTGAGGATCGCGATGTTGATGGTGGCTTTGTAGGTGGTGCGGTCGACTCGTCCCTTGGCGTTGTACCTGGACATGGCTCGTTTCACGACGCGGGGGCTGA
>JAFAZE010000015.1 GCA_019239975.1 Streptosporangiaceae bacterium
GTGGTCAGAGCGCTCCAGAGCGCTCCCTGACGTACCCGCGCAGCCAGCGATGGGGGATCGGGCGTTGCTGACTCGGACATGCGGCGTCTCCCCCAAGCGACTGCTCATGAGACGCGGAGCACGGCACGCCGGTTGACCCGGCCGTGACCCGGGTCCCGGCGCGGGCATCCAGCGCCGGCGCGGCGCACGACGAACGCGGAAGGTCATCGCCGATGACTTTCAGTGAAGCCGGTCCCAGCTGGGCGCTTGTACGTATTATCCGCCGGCCCCGGACTGTCTACTACTGGGTGGCTTACTCACCGGCCACCCGGTAGTAGACAAGGGGGACTGGAGGCCATGTCGCGTACCGGGCTCGCGGTGATCGGCGCCGGCTACTGGGGACCGAACCTCGTCCGGACCGCGATCGCCACGCCGGCGCTTCAGCTGCAGTGGCTGTGCGACCTCGACGAGGAGCGCGCGCGGGCCGTCCTCGGCCGTTACACGACGGTCAAGGCGACCGCGTCCTACGAGCGCGTCCTGGCCGATCCAGAGGTCGCCGCCGTGGCGATCGCGACGCCCGCCGCCACGCACTTCGACCTCGTGCGCGCCGCCCTCGAGGCGGGCAAGCACGTCCTGGTCGAGAAGCCGCTCACCGCATCGGCCTCCGACGGCGCGAAGCTGGCCGGGCTGGCGGAGCGATCCGGGCTGGTGCTCATGTGCGATCACACGTACTGCTACACCCCGGCGGTGCGGCGAATCCGTGAGCTCATCCGTGCCGGGGAGATCGGCGAGCTTCAGTTCATCGACTCGGTCCGGATCAACCTCGGGCTCGTGCAGCCCGACGTCGACGTGCTCTGGGACCTCGCGCCCCACGACCTGTCGATCCTGGATTTCGTGCTGCCGGAACACGTGACGCCCGTCGCGGTGGCGGCACACAGCAGTGACCCGATCGGGGCCGGGCGCGCATGCCTCGCGCACCTGTCGGTCTGGCTGTCCACGGGCGCCCTCTCCCACGTGCACGTCAACTGGCTCAGCCCCACGAAGATCCGCACCACGGTCTTCGGCGGCTCCCGGCGGACGATCGTGTGGGACGACATGAACCCGGCTGCCCGGCTCATGCTTCACGACCGGGGAGTGGACCGGACTCCGGGGAACGCGCTGGCGCCCGACGACCGCAGGCAGGCCCTCATCTCCTACCGGGTCGGCGACATTCAGGTCCCCGCCCTCCCGGAACGGGAGGCGCTCGGCTCCGTGCTGGCCGAATTCGCCAGCGCGATCGCGGAGCACCGGCCGCCGATGACCGGCGCCCGCGCGGGCGTGCGCGTCCTCGAACTGCTCGAAGCCGCGTCGCGGAGCGCCGAAGACGGAGGTATCCGGATTCCGGTGAGCATGGAGGCAAGCAAGTGATCAAGGGAGAGCGCTGCCTTGTCACAGGCGGCGCGGGCACCATCGGCTCGGCCATCGTGGACCAGCTCGTCGCGGCCGATGCCGGCGAGGTCATCGTCCTGGACAACTTCACCCGCGGGCGGAGGGAGAACCTCGCCGCCGCTCTCGGCTCAGGCAGGGTGCGGGTCGCCGAGGGCGATATCCGTGACCGCGGCCTGGTCACCGCCCTCATGGCAGGGACCGGCCTGGTGTTCCACCAGGCGGCCATCAGGATCACGCAGTGCGCCCAGGAGCCCAGGCTCGCGCTGGAGGTCCTGGTCGACGGCACCTATGAGGTCGTCGAGGCCGCCGCCAGCGCGGGCGTCCGCAAGGTCGTGGCCGCGTCGTCCGCCTCGGTCTACGGGCTCGCCGAGCGGTTCCCGACACCCGAGCGGCAGCACCCCTATGACAACGACACGCTCTACGGCGCCGCCAAGACATTCGGCGAAGGCCTGCTCCGCAGCTTCCACGCCATGCATGGCCTCGACTACGTGGCGCTGCGGTACTTCAACGTGTACGGCCCGCGGATGGACATCCACGGCCTCTACACCGAGGTGCTCATCCGGTGGATGGAGCGAATCGAGGCGGGTCAGCCGCCGCTCATCCTCGGTGACGGCGCCCAGACCATGGATTTCGTCTTCACCGGGGACATCGCGCGGGCGAACCTGCTCGCCGCCTCGTCCGGCGTGACCGACACGGTCTTCAACATCGGCAGCGGGACGGAAACGAGCCTCACCGAGCTCGCCCGCGCTCTGCTGTCCGCGATGGGCGCTGCGCTGCCGCTGGAGTTCGGGCCCCCGCGCGGGGTGAACGCGGTGACGCGGCGCCTGGCCGATGTGTCGCGAGCCGCCGAGCTCCTCGGCTGGAAGCCCGAGGTGAGCCTGGACGAGGGCCTGCGGCGGCTGGTGGCCTGGTGGCGGGCGAACCGGCGATGATCCCGGTGATGCGCCCGTGGCTCGGCGCGGACGAGGCGGCGGCCGCCGCCGAGGCGGTCTCTTCCGGGTGGGTGGCGCAGGGTCCGCGGGTCGCGGAGTTCGAGGAGGCGTTCGCCTCGGCGACCGGCGCGGCCCACGCGGTGGCGGTTTCGTCGTGCACCGCGGCCCTGCACCTGGCGCTCGTGGCGGCCGGGATCGGCCCCGGTGACGAGGTGGTCGTCCCGTCGCTGTCGTTCATCGCGACCGCGAACGCCGCGCGTTACGCCGGGGCCGCGCCCGTGTTCGCCGACGTGGACGAGACGACGCAGAACCTCACCCCGGCGACCGTGGAGCCATGCCTCACCAGGTGGACGCGCGCCGTGATCCTCGTTGACCAGGCGGGGGTCCCCGCCGATCTCGACGCGCTGCGGGCGCTGTGCGGGCATCGCGGGATCACCGTGGTCGAGGACGCCGCCTGCGCGGTGGGCTCCGTGTACCGCGGCCGGCCCGCCGGCGCGGGCGCCGGGCTGGCCGCCTTCTCCTTTCACCCGCGAAAGCTGCTCACCACGGGTGAAGGCGGCATGCTCGTGACATCCGACGAGAGCGTCGCCGCCAGGCTGCGCCGGCTGCGCGAGCACGGCATGGACCTCAGCGCGGCCGCCCGCCACGCCAGCCGCCAGCCGGTGACCGAGCATTACCTGGAGCTGGGCTTCAACTTCCGGATGACCGACATCCAGGCCGCGATCGGCCTCGTCCAGCTCCGCAAGCTCGGCGCGCTCATCGCCCGGCGCCGTGCGCTGGCCCAGCGCTACCAGCGGTTGCTGGCCCGCGTCCCCGGCATCCGGACCATCACGGACCCGGCGTACGGCACCACGAACTACCAGTCGTTCTGGGTGCTGCTCCCGGACGGCTTCCCGGTCTCCCGCGACGAGCTGCTGCGCCGCCTGGCGGAGGCCGGCGTCTCGGCCAGGCGGGGCATCATGGCCGCCCACCTCGAGCCCGCGTACGCCGGCCTCGCGCACCGCCCGCTGCCGGTGACCGAACTGCTGACATCCCGGACGCTGATCCTGCCGCTGTTCCACGACCTGACCGAAGCGGAGCAGGAGCTGGTGGTATCCGTGCTCCGCGCCGCCGCACAACACCCCGCCGCACGAGACGAAGCGCGCGCGGCCGCTGGCTCATCATGATGATGCCGAACGGGACCGGCGCTGCCATGAACGCCAGCGATGCCGCCCGGCGTGGCGGAGATCTCGTGCTCATCGGGTCCGGCGGCTTCGGCCGCGAAACCGCGCAGGCGGTCCACGCGCTCAGCCGGTGCGGTGCCGGGTGGCGGCTGCTCGGTTTCCTCGACGACGATCCCGCACGGCACGGGCTCACGATCGACGGAACGCCCGTCCTCGGCGGCAGGGACCTGATCGGGGACCTGCCGAACGCGTCGTTCGCCGTCTGCACCGGGCGGCCAGGCGATTACGTCAGCCGTCTGCGTATCGTCGCCGGCCTCGGCCTGCCGGCCGAGCGCTACGCGACGATCGTGCACCCGAGCGCCGCGGTCTCCGCGTCGTCGTCGCTCGGGCCCGGCAGCGTGCTGCTGGCGCACACCGCGCTGACCGCTGCCGTCACCGTCGGGGCGCACGTCGCGGTCATGCCGCACGTCACGCTGACCCACGACGTCGTCGTCGGTGACTTCGCGACCATCGCGTCCGGCGTCTGCCTGGGCGGCGGCGTCCAGGTCGGGAAGGCCGCCTATCTGGGGGCGGGTGCCCTCATCGGGGAGAACCGCACCGTGGGCGCCTTCTCGCTGGTCGGCATGGGAGCCGTGGTCACACACGACGTTCCGCCGCGTGAGGTGTGGGCCGGCGTCCCCGCGCGGCGCCTGCGGGCCGCCGGTATCCCCGAGCCCGTCGGCGCCGGGGAGGCCCGTTGACCGGGCAGACGACGATTCCGCTTGCCGACCTGGGCGCTCAGCACGCCGCGGTGGCCGGGGAGATCGCCGAGGGCTGGCGGGAGGTCCTGGCCCGGACGGCGTTCATCGGCGGTCCGCAGGTGGCGGCGTTCGAGCGCGAATATGCCGGGTTCATCGGCGTGCCGCACTGCGTGGCGGTGGCGAACGGCACCGACGCGATCGAAATCGTGCTGCGCGCGCTCGGCGTCGGCCCGGGCGGCGAGTGCGTTCTCCCGGCCAACACGTTCATCGCCACCGCCGAGGCGGTTTCCCGTGCGGGCGCCCGGCCGGTGCTCGCCGACTGCGCCGACGATGACACGTACCTCATCGATACGCGGGCGGCCGAGGCTGCCGTGACGCCGCGCACCGCGGCGATCATCCCGGTACACCTCTATGGACAGGCCGCACCCGTCGAACGGCTCCTGCCGCTGGCGAGGCGAACCGGTATCAGGCTGGTGGAGGACGCGGCGCAGTCACAGGGCGCCCGGCGGCACGGGATCGGCGCCGGGGCCCTCGGCGACGCCGCGGCCACCAGCTTCTATCCCGGCAAGAACCTGGGGGCGTACGGCGACGCCGGAGCGGCGCTTACCGGCTCAGCCGATGTCGCGGCGCGGATGCGCATGATCCGGGATCACGGATCGCCGGGGAAGTACGAGCACGAGGTGATCGGCGTCAACAGCCGGCTCGACAGCCTCCAGGCGGTCGTGCTGTCCGCCAAGCTCCGCCGCCTGGCCAGCTGGAATGCGGCCAGGCGGGCCGCGGCGGGCCGTTACGGCGAGCTGCTTTCCGGCTGCGGCGCCGTCGTCCGGCCCCGCACGCTCGACGGCAACGAGCATGTCTGGCACCTGTACACGGTGCGGGTACCGAACCGCGACCGGGTGCTCAAAGAGCTGCACGCGGCCGGTATCGGCGCGGGAATCCACTATCCGGTGCCGGTACACCTCACCGCCGCGTACGCCGGCCTGGGATACCGGGAAGGCGCCTTCCCCGTGGCCGAGCGGGCCGCACGGGAGCTGTTGAGTCTGCCGCTCTTCCCCGAAATCACGGTGGCGCAGCAGGAACGCGTGGTCTCCGTGCTGACCTCTGCCCTCTAACCGCACCTTGGGAGCAGAAGATGCTAGATACCCAGATGAGGCGCTTTGTTTTGCGTGTGAATACCAAGGCTGAAGTTGTACGCCCCCGCCAGCGAAACGACGCCCGCTGCCCGTCGGTTTCGGTGATCATACCTTGCTATAATTACGGGCGGTATCTTACACAATGCGTCAGCAGTGTACTTGACCAGCGGGGTGTCCGTGTCGACGTCATCGTCATCGACGACGCGTCAACCGATGGAAGTGACCAAATCGTCCGCCGGCTCGGCGCGCGGGACGTCCGGATTCGCACGACCTGCCACGCGGTGAACCAGGGCCACATCGCCACATACAACGAAGGGCTGGCTCAGGCCATCGGAGACTATTCCGTGCTCCTTTCGGCCGACGACCTCCTGACCCCCGGGTGCCTGGCGAGAGCGACCTCGCTGATGGAGGAGTATCCCTCGGTCGGCTTGACATACGGCCACGCAATCGAATTCGCGGACGGCGATCTTCCGGCCGCGCGCACGAGCGCCAAGAGCTGGATCGTCTGGCAGGGACATGACTGGATCATGCAGAGGTGCAAGGCTGGCGGAAATGCGCTCAAATCTCCGGAAGCGGTTCTGCGGACGAGCGTTCTCCGGCAGATCGGCGGTTATCGAGCCGACCTTCCGCATGCCGCGGATTTCGAGCTGTGGATGCGCGCGGCGGCGGTCTCCGACGTCGGTTATGTCGCTGGCGCGGATCAAGCCTACTATCGCAGCCATGCACATAATATGCATCAGTCGGCGTTCAGTATGCTGGACGATTACTCGCAGCGGCTGGCCTGTTTCGATGTCGCCCTCAGCGAACGCCCGGGGTTGCTGAAAGGGCCGGGCTCGATGCGTGACACGGCGCACCGCGCTCTCGCCCGTAATGCCCTGAGTGACGCGATACGCGACACGGGGCACCGCGCTCTCGCCCGCAGCTCTCTATATCATCTGGTACGCCCGTATTTGCGCGGGGCGGCCGGCGACCAGCCGGCCGGCGACTACGCCGCATTCGCGCTGAAAGCGTGGCCTGAGGCCAGGCAGCTCCGCGAATGGCGGGCCGTGGATAAACTAATCAATGCGCCTGACAGCCCGCCAGGACTCGATCCGCCGCTGCTGACACGCATAGCGATACGCAAGCTCAGGTCCCGTTATGCGGAATGGCGCTGGAAAATGACCGGGATATAATTGGGCGTTAGCGGGCCATGCCATCGGCCCCCGGAGCGCCCTCCGGGAGCTCCTCCACGAACTGCGCCCGCCCAACGGCGTAGCGCCGCAGATGCCGCCGTCTGCGCTCGGCCAGGGCGTGGTACAGAATCGGTATCCTGGAGCCCGCTACAATCTCCCGCAGCTTCTCGTACCGGCTGCCCGGCCGGCAGTAACTCATCGTTGTCCGAAAATCTGGGCTCTGTATGACCGCCATTGGCACCACACATCTCAAACGGTCAATGGAACCTTCCCTGCAGAAAGAATCCCAGTCGTCAGCGACGGTTCTCACCGGTTTTACGTTCTTGACCATCCGCGCGCACGCCTCACGCGTGATCAGGTAGCCCCCGGCGCTTGCCACCTGACGTTCGTCGGCCACCCGGACAAGAAGCCGGGACGAAGGGAGCTGGACCGCACCTGACCTGGTGACGCGGCATGGTTCGCCGCTCTGGAAATTCAGCAGGACGACCTCCGCGCCCGTCATGTGAGGAACAACCGCATCGGTCAGTGCATCGAAATCTGCGGGTAGTATGACGTCGTCTTCCAGGACACAAGCTATCTCAACGTCATCGTCGAGTATCTTACGATAAACCTCCCAATGGCTCAGTGCGCAACCGATAGCGCCCGGGTGAGCCTCGCTCTCACCAGCAAACACCGGGTCCACCACCCGGGTGTCCGTCAGGTCCAGATCTCTCCCGTCGACGGCGTTTATCATCTCGTACCGAACCCGGGTCTTCCCGAGCTCGGCGGTGATATGTGCACGGCGTTCCGGAGACCTGGCCAGGTTGATAACGTAAGTGTGCATCGCCGGATTTTCCTATCGGCATAGAGTTGACAACAGGATCCGCGGATCAGCCCCAGATATCGCGTAGCACGTTGAGCACGATGCGCGAGCCGAGGCGGTCCAGCTTCACCGGCAGTTCTCGCATGTCCGCCAGGCTCTCCCGCACGGCATGCTGCCTTTCCATCGGACAGATGACGAGAAGGAAGCCGCCGCCGCCGGCGCCGGTCAGCTTCGCGCCCGACGCGCCCGCGTCGAGCGCGCGGGCCACCGCGCCGTCGATCCGGTCGTTCGAGACGCCCGAGGCCAGCTTCCGTTTGGCCTCCCAGCTCTCCCGCATCGCGGCCCCTACCGCGCCGGCGTCGCCGTCGCGCAGCCGGTCGGCGGCAAAGACCGCGAGATCGCGCAGCAGGTCCAGCTGTGGGCGCCTGGCCTTGATGTTCGCGTTCTGCTCGGCAAGGATCGGATCCGCGCTGCGGGTGATGCCGGTGTAGAAGAGCAGGACGGTTCGCTGGAGCGCGCGGCGGTCGGCGGCGGAGAGCTCGACCTCTTCGGCCACTACTTCCTCACCCGGGCCGAAACGGATGTCGCGGATCCCGCCGAACGCGGCGATGTACTGGTCCTGCTTGCCGATGGGCTTTCCGCAGCGGTCGATTTCGATCGCGCAGGCGCGGTCGGCGAGTTCCTCCGCCGACACCTGGCGGCCCTGATAGGCGAACAGCGCGTGCAGCAGGCCCACGGTCACCGCGGATGACGACCCCAGGCCCGAGCCCGCCGACGGGATATCGGCCAGCGTGGTGATCTCCACCCCGCTCGTCACGCCGGTCATCCGCATCGCCTCGCGGACCAGCTCGTGCTCCAGGTCCCCGACCCGCGAGACGATCTCCTTCTTCGAGTAGTTGACGTAGATGTCCTCGTCGAAGCGCTGCTTCACGATGACGTACACGTACTTGTCGATCGCGCAGTTGAGCACCCGGCCGCCGTGCTGACGGTAATAGCCGGGCAGGTCGGTCCCCCCGCCGAGCAGGCCGATGCGCAATGGTGTCTGGGTAATGATCATCTCAGGGCCCGTGCGGGCCACTCCTCCCGCGCTCGCCGGTATGACTCGACGGTGCCGATGTCACGGAAGTAGCCCTCGACCAGCACGGCCTGAGCCCGGCCCACCAGCCGTGGCAGCAGGTCGTATCCGATGTCGGCCGGCGGGATGCCGCCGATCTCATCGAGCACGCTGGGGTGGAAGGCGTACATGCCGGCGTTGGTCAGGTCGGAGACCGGGTCGGCCGGCTTCTCGGTGAACCCGGTGACCCGGCCGGTGCCGTCGACCTCGACGACGCCCCCCGCCGACGGCCTCTCGGAGTGAAATACGGTCAGCGTCGCGATCAAACCGCTCGCCCGGTGCGCGTCCATGAGTGACCGCACGCTGAAATCCGTCAGGTTGTCGGCGTAACACGCCAGGAAGAACTCCTCCCCCTCGACCCACCTCCGGTTGGCGGCGAGAGTCCCGGCGCTGCCCAGCAGATCCGGCTCGAAGAACGTGCGGACGGCCGGCGGGCGGGTCCGCACGGCAAGGTGGTCGCGCACCACGTCCGGCAGGTGGTGAAGGTTGACGAGGACCTCATCGACGCCCGCCTGGCCGAAGGCGCCGAGCCAGATGTCCAGCAGCGGCCGGCCGTCGATGACCACCATGCACTTGGGCACGGTGTCGGTGACCGGCCGCAGACGGCTCCCGGCCCCGGCGGCCAGCAGGAAGGCCTTCATGACCCCGCCCTCCTGACGACCCCCAGGGCTCGCATGCGCTCGCTGGCGGCGGCCAGCACCCCGTCGAGGCCGTCCATCCCCTCGAGCCACGCGGCGTAGGCGGCGACCGACTCGGCCGGGGTGCGCTTCGGCTCCCACCCCAGCGCCCGGAGCGCGCTGATGTCCGACAGGATGTGGCGGGTGTCGCCGAAGCGGTATTCGCCGGTCACCACGCCCGGCCGGGCGGAGCCATAGTGGCGCATCACGACATCGGCGAATTCCCGGGTGGTGACCGGCTGGCCGCCGCCGACGCTGAAGACCCGCCCGGCGGCGCGGTCGTCCTCCAGGACGAGCACGTTGGCGTCCACCACGTCGTCGATGTTGACGTAGTCGCGGATCGCGCCGCCGTCCTCGTACAGGGTCGGCGCGACGCCCTGGCGGTAACTCAGGCAGAAGATGCGGCACGCGCCCGAGTACGCGTTGTACACCGACTGCCGCGGCCCCTGGACGATGCTGTAGCGCAGGGCGACGGTCGGTATGCCGTACCGGCGCCCGAGGTTGACGGCGACCATCTCCTCGCCGAGCTTGGACATGCCGTACGCGTTCTGCGGGTTCGAGATCCGCTCGGGGGTGGCCCTCATCTCGAGCGGGCCGCCGCACACCGGGCAGGGGATGTCCCACCGGCCCGCGGCGAGCGCGCTCTCGGGGCGCATTCCCGGGAGCTGATCGCCGTCGGCCGGGCACCGGTAGAGCCCCTCGCCCATCGCCGACTGCGACGAAGCGACCACCACCCGGGCGAGATCGAGGCGCTCGGCCACGATGATCTCGTACAGCAGGGCGGTCGAGACGATGTTCACGTCCGAGAACCGCGAGAAGTCCGGCAGGTAGTCCTGGTAGGCGGCGAGGTGGTAGACGGCGTCCACCCGCCTGAGAAGGTTCGTGAGCAGGTCGCGGTTGCGGGTGTCGCCCTGGTAGAAGGCGGCGCCGGGACTGAGGTACGCGGGCCGGCCGTCACAGTGCACGGGAGGGGTCAGCGCGTCCAGGACCACCACATCATGGCCCAGGTCGATGAGCCGGTCGCAGGTGTGCGAGCCGATGAACCCGGCGCCGCCGGTGACCAGTATCTTCATTTCCGCCGGTGCCTCCGGCGCTCGGCGGCCTCGCGGTACACGTCGAGGGTCGACGCCGCCGTCGCCCCCCAGGTGAACTGCCCGGCCCGGCGGAGCCCGAGGTCGCGCAGGCGGTCCCCGCGCCGCCCGGCGGCCTCCACGATGGCGCGGGCGATGGCCGCCGGATCCTGGGGGCTGGCCAGGACCGCCGCTCCCCCGGCGGTCTCCGGCATGGCGCTGGTGTCCGACGTCACGACCGGGCAGCCGCAGGCCATGGCCTCGAGGATCGGAAGCCCGAAGGTTTCGTTGAGCGAGGGATAGACGAACACGTCCGCCGCCCGGTAGAAGGCGACGGTCTCCTCGAGCGGAACACCGCCCACGAACACCACCTCGTCCGCGATGCCGAGCTCCGCCGCGAGCGAGCGCAGCGAGGCCGCGTATGCCGCGTCGCGGCCCGCGCCGACGATCGCCAGCTGACGGCCGCTGAGGTCACCACGGGCCAGTGCCCACGCCCGCAGCAGTCCGTCACAGTTCTTGTACGGCCAGAGCGACGAGACGAAGAGCACGAACGGCTTGGTGACCCCGCGGGAGGCGACGTGATCGCGGGCGAGATCGGCGTCACCCGGATTGAACAGGCCGTGGTCGACCGCTTCGTGGATCAGCCTGAGCTTGCGCTCATCCACGTGCAGGTATCGCCGGATCTCCGAGCGCAGGCTCTCGGAGTTGATGATGATGGCGTCCGCGGCCCGTGCGGAGCGCGGGTACTGCATCCTGCGGTACAGGCGGGGAAGCGGTGCGACCCCCCCGGGCTGGGTGTAAGCGTGCATGGTCTTCATGTGGATGACGAGCGACCACCCGATGTTGACGAGCGGGGCCATCAGGGTGCTGAAGACGTCGATGCGGCTGAGCGGCAGCCGCAGCGGTGAGTAGAGATGCTCGCTGAGCGTCCGCGGCGTCCGCCGCTCGTTCGACCACGGGTAGGTGATGTGGAAGACGCCGGGCCCGTATCCCTGGTGCAGGTGCCGCGACTTCGGGCTGACGAGCAGGTGCAGCTCTTCGCCGGGCTCGAGCCGCTTCGCCATCTCGGGAATCACCCTCGTCCAGAACCAGTGTGCGCCGGAGGGGTTCCTGGGGTCTTCGGTCAGGAGGTTGATCGCGACGCGCATGCCCGGCCTCCTGAAAGCCCGAATGGTTCAGAACACATTTGCTGAGATCGCCTCCGGCGTCATTCGCGATTGGCGGATGTACTGGGCCAGTGCGTGCATGATGGCCTGGTGCAGGTCCTCGACGACGCCGTAGTTGGTGCAGTCGACGTGGATGCTGACCTCGGCCACGGTCCTGGCCGCGCCCCCGTCGAAGCCCGTGATGGCGATGGTGCGCAGGCCGTTGCCGCGGGCCCACCGGAGGGCCTGCACGATGTTGGGCGAGCGGCCCGACGACGAGACGGCGATGAGCACATCGCCCGGCCTGGACTGGGACTGCAGCTGGTAGACGAAGACGTTCTCGTACCCGACGTCGTTGGCTATCGCGGTGAGGAGCTCGACGTTGGTGCTCAGGCTGAGCACCCGGGGAGTGAGGTCGGTCGCCGTCCGGACGCCCTTCACGTGGTCACACTGCATGTGGTTGGCGATGGACGCCGAGCCGCCGTTGCCGCAGGAGAACATCCGGGCATCGCGGGCGTAGGCGTCGAGGAGGATCGCCGCCGCGTGATCGAAGGGCGTGAGCTGGATGGTCTCGCACGCCCTGGCGATCTCCTCCGAATAGGCCATGAGAAACGAGGCCGCGCTCGGGTGCGGCGAGGCCGGGAACTTCACCGGGGCACCCTCGGCAGGCGGCGCGAAGGCCCGGAGATCGTGGACGGTACTCATGCCGTGATTCGCTCCAGGATGAACGGGGCCGCGGCGGCGAGGCTGGGGAAGGGCCAGACGCCCTGGCGCCCGCGGCCGCCGGGTCCCAGATAGACGGCTGATGCGCCGATCGCCTCCGCGAGGCCGAGATCCTCGGGCCGGTCGCCCACAACCCAGGAGGCGGTCAGGTCGAGGCTGAGCGCCGTGGCCGCCGCCCTGGCCATTCCGGGTTTCGGCTTGCGGTCCTCACTCGTCCGGGCGAACGCCTCGACGACTCCAGCGGGATGATAGGGCGAGAACAGGAACAGATCGATGTGCGCCCCGTGCTCCGCCAGGCAGCCCGCGATGTATTTGTGCACCTGCGTGACGTCGTCGATGCCGTACATCCCCCGCGCGACGCCGGCCTGGTTCGTGACCACCGCGACGGGGATGCCGGCCCGGTTGAAGCTCGCGATCGCGCCGGGCGCCCCCTCGATGAACTCGACGCGGTCGACGGAGCCGACGTATCCGTGGTCAACGATGATCGTGCCGTCACGGTCGAGGAGGATCCCGGGCCGCAGACCCTGGTCTCCCGCCCCGGGCGCGGACGCACGATGGCCGTCTGGCGAAACCGTCAACACCACTCCGCCCTGACTTCGTCGCCGGTGGACTCCTGTCCACATGAGCGCCGGGAAGGCGGCGGTGATACCGGCCGGGCGGTCATACCGGCCAGACGGTCATACCGGCCTGGGGCGGGTAACCCCTTGTGAAGCGTTTCCGGCGTGTACGCCACGCCCAGGCTCTCGTCGGCGCCGTCCGCCCCGAGAAGGACGGCGGAAGCCAGGCGCGCGCCGGACAGCCGGATCATCTCACCGGCACCATGGATCCTCGTCCATGACGACCGCCCGGCGGTCACCATGGTGACGGCATCGGCCGCCCAGGTCGCGATGTGCTCGCCGCCGAGGGAGGGGTCAAGGCTGACCAGGGTGAGCAGAACGCTGGGCGCGGCGCAGGCGGCGGCCACCGCCTCGGTGAAGGATGAGCGCTGATCCTGTGCTGGCCCGTGGTCCAGCGGGCCTACGGGCACCACGTCACCGGGTTCGGGCACCGCGACGACCAGGCTGGTATCGCGGGTGTTCACCACGCGGACCCCGGGCTCCGCGGCGCCCAGGAGCCTCGCCATGGGGGCATCGCCGCACAGGTCGGCCACGACGACCTGCTTGCCCCCTCTCGCGCAGGATACGGCCAGTGACACCAGGGACAGGGCCGGGACCTCCACGTCGTCCACGGGAACGACGGCCAGGGCGGCCACGCCTCGTGGGCGTTCCTGCATGGCCCGCCCCAGGTGCGCGGCGATCCGCTCGACGTCGGCCGCACGGGCGGCGGACCGCGCGCCGAAGCCCGGAGCCCACCGGTTCAGGAGCCCCTGAGCCCACCGGTTCACGAAGCCCGGAGCCCACCGGTTCAGAAGCCCCGGAGCCCACCGGTTCAGCCGGCCGGTGCGGACACTGAGCCTCACGGGAGCGCCCAGGGCCTGCGCGACGTCATCACGTCGCCGTAGCCGGTCGGACACGAACTCCTGGATGATGACGATGCTGAGCCCCAGGGCAAGCCCCAGGATCAGTCCGATGGCGACGCGGAAGGCAAGAGGCTTCAGCCGTGAGTGCGCGAGTGGAGCGGCCGGGTCCAGCACCACGCTGCCCTTCACCGCCGCGGCGGTGGCCGAGCCGTTGCTTATCTGGTTGCCGATGGCGGCCTGCCGAAGGTCGAGCAGCGTTGTGGCCGCCTGATCGTGCGCCGCCTGCAGAGCCTTGAGTTGCGACTGCCGCGCCGGTGACGCGGGCTGTGCCGGGAGCCGGCTGATCTGCGAGCTGACCGAGTTGAGGTGGTCCTGGGCCTGCTTGACCTCCTGGTCGAGCGAAGCAACCATCACCGCCTGCTGCATCTCCATCTTCTGCGCGCGGAACTCGAGGTACGCCGCGGCAACGCCACCCGCGTCGAGCACCGCCTGACCACTCGACGGCGCACTGGCCGTGACAACTACCAGCCGTTCCGTGATGGGCGTTACCTTGTATGTGGCCAGGAAGCTGCCAGCGCTTTGATGCAGGCCCAGATTCCGCACGGCGAGCCCGGCCACCGTTTCACTCTGCGCCATGGCCTGCTCGTTGTTCGCCGCCGTGGTGATGTTCTCGTAAGGACCGGGCGTGAGAAGAAGGGACGCCGAGGCCTGGTAGGCGGGTGGGGACTTCAGGTACAGCCCGCAGCCGATCAGCGCTCCGGCCGCGGCGGTGATACACCATAGCCGCCTGCGGCGCACGAGGGATGCTTTGATGAATCCCAGGCTGACGAGTCCCCCGGTAGCATCGGCAGCGGGGGGTTCCCCGTCGGCCGTGAAATCGTCCAGCGTCCACAGGTTGTCCGGCGGGTAGTCACCTATCCTGTTCCCATTGGGCCACGTGATCTTACCGGGATCGTTCACTGTCATTTCTCCGTTGTGATGCCCGTCAGGCGGGTAGGCAGCCTCCGTTGCGCCGGCCGCGACAGCTGCGGGACGCGGCCGGTGGTGTGGTCTGCCGGCTCCGGGTCCGCGACGAGGATCGCGGCGATCTCGCGGCCCTGGGCGTCCGCGCTCACGGCGACCCGGGCCAGATGCTCGGCCGTCGCCCCGCCCGACGAGACCCCCAGCACGGTGGCGGCGGTGTGCATCATGTCAGCCATCCGCGGGCGCCGGCCGTCGACGACCGAGACCACCACCGTCAGCGCGGCGTCCAGCGGCACGTCGGCGTGACCGTCGGAGACGGTGACCCGCAACTCGTCCGGCCATTTCGATGATGCGGGCGGCGCGGCACACGCGGTCCGCAGGGCGGCCGTCACCTGTGGTTCCTGCTGCGGGCCGAGGGCGAGGACCGTGGGGAGCCCCTGGGATGCGGCGAAGGCCGCCAGCTGAGGGCCGAGGGCGAGGGCCCGGGGATCGGAGGAGAGCGACAGGACCGTGACCGAGGACCTGCCGCTCTCATCGCAGTTGCCGCCGCTGACGGCCGCCATCGCCAGGTAGTGCAGGACTTTCCGCAGCTGCCACGCGTGCAGCGCTATCGGCCGGTACTCCTCCAGCAGCTTGATCCACCCGGCGGCGTCGCGCGGGTGAGCGACGGGGAACGAGGCGAGGACGGGGACCCCGATGGAACCGGCTATCTCGTCGCGCTCGCGCAGGCGCCGGTCGCGTCGCTCTACGGCCAGCGCGATGACGGCTCCGCCCAGGGCACCGGCGACGGCGCCGAGCAGGGCATCGACGATGAGCTGCTCCGGCAGCGCTGTCCCGGTGCCACCGGCTGCCCTCTCGAGGGACACCGCCGGCGTGTGCTCGGCCGCGTTGTTTGCGGAGTTGACATACTGGACGTAGCTGTTGGCGACCGCGTTGGCGGTTGCCTCCGCGTCCGCGGCGGTCTTGCCCTGTGCGCTGACCGAGATGACGTAGGGAGTCACGCTTCCGATTCGGATTTCGCCGCGGAGCCTGGCGAGCGGCATGGCCGGGCGGACATGGGGCAGCGCATCCGAGAGGACCTGGTTGCTGCCCGCGATGACCTCTTGAGTGGCGGTATAGGGATCGGGCGTGCCGCTTCCGGTTGCGATCGGTGCGCCCTGGGGAGGTGGCGGGAGCACGACCAGTGCCGTGCTCGTGAGCAGCGGCGGGCTGAGTACGGCATAGGCGGCGCCTGCGGCCAGGCCCAGCGCCGTCACGATGCCGGCGAGGAACTTGTGCCGCCGCACGATCTGGGCGGACCTGCGCAGGTCCAGTGTCTGCTGGCTCATCGGGCCTCCGCCTGGCTTTCCGGTGCGTTGCCCAGCGCGGCCTCAGGTGCGGACCATGATATGGCGCGCCGGGAAACGGCCTCCGTGGGCGTATTGACCAGTTCCAGGAAGACCAGCCGCGTTGCCAGCGGCCTGCCGGGCACCGCATGCCCGCGGCCCAGGAGGGTGTACGCGGGCACACGCCGTCCCAGGCCGTGGGAGTACCAGCCCAGGATGGGGTCCGTCTCGCCGCGGTGCAGGCTCCACCGCAGCTCGGCGGGCAGCTCCAGCCATGCCGCTCCCGGCGCGGGCGGCGCGGGCGGCGCGGCCGGCACGTAGGGCGCGGACGGCGTGGGCCAGCTCAGCACGACGCTGGAATCCCTGAGTTCTGCGTGGACGTCGGGACCGAAGTGAAAGGCGACGCGGATGTCGTGGCCGCCGCCCTCGATCTCGTCGATGATGTCGATGGCGCGCGAAACCCGGTCCAGCCGGACCGAGCGGCGGTGCCGCGCGGGCGGGCTGAGCGACAGGTAACCGTCGTGTTCGGCGGTCCAGCTGGCGATGTCGCCATCGTCGGCGACGCCGGTCTCCCTGGCCCGCGCGTGCCGCAGCCAGAGGAACGAGCCGCCTTCCCTCGACTGGTTCCGGCCGCCGAGCTCGACGGTGTTGTGCGCGATCGTGGACCTGAAGTAGGAACGCCACGCCGGCTCGCCGTGGTAGCAGTAGGTGCCCGGGTCAGCGAGAACATCGACGCCCGCGTAGCGGACCTCGACCGACAGCGCGTCCGCGTGGGCGTGCGCGGCGATGCTGAGGTATCCGTGCGGGCCGCCGTCGCACCGGCACCATATCTCCTGCTCCCCGGCGGTGCGCAGCAGCGTCGTACCCGCGTCGGCGAACCGGGACGGCCGCCGGGCGGGCCGCCGGGCGGTCACGGGCTTCGGGCACGGGAGGGCGCCGACGATCGCCGCGCCCGCGTCCGCCGGGCACCGCGGCCACCAGTCGAGCGGGCCGGCGAGGGCCCCGGCGAGCGCGAGCAGCGAGGGCCAGCGGTTGGCCACCGGAGCGTCGAGCAGCAGCGCGCGGCCCTCGTCGGAATCTCCCTGCCGGGGCGGCCGCAGTCGCTCGTCGACGAGGGCCGCCGCGCTGTCCGCCACCGCGCACAGCCGTTCCCAGAGGGCAGCGCTCAGCGGATGGCCGCATCCCCCGGCCTCGGCGGCCGCGAGGAACCCGAGCTCGGCGATGAAGCACTGGTAATCCGAGGCAAGTTCACGGCCGACGCCCGACGGGAAGGTGTTGCGCAGGAATTCCCGTTCGAGCAGGCTCGCCGACCTGCGCCGCCAGCGGCCGGTCTCCGGGAACCAGGGGAACGCGCAGCTCGCGACGAGCTGCCCGGCCGCCTCGGCTATGACGTGGTTGTTGGCGGACGAGCCGCGGCTGGGGAACGCGGCGAGGTACTGCTGATGCCACCGGATCTGCCGCACCGCGAGCCCGTCGTTCTCGAACAGGTCGCGGACGTACGGCCAGTCGTTCAGCAGGCGGCGGATCCAGGCGAGGCTGATGAGGCGGATGCCCACCTCGATGCCGCTTGTCCAGTTCACGCCGGACAGGAAGGGATTCTCCCGCCACCAGGAACGCAACTGGGCGGCGACCCGCCGCGCGTAAGGCTCCTCGTGGCTGAGGAACCACGCGGTGGCCAGCAGCGTGAGGTGCTGCAGCCGGGAGATCTCCCATACCTGCTTGACGTTTCCGCATCGTTCCTCCGAGCGGTGATCGATGCGGAACGCGTAACGGCCGGGCTCGGACCGGCGGCCGGTCACGGGATCACGGAACCAGTCGGGCAGCGCCGCGTCCGTTCTGATTACTCCAAGGACCTCCCATTCGCCGGCCAGCAGCCGCGCGGCGGCCTCCAGCACAGCGGTTCTGGCGGCGTCCGGCACCCGCGCGGCCGTGTCAGGCGGGAGGACGGCGGCGAACCGGCGCTCGCCCGGCAGCGGCGCCGCGGCCGCGGCCACCTGCTCCGGCCGCACCTGCCGCCGTGACCAGGCCAGCCGGAGCATCTGGTCGCGGGCGCGCCATGCCACCTCGGCAGGCGACATCCTGGCAGCCCTGCGGGCGTACCAGCGCAGTCGCGACGTCACGCTCACGGCCACACGCGTTCCGGGCGCCCGGTCAGCAGGCTTTCGCCCACGGCGATCGTCGCCCTGGTGGTGGCCAGCAGCGAGTCGATGCTGATCGGCATCGGGCCTCCGCCGCGGACGGCCTCGGTGAACTGCTCCATCTCGCGGCGCTGGCCCTTGTCCTGGCCGCGCGCCTTCGTGGTTGCCCGCCGCCGCCCCGCCCAGACGGCCGCGCTGCGGAAGTTGTCGAGCCTGGCGTTCCGGCCGTCACCCGTGGCGTCCAGCGTCTCCTTCGGGTGCCGGGAGTTCCCGCCCGTGAGGTACGCGATGGCGCCGGCCGCTCCGCTGGCGAAACGCACGGTGGCGTGGACGTCGCCGCTGCCCGGCCCGCGCACGGCGTAGACCTCCTCCGGCAGGCTCCCCGCCCACCAGCTCAGCGTGTCGATGAAGTGACCGCCTTCGCCGGTAAACCGCGACCCTTCGGCCTCCTCGTTGAGATACCAGCTGCCGGCGGCCAGCGGGCCGGCGTTGACCAGGTACCGGGTCACCGAACTGCCGCTTCCCGGGCCGAAGAGCTCTTTCATGTGCACGAGCAGCGGCGCGAACCGCCTGTTGAACCCCACCATGAGCCGGTCGTTGCCGGTCCTGGAGATGGTGCTGGCGATCCGTTCGGCCTCGTCGCGGGTGAGCGCCAGCGGCTTCTCGACGTACACCGCCTTGCCGGTCTCCAGGGCGCGGCAGACGAGCTGGGCGTGCGTCTGGTGCCTGGTCACGATGAAGATCGCGTCCAGCGACCGATCCTCCAGCACGGCGTCCGCGGTCGTCGATGCCTTCGTGAAGCCGAACTTCCGCTGGGCGTTGACCGCCGAAAGCGGCCGGGTCGTCGCGACGTGCGCCAGCCGGGCGGTCCTGAGCCCCGCCAGGTGCGGCAGCAGCATCGAGGACGCGTAGTTGCCCGCGCCGATGAAGCCGGCCGCGACCTGCGCCTTTCTCGCTGATGTGCGGCGCGGCGCCGGGGTGCCGGCACGGGGCAGCACGCGGCTGGTCGCCGGGGCCGGCGCGTCCCCGGCGGGCACCGGGTACTCGAGCAGCACGCCAACGGCCTTCAGCTCGCCCGACTTCAGGCCGGCGTAAACCCCGGCCGCGTCCGCCATCGGGTACACACCCGAGATGAGGGTCGCCACCTCGACCTCGTTGCGGGCGACGAGGTCGAGGAAGGACTCCAGGTTGCGCTTCTCGGTCCAGCGCACGTACCCGGCTGGGTAGTCGATGCCCTCGAGCTCGTAGCGGTCGTCGTAGCGCCCGGGCCCATAGGATCGGGAGAACCGGACGTCGAGTTCCTTGCCGTAGTAGGCGTTCCAGGGGAGGTCCAGTTTCATCTTCCCGATGTCGACGACCCGGGCGCGGTCCCTTGCCAGCTTCACGGCCGCCTCGGCCGGCCCGTTGGCCGTGCCGCCCGCGGCCAGGAAAACGTGGTCGGCGCCGCGCCCGCTGGTGATCGCGGCGAGGTCGCGGACGACGCCGTCCAGCCCCGCGGGCGGCCCGCACGCCGCCGCCCCCGCCTTCTCCGCCAGCCGGCAGCGGTCGTCGACCGGGTCGATCCCGACCACCTGAACGCCGGCCGCGATCAGCAGCCTGACCACGAGCTGGCCGACGAGGCCGAGGCCGATCACGGCCGCCGTCTCGCCGAGCTGGACCTCGGCACGGCGCACCCCGTGCATGGCGATCGACGCCACCGTGGAGAACGCGGCGTGCTCGGGCAGCACGCCCGGCGGAACCGCGGCGCACAGGTTGACCGGAACCCAGTTGTACTCGGCGTGCAGCGCGTGCTCGTTGCCCGCCGCGGCGACGAGCTGGCCGGCCCGGAACTCCCCGGCCCCGGGGCCCACCTCGGTCACCACGCCGCACAGCGAGTAACCGAGCGGGGTGTAGGAGTTGAGCCGGTTCATGACCTTCTTGTACGCGGCGAGCACGCCCTGCTGCCGCGCCGCGTCGAGGACCTTGCGCACCTGGTCCGGCCGCGCCCGCGCCATTCCCACCATCGACATGCTCGCCTCGGACACCTTCATCATCTCGGTGCCGGCCGAGATGAGGGAGAACAGCGACCGCACGAGGACCCCCCCGGGACGGCACACCGGTGCGGGTACGTCAAGGACGGCGAGCTCCCCGGTCCTGTAGTTCTGGGCTATCTGCTTCATCGGGGTTTCATCAGGTCCTTCGTCAGTCATGCCGCCACGCCCATGGACCGCACGTTGCGGTACCACAGTTCGAGCGTCAGCAGCTGCCATATCTGCTTGGCACGGTCCTCGCGGCCGGTCTGCTCGTCGTCGATGAGGCGGAGCAGCGCGCCGCCCCGGATCAGGCCGGTCCCGGCCAGCTCGCCACCGATGAGCACGTCGCGGATGACCTCACGCAGGTCGTTGCGGACCCACGCCCGCAGCGGGGCGCTGAACGAGGCCTTCGGCCGGTACACGATCTCGCGCGGCAGCCAGCTCTCCGCGGCCCGCTTGAGGGCCACCTTGCCCTGGCGGCGCCTGATCTTGTCCCTGCCGCCGACGGAGAACGCCGCGCGCGCGACGACGGGATCCACGAACGGGACCCGGACCTCCACGGAGGCCGCCATGCTGGCGCGGTCGGTGTAGGCGAGGTTGAGCCCGGGCAGAAACAGCCGGGTGTCGGCGAGGCACATCCGGTTGACCTCGTCCCGCAGCGAGTTGTCGTTGTAGACGTCGCCGTGCTCCGCGATGACCTGGCCGACGTGGCCGGCCAGGTCGGGGCCCACCAGCGCGGTGAGCTCCACGGCGTCGTACAGCGTGTAGCTGCGGCGGAACCGGGGCTCCTCGGGCAGCTCGGCGAACGTGAGGAAGCGCTTCGCCCACCGGGCGTAGCGCAGGCCGCGGCCCCTCACGCTGACCGGGGACCGCTCGACGGCGAAGCGCGCGCCGGCCCGGGGAGCGGCGGGAAGCCTGCTGTACCGGCCGGCCATCACGCACGCCAGATGCTTGCGGTAGCCGCCGAACAGCTCGTCGGCGCCCATGCCGGACAGCATCACCTTGACGCCGCGCTCGCGCGCGGCCTCGCACATCAGCAGCGTGTTGATCGCGGCGGGATCACCGATCGGCTCGTCGAGGACGTCGACCATCCGGGGCAGCAGGTCCACGATGTCCGGTGCGATCTCTATCTCGTGCAGGCCGATGCCGAAGCGCGCGGCGACCTTCCGCGCGTAGAGCGCGTCATCCGGCATGGCCTCCAGCCGCTGGTCTTCGGGCCGGAACGTGATCGTGTACGCGTCGATCTCCTGCGCGGCCTGGTGCGCGAGGACGGTGACGATGCTCGAGTCCAGGCCGCCGCTGAGGAAGCTCGACACCGGCACGTCGGACACCAGGTGGGCGGCGACGGACTCCCGGATCACCGCGCCCAGGTCGGCGGCGGGCCCCTCCGCCGCCTCGCCCGCCACCTCCGCGGCGCGCCAGTAGTGCTCCACCCGGAGCCTGCCGTCCGGGCTGACGCGCGCCCACGATCCGCCGGGAAGCTTCCGCACTCCGTCAACGGCGCACCGCTGCTCGGGCACCCAGTAATAGAGCATCGACGCCACCATGGCGCCCGGCTCGATCCGCAGCTCGGTGCCCATCGCGGTGAGCAGCGCCTTCAGCTCCGACGCGAAGACCAGGCCGTCGCCCCGCGGGAGGTAGTACAGCGGCTTTATGCCCAGCGGGTCCCGGGCCAGCACGAGATCGCCGGCCGCCGTGTCCGCCAGCGCGAACGCGAACATCCCGCGGAACCTGCGCAGCGCGGCCGGTCCCCACGTCCGCCAGGCCTCCAGCACGACCTCGGTGTCCGACCTGGTGACGAACGTGACGCCCTGGCCGGCGAGCTCGGCTCGCAGCTGCCGGTAGTTGTACAGCTCGCCGTTGTAGACGAGTGTCATGCCGTGCTTGGACAGCGGCTGGTCGGCCGCGGCGGTCAGGTCGATGATCGACAGCCGCCGGTGCCCGAGGTGAACCGAGACCCGCTCGTCCTCGTGACCCCACACCCCGGCGGCGTCCGGCCCGCGATGGGCGATCCGGTCGCTCATCACGTCCACCAGCTTCTGGCCGTCGGCCTGCTGGTAACACCCCGCGATTCCGCACATGGTCAGCTGGCCCCGGCCGTCAGGCGCCGGTAGACGCCCAGGTACGCGCGCTCCTGGTGGCTCCAGGCCAGCTCCTGCTCGACGCGAATGCGCCCCAGCTTGCCCAGCCGGGCCCGTGCCTGCTCATCGTCCATGAGCCCGGCGATCGCCCTGGCGTACTCACGGGTGTCGCTGGGCCTGACGTACACGCCGGCGTCGCCGACCGAAACCCGCGTTTCCCGCAGGTCGAAGGCGACCACGGGCAGCTCGAAGGCCATGTATTCCATCGACTTGTTCATCGTCGACAGGTCGTTGAGCGGGTTCTTGGGATCCGGCGAGAGGCCGGCGTCCGCGGTGGACAGGATGCGCGTGACGAGCTCGTCCGGCGCCCGGCCGGTGAACTCCACGTGGCCGGCCAGGCCGAGCTCGTCCCGCAGCGCCACCAGGTCGCCGAAGCAGTCCCCGTTGCCGATCAGCGTGAACGCGATGTCGTCACGCCCGAACTCGTGCACCACGATGTGCGCGGCCCGCACCACGATGTCCACCCCGTCCTGCGGCCCCATGACGCCGATGTACGCGGCGAGGAACCGCCGCCCGCGGCGCTGCGCGGGATCGGCCGGGCCGCGCCGCAGGCGCTCCGGGTCGGGGCCGCTGCGGACGATCGTGACGTCGGCGGCGGGCTTGCCGCTCCGCTCGACGGCTATCTCGCGGTAGGAGCCGTTGGTGGCGATCACGTGGTCCGCCGTCCGGTGTGTCCTGCGCTCGAGAGCGCGCAGCGCCCGGTACGGGAGCCTCGGCCCGCGCGGGAAGCGGGACTCGTAGAGCTCGGGGCACAGGTCGTGATGGTCGAAGACGAACCGGGTGCCGTCGAGCGCCCGGAAGGCGGCGGCGATCGGCCAGAAGATGTCGGGCGGGTTGCACGCCTGGATCACGGCGAAGCGGCCCGACCGCCTCGCCTTGACGGTCAGCCACGCCGTCGCCAGGAAGGAGTACACGTACTCGGTGACGAAGCCGAGCTTGCTGCCGCCGGGCGCGTAGGGCCGGTACTTGTACAGCTCGACGGAGCCGGTCACCTGGTACGCCGGATCACCGTCGCCCCTGGGGCACACGACGGCGACCCGGTATCCCGCCGACACGAGGGCCTGGCACTCGAGCCACACCCGGCGGTCGAAGGGCACCGGAAGGTTCTGGACAATGATGAGCACCCGGGTTTTCACGTCTACAGGAACACGAAGAGGGCGAGCGTGATACGGGGGGCGCCTCATTGAGTTGACGGCACGGGACGGCACGGCATGGCGCCCGCCGGGCACGAATGCTCAGCTCACGAGGCCTGCAGCAGCACGCGGAGCCTCGCCAGGCACCGTCCGCGCGTGGGACCGATGCTGCCGATGGGAAGGCCGAGTTGATCTGATATCTCCGTGTAGGAAGTTGGCGGATCCGCCATCAGCAGCTCGAGCAGCCTCTGCCACCGCCGGGGCAGGCGGGACATCGCGTCCCGGACGGTCTGGGCGCGCTCGTCCGCGAGGAGGCGCTCGTCGATCTCGGGCCCGGCGGCCATCGCGTCCACGAGATCGGTTTCGTCCTGGCCCAGAACGATCCTCTTGCGCGCCGCCACGCAGCGCAGGCACTCGTGCCGCGCCGTCGATGCGAGCCAGGAGCCCACGCGTTCGGGGCGCTGGAGACGGTTGATGTGCTCGAGCAGGCGCAGCCACGTCGTCTGGGCGACGTCGGCGGCATCGCTTTCCACCAGCTTGAATTCACCGGTAATTGACCAGATGAGCCTGGCGTAGTTATCAACCAGCCGCTCCCACGCTCGCATGTCACCGTCGCCGGCGCGACGAACCAATTCGGCGACGTCCAGGTCAGCAATCTTTTGCTCTGGCGTCATCGTCATCTGTCTTCTCCTCTATTACGGGAGGCCCACCGATTAGTAGGCGCCCGACCCCCTGAAGATCGCTGCGAACGTCTTCCAGAGGATTTGCAGGTCGAGCGCGAATGACCAGTTCTCCACGTAGCGCAAATCGAGCCGGACGGATTCGTCCCACGACAGATCTGACCGGCCGTTCACCTGCCAGAGGCCGGTCAGCCCGGGTTTCACGACGAGCCTGCGCCGGACGTGGTCCGCGTACCTGGCGGCCTCATCCGGAAGCGCGGGCCGCGGTCCCACCAGCGACATGTCGCCGCGGAACACGTTCAGAAGCTGTGGCAGCTCATCTACCGACCATCGCCTCAGACGTGCCCCCAGCGCCGTGACGCGCGGGTCCCTGCGCAGCTTGAAGAGCACCCCGTCGAGGTCATTGCCGCCCGCGACCTGGCCGCGGAGCCGCTCGGCGCCGACGACCATCGTGCGGAACTTGTAGATCTTGAAGACCTGGCCGTCCTTGCCGACCCTTGTCTGAGTGAAGAACGCCGGCCCCTTGTCGGAGAGCCTGATCACTATCGCCAGCGTCAGGATCAGCGGGGACAGCAGAACGAGCGCCGTCCCGGCGGCGCACCGGTCGAACAACCCCTTCACGACCTGCCGCAGGCCGCTGAGCTGCGGGTGATCGACGTGCAGCAGGGTCAGCCCGGCGATCGGCCTGACCGTCGTCCGCGGCCCGGCCACATCCAGCAGGGCGGGCGCGACGCAGAGGTCCGTGCCGGTCTTCTCCAGTTCCCAGGCCAGCGACCGGAGCGTGAGGCCATCGATCTCCGGGCAGGAGACCACCGCCACGGTGTCCGCCCCGCACCGGCGCACGGCCGTGCCGACGTCACCAAGGCCGCCGATCACCGGGACGCCGACGACCTCCCGGCTCCCGGACCGGGCCACGCACGCGGCGACGACCCTGAGCCCGTGGTATTTGTCCCGCCGCAGCTCGGTGATGAGGCCGGCCACCGCGCCCTCGTGCCCGACCGCCACCACGCTGGACACGCAGCGGCCGGCGTCGCGCTGTCTGTGCAGTCGCTTGCGCAGGGCGTACCTGGCGGCCATGGTCAGCGCGGTGACACCCGGCATGGCGATGACCAGGTACCCGCGGGACAACTCGGTGTTGACCAGGTAGGACAGTATGGCCAGCCCCGCGGTCAGGCTCACCCCGGCGCTCAGAACCCTGCGGAACTCGTCGGAGCCGATTCCGATGAAGCGGGCGTCGTAGCCGCCGGCCAGCCACAAGGTGAGTACCCAGAGCAACGGAAGCACCAGGCTCAGCGCCGCGTATACCCTTGTGAAATGGCCGTCAAAGCGCAGCTGGAGCGCCGCGGTCACGGCCAGGATCGCGCAGCCAAGATCGGCGAGTGCCACATGGCGCAAGTAGGTTTTTGTCCACGTTGTCAGCCGGCGGCGCGATCGCCGCGCACCTTTACTATTCGCTCTGACGACATAGTCAGACACGGTATCCGCCCCCAAAATGGGTACAGCGGCATTGCCGCGTGGCACCCCATGGTCCCACTCGGATCCCGAATCTCGGTTTCCCGTCTCCAGTAATTGAGACGCATGGCGGATCAGGCGGGTTTACACGTCTCGCGCAGATTTATCAGCTACGGCCGGCGGCTTATAGCATTTCATTTATTTTCATTCATGTCATAACTTGAATGAGTTTAGAAGGCAATTTCCGCATATTTCGCCCAGCTCACGCTTAGGTTACATATGCAGCAAAAGGTGCATGGCCCCGGCTGGCTCTGCTGCCCTGAAGCGCACCAGCACGGTGCCGGCGGGCAGGCCCTTCAGCGTGACGACCTGCCCGCTGGAGACGTGCGACCAGTGGCCGGCTGGCAGCGCGGCGCCGTTCACCGTTACCGCTGCCGGCACGGCTGGCGCGCTCACCTTCGCCTGCGATGCGCCGCCGAGGGGGTCATTGCTGAACCGCAGGTAGGTGCTGCCGTCGGTGCTGGCGGAGAGCACCTCGCCGTCGCTTCCCGTTATGTACACCGGACCAATGCGTGACGGGCTGGCCGTCATACCGAAGGTCAGCGTGTTGCTGTGGCTGGCGAGCGTCTCGCCGGACAGGAACTGGCTGGGATACGCCAGGCCGTTGACCTTGATGGACGACACGTACGGGGTGGACGGCGAGTTGTCCCGTGCCTGGACGACGGTGTCCCGCCGTCCGTGGATCACGGCCCTTGTCACCGCCGGGCTGTTGAGGACCCACTGCGCCCCCGGCGACTGAATCGGGTAGATGCCGAGGTTGGCGAGAACCTCCGCGCTGGCGTTGTCGGTGTAGTACAGCGAGCCGCTGCTGGGCAGGTTCTCCCACATGCTGAGCGAGCTGAACTCGGGAAGAAAGTAGTCCCGGATCACGTCCTGCGACACCCACGGGCTGTTCGCCGAGATGGCGAGGTAGGGCTGCACCAGCTGGTAATCGTTGTACCAGGCATTCGGAACGCGGTAGATGCTGGCGATCTTTGAACTCATTGTGGTGTCGCCGTAAATACCGGCGAGCCCCAGCGCGTCGTGCGGTTCGTCGAAAGCGTAGCTCGCGGTGTTTCCCTCGAACAGGCCAGCGTCAACCGGTGCCCAGCTGCCATCGGTGTTCCTGGCCTGGAAGATCATGCTGGCGGGGTTCCAGGTCTTGAGATAAGCCCTGCCCCAGGGGAGGTAGGTGTGGTAGGTGGCGGAGTCCCCGAGCACGTACCCGAGGTGCGCCAAGGCCTCCAGCTGCGTAGAGAACTCAAGGCCACGCGACAGGTAGTTGACGGTTCCGGTGTTCGCAGGAACATAGCCGTACTTGTAAAAGCCGCCCCTGATCAGGTACATGCTCGTCGCGTTCATACCCATGGTCGCCAGGATCGCCGCCTCCGCGGCGTGGTAGTCAACGCCGGTCACACCCTCCAGCCGGGCGGCGAGGAAGAAATAGCTGAAGAACCCCCACTGCTGGCCGGACCACGCATCGGGGGTGTACGGATCCCAGTTGCCCTCGAGAAATCCATCACGGTTGTACTGCGACAAATATGTGTTCAGCACATCCCGCATGACAGCCGGATCGATGAGTGTCAGGAACGCGTACACATTACGACCCTGATCGAACGAGCATCTGAAGTACCCGCCGCCCACCCGCGCCCACCAGACGGAGGATCCGATGGTGAGCAGCCTCGTACTCGGTGACACGGGTGTGTATCCCGGCCTGTTGTCGGTGACGTCGACAATGTTCGCGTACAGCGTGTACAGGCCGGTGTAGATCTCCTTCGCCGTGAGGGTGCTGGCGCTCTGCACGTCGATCCTGCCGAGCTTCGCGTTCCACGCATCCCTGAGGTGCCGCACCGCTCTGGTGAAGTCGAGGGTGCGGAACTCGCTGATGAAGTTGTGCCGCGCCCTGGACATGCTGGTCGCGGAGAGAGCCACCGCCACGGTGACCGGCGTCCTCGGCGCGAACGTGAGGTAACCGCCGGCACCATCGCCGGCGATGCTCCGCGCACCGCTCCTCACCCCGCTGCCCGTGAACGTCCCGTGACCGGTAGCGGGGCTGCTGAACTTGATGTAGAAGTAGCAAGCCTGGCCGTCGCCGTTGCTCAAGGTCACTTCGGCCGTCTGACGGTCGGCATACATGAATGTGCTGCCCGACCAGGTGACGTACGAGTTCTCCACTTCCTGCACGAGAAGGTCCACCGCCTCATAAGAGGCGGCGTCGCTGAAGACATACCGGTACACGGCCACGTCAGGGGTGACCGTGAGCGCTACGGCCGACCCCTTGGCGGCGCTGCGGGAGCTGTAGGTGATGTTCGTCTCCGACGGGCTCGCGCCGACAGATGCGCGCCAGTCCGCGGTGCCCTTGTCGGCCACCTGGTCGACGGTTGGGTACAGCAGCAGTCCCCTGGTGACGCTGTCGGCTATCTCGCCCTGCGGTGTCGACCACAGACCAATGCGCCCCAGCGGGTAGCGCATGAAGACCTCGCCCGGGCCCTGGTCGTTGTCGACGAACCGCGTGTAGTCGGTGATGCGGAAGTTGCGGACCGTCTGAACGACCGATGGGCTGCAGCCCGTCAGCGAGAACGTGGCGGTGAACAGCAGCGTCGCCAGCGCCGCCGTGGCAAAGCCGCGGGCGCGTACCCGCGAGGACCAGGTCATCAAGCGAGGAGATCCTGAGCGAAGGCATCCGGATGTGAGCCGCGCTTTCCCTGCGCCCGGTACCAGGCGGCGGCCAGGCGCACGCCGTCGCGGATCGTTACCTGAGGCGTGTAGCCGAGCTCGCCCCGGGCCTTGTCGATGGCGTGCCGGTTGTCTGTGCCGAATAGCTTGACCCCCAGGCGGGTGAGGATGGGCTGCTGCTGCGAGCCGGACAGTGACGCCAGGCGCTCGGCAGTGCCGCCCGCGGCGTACAGGGCACGGTACGGCACGTGGACGGTCGGAGGGCTGACGCCGATGTCGTGGGCCATCGCCTCCAGGAGCTGCTGCTGCGTCAGCGGGCGGTCGTTGCTGATGTTGTATGCCTGGCCGACCGCATGAGCGCAGTCGAGCGCCAGCAGCAGTCCCTGCACGACGTCGGTGACGTAGACGAACGGCAGGGCGTTGTCGCCCCGGCCGACGATGACGCCCTTGCCGGCCCGCAGCCGGTCCGCCATCCGGCCAAAGTTCAGGCGGTCGCCTGGGCCAAAGAACTCCCCTGGCCGGAGGATCACGGCCGGCAAGTGATCCTCGGCGATCATCCGCTGCACGACCAGATCGCCCCCGGCCTTGGTAAGAGCGTTCGGCTCGCGAAACGGCCTGAGAAGGAAATCCTCGCGTGCGGGCCTACCCAGATCCATTCCGTAGACGGTCCACGAACTGACGTGCACGAGGCGCTTGACGCCTTCGGCGAGGGCAGCGCGGCAGACGTTCCTGGTGCCAACTACATTAATCGCGCGATATTCTTCGATAGGCCGCCAGACGCTCGTCATGCTGGCGAGGTGTACTATCGCCGCGACGCCGCTCATCGGCGGTGCCAGCGAATCCGGCCAGCGGACATCACCGCGGTGGACCGCAACACCACGGCGGCGGAGCCAGCGTATGTCCTCCTCCGGCAGCGCAAGCACGCGCACGCCCTCGCCCCGGTCTTGCAGCGCAGCCACGAGGTGCCGGCCAAGCAGGCCATTGCCTCCGGTGATCAATACGTCCATGGCGCTGCACCCCTAGACGCCTTCCCGTACGATCCCCGCCGCATGTGCCGAATCCTCACGATCGCGCCTCCGGTACCATTCGGCTGCCAGCCGCACGCCTTCCCCGAGGTCAACTCGAGGTTCGTAGCCCAACTGACGGCGAGCCTTATCGACTACGTGCCGGTTGTCCGTACCAAATAGCGCCACGCCATGCCGGGTCACGAGGGGATCGCGCTGCGACCGGGTGAGCATCGCAATACGTTCGGCAGCGTATGCGGCAGCATAAAGCGCACGGTATGGCACGTGGAGACGTGGGGGCTTCGCGCCAATTTCATGGGCGATTGCATTCAGAAGCTGCTGTTGGGTGAGTGGGCGGTCGTTGGCGATGTTGTATGCTTGGCCAATCGCATCATCGTTCTCCAGTGCGAGCAGGAGCCCCTGGACCACGTCCGTGACGAAGACGAATGGGACGGCATTGTTGCCTTTGCCGACAATGACGCGCCGACCGCCAATCAGCCGGTCTGCCGTTCGGCCGAAGTTGAGCTGATCACCTGGCCCGAAGATCGTACCCGGCCTTACAATGACGGCCCGCAGGCGATCCTCGTTGATCATCCTCTGCACGGCCCTGTCTCCGGCCGCTTTGGTAATCGAGTAGGGTTCCGGCAATGGCTTCAGCGCGAAGTCCTCGCGCACAGGCCTGCCCAGGCTCATGCCGTAAACGGTCCACGAGCTGACGTGGACGAGCCGGGCTTTTGCCGCCAGGACCGCTCGGCAGACGTTCTTGGTCCCGCTGACGTTGACAGCGTAATACTCCTCCATCGGCCGCCAAACGCCCATCATGCCAGCTAGGTGGACCACTCGTTCCACTCCGTGCATTGGCGCGGCAAGCGTGTCCGGCTCGCGGATATCCCCCGTGTGGACCACGACCTCGCGTGCCTCAAGCCAGCGCGTGTCCTCGGTGGGCAGGGCGAGTACCCGTACGCTGTTCCCCCGGTCTTGCAGAGCCGGGACAAGATGCCTTCCCACGAAGCCATTGCCTCCAATGACAAGGATCTCACTCATGCTCTCACCTCTGCTTCCATGGCATGCCCGTAGACCGCGCGATACCACATGACGCTGCGTCTGACGCCATCGGCTAGATCGACCGTCGGCTGGAAACCGAGCTCTAGCCGCGCTCGGCCAATGTCGAAGCGGTTCTCGCCTCCTAGCAGCCGGATACCGTAACGCATGAGCGGTGGCGGCTGCCGTCTGCGAGCCAGGTGCCCGAGTGTCTCTGCCGCGGCGCCCAGCATAACGGCCGGTTTGCAGGGAATTCGCCTCGCTGGCGCCGGGACTCCGAGCTCAGAAGCGATGGCGGCAAGGAAATCACGTTGCGTCACTGGCTCATCGTTGACAAGTAGGTACGACCTGCCTTCCGCGTCGGCCGCCTCGCTGGCCAGCACAATGCCCTGCGCTACGTCGCCTACATAGATCAACGGCAGGTGATTTTGCCCGGAGCCGACCATGAGCATTCGGCCTTTCTCTATCGTCCGCGCGACGCGCGCGAAACTCGCTCCATCACCGGGGCCGTAGATCCAGCCGGGCCGGACGATCGTGACTGGTGCGCCATCCTCCATGATCATGCGCCGCAGCAGTCGCTCCGCTGCAACCTTCGACCGGCTGTATGGGTTGGGTGAGTCTCTCAACGGCGCATTCTCATCGGCCGTACCGCGCACATCTATCCCATGAACAGTGATCGAGCTGACATGCACTATACGTCGAACGCCCATGGCCAGGGCAGCATTCACGAGGTTCTCGAGTCCGTGCACATTCGCCCGCTGGAATTCAGCCTTCGGGCCCCACGTCCCGGTACGGGCCGCGCAGTGAATGACGCAATCTACCCCAGTTAGGGCAGGTGTGATCGCGGAGCGATCGCAGACGTCGGCAGTGTAGATATCAGCGTCGGCCTGCGTCAGCGAGCTCGCGCCGGTGCTTGGGTGAATAAGCGCGCGCGGCCGCATGCCGCGCGTGATAAGCAGGGCAGTGACGTGGCTGCCGAGGAAGCCCGCCGCTCCTGTTACGAGGACCGTCATCGTCTTTCCAATCTTCGTGACTCTGTGCCAGTTGCAAAGTGCTTCTCAAAGTCAGGCTCATCCCGCTCAGGCACGCCAGGCCAGCACACGTCATGAGAATTCCTGTCCACGGGTGGGAGAACAGGAACATTGCGCCCACTCCGGCACGACTGACCCGGAATATGCCGGAGAAAATGAGCAAGCCGATGAGTTCGTTGCTTCCTACCTGTCCGGGTAGCGAGGGCAGGACGAACGACAAGTTATACAAGGTATATCCGCAGAGCACGACCAGAAGGGGGACGGTCACTCCGACCGCCCTGAACGCAAGCAGGCAGAAGAGCGCATCGACGCCCAGCGCGAGAACGGTGTACATGGCGGCGATGAACAGTATCCGAGGGCGCCGGATGAGCGACATAAGAGTGTCAATGAACCCGGAGATGAATGGCCTGACGTGGGCCCGCACGCTGCCCCGCAGAAATGTCTCTAGAGGCCAAGCGAGAAGCGCCACGGCTCTGTCGCGCCACCATGCGGCCATGGCCAGGAATCCGACGCCGAGGCAGACAGCCGCCACCGCCCCCACAAGCACCAGCCAGAGCGGCCGGCTTAGGCGCAGGCCTGCGAACGGCATCAGCAGAAGAAGGGCCGCCGCAGGCAGAAGGTCCATGGATTTGTCCATGCTCACTGCTGCCAATGATTCGTTGACGGGGATCCCGTTTGAGCGCCGCAGCAGCAGGCTCATCGCGATCTCGCCACCGCGGACCGGCAGCAGCCAGTTGAGGAAGATGGCGATCTGGTAGATGGCAGCCGCCCGCCGGACGCTTACCTGACTGGGCGTCAGCAGGCACCTCCATCGCATGGCCCGAATGACGTAGGCGGCGAGGAACGTGACCCCGCACAAGAGGCCGATGCCAAGGTTGAGATGCGTTAGGCGCTGATAGACCGCGCCAGCGTTCACCAGTCGAAGGAAGGCCGCTATCAGTACTGCTCCGACGGACAGGCCTATACTCACCCGCAGCGCCAGAGTGCGGACCCGGGCGGTGCGGCCGCGTGCTGTCGCAGCTAGATCCACTAGGCCGATCCCCTCGAGCGCTCATGCGCGGCCTTGTGGCACCGGCCACACAGGGAGATCAGGTTGTGGACCCGATATGAGGGCAGCAGCCTCGGCTGCCGCGAGACATGTGCGGTCACGGATGGCAGTGCCGCCCCGCACACCTGGCATGCGTACCTGTCCCGAGCCAGGGCCGCGGATCGCGTCCGATCCATGTGAGCGACGTGATGCACATCCAGCGCGACGTGCAGTCCCATGCCCAGGGCTACGGGCAGCAGCCGTCGCTGGCGGAGCCCGAGCAGAAAGATGACGAGGAGGGCCGCGGGAGCGTGCAGGGCTCGCGTCGCAGGGCCCTGGGGAGGGTCTGCCTGATTGAAGAAATGCACCGCAGCTACCGGGCCAAGGCATCGCTGCCGCAGGCAGAACCAGGCGTAGTGATCGACATCGATGAGCACGCCGCCCGCCCAGAAACCCAGTGCGCCGCGGCCAGTGAACGGAGCCGCGAGCACCGCGCCCGCCGAAGAGATCAGGACGTGATCCCGAACTCGCACTGCCGCACTTCCTTCCCCGTACTGGCTCGTGACGTCGCTTCTGGCGGCAGGTACCCGCGCTGCCTGTACCAGGCCACTGTCCGAGCGACTCCGGTTGACAGGTCGGTCGCCGCAGCGAAGCCGAGCATGCGCAAGGCCTTGGAGACGTCGTACACGCGACTGTGCGTCAGAAAGTCGAGCCTGCTGCGCGTCAGCGGAACCCGGTGTTTCAGGCCAGCCGGAAGCCGGCCGGCAAGCCCGGCCACCGTTCGGGCAGCGCAAACAGGTATGTATCCCGGCGGCAACCGGGTGCCTTCAGCCCGGGCGATCGCGTCCGCCAGATCGCTTATCGTTACGGGCTCCTTTCCCGCCAGGTGGAAGCACTCGCTAAGTGCTGCTCTTCGCTGCCCGCACTGGACCAGCGCCTCGGTAATATCGTCGATGTAGACCGGATGCAGCCAGACTTTCCTGCGGCCGATAGGGCGGAAACGACGGCGGAGAATCACTTGGAAGAACGGAAGCAGATGAATATCCCCTGGCCCGTAAACGAGCCCAGGCCTGGCGATGACAGCCGGAAAGCCATCCCGGCAACGACGCCGGACCTCCGCCTCGGCCCTCGCCTTCGCTAGCTCGTAGACGTTTGCCGGCCGGAACAGAGCCTCTTCGCCCACCGGCTTGTCACCGGTCACCCCGAGGACCCCTGTCGTGCTGCAATAGACGAGCCGTTCGAAACCTGACGCTTTCTCGCAGCAGTCGAGCACCAGTTCCGTACCCAGTACGTGCGTCTGCCGGTATTCCACAGCTGGGATGCCCGGGAGCAGCAGCGGTCCGGCGAGGTGGAAGACGACCTGCATGCCGTCCACCGCGGTTTGGACAGCAGCCTCGTCGGTTATATCGCCCACGGTGATTTCCGCGCCCAGATCCGCCAGTGGCTTCGCCTTGGCCAGCGATCGCGCAAGGACACGTACCCGCACACCGTCGAAGAGGAGACGCCGGGTCAAGCTGGCACCCAGGAAACCGGTCCCGCCTGTGACGAGCGCTGCCACGCACGGCGTTGCTGGAGCCCCGGTACCTGCAGGATGCCATGTCATGCCGGTGTCCCCCGGCGTCCCGCGCGGCGCCTTACCGGCGCCGCATGAGAACGGGTCACGTCCGCGACGACTTTCCGCAGAGTGGGCCCGTGCGTCAGCATGTTCGTGTACGCAGCGTTCGCGAGCGGGCAGTAGCACTCGCCGGCCTTGATACTCCGCCGCAGCCCGTCTGCCCTCCCGGTACGCCAGACGGAGCCGAAGTCGTAGTTGTGGTCGCGCAAATTGCCCATGGACTGCGCTCTTACGCAGCACGTCCACACGTCCCCGTTCGGCGCGATCTGCGCCGAGGCGACCCCAGCCATGCACGGGATCACCTGGCGATGCTCGCGGAGCGTCCGTTTCACGAGCTCGTAGTACTGCCGCCGGAAAGCCTGGGTAACCTCGGCAACCCCGGTGAGGTGCTGATCACGCATGCTCTCGAGCAGGGTGTCTATGGCGACCGTGTACTTCTCGGCCGTCGGCGTAATGCCGAGGCCGACGGTATCGAGTTCTACGCGCTCCTCGGCGATTTCGGTGATGTATGAGTCGGGCTTCAGCTCGCTCCGAACGTATTCACATAGCTCGGCGAAGAGATCCACGTTGAAGTTCGATATGACGGTGTGGATCCCGACCGTCAGGTTCTTGTAGTCTTTCTTGAGCTCTTTGAGGGTCGAGTATGTGGCCATCGCGTGCGACCAGTTGTTCCGCACGCCGCGGATATCGTCGTGCTGGCAGCCGACACCATCGAGCGATAGATTGATGATCACTTCCGACTTAGGCGCCATCTGCAGCACACGTTCGATCCGGCTAGGGATGATCTTGTGCTGGATTCCGTTCGTAGGAATGTTGATGATGCCCGGCCGACAATGACGGTACGCGCTTTCCACCATTTCTGGCAGATCCTTGCGCAACGTCGGCTCGCCGCCACTGAACGTGAACCAGTAGGGTGCACGGCCTAGTGACTCGAAAACTCGATCCCATTCTGGAAGGGCAAGATCATCGTTCGGAAGGAGCCACACGTTGCAGGTCTTGCACCGCGAATTGCAGCGGTAACTGACGCTTACGGTGATATTGACCGGCAATCTGAATACATGTCCAGTTGCATATGACGCCTTCAGCGCGGGAATCTCAGGCAGAACCTTTGCCAAGCCCATCGCGGACACACCTCCTATGTACCGGCCAAGGGAACGGGACTGAGTTCGAGCTGCGGCGCTGGCACGAAACCGGCCAGCGGCGGCCCAGATTGCGGGAAGGCGATGATGCCGCATGCCAGGGTCACCGGGCTACTCACGCCACGGCCATTGAGCGCAGGGGGAGTAGCCTCGAACAACTGTACGACTGCCCTGGCGGCTCGTTCCGCGGCCTCGCGATCGCCGGGCAGCAGGGCAACGGCGGTCCCGGCTTCCTGGGCGGAGACAGTGGCAGCGGGGCCGAGAGCCTGCTGGATGCGATCCGCTACACGCCGAACGAGCTGCCGGCTCGCGTGGAGGCCGATCTCGAGCTCCAGGCGGTGGAAGTTAACGATGTGGAACACCGCGACGTTGTGCTGACGCTGGACATTGGCCGCGTCCTCGATATGCTGCTTTGTCGTACCGCACATTTCCCACACATGGTGGGAGCGGCCACCTCGAAGGATGTCGTACCGGCCGAGCGCCCGAGCGGTAGCCTCCAGCCCCACCGTGCCGAGGCTCCACCATGCCGCCCGGGGCGTCGAGAACGACTCCGATCCCAGCAAGGCGCGGCCCGCCCTCCATGCGCTCATCGTCGGAGCTGAATACGCCTGCTGGTCACGAATGCGCAGATGCCCGGCGTAGATCCGGCGCCGCTGACGCAGGAAGTCGTGTACGGTCGCGGGGCCGCGGTTGTACACGACCGCCCGCGGCTCGTACACGAGCCGGTATCCGAGCTGGGTGATGAGGGCCTGAATTGAAAGCTCGTCGACGGCGGTGTCGAGCGGAATACTGGGCACCACGTTGCGGAAGGCGACCATCTCGCCCAGTTTCGGCGACTCGCGCGCGATCCGGTCATGCAGGCGCCACTGAAGATGCACCGCATGCCCCAGGAACGTCTCGGCGCCGTTGACAGGCAGGGGGTGGCCCCCCACCATTCCCACGGCGGGGTCCGCGAAATGCCGCAAAAGGACATCGAATGCGCCGTCCTCGACCATAATATCGGCGCTCACCATGACCAGAACGGGACACTTTGCCGCCCCGATGAAAAGATTGATGGCCGACGCCTTGCCTTCGCGGTGCTCCTGCTCAATGAGCCGAAGGCGCGGTTCGCGGGCGGCGATGCCGGCCACGATGGCGACGGTCCGGTCCTCGCAGCCGCTGGCTACCACGATCACCTCCCTGACCTGGTTACCCGTCAGTTCCTGCCTGAGGATGCTGTCGAGGGCGTGCGCGATATTGGCTTCCTCGTTATAGGCCATGACGCCCACGCTGCATTCGAGCTCCGGCAGGGTCCGGACCTGGACCTGGCTCTCGTGAGCGGTGAGCCCTGGCACATCGGCGAACGGGCCGGTAGCCGAACCGGGCGGCAACACTACCTGTCCTGCACCCACGTTGCCTCCATAGGTTGTCGCGCTCGGGTGCCCGCCGAGTGCGGTGACTCTATTCCGCGCTGCTTTCGGCCTGGTTTTCGCGCCGCTTCCGAGCCTGAGCACGATCAGGATCTCGTCCGGGCGAAATGCTGGGCTGATCACGCGCCTGCTGACTCATCGCCCGCCGGGCGATCTGGCGGACCTTGTGCTCCACGGTCCCGCCTCGCTCCGCGCGCTCGTCCATGGCAGATACGTGGGCGCTGAGCAGGAACGGCGGCGTATCGGCAGGGCCGGGCATTCCATGCTGTCGCCGTATCCCCGCGAGATCCTCGTAATGCTGGCTGGCCCAGTAGACATTCATGCGGCATGCGACGCAGTTCCACTCCTCGTCCGGTGTTTTCGCGCCACACTGCGGGCACTGCATAGTCCAAACCCCTGGTATCACGACGGCGCGGACTGGGGCAGATCCCAGTCCTCTTCGATTCAGCCATCATGGTGTTGGCGTCTTCCAATGCGATTCCATCGACGGTCTGCGGTCGTCCCGTCAGCCAAGAGGTGCCGGTACCGCAGCCTCCGCAGACCGCGACGCGCCTGGCTCCGGAGCTCGGCGAGTCGGCGCAGGCGCTACGGCAACGTCTCTGTATCAGTCTGCCGGAGCTGGTACAGCCTTATCAGATGCGCCCGCAGACCCGTCCCGTATGCAGTCGGCTGGCCGTTCCACGAAGTAATCAGCGCAGGAGCGCCACAGCCTGCCGGATTCCAGCTCCACCCGATGTAAGAGACACCCATACGGTCAGCCCAGCTCATGAAGCTTTTGATAAGTACGTCCTTGCACCAGGTCTCACCCATCTCAGTGGTGACTACTGGGGCCTGTTGCGCCACTGGCGCGACGTCTTGATTCCAGCAGCCTACTTTGGTGCAAGGCATGAAGTTATAAATGTGAAATCCCGCAACGAGCTGGCTAATAGGGTCGTGTGGCCGATAGCGCAGCCATCCGCTGATGTCATCCCCAGCGTCCAGCCCGCTCACAATGATTGGCTGGCGGGCGCCCGTTGAGCGCACAGCGTCGACGAGCATTTGCATGCCAGCCGTACGCCAGCCGCCATGCAGCATGCAGCCGTCGAGCCAGCACTTCCAATTGATATTCACTGGCTCATTGTAGAGGTCGAAGATTACGGCAGGATTCGTACGGAAAGTGCTCGCGACCGAGGACCAGAACGCGGGAGCATGGTCAAGATCTGCCATCGGCTGTTGCTGGGTTGCCCGTTCTCTCGCAGGAGCGTTCCAGTGGAGATCGAGCACTACATAAAGGCCCGCATTGTTAAGCCCACTCACGTAAGCGCGCACTGCGGCCCGATATCGCGCGCCAGAGTACTGGGCCGGAGCGCCATTGATGCCAAGCCAACAGTCTTCGTTCAACGGCAGACGCACTGTGTTGATTCGCCAAGCCGCCATGGCGGCAATCGCTTGCGCGTCCGTGGGCCCCTCGAAAAATCCGAGGCCTTGCACACAAGCATACTCCCCGCCTGACCGATCTACTCCAAGCAGACGGATGGTCCGGCCACCAGCGTCGACGAGACGGTTGCCGTCCACCCGTACAGCAAGGCCGCGGCTCTGCGCACAACCAGCACACATCGCGATGAAACTCAAAGCGAATGCCAATTGCCAAGCGACTCTCACGGCCTTGCGCGATTTTATTCCATGCACAGCGCCTCACATTCTACGGACGCGAGGTCTCGGGATGCGCTCCGATGATCGCGCGTATCTCGATACGATTTGTCCCCTGACCGAAGGTCACCAGCAATCGTGAATGGCTGATCGCTGCAGCGGCTGTCGGAGTCTGGTTCAGTGTGTTTATCATGTCTTGCGTCACCACGATATAGTCAAAATCCTGCCAGCCGTGCGGGAACGCTCGCTGAACGGCCGGGTCGTAATCAAGCGGCCAGTAGGTTTCAACTTTCCGGGAGTTCAAACCGCCCTTCACCGGATGAGAATCGAAGCCGTGCTCAATGAGATAGATCCAGAAGTCGTCGCGAACGATGATACGCTTCTCATGCCCGATATGTTGTGTAAGCCAATTCTCTGCGGCGAGTTCTGGGCCATCCATCCTGACCGTCGTCGCGGTATGATCAGAGCGCGCCCAGCGCGGAGCAGTATAAATGGCGGCGACCGCTACCACCGCCGCGAGCGCTATCGTCGATGCCGCCGCACCTGCCTTCGTAACTGCGGCGGCTGCCCGCAGCCGTGCGGAGTAGGACCTGGAATGACGTCCGCGAAGCCGGCGCCGGGGATGGTCATCCGTCGCGAAACGCCACAGGGTGTGGATGGTACCGGCGACGATGAGCGCCGCGAACGGCAGCAGCGCAATTACGTACATGGACGGCAGATATCCCGGCCTCATGATTATCGCTGCCTGTATGAGGTATGCGAGCGTTACCGCCCGGGTGTTGCGGCGCACGAGTGCGATCGGCGACAGCAGGAGTGCTACACCAACCAGCCAGGGGTCGAGACCCAGCCAGAACATCACGATTCCGCGTCCCACGCTGGAAGAACTAAGGACACTGCCGGTTCCCCGACGGGTGGCTACCATGTTGACGTCAGAGCCGATGAGGCTGACATGACCCGGCCCGGGAAGGAGCTCGCCCTTCAGGGTCGCGTAGAGCGGAAAAGCCGCAGCCACCAGGATGAAGGACGAGACGAGCAACGTCACGCAATAGCGGCGCGTACGCGGGTCGGCGCCCTGGAAGGCGGCAATTACCAGCGCTGGCAGCATGACCAGGGTTGTCTCCTTCGATAGGACGCTTGCGGCAAAGCAGGCGCCCCCTCCCACGAAGCTCCAAAGCCGCTTTCGCGGTGACAGGGCAAAGACGAATGCGGCTATCGCCCAGGCGGTAGCCGGATTATCTAGAAGCATTGCGCGATGGAAATAAAGGGACAGCGGGGACAGTGCAAATAGGAGCACGGCTAGCACGGCAAATGGCCTGCTCATCCCAAGACGTCTCGCGAGAGTGTACAAGAGGGAACAGCTTACGATGGCCACCGCAGACATCAGTTCCCTGGCACTGCCGAGCGAGTAAGCGGCCTGCCCGAAAAGGGCGCCCACAGACGTCCAGACGTCAAAGAGCAACCAAGCTAGTGGCGGATGGCCGTACGTGTACGTGTAGAAGCCGAGTTCTCCCCGTGCCGCGACTGCCCACGCGTTTCCGACATAAGTACCTTCGTCGAACAAGACCGCGGGCCAGTGAAACACGTTCGTCGCCTGCACCAATCCCACTGTGACGAGCAGCGGAACTTGGACTGCGATGTCGGCGCGCGACCTGAGGAGTCTTGCCAGGAGAGCGCGGACGGCCGCGAGCCGACTGTGGGGGCTCAGGAGTCGGCTGCGCGGATGCGGGCCCGACGGTGCGGGCACCGCTCCGCCTTCAGTCGCGCCATCCAGCCGGGCCCACAGAGGTGCGCCGCCAGTATCTCCGAACAGGTGGTCTGTGAACGCGTGATCGAGCGAGCGGATCGGCAACTCCCTATGGCCATTACCCGGCGGGTCAGTGTCCGCGGCAGGCCCAGCCGCGACGTACCCGTATGTTCGCTGAATCTCCCTGGGGAGGCTGATGAGACCGGGCACCAGCGCGTCGGCTTGCGTTTCTGTCATTTGGTGCGAGCCGGCAAGATTCTCCGCTAGAGCGTGCGATTCCGAGCATGGCTCGAGGACGCGGGGAACGGGCGCGGCCAGCTCCGATCTCGCGGCCACGCTGGAAGGGCGTCCGAGATGCAGGCCCAGATGTGTGGTCTTTTCCCAGCCTTGGGCACCGCGGGCCTGGCGAAGCACAGCCCGCGCGGCAGCATACGCCAGGAGGCTCTGATACGGCACAAGCCCAAAAACCAAACGGCCGTAGTCGCGCGCTGAGGGCCGCTCCCCATAGGCGCGGCAGAACTCCCCAAGGCCAATGCCCTCTGCGACCAGCATGGACAGCATGGGCATCAGCGGCAGGAACGACAAGAGCGTTATCTCAATCGGAGCCTTCACGGCCACGGCGGTCGCGATCGCAGCCGGGATCATCACCCAAGCCAAAGCCATGACGTACGGGCTGGCCAGGATGTATGCGCCGAGCATCCGCTGCCGTGGCGGCAGGCGCTGCCAGTAACCTCTGGCAAGGGTCTGGAGGTATCCCTGGTTCCAGCGCGTCCGTTGCCGCACGAACGCGCCGACCGTCGGCGGGCACTCCTCCCGTGTCGCCAGCTCGGGCTCGTAGAAGACAGCGGTGCGGGCGCCGAGCGCACTAAGCCGCACGCCTATCTCGCAGTCTTCGGCGAGGCAATCCGCCCAGCCCGCTACCGCACGCAGGATCGGCGTCCGGATGAAGACCGTGTTACCGCCGAGCGGGATGAAGCCCTGGCGAGCGTGCACGTGCAGCCGGCTGCGGAACCAGAAATAGTATTCAAGCACATTGTGAACCGCGAACCAGCGCGAGCGGAAGTTCATCAGCTGCACGCCAGCCTGCACGATGTCCGCATCGGTCCTCTGAAAGCACTGGTCGACCCTGCGCAGCAGTGCCGGGTGAACGTCGTCCTCGGCATCGAACACGCCGGTGATCGTGGCCGAACAATGGGGAAGCGCCGCGTTCAGGGCCTTTGGCTTGCTCTTGGGCCAACTGTGGTCGATGACGACCCTGACACGTTCCGGATGGCGGTAGGCCACGCGTTCTGCCGCCTCGCGGGTCCCTGGATCATCAGCGCCAACGACAACGAGCACCTCGAAGTCCGGATAATCGCTGCGGATCAAGCGGGAGAGCGTGGTTTCAAGCACCGCCTCCTCGTGGCGGGCGGGAACGATCAGCGAGAATGAATGGGCCGTGCCGCGACCGTCGGCCTCGAGGCCGCTCGCCGCGAGCGAGGCCGGGGTCCGCCAGGCATGGAGCATCCAGACGAGCGTCGACGTGGCAACCGCTCCCATGAGGAGCGAGATCGCGACGTACAGCAGGTAGGGGAACAGTGAAGACCTGAGCGTCATCAACCCCGCGGCCGACGCCACTGCCAGCACAAGGACCGCGACAATAACTCGACCCGACAACCATCTGCGCCTCAACGGACTTTTGGACGCGGCAGCCAGCCGAACGCGACTCATTGACCATCTGCTCCCAAAGGATCTGGTGAAGTTAGGGATCCTGGCTAACTGTCCCGTCCTTGTCTCGTGATGAGTTTTACCTCTTGGGCCCGCATACCAAGATCGGATGGTCCATGACGACTCGAATGCCCTCCGAGCATATAACGTGTGGATTCCAGCCCTCTTCCAGCCGTATTCCGGGAGAGTACGGTAGATATCAGGAGGGCCGACTTGATACCCATGGGCGCCGCGAAGGTGCCAGTTAAATCGACGCATGCCAGGGTTCTTGCAATGGGACCATCGGTCAGCCATGAGCCCCTGCTCCAACCGCTATCAGAGCCGCGCGAAATTCATCTCGGCGGTGCCGCGGAAGACAGTCACACACGGCCTCGCGAACGATCGGATGCCGGAAAGCGTAGCCTTCCTCGCGCTCCTCCAGGAGGCGCGTCCGCAGGGCTCTGTCCAGCGCATCGAAGAGTACTGGAACAGCCAATGGCGGTTCCAGCGCCGCCGCCCCGGCGCGAAGCTGGCTCAGCGAGATCTCCGTACCGCCAGCGGTCGCGGCCAGCCCCAGCACCGTGCGCAGCGGCTTGTCCATGAGTGCGAGCCGCATGTCGGTGAGGGCACGCGTACGGGCCGACAGCCGTGCCGCGAGCCACGAATGACCCTGGGACTCTTCGTCTGCGGCCGGGTCGCCGGAGGCGCTTATGCCATCGACAAGCTCCCGGACGAATAGCGGATTCCCCCGCGACTCCGCGTATATTTCCGTCAGCGTTTCGTCGCTGACATGGACGCCGGGCAGCATAGCGTGCACCAATTGATCGGTTGCGCGCCTGGACAGGCAGCGCAGGTCAATTCTGAGCCAGAGCCGCTCCCGCGTCATAGCCTCGCTCATACGCCACAGTCCGACGCCGATCTCGATATCGGCGTCGCGCAACGCCCCAGCCAAGAGCAGTGGAACATGGACCGCAAGATGAGCCAGATACCTCATGAGGTCAAGTCCGGCATCATCGGCCTCGTGCAGGTCACCGAGGACCAGGAGAACAGGCTTCGTGCGAGCCAGGTTCGTCAGGAACTGGACGATAGACGGGATGAGACCGAGATGGTAGTCGTGCAGATCGGGCGCCAGAGCCGGGAGCGGAATCCCAGGTCCCAGTGACGGAACGAACCGCGCCAGGGCAGGGTACTCACGTGCGAGCTCTCTACGGTCGGCTTCCGGCAGTCTTGTCGCGTAGTCCTCGAGAGCAACAGCAAACGGGCCGCAGGTGAAGCTGTTCGCATGTGCGCCCTTCGCACCGCAGAGCGTGACGGCCCCTTGTTCCCTCGCCCGGAGAGCGAACTCCTCGAGAAGCCGCGTCTTGCCGACCCCTGCCTCCCCGCTGACAATGACCATGCCGACGCGTCCCTCATCACGTCGCATGAGCTGATCGCACATGCACTGGATCACTCGTTCCCGGCCGATGAACGGGGACCTGTCAGGGCTCTGGATGGGGGATGAGGCGCGCGAGCCGGTCCGGTCACGAATCGGCTCGGGCCCCGGCGACGGTGGCGAGAGCCGGTTTGTGAGTATCTCATCGTAGAGCGAGAGGGTTTCCGGCTGAGGCGCGATATCGAGTTCTCGCCGCAGGACGTCCTCGCAGATGTGAAACTGGCGCAGCGCCTGGTCTGGTGTTCCCATCCGCGCATACAGACGCATGAGCTGGCGATGGACAGATTCTCGCGCCGGATCTTGCCGGAGCACGTCGCGAAGCCGGTCTGCCGCTTCGTTGTAGGCGCCGCGCCGCTCGAGGATCTCCGCCAGCCCGAGCAGGAGCCGGACATGCAGTCCCTCCACGACGCTTCGGCGCTCTGCGCACCAGCTCTCGTAGCGGTCCTCGGGCAGCAGCTCGCCGCCGTAAGCCGCGAGCGCGGCCTGGTATGCCCCGATTTCCCCACCGCCTACCGCGTCCCCGGCTAGCTGCTCGAACTGGTCCGCGTCCACCAGGACATGGTCGGTGTTGAGGACGAGCATGGCGTCCGCCAGGTGGAGATACGCCGAATCCTGCCGCCGCAGAAGCTCCGGCTCCAGCACGTGGCGGGCGGCGTGAAGAGCCTTGCCGAAGCTGTTGAGCGCGGAGTCCACGTCCACACCCGGCCAGAGGATGTCGATGATCTGCTCGCGGTGCAACGCGTGCCCAGGGTGGACCGCCAGAAGCTTGGTCAGAGTCTTGGCGCTACGCCTCGGCCAATCCGGCACGGTCTGCCTCGCGTCCGCGCGTTCGACGCGGAAGCCTCCGAGGAGTCCCACGTGGAGGAGCGGAATTGCGCCGGACGCGCAATGCCGCGCTTCAAGAGCATCCATGCCGGGTGCGGATGGCCGGATGTCCTGACATATATGACGCAAGCCATCCAGGACCCCATAGACGTCATTCACGGCCGCTCCCTCCGCTGACGCTCAGGGCCTTGCGGGACTTCGCAGTCTCGTCGGCACCTCCACCCTTGAGCGTCTCCGCCCGGCCGCCGGTACCGCAAGCAACTGCGTGCTCAGGTGTCTGAGCGCTGGCGGAACAGGCCGACTGCGGCGCCCCGATCGGGGACGCCGAGCTTTCGCACGACAGCGGCGATGTGCACACGGATCGCGCTGGCCGACAACACCAGCTCACGGGCGATGTCGTTGGTTGACATTCCCTCCGCCAGCAACTCGAGAATCTCCCACTCGCGGCTGGTCAGCCGCTCTCCCGAGGTTTCGCCTGTCATGGGCCGCCGCCAGCGGGGCTCGTGGCCACGGAAATGTTCGAGCAGGCGCGCGACAAGCCTCCGTGGCATCGCCGCCTCACCCGAGTGGACGCCGTCGATGGCGTCCGGCAGCCGCTGCAGGTTCATCGTCTTCAGCAGATACCCGTCGGCACCGGCGCGCAGCGCGGCAAGCAAATCCGCGTCGTCATCCGAGACGGTGAGCATGAGGATCTTCGTCATCGGAAGCCTGGCGGCGATTTCCCAGGCCGCGGCCAGGCCGCTGCCCGGCATCCTGATATCGAGCAGGCAGACATCCGGTCGCTCCCGTATCGCTGCCTGGATGGCTTCGGCGGCGTCCGCCACCGAAGCGCAGATGCCGAACCGCCCGTCACGTTCGAGCGCCCGCCGTACGTCGTGCCGGCTGGGCGCGTGGTCGTCGGCGATCAGCACCCGAAGAGGCCTCGTCTTGGTGCTCACATCGCAACCTCCACCTGGCTGCCACGACCGGGCATGGACGAAATAAACAGCTCGGCGCCAATGGATCCGGCGCGATCGCGCATCGCGATGAGGCCGAATCCGCGACTCGGTGCGCTGGTGTCGAAGCCATGCCCCTCGTCGCTGATTCGAAGCCGCGCACCCGAGCCGTTACGTTCCAGCCCGATGTCAACCCGGCTGGCCCCGCTATGCCGGGCGGCATTGGTGACCGCCTCGCAGGCTATCCGCACGAGTGCCTCCCGCCGGGCGGGCGACAGCCGGATACCCGGGGTGAGATGCAGTTGCAGCTGCACGTGGTAACGTTCTGCGACCTCGGTCACGGCCTCGGCCAGCGCCACCTCGAGCGGCTGACCGCTGGGTGCCGCTACCGCGCTGATTGCGCGGCGGGATTCCAGTCGCGCGCGCTCCACGGCCCCGCGCAACCTGGTCAGCTCCTCCTCGTCGGCTGAACCGTTCAGCGAATCGAGGTGGCGCGTCAGGTAGGCAAGTTCCTGCGCCAGTCCATCGTGCAGGTCGCAGGCGATCCGCCGCCTCTCCTCGATGACCGCAGCCTCCGACAGCGCGCGCCAGTATGACCAGATCTCGCGCATCGAGCCGACGAGGAGAGCGGCATAGAACGCACATCGGAACGCGTCACCGGCGTACAAGAACTCCCAGCGCGTAACCGAATACAAAAAGTAGTTGACATGCGCCACCCCAGCCAGCACCGCGGCGACGGCAAGCCAGCCGAAGAACTCATCACCGAACCGCCGGGAGCGCCGCAGGAACCCGGCCACGGCCATGCCGTAGACCCCTGCCGCCACGAGTTCCAGCGCGAGCCATGCCAAGTGCATGCGCAGGCCGGGCCCTCCGGGTGACTCGGGCGCCTGCGAAGCTATCAGCTGGTGGGGCAATCGGCGAGCGAACGCGTGGGCAAGGACGGTGGCCAGTAGCAGCGCGATTGTCACTCCGCCCGCACTGGCTGCGAGCACCACGCCAGGTCGCCGCAACCGGCGGTTCGGCACGAGTGCGGCGAGGGCGAACAGCAAGGCACCAAGGCCGCGAGCGGCAGGCGCCGCCCAGACGGTCAGGTAATCGGGTGCCCAGCCCGCCACGATCGGCACTGTGACCAGGAACAGGTTCGACAGCGCGAGTACCGCGAGCGCACACGCCAGCACAAGTTCGCTCAGCCCGGTGCGGCGGCGAAGCCTGCCAAGTATCGAGAAGCAGGCCAGCAGGGCGACCAGCGACGCTGCCGTTTCCAGCGACGCTTCCACCGCGAGATGGTCCGCCTGCCACAAGCCGGAAAGCTGCAACTGCGGAATCAGCCCGAGGGTCGCGGTGGCCGCAACCGACACGATCGCCGTCACGACGACCGCGGCATGCACACCCCGCATGAGCCCAGCGGGAGCGAGGACTGAGGGTAGCGGAGCGTAGGTACCTGCGGGGGTATGCCGGCCAGACGCCAGCGGGCGGGGGAAGCGCTGGCCCATGCTTTCGTGCACAGTCACCTTGCGCATGCTCTCCCCCCACACACATGCACTTCTTCGGCCAAACTATCTAACGAAGCGAACGCGGATAAATCAAGTGCGGACAAGTGTGGAGAAAACACGATGAACCACCACTATCAACCTCGCGCGCGCCCCCAGGAGCAAAAGATACGAGGGATGGCGTTGCCTTATTGTTATAAATTCTTTTTGTGAGCTGCTTCTCTCTAGCTTCTGAACGCCTAACCCTGACCCTGCGGTTGCCGCGACCGCTCCCACTCACGCACCACGTCGCGGTAGCGCCGGGCCGCCGCGCGAAGCTCCAGCTCAGGATCGAGCTCCGCCTCCCGCGCCGCCGCGACCAGCCGGAGCAACTGGTCCCCCAGGCCAGCGGCAGAGCCATCGGATCCGGCGGAGATCAGGTCGGCGGGCACGCCGGCCCGCGCCGCCCGCCGCTGTAGCTGCGCTGCCAGCGCGAGGGCCGGCTGACCGAACGGCACCCCGTCGAGCACGGATGGCGTACCAGAAACAGACTCCACCCCTCGTTCGGCTCGTTCTGCTCTTTTGATCTCGTCCCAGTTCCGCTTCACCTCGTCCGCGTCCGCGACCACCACGTCGGCGAACACATGCGGGTGCCGGCGCACGAGCTTGGCGACGATGCCGTCGGCCACGTCGTCAACGGTGTACCCGCCGGGGCGCTCGGCGGCGATGCGCGCGTGGAAGACCACCTGCAGGAGCACGTCCCCGAGCTCTTCACGGAACGCGGCGTCATCCCCGGTCTCCAGCGCCTCGAGCGCCTCGTACGGCTCCTCCAGCAGGTGCGGCGCCAGCGACGCGTGCGTCTGCCTGGCATCCCACGGGCACTTCGCGCGCAGCGTGTCCATGGTGGCGACCAGGTCAAGCAGCCGCGCGCCGGGCAGGTCACGCGACCCCTCGATCACCCGGGCGGGCACGGAATCCGGCGGCGGGGCCGGGGCTTCACCGCCCGGATCGGCCAGCCACACAACATCTCCGTCCGCCGCCGCGGCCAGCCGCGCGGCGTCCTCAGAAGACACGACCTCGTAGCCGATCCCCGCCTCGGCCAGCGCGGGCAGCAGCGGGTGTTCCGGCGAGCCCGCCAGCACCCGGCGGGCACCGCGCAGCGCCTCCCATGCCTGGAAGCTGAGCAGCCCGGGCGCGACGCGCGGGCTGGTGCGCAGGACGGTCAGCACGGCGCTCCCAACACGGTCAGCAGGCGGGCGTCGTCGCGGCGGGGGACGCCTTTGCCGCCGCGCCGGGCGCTCTGGACAGCGTGTCGGGCGCCGGCACCACCGAGTACTGGCTGTAGTCCAGCCGCCCGAACTGCGGGTTGACCTGGATGTTCAGCGTCTTGGCCGCCTCGCACTGGCCGCGGTTGAGCTGTGCCGTCGCGGCGTTCACCCCGGCCGTCGAGGTCGGGATCGTGCCGTTGTTGTACTTCTTGATGTACGCGAGCTCGATCGCCTGGTACCGCCCGAGGCCGGACACCATGTCCGGCGGGATGCCGTTGGCCACGAGCAGCAGCCGCAGGCTGTAGTTGCCCTGCCCGGACTGCTGCGCCTGCGCCCGCGCCTGGGCGTCGATCTGCGCGATCGCCTGCTCGACATCGGCCTGGGACACGGTGATGCCGGCGTCCTGTGCCATCTGGTCACGGATGGCGAAGCGGATCAGCCAGCTGAGCACGTCGCCCGGCATCTGCGCGGTGGTGATCTGCACCTGGCTGGCGTATGGCGGGTACGCCGCGGCGAGGTTGGCGACCTGCGAGTCGAGCGCGTCGATCGAGATCCGCTGGCTGCCGACGACCGCGGCGGCGCCCATCTTGACCGGTGCGCACGCGGATACCAGCGCGCACGCGCCGAACGCGGCGGCAGCGACCGCCACCGCGCCCTTCATACGGAACACAGGCGATTGTCCCTTCTTGGTAACGAGTCGCAGAGTACCGAACGAATGACCTCCGCGCACCACGCCAGCAGTTCGGTGTCCCGCAGCGGCTGGCCGCCAAACGCCGCGGTCTTCGGCACCGGCACAAGCATGGTACGCACCGCCGGCTTCAGCAGCGTCTTCGGGTACAGCCGCTGCACCCTGACCTGCCGGGAATCGGGCAGCACGACGGGTGCGAAACGGACGTGGTTGCCCTGCAGGGTGATGTCGGTCAGCCCCGCGCGCCGGGCGTCCGACCGCAGCCGCGCCACCTCCAGCAGGTTCAGCACCGGCGCCGGAGGCTCGCCGTACCGGTCGGTCAGCTCTTCCCGCACCGCCTTCACGTCGTCGGCGGAGTCGATGGCGGCGATCCGGGTGTACGCCTCGAGCCGCAGTCGCTCGCCGGGCACGTAGTCGTGCGGTATGTGCGCGTTGATGGGCAGCTCCACCCGGACCTCCGGCCGGTCGGCCGGGCCGTCGCCCTTCAGCTCGCGCACCGCCTCGCCGATCATCCGCACGTACAGGTCGAACCCGACCCCGGCGATGTGCCCGGACTGCTCGCCGCCGAGCAGGTTCCCCGCGCCGCGGATCTGGAGGTCCTTCAGCGCCACGTACATCCCGGCGCCGATCTCCGTGTGCTGCGCCACCGTCGCCAGCCGCTCGTGCGCGGTCTCCGACAGCGCCTTCTCCGGCGGGTAGAGGAAGTACGCGTAGGCGCGTTCCCTGCCCCGCCCGACGCGGCCGCGGAGCTGGTGCAGCTGGGAAAGGCCGGCCGCGTCGGCGCGGTCCACGATGAGCGTGTTGGCGTTCGGGATGTCCAGCCCGGATTCGACGATCGTCGTGGCGACCAGCACGTCGTAGGCGCGGTCCCAGAAGTCCACCATGATCTTCTCGAGCTCGTGCTCGTTCAGCTGCCCGTGCGCGACCGCGATCCTGGCCTCGGGCACCAGCTCGGCCACCCGGGCCGCGACCTTGCGGATGGAGGCGACCCGGTTGTGCACGAAGAACACCTGGCCGTCGCGGAGCAGCTCGCGCCGTATCGCGGCGGCGACCTGCTTCTCGTCGTAGGCGCCGACGAACGTGAGCACCGGGTGGCGTTCCTCCGGCGGGGTGAGGATCGTGGACATCTCCCTGATGCCGGCGACCCCCATCTCCAGCGTGCGCGGGATCGGCGTGGCGGACATGGCGAGCACGTCCACCTCGGTGCGCAGCCGCTTGAGGTACTCCTTGTGCTCGACGCCGAACCGCTGCTCCTCATCGATGATCACGAGCCCGAGCTGCTTGAAGCGGGTTTCCGCGGACAGCAGCCGGTGCGTCCCGATGACCACGTCCACGGTGCCGCCGGCGAGGCCCTCGAGCGTCTCGCCGGCCTCCGCGCTGGTCTGGAAGCGCGACATGGGCTTCACCGTGACCGGGAACGGCGCGTACCGCTCGGAGAACGTGTTGTAGTGCTGCTGCGCGAGCAGCGTGGTGGGCACGAGGACGGCGACCTGCTTGCCGTCCTGGACCGCCTTGAACGCCGCGCGCACCGCGATCTCGGTCTTGCCGTATCCGACGTCACCGCAGATGAGCCGGTCCATCGGCACCGGCCGCTCCATGTCGCGCTTGACCTCGTCGATGGCGGCGAGCTGGTCCGGGGTCTCCACGTAGGGAAAGGCGTCCTCGAGCTCGCGCTGCCACGGCGTGTCCGTGCCGAACGCGTACCCGGGCGACGCCATCCGCGCCGAGTACAGCCGGATCAGCTCGGCGGCTATCTCCCGCACCGCCTTGCGCGCCCGGCCCTTGGTCTTCGCCCAGTCCGCGCCGCCCAGCCGGTGCAGCGCGGGCGCCTCGCCGCCGGAGTACCTGGTGACCTCGTCCAGCTGGTCGGTTGGCACGTAGAGCCGGTCCGGCGGGTGGCCGCGCTTGGCCGGCGCGTACTCGATCACCAGGTACTCCCTGGTGGCGCCGGCCGCGGTGCGGCTGGTCATCTCCAGGTAGCGGCCCACCCCGTGCTGCTCGTGCACGACGTAATCGCCGGGCCGCAGCTGCAGCGGGTCCACGCCGCCGCGCCGCCGGCTCGGCATCCGCCGCATGTCCCTGGTGGACGGCCGGCTCGCGCCGCGGGCGGCCAGATCGCTCTCGGTGAGCACGACCAGGCGCCCCGCGGGCCAGCTGAACCCCTGCTCGAGCATGCCAGTCGACACGTACGGCACGCCGGGCTCCGGCGGCTCGGTGATGTCGCCGAGGCGGGCGCCGAGCCCCTCGCCGCGGAGCATCTCGGCGAGCCGCTGCGCGGGCCCGTGCCCCTCGGTGACCAGCACGACCCGCCAGTTGTCCGCGAGCCAGCCGCGCACGTCGGTGATCATGCGGTCCGTATCGCCGCGGTAGGCGGGTGCTGGGGATGCATTCATACCGAACGGGTAGTGCTCCGACCCCGGGGCCCCGGCTTCGGCGTCGGCGTCGGCGTCGGTGGTGTCGGCGTCGGTCACGCCGAACGGCGCGAGCGTCCACCAGGGCAGCCCGAGCTCCGCCGCCGCCTCCCGGATCCGCGCGATGGGCTGGAAGGCGGAGCCGCCGAGGTCGATCGGCGCCTCACCGCCGGCGGCGGCACCCACCCAGGACGCCTCGAGGAACTCCCGGCTGGTGCTGACCAGCTCCATGGCCCTCGTCCTGATCCGCTCCGGATCGCAGGCGAGCACGATGCCGCCGAGCGGAACGTAGTCGAGCAGCAGCTCCATCCGGTCGGCCAGCACCGAGGCGAAGGACTCCATGCCCTCGACCGTTATCCCGTCGGCCAGCTTGCTCAGCATCTCCGCGACGCCCGGATGCTGGTCGGCGAGCTCCTTTGCCCGCGCGCGCACCGCGGGGGTGAGCAGCAGCTCGCGGCACGGGGGGGCCCATAGGCCATGGCCGGCCTCGCCGAAGCTGCGCTGGTCGGCGACGCGGAACGAGCGGATCTCGTCGACGGTGTCGCCGAAGAACTCGATACGCACCGGGTGCTCTTCGGTCGGCGGGAACACGTCGAGGATCCCGCCGCGGACCGCGAGCTCACCGCGTTTGGTGACGATGTCGGCGCGCGCGTAGCCGATGTCGATCAGCCGGCTCAGCACGTCGTCGGGATCGGCGCCGGCGCCGGCGGTCAGCCGGACCGGCTCCAGGTCGCCGAGTCCGCCGACGATCGGCTGCAGCACGCCGCGCACCGGCGCGACGACGACCTTCAGCGGGCCCGCCAGTTCCGCGTCCCGCGCCCTGTCCGGGTGCGCCAGCCGGCGCAGCACGGCGATCCGCTGCCCGACCGTGTCGGAGCGCGGCGACAGCCGTTCGTGCGGCAGCGTCTCCCAGCCGGGGAACGTGGCCACGCTCTCCGGCGGCAGGAACGCGGACAGCGCCGCGGTCAGGTCGTCCGCCTCCCGCGCCGTGGCCGTGACGGCGAGCACGAACCGCCCCGCCTCGGCGGCGAGGGCGGCGGCCAGCAGCGGCCGCAGCGCGAGCGGCGCGACCAGGTCCCGGCCTTCGGCGGGAAGGTCGGGATCGCCCGAGAGGGTGTTACGGAGTCTGGGTTCTTCGGCGACGGTACTGAGTAGTCCGGCGAGGCTCATCATGTCCCAATGTCGGCGGTGGACGCGGCGGCGGTGTCGCGGAAGGCGTGCGCGGGCGCGGCAGAGGGAGCCCGCGGGCGAATCCGGGCAGCACGAAACCCCCGTGCGCGCCCGGAGCTGGGCCCGGCGTGCACTGCGGCACTGCCTTAAAGTCTACGTCCCCGCCCGGCTATTCCCGCCCCGCGACCGCATCGCTCCCGCCCCATCCGTCCCGCCCCGCTCCCGCACCCCTCCGCCACCGCTCCCGCACCCCTCCCACCCCGTTCCGGCACCGCTCCCGCCCCGCTCCGGCACCGCTCCCCTCCGCACCGCTCCCGCCCCGCGGCGGAGCGGGGCCGCTGGCGTAATCAGCCCCACTGGGCGGGGCCAGATGCGCCAGCGGCCCCGCGGGTCCCCGCGATCCATCCTCCGCTGCGTAGTTAATCAGCTACGATCCGGATGCATGAGGCCGTCGGCGGCGGCGCATCCCGCACCGCGGGTGGGGGACGCCACGGGGAGCCGACCGAGCCCGGCGCCCACGATGAGCTGCTTTACGTGATCCGCAAGCCGGCGGACCGTTTCGCTCGCGCTGTGTTACCCTCGCGGAAACATCGCAGGCCGAGGACATTGCCCCCGCCTCCGGGTGGTTATAGGTCAACATAGGCAGGTAAGCGGTCGTGCCGGACGAGTTTCTTTGGGGAGGCGGCCGCACGGACACGGAGGCCACAGTGACCGCTGAGCCATTGCCAACGGAGCTGGCGACCTGGCCGGCCTGGACGCCCGGCGAGGACCAGCTCGCGGAACTCGAGCTGCTGACCTCCGGCGCATACGCGCCGCTCACCGGGTACCTGACCGCCGCGGACCTGGCCGCCGTCGCGGACCGCGCCGAGCTCGCGGACGGGACGCCGTGGCCGCTGCCGGTCACGCTGACGGTCCCGGCGACCGCCGTACCTGACGGTGCGGAGCACCTGGTACTGCAGGATCATGAGGGCTCCCCGCTCGCCGCGCTGAACATCACCGAGCGCGTCTTCGCCGACGGCGCCGGAAGCCTGCTCCGGCTGGCCGGCCCGGTCACCGCGCTTCGCGAGCCCGAGCACGGCCCGTTCCGCCGGCTGCGCCGGCGGCCGGCGGAAGTGCGCGCCGAGCTGGCCGGGGAGCCGGTGCTCGCGATCGCCACCAGGCGCCCGCTGAACCGCCGCCATCTGGGCCAGCTCCGGCATTTCGCCGACCAGCTACGGGCCAGGCTGCTGCTGCTGCCGCTGGTCGCCGGGCCCGCGGCGATAGTGACGCGGCCGGAGGCCCTGGTCCGGTCGGTGCGCGCGGCGGCGCAGCAGCTGCCGGAAGGCACGCTCCTGATCCCCGTGCCGTTGCCGCCCCGCCCCGACCCCGCCAGCGAGCTTCGCGCGCGCGCGGTGATCGCGGCGGCGTACGGGGCGACGCACCTGCTCGCCGACAGCGCGGACGCGCCGGGACCGCCCCACGGGATGCCGGGACCGCTCCACGGGATGCCGGGACCGCCCCAGGGAATGCCGGAACTGCCCCAGGGGACCAGGAACGGCACGGTGTGGATCCCTGGGCTGGCGATCCAGGTCATCGTGGAGGGTGAATGGGCCTACGACCCGATCTCGGAGGTCTGGCGCCCGCTCTCGCTCATCGAGCCGGGCGCCGAGCGCGGTGAGCTGTCCGACGGTGAGCTGGATACTCTCCTCGACGCCGGCGATCCGGTACCGGGCTGGTTCATGCCGGAGAACGTCGCGGCCGAGCTGCGCAGAGCGCGCCCGCCGCGCCGCGAGCGGGGCGTCGTGCTGTTCTTCACCGGGCTTTCGGGTTCGGGCAAGTCCACGGTCGCCCGCGATCTGCGCGACGCCCTCGCCGAGCGGGGCGACAGGAGCGTCTCACTGCTCGACGGTGACCTGGTGCGGCGGCTGCTGTCCGCGGGCCTGACGTTCTCCCGCGCGGACCGCGACCTGAACATCGCGCGCATCGGCTACGTGGCCACCGAGGTCGCGCGGCATGGTGGCGTCGCGATCTGCGCGCCGATCGCTCCTTACGCGGAGGCACGCGCCCGGGTGAGGGAGATGGTGACCGCCGCCGGCGACTTCCTGCTGGTGCACGTGGCCACACCGCTCGATGCCTGCGAAGCGCGCGACCGCAAGGGGCTCTACGCGAAGGCACGGGCGGGCCTGATCAGCGGCTTCACCGGCATCTCCGATCCCTACGAGGAGCCGGACGACGCCGACCTGGTGATCGACACCTCGGTGATGAGCCGCCAGGAAGCCGTGACCGCCGTCCTTGCCCTGCTCACCAGGGGCGGCTGGATCACGCCAGAGCCGGCCCAGGCGGCCGGCTACCCGCGGCCCGACGGCGGCGCCGGCGCGGGGAGGCACGGGGTGACGCTGGTCATGCCCGGGCTTCCCGGTCGCACCGGTTATTAGGGCACGCCCTGGTCGCGGTCTTCCGCTCGCGCATAGGCGCGGCCCGCGGCGCCGTCTTCCCCGGCGCCCGCGTCGTCGTCCTCGGCGCGAGCGCCCTCCTCGAGCCGGGCACGGAAACCGGCGGCGCGCTCGCCAGCCCTCCTCAACCGGGACGACAGGGCGCCCGACATCGCGTCACGCTGCCGCGACAGCAGCACGAAGCTCGCGATACCGCTGATCACAAAGGCCAGCGCGAGCAGCAGCAGGCCCCGCGCGCCGGCCAGGTAAAGCAGGATGGCCGCGGCGACGAGCAGCAGGATCCGTGCTGACGTGTAGGCGATCGCGGTGCGCATAGCACTACGCAGTTTAGTAGACGCCGCCCGGCCCGCGTCACGCGTGCCGGCACCGGGGCCGGGCCAAGTGCCCCGCAGCCCGGCCCGCGCCGGGCGAGAAAGCTGCCCGGACCCCGGCGGCGCCGGGTCAGCCCAGTACGCGGGCCAGCAGGGCCGGGTCGATGTTGCCGCCGGACAGCACCGCGACCCGGGTCGCGGCGGCCGGCAGCGCCTCGGCATGGAACAGGCACGCCGCCACCGCCGCCGCGCCACCCGGCTCGGCGATCAGCCGGGCCCGCAGCGCGAGCCGCCGAACGGCCTCGAGCATCTCATCCTCGGTCACGGTCACGATGTCGGTGACGAGCTCCCGGATGTGCGCGAAAGGCAGCTCGCCGACCTGCTCCACCCGCAGCGCGTCGGCCACGGTACGGCCGGTGCCGGACGCCGCCCAGGACACACGCCTGCCCTGCCGGAACGAGTCGCGGGCGTCGGCGGCGAGCTCGGGCTCGACACCCACGATCCTGGTGTCCGGGCGAAGCGCCCGGATCGCGGCCGCGATGCCGGAGATCAGGCCGCCGCCGCTGACCGGGACGACGACAAGTCCGGGCTCGGGGCGGTCGTTCCAGTCCTCGGCGATCTCCAGCCCGATGGTGCCCTGCCCCGCGATGACCCGCCGGTCGTCGAACGGCGGGATCTCCGCGTAACCGTGCTGGTCCACGAGGTCTCTGGTCGCCGCGACGCGGGCCGCCATCGACGGTGCCACCGTGACGAGCTGGGCCCCGTGAGCGGCGATCGCATCGGTCTTGATGGATGGCGCGGTGTCCGGGACCACGACGACCGCGGGCACGCCCAGGAGCGCCGCCGCGTAGGCGACCGCGTGCCCGTGATTGCCGCTGGAGTGCGCGACCACACCGCGTCTCCTGACGTCGGCGGCCAGCCCGCTGATCGTGGCATATGCCCCGCGGAGCTTGAACGATCCGGTCGGCTGCAGGGACTCCGGCTTGATCAGCAGGCCCGGGAACTGCCGGGGGAACGGCACGAGCGGAGTGTGCACCGTGACGCCGTCCAGTCGGCCTGCGGCGTCCCGTATCTCGCCGAGCGAAACCAGATCAGGCACGGGGCCACCCTAGTGCACCCGCCAGCACCAGGCCCGGCGCGGAAAGGATGATCTAATTTCCCGAAATCTAGGCAGAAAGCACCCGTATGTCGCCAAACTAGGGTCATACTTCGACCGATGTCCCGAGGAGACAGAACTTGGACGGCAACAACGAGCGACTGCTCACCCCCGGAGAGGTCGCCGCCTTGTTCCGGGTTGACCCGAAGACAGTCACCCGGTGGGCGGCGTCGGGACGGATCACCAGCATCCGAACCCCTGGCGGGCACCGCAGGTTCCGCGAATCTGAAGTCCGTGCCCTGCTCCGCGGCGACGGCGACGCGTCGCCCCAAGGCCATCCCGCGGCCTGAGATCCGCAGGTGTCCTGGTGCACGGGTACGGTGCGCGGCGGCAGGGGCTTGCGGCGGCAGCCGTACGCCGTTGCGCTCAGTCCGCCTCCGGCCCGTGCTCGGGGTCGGGGTTGAGGTCGTCGTCCCAGCCAGGCTCGCCGTTCAGCCTGGCGAACTCAAGGAACTCGCGGCGAAGCGCGTCGTCTCCCGCGCGCCACTCCTCACGGCGCCGCGCGACCTCGTCGGCGGTAAGCGCCTGGGCCGCGAGCCGTGCGTAATCGGCGTCCTGTGGCCCGATCTCCTCGTACACGTCGCCGATGATGCGCCCGTCGTTCCCCGTCGCCGTGCGCGGAACCTGAAGGTTCCCGTTCGGTAGCCGAATGACAAACATCGCACGATCACCCTAGATGCCATAACGCCGGTTGAAGTAGAGCATCACCCTCAGCGCGGTTCGCGTGTCACCGCCAAGCATGTCGACCAGCGCCGGCCGCTGCCCCGACGCTATCGCGGCGAAAGCATCGGCGAAGAACTCCTTGCGCCCCAAGCCGCCGGGCTGGCGGTGGAAATCGCTCACGAGATGAGGCTGGCACTGATCATAGAGCATGCGGAACTGGGCCGAGTCGGATTGCCATTTACCTGGGGGGCTGTCCAGGTCGTCAAGAGCGTGCCCGACCTCGTGGCACATCACGTCCGGCGTCGGCGACGGCCGTGAGCCGACCACGAGCTTGCGCTCGCCGTACGCTCCCGCGCAGGCGTCCCAGCTTGCCCGGCCCGACGGCAGCGGCACTCCGCGCAGGCCGGTCATGTCGTCAAGCTCGGGCACGCCGCCCGGCCCGACGTAGATGCCGTCCAGCCCGTCGGCGAGTTTCTCCTTGATCTGCAGCGGGAACTCGGCGAGCCGGTCGATGGCGGAGATCACCTCCGGCGGCGGCGGTACGGCCGGATCCCACTGCCGCCAGAGTACGGCCTCGAGTGGGCCGCAGTTCCTGCGGCCGTCGGCCGTGGGCGGCTGGCCGTAAGCATGGGGGGCCGCGAACGGCAGCTGCGACCCCAGCGCGCCCCGCGCCGAGCGCATGGCCGCCACCGCGCCGGGCGCCCGCGACGGCCCCGCGGCTGGGGGCGCCGCGGCGGGGCCGCCCACGACCTGGTACCAGGGCCGCTTGGCGGTCTGCGCGCTCGCGTGCCCGGTGACAGCGGGGCTGTCGGCCGGCGGGGCCACCGGGGCCGTGCCGTACGGCGCCTCGCGTATCCGGGCGCGTCCCGCGCCGCCTCCGCCCGCGGGGCGGCCCCGTGCCGCCGGGCCGGCGATGCCGCCGGCCGGGCTGGGGCCTCCGTCGCCGCCCGCCACCCGGGCGCCCCCGGCCCTTCCGGGGTCCGCGATTCTTCCAGGGCCGACAACCCGTCCAGGGGCGCCCGCCGCCCCCTCGCCGTGCGGGGCTCCGGCACCGTGCGGGGCTCCGGCGCCGTGGTACGGCGCGCCACCCTGCGGTGGCGCGGGCTTGCGGTGCCTTCCCTGCGACTCCTGGCCGCTGGGCCGCGGTCCCTGCATCTCGCCGTGAACGGGCCGGCCGGCCTGATGCTCATGGGGACCGTAGGCACCGCGGGCGCCGTCGGAGGCCGGGCCATGGGAGGCGTAGGGATCGCGGGAAGCGGACGGGCCGTATGGCGCGGAGGTGCCGTAAGGGGCGTGGGGTCCATAGGGGCCGGATCCGGTCTCCCGGGCCCGGTCACGACCCGGACCGCGCTTGTCCGCAGCCCTGCGGGCGAGCCGGCGGACCCGGTCAAAGAGGCGTAGCCGCATAATTCGGTACTCCCTGGTTCTCGCCCAACGGCAAGCGTATGCCGAAACCGGCTGCCACGTCACCCCGCGTGACAGATAGTGATTCAACGTACAGGTGGGAAAACTTGGCTATTTCCGGCACGAACGCCCATCACCGCGTTAGGCTTCCCGCATGTTGTTGCCTGGAGCCTTGCTTGTCCTTTTCCTGGCTGGCTGCTGGCTCTACTGCCTCGCTGACGCGGCGCTCACGCCGGCCGCCGAGTACCGGAGGCTCCCCAAGGCCGCCTGGGTCACCCTCATCGCGCTGACATTCATCGCCGGGGCCGTCGCATGGCTGATCACCCGCCGCGCGCACGGCAACGATCCCGGGCCCTCCACCGGGGAGGTGCCATACAGCTCCGGGGACGCCAGCCACCCGGAGCGCCTGCGATGGACCGCGGCTGATGACGCGGTGGTCCGCCACCCGGCCGGACGGTCCAGGAACGCCGGCCCGGGCGGCTGGACGGCCCCGAAGGGGCCCGATGATGATCCCGAGTTCCTGCTCGCGCTGGACCTGCTCATCCGCGGCAACGCGGATACCGGCGAGGACCGCTGATCCCCTGCGACGGCCGCGCCACGCGAGTCGTGGTAATGCTGGGCGAAGACCTGCGGGTCTGCGGGTCGGCCTCCATGTCCCGCCGGCCGGGCCAGCACGTCCAGGCGGCCGGGCGACGTCGGCCTTCCGGCGGGGCGTCGCCCGGACTGGCTGTGATCGTGCTCAGCGTTCCTTCAGCTCGATGAGCAGTTCTTCCAGGCGCTCGTCGGAGTCGCGGACTCCGCGTTCCATGCCGGAGGCGATCATCGCGTCGCGGTCTGCCACCGAAGAGAACGCCGAGACCGAGCGGACGAGTGTTCTGCCGTCGCGCTGCTCCATCGTCGTGGTCTCGAGCACGACGTGACCGGGCGCGCCCTCGAACTCGGACGTATGCACGATGGCGTCGGGTGACGGGTCGCCGTGGAAGACCCCGTGGAAACCGTGGGCGTTGCCAGAGGTGTCGGTGTGCACGTAACGCCACCTTCCTCCATCGCGGACGTCATAGCGCTCGATGGTCATCGTCAGATCGCGCGGGCCCAGCCACTGGACCAGCAACTCCGGATCGGTGTGGGCGCGGAACACCAGGTCACGCCCCGCTTCGAATTCGCGGGAAATGACGATCAGCGGTATGCCGGGTTCCGCGGTGATCTCAGTCTTGCTCATCACTGCTCCTTTCGTAGTCCTCTGTGGCCTGCAGTGCGGCCAGCAACTCGTCGAGCTGCTCGTGGCTTTCGTCCCAGAAGCGCTGGTAGCGGGCGAGCCATGCGGTCACCTCGCGCAGCGGTTCGGCCTCCAGCCGGCTGAGCCGCGCGGTCACGCGGCGCGTCCGCGAGACCAGGCCCGCCTGCTCGAGCACCTTCAGGTGCTTGGAGATCGCCGGCTGGGACACGCTGAATGGCGCGGCGAGCTCGGCGACGGTCGCCTCGCCCTCGGCAAGCCGGTTCAGAATCGCCCGCCGGGTTGGGTCGGCGAGCGCCCCGAACACGAGGCTGAGCCTGTCAGTTGCCATCAGCATAACCTTTCAGTTCTAAAACCATCTGGTTATAGAGTATGAGCGAACGGCCATGCTGTCAAGAGCCCCGGATACGCGTGCCGTCAGGCGACGACAGCCGCCAGCTCACTAGCCCGCTTCCGTGTTATCCGCAGCACCTAAATCACTGCTCACGCCAGCCCAGCACCACGGGTCACATCAGTACCAGACATCATGATGGTGGAATCCAGGGTGCCGTATCAGACCCCGCGTCTCCGCGATCATGTTGGTTGCCCGTTTTGTCCCCGGGATGACGGAATCAGGGGCCGTACGGGGTCGCCGCCCGCCGGACGGAACCGCCGGCACGGCGCGGCGCGGCACGGCGCGTCAGCCGACGCCGGCGTAGGAGTGCATGCCGGTGACGAAAACCTGAACGACCAGGACGTTGAATATCAGGCTGGCGAAGCCGAGCAGCTGGATGAGGTGGGCACGGCGGCCCCGCCACCCGGCGGTGGCCCGCGCGTGCAGGAAGCAGGCGTACAGCACCCACGTGATGAACGCCCAGGTCTCCACCGGGTCCCAGCCCCAGTACCGGCCCCACGCCTGGTCGGCCCAGATCGCGCCCGCGATGACGCCGAACGTCCAGACCGGAAAGCCGAACACGACGGTCCGGTAGGTGAGCCGGTCGAGCTGCTCGGCGCCCGGCAGCCTCAGCACGATCCCGTTGCCGGGCGCCGCCTTGCCCGCCGGCACCCTCTTGCCGTACCGGCCGGCCACCAGGTAGACGACGCCGAACACGGCCGCGACGAAGAAGATCCCGGTCGCCAGCGTCATCGCCGCGACGTGGATGTCCAGCCAGTACGACTGCAGCGCCGGGACAAGCGGCCCGGCCGCGGTGTAGATGAGCGTCTCGGTCAGCCCGAGCGCGACGACGACCGAGCCCATCACGAAGACGCCCAGCGCCCAGGCGCGGTAGCGGAGGATGACGCCGACGAAGAAGATCGTGGCCACGCACGTCAGCGCGGTGACGAACTCGTACATGTTGCCCCACGGCGCCCGGTGCACGGCGAGCCCCCGGGTGACGACCGCCACGGTGTGCGCCGACACGCCCAGCACGCTGAGCGCCAGGGCGGCCTGCACCCAGGCTCCCGCCTGGCGGACGGCGCCGAAGCCGGACGGCACGACCTCGGGCAGCGGCCTGCCCTGCTCCGGTCCGGCGGCGCGGGTCTCCCCGGTCGCGGGTGGCGCCGCCGGGTCCGCCCCCGCGGGCACCGCGTCCGCTGGCCGCCCGGCCTCGCCCGGGGCCGTCACGTCCGCCGGGGGCTTGGCGGCCGCCGGCGCGCCGGCCACGGTCTGGGCGCCGGCCACCGCGGCGCCGACGGCGGCGAGCTGGGCGACCCGCGCCTCGCTCGCGGCACGCTGCGCGCCAGCCGCCGAGGCAGCGCGCCGTGGCCGGCCGAAGGCGAAGTCGCCGGCGAACGCGAGTACCGACAGGGAGTAGACAACCAGCGCCGCGATCAGGAAGTCGTTGCTGACCTGGCCCAGGCCGAGGTTGACGGACACGAGCCTCACTCTCCCGTTTCTGATTGACGCGCCGGCCCGGTGCTGTGGTGTGCCGCCGCGAGCTCGTTGGCGAGCGACGCGAACTCGTCCTCGAAGCCGCCGCTCGCGTCGGTCCGCGCGAGACCCCCGACCTGCACCGTGGTCCCCCGCTCTCCGGCGCGGGCACGCACGAACACCCGCCGGCGCCGCACCATGAACGACAGCAGCAGGCCGGCGAGAGCGGCGATGCCGCAGGCGAGCGCGGGCAGCTGCCCCGGGTCATGGGTGATCTGCAGGCTCACCCACTGCCGATATCCGGTGAACGCGATCGTTCCCCGGCCGCCCGGCAGGCGCAGCGTCTGGCCTGGCTGCAGCAGCTCCGTACCGGTGGTCAGCCGCCGCATGCCCGCGGTGTCGAGCTGGTAGACGGACTGCGGGACGCCGGAGTTCATGCCGAGGTCCCCGGCGTAGGCGATCAGGCTCACGGCCGGGTTGCCGGCGGCCGGAAACACCGATTCCAGCGTGCCGCCCACGTCGACCGCGGTCGGCACGAACACGCAGAGGAAGCCGAGCTGCTGGGGCTGCGCCCCGGGCACCTTGACCACTCCCTCGGACAGGAAGTTGCCGGTGCTGCCCGGGATGAACGGCGTGGCCGCGTTGTACACGACCTGTCCCCTCGCGTCCGTCACCCGGAACACCGGCGCATAGCCGTGCCCGATCAGGTACACCTTCGTCGAGTCAACCGACAGCGGCCGGTTGATCTCCAGGTCGTATGACCGCGCCGGGTCGCCCGGGCTCGCCGTGTAACTGATCCGCGCGTCGAAGAACGAAGGCTGCCCACGGTCCGGCCCCGACTCCAGGTAGCTGGCGGCGAACTGGTTCAGGGTGATCGTGAACGGCGGGAGATCGCCGCCGCCGACCAGCCTGCCCGGATGGAACTCATCCAGCGCGGACCTGGTGTCGGCGAACGTCTGCCCCGCCACGAGCAGCTTGTCGGCCTTGTAACCGAACAGGCCGCCCAGCGCGATGGACACCAGCACCCCGAGCAGCGCCAGGTGGAACAGCAGGTTTCCCGCCTCGCGCAGGTATCCCCGCTCCGCGGACACCCAGGTCTCGGCGGCGGGAGCCCGGCGCAGCCGGAACCCGCGGCGGGCCAGCACGCCGGCCGCGGCCTCGATCGCCTCGTCCGGCGGCAGCGCGGTCGAGTACCCGGCCGAGTGCGGCAGCCTGCTCAGGAACCGCGGCGCGCGGGGCGGGAGCGAACGCGCCGAGCCGGCCAGCCGGAACGTGCGCGGCACCACGCAGCCGACCAGGGAGGTGAACAGCAGCAGGTAGATGGCGGCGAACCACGGCGCCGCGAACACGTTGAAGAGCCCGAGGTGGTTCAGCAGCGGCGCCAGCGCCGGGTGCGAGGTGAAGTACTGCTGCACGCCCGCCGGGTCGGCGCCCTCCTGCGGCAGCATCGACCCCGGCACGCTGCCGAGCGCGAGAAGAAAGAGCAGGACCAGCGCCGTCCGCATGGAGGTCAGCTGCCGCCAGCCCCAGGTGAGCCACCCGCTGATACCGAACGAAGGCGGCGCGCTCTTCCCGGTGCCGTCACTCCCCGCACCATCACTCCCCGCACCGGCACCCCCCGAACCGGCGCCGGACGGCACGATGTCCAGCCCCGCCGCGGCCTCCTCGGCACGTACGTCCGTCATCGGCTCAGGCTGCCTTCCCCGTCACCCTCATGAGGATCGCGTTCAGCTCCGAGTACGTCGTGCTGCCGAACACCGCCCCCGCCACGCGGCCCGACCGGTCGACGACCAGCGTCGTCGGCGTCCCGCTGATGGGCACCGCCGAGCTGAAATCCTGCGTGATCACGTACCCCGGATCGCTCACGCTCGGGTACCTGATGCCGAAGCCGCGCGCGAACGCCCCGGCGCTGGCCGGATCGTCGTTCACGTCGACGCCGAGGAACCGCACGCCCGACGGCTGGTACTTCGCGGAAAGCACCGCGAGCGCCGGGGCCTCCGCGCGGCACGGCGTGCACCAGGACCCCCAGAAGTTGACCACGACCACCCTTCCGCGGTACGCCGCGAAACTCAGCCGGGACCCGGTGAGCGTCGTGCCGGTGAAGTCCGGCACCGGATGGCGGTGACCCGCCGCGTACAGCACGGCGCTCGTGCTGCCGCCCACGTAGCTCACGCCGCCGGCCGCTCCGCCACCGCCGGCGCCGGCCACCAGCACCACGGCCACCACCAGTGCGGTCACCGCGAGCGCCGCCGGGATGAGCACCCGGCGTTTGGCTCTCGATACGGTGCCTCTGAACAAGGGGGGTCCTTGCGATCTCCTACAGGGGGTAGTAAGGCCCTATTGTGCCGCATCGCCCTCTCGTACCTGACGCCGGGCCGGCACCACGTACGAGATCCCGGTGATCCGGTCCCCGGAGTAGGTGAAACTCGTGACGCTGCCGAGCGCGCACTCGCGGCGCCTCGGGTTGTGCCAGAGGTGGCGCCCCTCCGCGCCGCGGCGGGTCACCCAGATCGGCAGCTGGTGGCTCACGCAGACGGCCTCGCGTCCCTCCGCCGCGAGACGGGCGCGCTCCATCACCGCGGCCACCCGCGCCACGACATGGCTGTACGGCTCCCCCCACGAGGGCAGGAACGGGTTCACAAGGCGCCGCCAGTGCCTGGGATGGCGCAGCGACCCGTCGCCGACGCCGAAGATCATCCCTTCGAAATGATTCCACGGCTCGACCAGCCGCTCGTCCGTCACGATCTCGAGGCCGAGGCGCTCGGCCACCGGCCCGGCCGTCTCCACCGTGCGGTCGAGCGGTGACGAGAAAAGGGCAACCACCGGCCGTTCGGCAAAAAAATCGGCGGCGGCCGCTGCCATCATGCGGCCGTTCGCCGACAGATGGTAACCGGGCAGGCGGCCGTAGATGATGCCGCTGGGATTCTCGACCTCACCATGCCTGAGCAGGTGAATGATGGTTGTGTCGGACATGGCGTCGTCAGCTTACCCGCCACCCCCACCACGCGCAGCCAGCCTCCCGCAGCGCCTCGCGGATCGTGTGCGCCACCTCCTCCGCCTGGTAACGGACCACGAACGCGGGGAACCGCAGCACCTGGTAACCGCCGAGCCGGAAGTCGTTGTCCCTGCTCATGTCGTCCCAGTACGCCAGCGCGTCCATGTGCGCCGCGCCGTCGACCTCCGCGATCACCTTCGCCTTCTCCCACACCGCGTCCAGCCACCTGCGCCGGCCGCGCGAGTCGCGGCGCCCCGCCTGCCGGTCTGGCTCGGGAAGCCCGAAACGGCGGACCACCTGCCGGGTGAAGTCGAGCTCGGACAGCGCGTGCGCACCGCCCGCGATGTCCTCGAGCGCCTCCATGATCACCTTGCGCCGCCTGAGCCTTGCGTTGCACGCGACCACGCTGATCATGTCTTCGGCCCTGACGAGCCTTTGCTGGACGCCCGCGGCCAGCACCGCCTGGGCACCCCGGTCCGTCGCCATCCACGCCGCCGCGTCCACCAGCGACCGCGCGATTCGCGTCCGTGGCGGCCGCCTTACAGGGTGGATGTCGCCGGACCCGAGCAACCGCGAATAGTGGACGACTACGGGAAAGCAGAGGCTTGCGCGCCGTATGGGCCGTGCTGCGGGGACGATGACGTGAATCGGGCGGTTGGGGAACGGCTCCCTATCTTCGAACCCCTTCAGACCGTCGAGTATCGCGGCCGTGAGACCGCCCAGCGCTGCACCGTGACCCGCCCAGAGAACCGCAATCCACAAGATCTGCCGCTCGGTAAGAGGGCCGGACTGAGCCACCACGACACCCTTACAGGGCTTCTGCCAGCGACCAGACTTCACTCGCCAGCGAAGTTCCGCCGGAGTCAGGTACTTCAGCGCGGAGGAAGTGTCAACCACCCCATCCCGGTAGTCCACAAGGTCATCAAGGTGGAGGAATCGCATAAAGCGAGGCTGCCGCGAAGCCCCGGAGGTGTCAGCACCCAATTACGGTCTGTGGATAACCGGTACCGGGGAAGCACTTCCTGTGGACAACGATTTGCGCCGACGTTGCCTGCGCCGCATACTAAGTGAGTTTGTCTGCACTTTCTGTCGCTATAGCAGCGGTTACCGCAGACAAATGTGGCCGCGCCGCGGACGAAGCTATGCGTTCAGGGCGGCGGCGGCCGCGCGGGCGGCCGCTGGGAGGGCGCTGGCGATGCGCGTTAGCGCCTCGTCGTCGTGGGCGGCGGAGACGAACCACGCCTCGTAGGGGGACGGGGGCAGGTAGACGCCCGCGTCGAGCATCGAGTGGAAGAACGCGGCGTACGCCTCCGGGGACTGCGCGCGTGCGTCGTCGAAGTTCAGCACCGGGGCGGTGCGGCCCATGTACACCGAGAACAGGTTTCCGGCTTGGGAGAGGAAGTGCGGGACGCCCGCCTCGGTGAGCGCCGAGGACACCAGCTTGGACAGTGCGGCGGAGAAGGAGTCGACGGCGGCGTACACGTCGGGTGTGCAGCCGCGGAGCGTCGCCAGGCCGGCGGCGACCGCGAGCGGGTTGCCGGACAGCGTGCCCGCCTGGTAGACGGGGCCGGCCGGGGCGAGCCTGGACATGATGGAGGCGCGGCCGCCGAACGCGGCGCAGGGCAGGCCGCCGCCCATCACCTTGCCGAACGTCGTGAGGTCGCCGTCGACGCCGTCGACGCCGTACCAGCCGGTGGATGTCACGCGGAAGCCGGTGAGCACCTCGTCCATGATCAGCAGTGCGCCGGCCGGCCGGCACAGCGACTGGAGCAGCGCGTTGAACCCGCCGGCGGGCGGCACGATTCCCATGTTGGCCGGGCACGCCTCCGTGATCACACAGGCGATCTCGGCGCCGCGGGAGGCGAACAGGGCGGTGACGGCCTCGGCGTCGTTGTAGGGCAGCACGATGGTGTCGGCGGCGGAGGCGCCGGTCACGCCGGGCGAGTCGGGCAGCCCGAACGTGGCCACGCCGGATCCGGCCGCCACGAGCAGCGCGTCGACGTGGCCGTGGTAGCAGCCGGCGAACTTCACGACCAGGGAGCGCCCGGTGTAGCCGCGGGCGAGGCGCAGCGCGGACATCGTGGCCTCGGTGCCGGAGTTGACCAGCCGGACCTGTTCCGCCGGCGCGCGCGCCGCGATCTCCGACGCGAGGTCCACCTCGCCGGGCGTGGGTGTCCCGAAGGATGTCCCGTTCACCAGGGCTTCGGAGACGGCGGACACGACGGCCGGGTGGGCATGCCCGAGGATCATCGGCCCCCAGGAGCACACCAGGTCAACATAGTCACGGCCGTCGGCGTCGTAGAGGTAGGCGCCCGCGCCGCTCACCATGAACCGTGGTACGCCGCCGACCGCCCCGAAGGCGCGTACCGGGGAGTTGACGCCGCCCGGCGTGACCTGCAGCGCCCTGGCGAACAGCGAGTCCGACCGGTCCGTCACGGGAAGCGCGCCTCCTCGCCGCAGGCGTCCGCCAGGAACTCGAGCAGCCGCAGCGCGTCCGGCAGCGGGTGGTCGGCCGGCGGCCTGATCCAGCTGGCGGCCAGGCCGGCGCCGTAGCAGGACGGCGGGGCAAGCACGTAGCTGTCGCGGCAGTGCCAGCGCAGTGATCCGCGCTGGCTGAAGGTGTCCGGCGAGCTGTCCAGGCCGCAGGACCACCACTCGTCCTCGTCGGCGGGCGCGCCCCTGGTCATGACGTAGAAGTGCATGCGCTCGGAACCCAGGACCGCGACGGGCCCTGTCAGCAGGCCAGCGCCGCGCATCCTGGCCAGCGCGGACGCGCCGGCCGCCGCGGGCACGTCGAGCACGTCGAAGACACGGCCGGTGATCAGGATGATGCTGGCCTCCGGGCAGGCGCGCCACCATTCACCGATCGCGGCGATGTCCACGGTGGCCTGCATCTGCCACGCAGGTGAGGCGGGATGGGCGCCGGGCGCCGGGCAGCCGACGCGATCGCAGGAACAGGCGCGGCCGGCCTCGGCCATGCCGGGGGTATCGCGGCCGGGGTGCACGCCCACGCACAGCGGCCAGCCCATGGACGCGTAACGCTCGGCCGCCGCGCCGAGCGGCTGCTGCCGCTCGGTGGCCCGCCGCCGGCCGCGCCGCCGCATCACTTGCACCATGGGCCCGAACTCCTGTCAATCCGCCCGTATCCGCTTTGCGCCGACGATCGCGGTCCCGTCGCCGCGCCGCGGCCTGGTCGCCACGCCGGATGACCGTGGGTGACGGCCACCGCTCGACCTCGTCACCTATCGTATGGCAGACACCACTGGCCGTTCGGGATATTGCTACCGAAGATGCCGGGCAACCTCGGTCGCCCAGTAGCTGAGGACGACCGACGCGCCGGCCCTGCGGATCGCGGTGAGCGTCTCCATGATCGCCCTGTCGCGGTCCAGCCAGCCGTTGGCGGCGGCCGCCTCCACCATCGCGAACTCGCCGCTGACCTGGTAGGCGGCCACCGGGAGCTGTACGGTGTCCGCGACCCGGCGGATGATGTCGAGGTAGGCCAGCGCCGGCTTGACCATCACCATGTCGGCGCCCTCGGCGATGTCCAGCGCGACCTCGCGCAGCGCTTCCTCCGCGTTCGCTGGGTCCTGCTGGTAGCCGGCCCGGTCGCCGAACCGCGGAGCGCCCTCGGCGGCCTCGCGGAACGGCCCGTAGAACGACGAGGCGTACTTCGCCGAGTACGCGCAGATGGCGGTGTCCGGGTAGCCGGCGCCGTCCAGCGCCGCCCTGATCGCCCCGACCTGGCCGTCCATCATCCCGCTCGGCGCGATCACGGCCGCTCCCGCGGCCGCCTGCGCGATCGCGGTCGCCGCGTACCGTTCCAGGGTCGCGTCGTTGTCCACGTCGCCGGCCGGGGTGACGATCCCGCAGTGCCCGTGGTCGGTGTACTCGCACAGGCACAGGTCGGCCATGACGACGAGCGCGTCGCCCGCTTCGGCCCGCAGGTCGGACAGCGCGAGCTGGGAGATGCCCGCCGGGTCGTCGGCCGCCGACCCGCGGCCGTCCTTGGCGGCGGGCACGCCGAACACGATCACGCCGCCCACGCCGGCCTGCGCGGCCTCCGCGGCCGCCTTCCGCAGGCTGTCCCTGGTGTGCTGGACGACGCCGGGCATCGATCCGATCGGCCGCGGCTCGGTGATGCCCTCCTTGATGAAGACCGGCAGCACCAGGTCGGCCGGGCGCAGGCTGGTCTGCGCGACGAGCCGGCGCAGCGCTGGCGTGCGGCGGAGACGGCGGAGACGGACTTCCGGGTATCCGGTGCTCATGACGGCCTCCTCGGCATCTCGTAACGCCTTTCTGGCACCTGGTGAGGCACGCCCAGCGGAGTGGGCGGGCTCAGCGCAGCCGGCGGCGGCCGCCACGGCGGCGCTCGCTCGGGCGCCGCACCGGCTCGCCCGCCTCCAGCGCGGCGGCGCGCAGCCCGGCGCCGTACTCGGCGACCGCGTCGACGAGCGCCGTCATGGACGGCTTGGGCGCCGTCACGTCCACCCGCAGGCCGAACTCGGCGGCCGTCTTGGCTGTCTGCGGGCCGATGACGCCGATGACCGTCACCGCGTGCGGCTTGCCGGCGATGCCGACCAGGTTCCTGACGGTCGAGGAGGAGGTGAACAGCACGGCGTCGAAGCCGCCGCCCTTGATCGCCTCGCGTACCGGCGCGGGCGGCGGCGCCGCGCGGACGGTACGGTACGCGGTCACGTCCTCCGCCTCCCAGCCGAGCTCGGACAGCCGCGCGACCAGCGTCTCGGTGGCGATGTCCGCCCTGGGCAGCAGCACCCGGTTGATCGGGTCGAGCAGGTCGTCGTAGGGCGGCCACGCGGCCGCGAGCCCTTCCGCCGACTGCTGGCCCTCGGGCACCAGGTCGGGCCTGATCCCGAAGTCGAGCAGCGCGGCCGCTGTCTGCTCGCCCACCGCGGCGACCTTGATGCCCGCGAACGCGCGGGCGTCGAGGCCGTACTCCTCGAACTTCTCGCGGACGGCGCGGACCGCGTTGACCGACGTGAACGCCACCCACTGAAACCGGCCGGTGACGAGCCCCTTGACCGCGCGCTCCATCTGCTGCGGCGTGCGCGGCGGCTCGACCGCGATCGTCGGCACCTCCTCGGGCACCGCGCCGTACTCGCGCAGCCGGTCCGAGACGAAGGTGGCCTGCTCCCTGGTCCGCGGCACCAGCACCCGCCAGCCGAACAGCGGCTTGGTCTCGTACCAGGAGACACGGTTCCGCGGCGACACCGCCTCGCCGACGACGGCCACCGCGCGGCCCCGGGTGGTTGCCACGGACACGCCCGCCGCCTTCAGGTCCGGCGCGATACGGCCGAGCGTGGTGACGACCGTCTGCTGATCCGTGGTCGTCCCGCCCCAGGTGATGGCGAACGGCGTGGCCTCGGGCCAGCCGACGGCGATCAGCATCTTGCCGAGGTCCGCCGGCGCCGCGTCCGCGCCCAGCACGACCAGGGTGCCGGGCCCGTGCGCGACCCGGCTGGCCTCGGCGGCGTGGATCACCCGCATCTCGCCGTTGCCGTCGCTGGTGAGCGGGATGCCGGCGTAGGCCGGGACGGCGGTGAGCGCGGGGACTCCCGGCACGATCTCGAACCGCACCTTCGCCTCGGCGCAGGCCAGCGCTTCGGGCCCCGCGCCGTTCAGCAGCGGATCACCCTCGTACAGCCTGACGACGAGCTGGCCGGCCTTCGCCGCCTCGATGAGCTGGCCGGTCTCCCCCGGCTTCACGACCTGGGCGTCCGGGCCGAGGAGGTGCCGAACGCGGTCCGCCAGCTCGTCCGGCGCCACCAGCAGGGCCGCCGCGCCGAGCAGGCGCGCCGCGCGTACCGTCAGCAGGCCCTCATCGCCGGGACCGGCGCCCGTGAAGGCGACCCAGCCGTCCTTTTCACTCACTACGCATCATCCCTGTCGCTCTTCGCGATCATCAGCTCCGCTGCGCCTTGTGCCAGCATTTTTGCCGCGAGATCACGTCCCAGTCGCTCCGCGTCCGCCGTCGCCGCCTCGCCGTGCTCACGCAGCGCCCGCGTTCCGCCGAGCACCGCACCGTCGAGCCGGAGCAGGCCCGTTCCCGCCGCGGGCGCGGCGAACCCGCCGACGGGCGCGCTGCACCCAGCCTCGAGCGCGGCGAGCATGCTTCTCTCGGCGGTGACCGCGGCGCGGCTGGCCTCGTCGTCGACCGCGGCGAGCAGCTCCGCGAGGCCGGCGGCCCCGGCGCGGCATTCGACGGCGAGGGCGCCCTGGCCGGGCGCCGGGAGCATCTCCTCGGGCTCGAAGATCTGGCTGACCGCGTCCAGGCAGCCGATCCTCGCCAGGCCCGCGTAGGCGAGCACCACCGCGTCGAGCTCGCCCGACGCGACCTTGGTCAGCCGGGTGTTCGCGTTGCCGCGGATGGGGACGCACACGATGTCACCGCGCAGCAGCTGAAGCTGCGCGGCCCGCCGCGGCGACCCGGTGCCGACCAGGGCGCCGGCGGGCAGATCGGCCAGCTTGGCGCCGTCGCGGGCCACCAGAGCGTCCCGCGGGTCGTCCCGCGCCGGGACCGCGGCGAGCGCGATGCCGTTCGCCGCGCCGGTCGGCAGGTCCTTCAGCGAGTGCACGGCGATGTCCACGCTGCCGGCGAGCAGGCTCTCCCGCAGCGCGCTGACGAAGACACCGGTGCCGCCGATCTGGGTGAGCTGCGCGCGGCTGACGTCGCCGAGGGTGGTCACGCCCACGATCTCCGCCTGACGGCCGGTGCGCTCGGCGATGAGGTCCGCCACGTGGCGGGACTGCGCGATGGCCATCGGGCTCTTGCGGCTGCCCAGCCGCAAGATCGGCATGTTCACTCCTCACCCCTCCTGATCGGCCGCGCGGGATTCGACTTCGGCGCGCGTCACGGCCTCGACCGCACGCGGGTCCAGATCGAACAGCACCCTCAGCGCCGTCGCGTACTCCTCGCCTCCGGGGGAACCCGCGAGCTCCTTCACCCGCACGGTCGGCGCATGCAACAGCTTGTCTACCACTCGCCGCACCGTCTGGGCTATTTCTTCGAGCGCGTGCCCGCTCAGCCGGTCGTCGTTCAGCCGGCCGGCCAGCCTGTCCAGTTCGGCGTCCACGACCTTGGCGGCCTTCGCGCGCAGCGCGACGACCGTGGGCGTGACCCGTGCCGCGTGTATCGCGGAGCTGTAAGCGGCGAACTCCTCCTCGACGATCGCGCGGACCGCGGCCACGTCGTCGGCGTGTACGGCGGCCTCACCGCTCTGGCTGAGCGCGTCCATGCCGATCACGCTTACGCCGCCGAGCTCAGCGGCCGCGGGGTCCACGTCACGGGGCATCGCGAGGTCGAGCAGGATGAGTTCCGCGTGTTCCGCGTTCGGCTCGGCGCCGGGCCGCGCGGCCGCGGCGCCCGCGCCCCGGGCCGCGGTGCGGAGGCTCAGCGCGGCGGCGACCACCGGCGCGGTCACCACCAGGCCTGCCGCACCGGTGCAGGAGATGACCACGTCCGCCCCGGCCATCGCGGCCGGCAGCGCGGCCAGGTCGGCCACTGCCCCGCCGGCCGCTGCCGCCAGACGTTCGGCGTGCTGGCGGGTGCGGTTGGCGACGACGATGCGCGCCGCGCCGCTGCGCGCGGCGGTGGCCACCGCGAGGGCGCTCATCGAGCCGGCGCCGATCACGAGCACGCCGCGCCCGGCGAGCGGCGGACCGGGCGCGGCCCCGAGCCGCGCCGCCGCGAGCTCGATCCCGACGCTGACCAGGCTGACGCCCAGCCGGTCGATGCCGGTTTCCGCGCGGGCGCGCTTGCCGGTGCGCAGCGCCGCGCGGCCGAGGTCACCGAGCACCCTGCCCAGCGTGCCGTGGTCACGGGCCGCCTTGAGCGCCGAACGCACCTGCCCGAGGATCTGGTCCTCGCCCACCACCATGGAATCCAGGCCGCTGGCGACCGCGAGCAGATGCTGCACGGCGCGGTCCTCGTAGTGCACGTACAGGCTGCCGGTCAGCTCGGCGGACGGGATGCCGGAATAACGGGACAGCAGCTCGCAGATCGCTGTCACACCGCTGTGGAACCTGTTCACCTCGGTGTAGACCTCCACGCGGTTGCACGTGGAGATCACGAAGACCTCGGTAACGTCCGCGGCGTGCGCCACGTCCTGCAGGAGCTTGCCGAGCGTGTCGCCGCTGACCGCCGCCCGCTCCAGGGTCGCGACCGGCGCGCTCTTGTGGCTGAGGCCAACGACGAGCACACTCACTGTCCACCGCCTACGCTTCTGCCACCGCGGGTCCCGCCAGCTGACCGACCCGGGCGGCGGACCGCCGCTGGGCGTGGAAGGCAAGGATCTGCAACTCGATCGATAGGTCGACCTTACGCACGTCTACTCCATCCGGCACCGTCAATACGAGTGGGGCGAAGTTGAGGATGCTGGTCACGCCCGCGGCGACAAGCCGGTCGCACACGGCCTGAGCGGAGGCGGCGGGCGTCGCGATCGCTCCAATCGCCACGTTCTGGCTGGCCACCACCGCCTCGAGTTCGTCCGCGTGGCTGACGACCAGCCTGCCGATCTTGCGGCCGACCAGGGCGGGATCGGAATCGAGCAGCGCGGCGATCCGGAAGCCGCGGGAGGCGAAGCCGCCGTAGTTCGCCAGCGCACGGCCGAGGTTTCCGGCGCCGACTATGACCACCGGCCAGCTCTGTGTCAGGCCCAGAGCCCGGGACACCTGGTACACGAGATAGTCAACGTCATAACCGACGCCCCTGATCCCGTACGAGCCAAGGTGGGAAAGATCCTTGCGCAGCTTCGCCGAGTTCACTCCCGCCGCGGTCGCGAGCTCGTCGCTCGCGACGGTGGTGACCCCCCGCTCGGCCAGCGCGTACAGCGCGCGAAGGTACACCGGCAGGCGCGCCACCGTTGCTTCGGGTATTCCCCCATCCCAGGAACGGTCCCCCGGCTGGTCTCCGGCGTCTGGCTGAGCGAGGGTACTGGACATGCGGCGCTCCCCGGGGGCGGATCGACGCTGTGGCGGGGCGGCCCCTGCCGGAGCCCGCTGCAGGTATGGCGGGGCTGGGCAAACCGCCGCCGGCAAGCAACCGGATCGCGATCCGCCCGCCCAGAACTCACCATACGTCGTTTGTGAACGGATGCACAAAGTCGCCGACCCGCGGCGCGGCTTCATGACGACGCCGTGAGCGCTGCCCGGAGCCGGGACTCCGTCACCCGCCAGAAGTCGTGCGGCACGCCGTCGACCAGGGTCACGGGGATCTTGTCCCAGTATTCCTCCAGGTCGGCGGGCGATCGGGTGATGTCACGCTCCTCCCAGCCAACGTCAAGGTCGGCGGCCACCCGTTCGATGACCGCGCGGGCGTCGTCGCAGAGGTGACACCCGGGACGGCTCAGCAGCGTGATCCGGGGGTGTTCGCCGGACGGCGGGGTCCGGGTGCCGGGCGACTGGGCGGCGGCCACCGCTTATCTCCCGCCGTACCGCTGGCCGGGGTAGGAGGGCTGCTGTCCCCGGCGCGGCGGCTGCGGCTGCGGCGCCGGCCGGCCACGGGGTGCCGGGCCGGCGGCGGGCGCGCGCGACGGGTACCCACCGGGCTGCGGCGCGGACCGCGCCGGCCCCCGCCCCGGCTCCGGGGCGGGAATCCCGGAGGCCCGGGATCGCGGCTCGGGCGCCGGAGCCTGCGCACGGGAGGCGGGTGGCTGCTCATCCGGAGACTCCGCGGGCGCCGCGGGCGCCGCCGGTATCGCGCGCTGGGACTGCTGAGCGGCCGACGGGACGGGCGCGACCTTCGCGTACTTCAGCCGCAGCTCGATGATGTTGGTCGCGAGCACGCACGATCTGCGCTCGGCGGCGAACCGAAGAATATGCGGCTGCCGCTCATGGCTCTCGAACGCCGCGCGGTCTCGGTAAATCTCATAGAAGATCCGCTGCATTGGCGCCTTCGGGACGACATGAATGACGAAGACAAGCGTGCCGGGTTCGGCGGTGCGAACACCTTCCGCCGCCTGCTCGGCAAGCCGGTCAAAATCGGCAACCTTGTCGTCGAGCAGCGTGAAAATCGAAATCCTGCCATAGGGCCGCGACGATCCCGTGTTCGTGCCACCCCCGGATGCGCTCGCCGCTCCCGCGGAAGTGAATTCCGCGTCCGCGGTATCCGCGTCCCGTTGCGCTGACAAGCGCCCGTACTGTGCCGTCGGGGTGGCCGCCGGAAAATCCTGCGCGGAACGCCCGGTCCCGGCGGTAAGCGAATCTTCCTTATCGCCCGGCACGGCGGGCGGGTAGGGCTGCGTGCCCGGGATACGGGTACCCGGAGGCGGCCCGTACCCGCCGTTCGCGCGCACACCATCCCCGGGGGCATCCGGATAACCAGGTTCGCGGTATCCGCTGTCCGGGTACGCGGTCCGCCGGTAACCGGAACCGCGACGGTCAGCGCCGGCATGCGGGGAGGCGGGAGAGGCGGGAGAAGCCGTGCCTGAATACGGGGGCGCGGGATAGGCCGCGCTGGGATACCCCGAGCCGGGGGGCGCGGGGTCCTGGTAACCGGAATCCCGGTAACCGTTGTCCCGGTAACCGTTGTCCCGGTAACGGTCCCCCGGATAACCGGCCTCCGCGTAGCCGCCCGCGGGATAGCGGGCATCCGGACGGCCATCCGCGCGCCGCGGGTAGCCGTCGCGCGCGGCCGTCGCCGGCCAGCCGGCAGCGGCCCGGCCATCGTCCCGCGGTGCGCGGTCCCGGTCGGGGGCGCCGGGCCGGCCGCGTTCGTCCCGCGCGGCATCGTCCCACGATCCGTCGCGGTTCCGGTCGCGACCCCGCCGACCTCTCATAGCCGCCTCGCTTTCGGAGTGTCCGCCGGGGTGTCCGCCGTCGCCTGGTCCGTGACCGGGCAGGTGGCGACCGTCATGCCGCCCACGATCGTGAGCACGGCCGGCGCCGGGAAGGTGCCGAACTCACGGCCCCGCCGCGGGTGACCGCCCCGGCGAAGCCGAGGGGCGGCCCGGGCGGTGCGGCAGGTTGGGGCGCCGAGCCGGACAGCACGGAACGTCAGCAAGCCGAACCCCTCGGTGAATCCAGCGGTCCGCGCGGCCGGTGAGACCGCGCGGGCGAGCGCAGCGCGGCCCTTGGGGCGCGATCCGTCCGCGGCTGGTGTATGCGCTGGCCTGCCAGCAGGCCAGCGACCGCGGCGAGCACGCCCGCAGAACCGGCCAGAACGGAGATAGACATCAGCTTCTATGGTGCCCGAAGCCGCTGGCTCCCGGGGCTGTATTGGCCCCCTGGGAGGTGCTGGCCGGCCGGGCGCCCCGCGGGACCGCCCTGCCAGCTCAGGTGGCCGCCGTGGAATCGCGCGACCGGAGGGCGGCCGGCCCTCCCGGATCGCGCGATCGCGGCCGTGCCTTCAGGCACCGCCGTCCATCAGAACTCACCGCCGGGAGGGCGGCGCCGGGCCGGCGGCGAGCAGGGACGGCAGGGCTACTTCTTGTTCCTGCGCTGGATGCGCGTCTTCTTCAGAAGCTTGCGGTGCTTCTTCTTCGCCATCCGCTTGCGTCGCTTCTTGATGACGGAGCCCATCAGGCCACCACTCTCCTCGGCATCACGGCAGACGGGCACGCCATCGCGCTCGCCCGGTGGGGGCGGCCGGGCACACGCCCGAAAATGTGAGACTGCGCGAGCGCCGATCGCTCGCGCAGTCTCCAAGAGTACCCGCTGCCGTGCGGCGCTACCGCGACCTGGCCCCGTTACGGCTGCCGGGGGCGCCGCGCCCCCTTGGCTCCGCAGAGCGGCAGCCGGGCAGAAAAGCTGGCCGTTCGTGCCCCGCCCGGGCGCGGCAGCGGTTCCGGTCCCCCGCCGCACGCGGCCAGCGGCAGTGGTTACGTGGTACCGACGAAGGCGGCTCTGAGGTACTGGTTGACCGCTTGTTCGGGAACCCGGAAAGAACGACCCACCCGGATCGCTTCCAGTTCGCCGGAGTGGACCAGGCGATACACGGTCATCTTTGACACTCGCATGATCGTGGCCACTTCGGCAACGGTAAGGAATCTCACATCACTTAGGGGGGTTTCACTCGCCATCATTGCTCTCTTCCGCGCGAAGCCGAGCACGCCTGACCGGATTCAGCGCACCAGTCACGTACGTCTCCAGGGTAAGTCCCGCACAGAAAAGAGCAACCCCTCCGATTAGCCTCATTGTTCTTACCGTGCCGGCGTGGCGGACCGCCGCTCGGGGTAGATCGGCGCAGCTCTCGCCGGAAAAACGCCGGAAAGAAGCACGTCACCGCCTGTTACACTCCGTGCAACAGCCCGTGCAGCGGAAAGACGGCGGCCTGGGTTCGCATGATCGAGCGGTCAACCGGATCGCCCGGATCCACGCCGGAACTAAAAGGCACATAGCTGGCGGGAGCGCCGTCGGTCATCGTCTCCGGCGCCGTTTCACCGGTCCAGCCGCGGGCCTGTTCCCGCCACCCCGGCGGGGTGGGCGCCGCGGGGTCGACGGGCGTGCCCGCCGCGATGGCCAGCAGATGCGTCCACGACCTGGGCACCACCTGCACCAGCGCGTACCCGCCGCCGCCGGTGAGCAGCCACCGTCCGCCGGTGAGCTCGTGCGCGAGCTCATGCAGCCTGAGCTGGGCGGATCGCTGCGCGTCCACGCTGAGCTCCAGGTGGGCGAGCGGGTCGAGCCGGTGGCTGTCGCAGCCGTGCTGGGACACCAGCACCGCCGGCCTGAACGCCCGCAGCAGCGGCGGCACGATCGCCTCGAAGGCACGAAGCCAGCCCGCGTCACCGGTTCCCGCGGGCAGCGCCACGTTGACCGCGTAGCCGCGGCCCTCGCCGGCGCCGATCTCGTCCGGCAGCCCGGTGCCGGGGAACAGCGTGGCCGGGTGCTCGTGCAGGCTGATCGTGAGCACGCGCGGGTCGTCGTGGAACGCGGCCTGCACACCGTCGCCGTGATGCACGTCGACGTCCACGTACGCGACCCGCTCCGCACCCGCCGACAGCAGCCAGCGGATCGCGATCGCCGGATCGTTGTACACGCAGAATCCGCTGGCGGACGAGCGCATCGCGTGATGCAGGCCGCCCGCGATGTTCGCCGCGTGCAGGGCCGGCCCGTCCCAGACGGCGCGGGCCGCCGCCAGCGTGGCGCCCGCCACGAGCGCGGAAGCCTCGTGCATCCCGGCGAACACCGGGTTGTCCGCCGTTCCGAGACCGTACGTCGCGTCCGCCGCACCGTCCCGCCCGGCCCGCCGCACGGCATCGATGTAAGCCGGATCGTGAACCAGCTCCAGTTCGGTATCCGAAGCGGGGTCAGGAACGCGGACGGTCACCGAGGACCCGGACAGCACCCCGAGCCCGCGGGCCAGCGCCATCGTGAGCGCGACCCGCACCGGCGCCAGCGGGTGACCCGGCCCGAAGTCATAGCTGATGAGCCTGTCGTCCCACATCACGCCCAGTGCGCCGGCCATGGGTATCAGCCGCCGCCCAGTTCCCTGCCCCGGTCGCGCGCCGCCTCGATGGCCGCCAGGAACGCCGCGCGGACCCCGTGCTTCTCGAGCTCCCTGATGGCCGAGATGGTGGTCCCGCCAGGTGAGGTGACGGCCTCGCGCAGGATCACCGGGTGCTCGCGGGAGTCGCGCAGCATCGTGGCGGCGCCGTAGACCGCCTGGGTGACCATCTCCAGCGCCGTGCCGCGCGGCATGCCGAGCAGGATGCCGGCGTCGACCATCGACTCGACCAGGTAATACACGTAGGCAGGGCCGCTGCCGGACAGCGCGGTCGCCGCGTCCTGCTGAGACTCCGGGATGCGAAGCACCTTACCCACCGGGCGCAGCAGGTCCTCGGCGCGCCTGAGGTGGTCCTCCCGGGCGTACGCCCCGGCGGAGATGACGCTCATCGCCTCGTCCACCAGAACCGGCGTGTTGGACATCACCCTGACCACCGGCACGTCGCCGGCGAGCCGCAGCTCGATGAACGACGTGGTGATCCCCGCCGCGACGGAGATCACGAGCTGGTCCGCGGACACGAACGGCGAGATCTCGCCGAGCAGCCGGTCCATGTCCTGCGGTTTGACGGCGATGACCAGGGTTTCCGCGGCCTTGGCGGCCCCCGCGGCGGCGAGCACCTCGACGCCGTAACGGTCGCGCAGCTCGGCGCCCCGCTCCTCCCGCCGGACCGCGGCGACCACGCCGGACCGGGGGCGGCCCGCCCGCAGCAGGCCGGAGATCAGCGCCTCGCCCATCTTGCCGGCGCCGAGTATCGCGATCATGCTGTGCCTCCAGCTCGCCCGCGGGGGGCCTTGCGGGCGCCCCTCAGCTCGCTCATGAGCTTGACCTCAGCGAGCGCAGGAAGAACGCGACGTTGGCCGGCCGCTCGGCCAGCCGCCGGACCAGGTAGGCGTACCAGTCGTTGCCGTAGGGGAGGTAGACCCGCACCTTCGCCCCGCTCGCGGCGAGCCGCCGCTGCTCGTCCGGCCGGATCCCGTAGAGCATCTGGTACTCGAAGCTGCCGGGGGCGCGCCGCAGGCCCAGCGCCGACGCTATCCGGATCAGCCGCGGGTCATGCGTGGCGACCATCGGATACCCAGGTCCCTCCATCAGGATCCGCAGGCAGCGGGCGTATGACCGGTCAACGTCGTGGCGGGAGGTGAACGCCTCCGCTTCCGGTTCGCTGTAGGCGCCCTTGCACAGCCGCACCCGGGTGCCGGGCGCGGCCAGGGCGCGGCAGTCCGCTTCGGAGCGCCGGAGGGCGGACTGCACGACACAGCCGAGGTCCCCGAACTCCGCGCGCAGCTGCGACGCCACCCGCAACGTAGCGTCGACCGCCGTGTGATCCTCGGCGTCGAGGGTCACCGTGGTCCCGGCGTCGCGCGCGGCCGCGCAGATCCGCGCGATGTTCCCGGTGGCGGTCCGCTCACCGCCGGCGGGCAGGAACAGCCCGACCGCCGTCGGCTTGACCGAGACCTCGACCGCCCCGCCCTGTGTCAGGCCCTCGGCGGCGAGCTTGCCGAGCAGCTGGACGTACTCGTCGGCGACGGCGGCGGCCCGGCCGGCGTCCGTCGTGTCCTCGCCCAGGTAGTCGAGCGTGACCAGCAGGTTCTCGGCCCGGAGCTGGCGCGCGACCCGGACCGCGTCGCCCGTGGTATCCCCCGCCACGTACCTGCCGACGATCGCGCGGGTCCGTGGCATCGCGGTGACGAACCTGTGAATCTGCTCGCTGGCGGAAACCGCCAGCATTGCCCGGCGCAGCACTGCGTCCTCCAACCTCCTCGCTACATCAGCCTGCGCTGGCCCACCGGGGGCGGCAGGCTATCGCGCCGCAGCGTGACCTCGACGTTCGCGCCCGCGTCGGGCGCGATGATCACCTCCTGCGCCGCGGCGATCCCGTCCGCAAGCAGCGTAGCGTCCACCGGTACCGTGCGCCTGATCAGGGCCAGCCCGATCGGCCCCTGCTCGAAGTGAAGCGCCGACGATCCGGCGAACCCCACCCGGGTTCCGTCGGCCGTCACCACCGGGGCGCCATGCCCGGGCAGCCGGTCCACGCTGCCGTCCAGGTCGAGGAAGACCAGCCGCCGTGGCGGGTGCCCCAGGTTGTGGACCCTGGCCACCGTCTCCTGCCCCCGGTAGCACCCCTTGCCGAGGTGAACGGCGGTCTCGATCCAGCCGGCCTCGTGCGGCAGCGTCTTGTGGTCGGTGTCGACCCCGAGCCGCGGTACCCGCGCGGCGATCCGCGCCGCCTCGAACGCCCACATCCCGGCCGGCGCCGCGTCCACCTGGGCGGCCGCTTCAGCGATCCGCTCGCGGGGGACGATCAGATCTATACCGAACGGGCCCGTGGTCCCCGCGACAGCCAGCGCCTTCGCCGCCTCCGCGTGCTTCGCGGCATCCGGTCCCGCGATGGTGAGCACCGCGTAGCCGCCGCTCACGTCCGCGATCTCGACGCGGAGCATGAACCGCATCGAATCGAGGAACCCGGCCAGCGCCGCGGCGGTGCCCGGCTCCACGTGCATCCAGACGGCGCTGCCGTCGTCGGTCAGCGTCAGGTGGTGTTCCACGTGGCCGTTCGGGCTGAGGATGAGGGCCTGCGCGGTGCTGCCCGCCGCGAGCCGCTCCAGGTGCTGGCTGGTCAGGCTGTGCAGCCAGGTCAGCCGGTCCGGGCCGCCGACGCGGACGACGCCGCGGTTCGACCGGTCCACGACGACCGCGCCCGTGGCCATGGTGCGCTGCTCGCGCACCGGATCCCCGTAGTGAGCGGCCACGCCCTCGTCCGGCCAGCCCGACGGAACCGCGCCGGCGGGCGGCCACGACCGGGCGCCCCCGGCAGCCGCCCCGCCCGCGCCCCCGCCGCTCCCGGCGGCTCGGGCGCCTTCGCTCCCGGCGGTCACGGGCGCCCCCGCACCTTCGTCCCCGGCGGCTCGGGCTCCTCCGGCCCCGGCGGCTCGGGATCCTCCGGCCCCGGCGGCCCCGGGCGCCCCCGCACCTTCGCTCCCGGCGCCCCCGGGCGCCGCCGGGCCTTCGCCGCCCGGGTTATCCCGCTGTTCCATAAATTCCGCTCCATACATTCCGCCTAGCCCCTCCGGCACTCGGCGCACCGCCCGAACACGGTGAGATGCGCCACATCCGTCTCGAAACCCTGCCCCTCGTCCAGCGCCGTGATCAGGGCGTGGATCGCGTCCGGGCTCACCTCGGTCACCCGGCCGCAGTCCTGGCAGACCAGATGAACGTGATCCGCGTCACTGGCGAGGTGATAGGTCGGCGCGCCGTGCCCCAGGTGGGTGTGCGTGACGAGGCCCAGCTTGTCGAGAAGCTCGAGCGTCCGGTAGATCGTTGAGATGTTCACGCCACGCGCCGTCTGCTGGACCGAGGCGGCGATCTCCTCGGGCGTGGCATGGTCGAGTTTCGCGATGGCCTCGAGGACGAGCTGGCGCTGCGGGGTCACCCGGTAGCCGCGGGACCGCAACTCCGCGTCCCATGCCTGCGCCGCAAGCCGTACATCCCGGTCCTGCGCCATGCCCAGAGTCTAGTTCGGCATCCCCGGGCCCACGCCCGTCCGCCGCCAGATGCGCGGTCCCGTGCGGCTGCGGGAAATTGTTTGCTATCGCGGCTCAGTGCACGTAATGTGCGTGGTACGCGGAAAGGAGGTGGTCCGAAGTATGCATAGATCTCGGACTTGCGAGGTGGCTGTCGGCTAGCCGCCCTCCCGCCGACGGTGCCTTTGGGCACTAACCCCGCGGGGCGGCGGCGGGCTATTTCCAGGCATACACCGGACCCCCGGGCTGACCGGCCTTGTCCAGCCGGTCCCGCGAAAGCGTGAGTCGCCCGGGGGTTTTAGCTGTCTCTCTATCTCCCCCCACTCGCTCCCTCTCTTCCCCGGCTCCGCCGCTCGTGTCCGGGCGCGCGCTTTGGCTCGTGCGGCCCCCCTTCCCCCGCCCGCCTGTGCTGCGTGGCGTCAGGCCACGCGTTTGAGCTGCGCGGACAGGTGCGGCTGGAGTCCCTGTCCCACGGCGGTCATGTCGTAGGCGTACGCGAGGTCGCTTCCGGCAAGCCCGTACAGCCGGCGCCCGGCGGTCACCTCCTTGGCGGAGGCCGTGCGCGCCACCACGTCGGTGGCCATCTCGATCCGGGTGCCGGAGATCTCGCCCAGGTATATCTCCACGATCCCGGTGGGATGAGCGAGCAGCACCTCCAGCCGGTTCTCCGGCTGCGGCCGCCAGAAGCCCGTCTCCACGGCGAGCGGCTGCCCGATCCGCCCCTCCTCGTCAAGGCGCCAGCTGCGGCTCGTGTAGATGAGGTACGGCTTGCCGACGTGCGTGAACGAGAGCTCCTGGCCGTACCGGAAGCTTTCGATGGTCGGGTAGCCGCCAACGCCCGCGCCCTCCCACCGGCCGAGCAGGAAGCTCAGCGGCGCGAGGCCGGGATGGATCGCGACCTCGCCGTCACCGGCCCGGCCGACCACGCCCGCGGGTCCCTCCCCGTGCGCTGGTCCTTTCCCGTGCGCGGGTCCTTCCCCGTGCGCCGTCTCATCCGCCATGCGGCCCCCCGCTGATCACCTTCACCACCGCATAGCAGGCGACGACGGCGATCACGGCGTAGGCGAAGATCATGACCGCCGCGCTCAGCATGCCGTGCATGAGCCAGAGCGTAGATGGTCACGTCCGTTTTGCGCTCGCGGCGCGCCGCCACGGATAGAGTTCAGTCGTGGCTGCAAGGAACCTCGTCATCAAGGTGACGGCCGGCAAGGACGACCCGGAGCGCTGTAATCAGGCGTTCACCGTCGCGGCGACCGCCGTGGCGAGCGACGTCACAGTGTCCCTCTGGCTGACCGGCGAATCCGCGTGGTTCGCGCTGCCGGGCCGCGCCGAAGAATTCAGCCTGCCGCACGCCGCCCCGCTCGCGGACCTGCTCGCGTCCGTGCTCGCCGCCGGCACCGTCACGCTCTGCACCCAGTGCGCCGCCCGCAGGGACATCACCCCCGGCGACGTCATCCCGGGAGTCCGTATCGCCGGCGCCCCCACCTTCGTCGCCGAGATCATGTCCGGCGACACCCAGGCCCTCGTCTACTTAAACGACGCTTCGCCGCCCGCGCCGTCGCCGCCCCCGGCGCCGTCGGCCGCGCCACCCCGCCCGCACCACCTCGCCCGCGGCTTCGCCGGCCGCGCCACCCCGCCCGCACCACCTCGCCCGCGGCGTCGCCGACCGCGCCACCCCGGCCGCGGCGTCACACGCCGCGCCACCCGCCCCCGTCGTCGTCGGCGCGGCGCATTCCATGATCACGGTAATCGCGGTGTCGCACACGGCCCGCGATTACCGTGATCATGCACTGTATGCGCGATGCGCAACACCACTCGGTGCTCTTTTCGGGTTTGGGTGCGATCCGTGTCGTTCTAGCAGCACGGATCGCACCCAAACCCGGCGACAGGTGCCGGAACGCGGCGGACGCGCGGAGGCGGCGGCCCCGGGCGGAGGCGGCGGCCCCGGGCGGCGGCGCGGGCCCCGGGCGGCGGCGCGGGCCTGGGCGGCG
>JAFAZE010000050.1 GCA_019239975.1 Streptosporangiaceae bacterium
CGGCACCGCCCGCCCCGCCCCGCACCGCCCGCCCCGCACCGCCCGCCCCGCACCGCCGTCGCACCGCACCGCTTCGCCGCACGCGCCCCCGCCCCACCCGATCCGGCGGCACCGCTCGCCCCACCCGATTCCGCCGCCCGCGCCCGCCGCACCGCCGCCCGCGCCCACCGCACCGCCGCCCGCGCCTGCCGCACCGCCGCGAGCACCGGCCGCGGCGTGGCCGGACGGCGCCCGCGACGGACGCCATCGCGCCAGGAAGCCTCCGCTGCGCCTGCGTGCCCAGAACGGCGCGCCCGACCCGCCTGGCATGGGCACCTCCCGATCATGGGACGATGGAAAACCAGGCTGTTGGACGTCCCGTCCTGGGTTACCCTTACGCGTCGTTACGTAATGGAAGCGTGGTCTGCAAAGATGAGCGATCCGGCGCAGCCGGTACCGGAGCCTGCCCACACCGATCAGGCAGTGATCCGCAACTTCTGCATCATCGCGCACATCGACCACGGAAAGTCAACGCTCGCTGACCGGATGCTGCAGCTGACGGGCGTCGTCGGCGAGCGCCAGATGCGCGCGCAGTACCTCGACCGGATGGACATCGAGCGCGAACGCGGAATCACGATCAAGAGCCAGGCCGTCCGCCTGCCGTGGCGCGGCGCCGGCGATCAGCACTACGTGCTGAACCTGATCGACACGCCCGGGCACGTCGACTTCAGCTACGAGGTCTCCAGGAGCCTCGCTGCCTGCGAGGGCGCGGTGCTGCTCGTCGACGCGGCGCAGGGCATCGAGGCACAGACGCTCGCGAACCTCTACCTGGCCCTGGACGCGGATCTGAAGATCATCCCGGTGCTCAACAAGATCGACCTGCCCGCCGCGCAGCCGGACCGGTACGCGGCGGAGCTCGCGAACATCATCGGCGTGGACCCGGGCGAGGTGCTTCGCGTGTCCGCGAAGACCGGCGAGGGCGTCCGCGAGCTGCTGGATGAGATCGTCACGCAGGTCCCCCCGCCGTCCGGCGACCCGGACGCGCCGGCCAGGGCGCTCATCTTCGACTCCGTCTACGACACCTACCGCGGCGTCGTCACTTACGTGAGGGTGGTGGACGGCCACCTCACCAGGCGCGAGCGGTCGCTGATGATGTCGACCGGCGCGGCGCACGAAACGCTCGAGATAGGCGTGATCTCGCCCGAGCCGTCGCCGTCCGGCGGGCTCGGCGCCGGCGAGGTCGGCTACCTGATCACCGGCGTGAAGGACGTCCGGCAGGCACGCGTCGGCGACACCGTGACGAGCGCCGCCAGCCCGGCCAAGGAGGCGCTGGCGGGCTACGACAATCCGCGGCCGATGGTGTTCTCCGGGCTTTACCCGGTGGATGGCGACGAGTACCCGGAGCTGCGCGACGCGCTCGACAAGCTCCGGCTGAACGACGCCGCGCTCGTCTATGAGCCGGAGACGAGCACCGCGCTGGGCTTCGGGTTCCGCTGCGGCTTCCTGGGCCTGCTGCACATGGAGATCGTCAGGGAGCGGCTCGAGCGGGAGTTCGGCCTCTCGCTGATCTCAACCGCGCCGAACGTGGTCTACCGGGTCGTCCTGGAGTCGGGGCGCGAGCTGCGGGTGACCAACCCGAGCGACTTCCCCGGCGGCGCGTCCGGCGGCACCCCCGACGGCGCGGGCAAGGGCAAGGCCGCCGACGGCAAGGTGGCCGTGATCTACGAGCCCGTGGTCCGCGCGACGATCATCTCCCCGTCCACGTACATCGGCACGATCATGGAGCTCTGCCAGGGCCGCCGCGGCGCGCTGATCGGCATGGACTACCTGTCCGCCGACCGGGTGGAGATCCGCTACACGATGCCGCTGGCGGAGATCATCTTCGACTTCTTCGACCAGCTGAAATCCCGCACCCGCGGCTATGCGAGCCTGGACTACGAGCCGGACGGCGAACAGCAGGCGAACCTGGTGAAGGTGGACATCCTGCTGCAGGGCCAGCCGGTGGACGCGTTCAGCCAGATCGTGCACGCCGACAACGCCCGCGAGTACGGCCTCGCCATGACGGCGCGGCTGAAGGAGCTGATCCCGCGCCAGCAGTTCGAGGTGCCGATCCAGGCCGCGGTCGGCTCTCGCGTCATCGCGAGAGAGAACATCCGCGCGCTGCGCAAGGACGTGCTCGCCAAGTGCTACGGCGGCGACATCACCCGCAAGCGCAAGCTGCTGGAGAGGCAGAAAGAGGGCAAGAAGCGGATGAAGACCATCGGCCGTGTCGAGGTGCCGCAGGAGGCGTTCGTCGCCGCGCTCTCAACCCAGCCGGCCACCCGCTAGCCCTGTAACGGGCCGCCGTCGAAGGGCTTCCTTCCCGGGCCGACCTGGATGCCATGCGCATGCACGGTCATCGACGCCGCAACGATCAGCCCGGCGACGATGGCCGCGAACAGCCCGATCGCGGCCCAGCCGAGGAGCAGCCCGGCCAGCGCCATGCCGTCACCGCGCTGCCTGGTCTGCCGTAGCTGCCGCCGTGCCACGTGCCCGAATATGACCGCGGGAACCGCGGTCAGGCCCATGGTGAAGAACTCGCCGATGCCGCAGACCAGCGCCGCCACCGCCATGGAGTTCGTGGTCTGCGGCGGCTGTGGCGCCGGGTACCACCCGCCCTGGTAGTGCGCGGGGCCGCCGAGCGGCCCGGCGGGCAGGTCGGCGACGAGCGCGCCGAGCTCGCCGTAGGTACGGGCGGCGTAGACCCGGGTCATCCGGTCGTTGTACTCGGCCTGGGTGAGCCTGCCCTCGGCGAAGCCCGCCTTCAGCACGTCGATCGCACGCTCCCTGTCCGCGGTCGCGGCCAGCATCCCGGGCGGCCCGGCGACGCCGCGGCCCATCGCCGGAGGCCCCGCCATGGCGGGCCCGGGAACCGCCGCGGGCCCGGGGACACCCGGCCCGGCGATCCTGGCCTGGCCATCGCCGTACCCGGCGACCCAGCCCTGACCCTGGCCGGCGCCATAGCCGTTTGCTGAGCCCGGACCCCAGCCGGGGGCGGGCAGCTTGCCCTCGTCCCCCCACGTCGCGCCGTTCCCGTCGGCCGGGCCGAACGTGGAATCAGATGCCGGATCGACTGCCACCAGCGCCTCCCGCAATCAGTGCCCACTACCCAGATTAGACGCCCGCGGGCACCACATAGTGCCCGCACCGCCCGCCGGAGCGCAGGCGTAAGACACGCGTAGCACATATGCTCGCAACGTGCCCGGGATAATGCCAGACGGCGAGCCGGTTCCCGCCGACGGGTCGCTTCCGGCCTCCGCCACGGAAGGATTCGGCCGGCGCCCGTTCGGCATCTATGTGCACGTGCCGTTCTGCCGGACGCGATGCGGCTACTGCGACTTCAACACCTACACGGCCAGCGAGCTCGGCGGCGTCTCCCGCGAGGGCTACCCGGAGCTGGCCATGGCGGAGATCACCCTGGCGAGCAAGGTCCTCGGGGCGGTCAAACCGCCCGTGCGCACCGTCTTCTTCGGCGGCGGCACCCCGACGCTCCTGCCGCCGAAGGCGATCGGCGGCGTTCTGCGGGCGATCGACGCGGAGTTCGGCCTCGCGCCGGGCGCCGAGGTGACCGTGGAGGCGAACCCGGAGACCGTCGGCCAGCGCGAGCTGAACGAGCTTCGCGCGCAGGGGGCGACGCGCCTTTCGTTCGGCATGCAAAGCGCGGTACCGCACGTCCTCGCGGTACTCGATCGCGTACACGAGCCCGGCCGCCCGGCTGAGTGTGCGCGGTGGGCACGGCAGGCCGGTTTCGACCACGTCAGCCTGGACCTGATCTACGGCACGCCGGGGGAGAGCGACGACGACTGGCGGCGCTCGCTGGACGCGGCGCTCACCGCCGGGCCCGATCACGTCTCGGCCTACGCGCTGGTCGTCGAGGACGGCACGCGGCTGGCGGCGAGGGTCCGGCGGGGCGAGGTCGAGCCGCCCGACGACGACGTGCTCGCCGACCGTTACCTGATAGCCGACGAGATGCTGACGGCCGCGGGTCTGGCCTGGTACGAGATATCCAACTGGGCCGCGAGCGCCGGCGCGCGGTGCGCCCACAACCTGCTCTACTGGACGGGCGGCGACTGGTGGGGGATCGGCCCCGGCGCGCACAGCCACGTCGGCGGCATCCGCTGGTGGAACGTGCGGCACCCCGCCGCGTACGCCGCGCGGCTCGCCGCCGGCCGCAGCCCCGGCGCCAGCCGTGAGGTCCTCGGCCCCCGCGAGCGGTCGATGGAAAAGATCATGCTCGCGACCAGGCTGGCCGCCGGCTGCCCGCTGACCGTCCTGCCCCCCGAAGGTCTTCGGTCAGCCGAACGGTACGTGGCCACCGCCCTCCTCGACCCCTCCGCCTTCGCCGCCGGCCGAATCGTCCTCACCCGCCACGGCCGCCTCCTGGCGGACACCGTCGTCCGCGACCTGGTCGTGTTAGCCGGCCGCCCCGGTCCCCCGAACCTGGCCGGTCAGGGCCGCCAGGGCAGCCTCCATCGACCGTTGTTCGCGTGTTCGCGTGTTCGCGCTAGTGAACCATCGGGGAATTGATCCAGCGGGGGATCTCCCGGAACTCGCCGCGGTTGGCGGCTATCGCGCCGCGGATCAGGTATCTCAGCATGATCAGCCAGCCGATCGTGGCGACGGGCAGCATCACGATCAGCGCGGCGCTCGGGCCGGCCAGCGCCAGCATCCCCCCGATGATGAGCCCGGACAGCGCGTACAGCACGCAGGTCAGCGTCACGTTCAGGGCCTGCGCCGCGTGCGCGCGGACGAACGGCGACCGGCCCCGCCTGGCCGTGAAGATCACCAGCGGGGCGAACGGCCCGAGGAAGATCGCGCCCAGGTAGCTGAGCATGGACCACAGCTCTTCGGTTTCACCGAACGCCGGATTCGGCCTCGGGTAGGCGGGCGCGCCGCCGGGGCTGGTCATCCCGGCAGGGTCGGCCCCGGCCCCCTGGCCGGGCTTCGCGCCCGGGCGGGGCTTCCCGGCCGGCCCGGCCTTACCGCCAGGTCCAGGCTTCCCTCCCGGGCCCGGGCCGCGTCCTGGGCCTGGGCCCCCTCCCGGGCCTGGGCCCCCTCCCGGGCCTGGGGCACCTCCCGGGCCCGGGCCGCCGGGAGGACCCGGGTTTCCGCCGAGGACGGGGTTGCCGCCGGTCCCGGGGACCGGCTTTCCCCCCGTCCCGGGGCCGCCCGCCGGGCGCGGGCCCTGGTGCGGCCCGGCCCTCTGGGGCCCGGTCGCCGGGCGTCCCGGCATCGCCTTGCCGGCCACTATTCGCCCTCCGGTACGGTCACGAAGTCGATCAGTTCCTCAACCCTGCCCAGAAGCTCGGGCTCCAGGTCGGTAAAGGTTGTCACGGAACGCAGGATGCGCCGCCACGCCGCCGCGGTGTCCTGCGGCCAGCCCAGGGCGCGCAGCACGCCTTCCTTCCACGGCTGTCCCGGCGGAACCCGCGGCCAGGCCGGGATACCGAGCGCGGCGGGCCGCACGGCGGCCCAGATGTCGACGTAGGGATGGCCGGCGACCAGCACGTGCGGGGAGCGCGCCGCGGCGGCGATGCGGCTCTCCTTCGACCCGTCGACCAGGTGGTCCACGAGCACGCCGAGCCTGCGGCCCGGGCCGGGGGAGAAGTCGGCCACGATCGCGGGCAGGTCGTCGACGCCTTCCAGGTACTCGACCACGACCCCCACGTCGCGCAGGTCGTCGCCCCAGATCTTCTCGACGAGCTCGGCGTCATGGCGGCCCTCGACATAGATCCGGCTCGCCCGGGCGACCTTGGCCGGCCCTTTCGGCGCCGCGACGGATCCGGAGGCGGTCCGGCCCGGCGCCGTCGCCGGATTGTGGCCTGCTCGCCGCACAAGCGTGACCGGTTTGCCGTCGAGCAGGAAACCGCGCGGCTGCAGCGGGAAGACCCGGCGGTTCCCCTTGCGGTCCTCCAGCGTGACCGCATCCTTCTCGCACTGGACGATCGCGCCGCAAAAGCGCCCGGCGGAGTCCTCCACGACCAGCCCGGGCTCGGCTTCGACCTGAGGTACCGGCCGCTGGCCGGGGCGCCGGCGTTCTCCGGCGAGTACGTCCGGCCCGTACTGCCTGCTTCGCACCCGCACCTCCCTCATCCCGTCAACGAAGCGTAGCTGAACGCGTGCCCTTCTTGCTGTCGCGCGACTCTCGTGGCGCAATAGACTTAGCACTCGGGGATTGTGAGTGCCAGGGAGGTGAGCACGTGCTTGACGAGCGGAAGCTCGCGGTGCTGCGCGCCATAGTCGAGGACTACGTGTCCACCACCGAACCGGTGGGCTCGAAGTCGCTCGTCGACCGGCACGGCCTTGACGTGTCTCCGGCGACGATCCGCAACGACATGGCGGTTCTCGAGGAACAGGGGTTCATCGCCCAGCCGCACACCAGCGCCGGGCGGATACCGACGGACAAGGGCTACCGGCTGTTCGTGGACCGGCTGTCCAGCATCAAGCCGATGTCCGCGGCCGAGCGCCGCGCCATCGAGACCTTCCTGGCCGGCGCGTACAGCCTCGACGACATCGTGACGCGGACGGTCAGGCTGCTCGCCCAGCTCACCCGCCAGGTGGCGGTGGTGCAGTACCCGTCGCTCACCCGGTCGGCGATCCGGCACATCGAGCTGGTCTCGCTCGCCCCGCAGCGGGTGCTGCTCGTGCTGATCACCGACACCGGGCGCGTCGAGCAGCGCACGATCGAACTGCCCGACGCCGCCGACGACGAGTCGATCGCGCACCTGCGCGCGGTGCTCAACGCGTGCCTGGACGGCCGGAGACTGTCCGACGCCGCCCGCAGGGTCCACGGCCTCACGGACCGCATCCCGGACGCGGAGCGGGCGAACGCGAACGCGGTTTTTTCCGCGCTGCTTGACAACCTCGTCGAGCGGAACGAGGAGCGCGTGGTGTTCGGCGGAGCGAAGAACCTCGCGGCCCCCGATTTCGGCAAGGGATTGCGCGACGTGCTCGAGGCGTTGGAAGAACAAGTAGTGCTGATGAGGCTCCTTGGAGAATCGTCCGACTCGCCGGCCATCACCGTGCGGATCGGCGCCGAAACGGGGCTGCTCGGCACGTCTGTCGTGTCCGCCGTGTACGGCGCCGCGGGCAACCCGATGGCGAAGCTCGGCGTGCTCGGCCCGACCAGGATGGATTATCCGGGAACCATGGGAGCGGTACGCGCGGTGGCGCGATATGTCGGCCAGATCCTGCAGGAGGCGTAGTGGCGGTGACCGACTATTACTCGCTGCTGGGCGTGCGGCGCGACGCCGGGCCGGACGAGATCAAGCGGGCTTACCGCAGGCTGGCCAGGGAACTGCACCCGGACGTGAACCCGGACCCGGAGACCCAGGACCGGTTCAAGGAGATCACCCAGGCGTACGAGGTGCTGTCCGACCCGGACAAGCGGCAGATGTACGACCTCGGCGCGGACCCGTTCGCGCCCGCCGGGGCCGGCGCGGGAGCGGGCGGCTTCGGCCCCGGGTTCCCGTTCAGCGACATCATGGACGCGTTCTTCGGCGCCACGAGCGGCGCCAGCCGCGGCCCGCGCAGCCGCGCGCGGCGCGGCCGGAACGCCACCATCCGGATCGAGCTGGACCTGGCCGAGTGCGCGTTCGGCGCGACCCGCGAGCTCACCGTGGATACCGCGGTGGTCTGCCCAACCTGCTCCGGTGAGGGCACCGCGCCCGGCACCCACCCGGTGACCTGCGAGGTCTGCGGCGGCCGCGGCGAGATCAGCCAGGTGCGGCGCTCCTTCCTCGGCCAGGTGATGACCACCCAGCCGTGCCCGGCGTGCGGCGGGTACGGGACCGTGCTGCCGCGGCCGTGCCCGGAGTGCGACGGCGACGGGCGGGTGCGCACCAGGCGCACGATCAAGGTCCGGATCCCGGCCGGAGTCGAGGACGGTACCCACATCCAGCTGGCCGGCGAGGGCGAGGTCGGCCCGGGCGGCGGCCCGCCCGGTGACCTGTTCCTGGAGGTCGCGCAGCGGCCGCACGCGATATTCGAGCGGCAGGGCGACGACCTGCACTGCACGCTGACGATCCCGATGGTGGCCGCCGCGCTCGGCGCGACCGTCTCCGTGGAGTCCCTGGACGGCCCCAGCGAGGTCGACATCCGCCCCGGCACCCAGTCCGGCCAGGTGATCCCGCTGTACGGCCAGGGCGTCAAGCACCTGAACGGCAACGGCCGCGGCGACCTGATCATCCACGTCACCGTCGAGACACCGGCAAAGCTGGACCCCGAACAGGAGAAGCTGCTGCGTGAGCTGGCCAAGCTGCGCGGCGAGGAGTCGCCGCCCGGCAAGTTCCAGCCCGGCCAGCACGGTTTCTTCTCCCGCCTGCGCGACGCCTTTAACGGACGGTTATCCCCGGGGGGGTCGCCCAGAGGGCGACCCCCCCGGACCCCCCCGACCCGCGTGCGGTGCTCGCCGTATCATCACGCGTCCGGGGAGGCCCAGGGGCCTCCCGCGGGCCGCGTGATCGCGGAATGTGAGCCGCGATCGCGGCTCACTCCGCGCCGCGCGCCGTAGCCTGCTTCCAGTACCTGTAGCATCGCGGCTCACTCCGCGCCGCGCGCCGCCGTGTTACGGATCCGTCCGTGGCATCGCGCCCCATAGCATCGTCTTATGCAGCCGCCCGTCTTCCTCACGTCCCGTGGTGAGCTGGAGACGGGTGCCGTCGTTCTGTCCGGGGCGGAGGGCAGGCACGCGGCGGCGGCGCGCCGGCTGCGCCCGGGGGAGCGGGCCGACCTGGCGGACGGGGCCGGCGCGCTCGCGCAGTGCGTCGTCACCGCGGTCACCCCGGATTCTGTCTCGCTCGCCGTGCAGACCCTGCGTGTGCTGCCGCGTCCCGAGCCGCGGGTCACCGTCGTGCAGGCGCTGCCCAAGGGGGACCGGGGAGAGCTTGCCATCGAGATGATGACCGAGGTCGGCGTCGACACGGTCATCCCGTGGGCGGCCGCGCGCTGCGTTGCCCGGTGGCAGGGCGACCGTGGCACACGGGCGCTCGGCAGGTGGCGGTCGGCGGCGCGGGAGGCGGCGAAGCAGGCCCGCCGGGCCTGGCTGCCCGAGGTCACCGAGCCGCAGTCGCTGGCCGGGGTGGCGGCGCGGGTTTCCGCCGCGGCGTGCGCCGTCGTCCTCGAGCCGGACGCGCAGGCGCCGCTCAGCGGGGTCACGCCCCCGGAGGCCGGCGAGATCGTCCTGGTGGTGGGGCCCGAGGGTGGCATCAGCCCGGAAGAGCGCGCCGCGCTCGCCGCCGCGGGTGCCGCCGAGCGCCAGCTCGGCCCGACCGTGCTCCGCACGTCGACCGCCGGGGCGGTGGCCGCCGGGATCCTGCTGAGCCGGTCCGGCCGCTGGTTAGGTACGCGTTTCCCCCGTCGGCGCGCATCCGTCCGGCGCGGGCCTTACGAGGACGAAGACGCGGGATGCTGGCTCTGGCTGCCGTTTACCGGCGTCTGGCTGCCCGACGCCGGGCTCTGGCTGCCGGACGCCGGGCTCTGGCTGCCGTTTACCGGCGTCGCGGTGCTGCTCGGGCTGGTCTCGCTCGGGGTCGGCGTCGGTGACGGTGTGGCCGTCTGGGTCGGCGTCGGCGAAGGGGTCGGGCTGACGGAGGGCGTCGGCGGCTGGCTCGGCGCAGCCGCCGTCGGCTGTGCGGTCGCGGTCGCCGACGAGCCCGGGCTCGGGCAGCTCACCATCCCGGCGCTTCTGGTCTTGCCGGTTCCCTGGGTGCCCGCGGCGACCTTGGCGACCTTGGCGCCCGGGGCCAGGCCGACCGTCCTGATGACGGCGGTGGCCGAGGAGGAGCGCGACGTCACGCCGGTTCGGCCCGGGCCGTAGGTGCTGCCCGGGGCGCCCGGGAAGCCCGGCACCACGCTTGGCTGGGTGCTCGGCACCGGGCTCGCGGCGGTGCTCGGCGGGGACGGCAGGCACCGCGGTCGCTGCGAGGTGGTGTCCGCGCGCGCGGTCCTCAGGCTTGCCGTTCCGCGCGGTGCCGCGCCGTGGCCTCCGCCGGCGATCGCGCCGCCGGTGCTCGTCGTGGTCCCGCTGGCCACGCCGGACGGTGAGTGGCTCGTCGACAGCACCGTGGAGCCGAGCTGTACGAGTGCTCCGCGCAGCGGCGGCACGGTCAGCGTGAGGCCGACCGCGAACGCCAGGACGCCGAGAACCAGCACCGGGCGGAGCCAGCCGACGTCGTTTCGCGGCCCGCCGCCCGCCGCGTGCCGCGGCTCGCCCCCGCCACCACCGCCACCGTCGCGTCGCCGGAAGCGCCCGGCCGCCGCGGCGGCCCGGCGCCCGGTGACCGTGCCCCGGCGGAACAGCGCCACCAGGGCGCCGGCGGCGCCTTCGTAGCAGGTCCTGGCGAGGCTGCCGAAGGAATCCCGGTATTCGGCCCACCGCGGGCTTCGCGGCCGCCCGCCGGCGGCCGCCGGCGGGCGTCTCCAGCGCCCGCTCGATCTGGCGACGGCCGCTGACCATGCCCGGGCATGCTGCCCGCCCAGCTGGGTGGCTGCCGCCAGCCGCGCGCGCGTCCACCCCTCAGACCGGCGCACCGCCGGCATCAGCGATGCCTGAGCCCACTGCCCGGCCTGCCGTACGGCCGCGGCCCAGCTCTGGCTCAGGCGCTGAGGCAACGCCAGATCCGCCGCCCACTGGTCGGCCCGCTGCACGGCGGCCGGTTTCGGCCACCCCTCAGGCCAGTGAAAGAGCGCCCGCCATCTCCAGTACTGCGGCCAGCCGAATATCGTGTGCAGGACCCCGTACAGCCAGGTGCGTGCCGTCCTGACCCTGGTCCGGGCGCGAATCCGCTCAAGGGCGTCGGCGGGCTCGACCTGTTCAGCCGCTGCCGACAGCGCTCGCCGCAGGGCCTCATCAAGTCCGTTGTCGTCGGGTGCGGTCATACCGCCAGCCCGCCCGCCCGAAGGGTCACGATGTCTCCTGCTCCAAGACCGTACGGAGCGCCGACATCCCCCGCGCGGTATGGCTCTTCACCGCGCCCCTGCTGATCCCCATCGCGGCGGCTATCTGAGCCTCGGAAAGGTCAGCATAATAACGCAGCACGATCGCCTCCCGCTGCCGGTCCGGCAGCCCGCGCAGCGCCGCGACCACCGCGGAGCGCTCCAGCAGTGCGATCGCCCCCTGCTCCGCGCTCGGCTCGTCGGGCGCCGGCTTGGGCGCGTTCTTGTCGATCACCGTGCGGTGCCGCAGGACCGACCGTGACTTGTTGACCACCGCCTGCCGCAGGTAGGACAGCGCCTTTTCGGTGTCCCGCAGCCGCCGCCAGCCGGTGTGCATGGCGACGAACGCGTCCTGGACGACCTCCTCGGCGGTCTGCACGTCGTGGACCAGCAGCACGGCGAGCCGCACCAGAGACCGGTACTCGCAGGTATACAGCTCGGTCACCAGACGGTCCGCATCCCACACCGCTGTCCGTGCCTGCGCCACGGGGGCCTCCGCGTGTACACCTGGTACCAGCGCGTCAGCCACGAGGGTTTCGGTCACGCTGGTAGGACGCGCTGCGGCGTCCATGGGTTCACCCACGACCGTGCAGTTTCTGTGCCGCACGCCCGCGGTGCACCCGTTCCGGTGCCGCAGGCCTGCTAGGTGCCCCCGTTATCAGCCGACCCTTTTCGTCCAACTCGCCCACCCCACTTGCCCGCCGTCGCGTTGGATCCTTGAGCAGTCTCTCCGCAGGAGACCCTGGTTTGGCGCAGCGGGCAGCCGCGAGTGCCAGACGGTGCCCAACCCACATGTCGGTAACCCCACCCCAGATACCGCCGGAGGATTGCAGAAAGACAAGAATAACCGCCCCGGATGGGTGACAACAGGCCTTGTCGGGATCAACCCTGTAACACGTGCCCGTCGCGCACCTTGGGCTCGCCTTGCGATAGCCCGTATATCACTTAGAAATAAGAGTTTCCGTAATTGTTACCTTGCGATAGCGAGGAGTTGACAAAGCTGCTGCGAGTGCTGCATGAGTTACGAAAAGTGACGGCCGGTGATACTTACTTTCCGTCACATTGGCATCACTCGGCTCATCCAGAGGTGATCACGGAAAGTTTGGTGCCGTATACGATCCGGCGCTTCCCCAACGGCTTTGCGGCGAACGTCGTGGCGGAAATTAATGTGGTACATGCGCGGCGCGTGCCATTCGGCGTTTCGGCGATCATCGCTTCGCGGCCGCCGTACCGGCCATGCCTCCAGCGGCCCGCGAGCCGGGGGCGGCGCACTATGATCGCTCATGTGTCGGACTGTTTGTTCTGCGGAATCGTGGCCGGTGACATCCCCGCCACGCACGTCCTCGAGAGCGCCCGCACCCTGGCTTTCCGTGACGTCAACCCGCAGGCACCCACCCATGTCCTGGTCATCCCCAAGGAGCACCACCCCGACGTGGCGTCGCTCGCGAGCGCCGGCGGCGGACTCCTCGACGAGATCATCGCCCAGGCGCACCAGGTCGCGGCCAGCGAGGGTGTCGACAAGACCGGCTACCGTGTCGTCTTCAACACGGGGCGGGAGGCCGGCCAGACCGTCTGGCACGTGCACGCGCACGTACTGGGCGGCCGCCCGATGACGTGGCCGCCCGGGTGACGCTCGCGTCTGCGCGCGCCCGCGGGGCCGTCTTCAGGAGCATCACCTGGCACACCTCTCCGCAGCGGATACGATGGTTAGCGGGGCACGGCCGGGCGAACGCGGCTGTCCCGGATGCGGCCGGGGACCGGACGGAGAGACCAGGTGCCGGCCGGCGGCCAGCGGTCAGCCACAGCGCGGGCTGGCCGGTCAGGGCGCGGGCATTCCGGATGAAATCGCCCTCGGGGTACTCCCGGGGCCATCGAGAGCGGCCAGTTGACAGATATACAAGACGATGTTCCGCAGGGATCCCAGGTCCGGATCGTCATACCCGCCGGGCATTCCATGGTGAGCCTGCTGGGCTCCCGTGACGAGTTGCTGCACGTCATCGAGCGTGAGTTCGCCGCCGACATCCACGTACGGGGCAACGAGATCACCGTAACCGGCGCCGCCGCCGAGACCGCTCTGGTCGCCGCGCTGTTCGGGGAGCTCGTCGAGCTGCTCAGCAAGGGCGCCGAACTGTCGGCGGACGCGGTCGAGCGCGCCGCCGCGATGCTGCGCGCCGAGCACGGCATCCGCCCCGCCGAGGTGCTCACGCAGGGCATCCTGTCGGCGCGCGGCCGGACGATCCGGCCGAAGACCCTCCACCAGAAGCACTACGTGGACGCGATCGACAAGCACACGATCGTGTTCGCGATCGGTCCCGCCGGGACCGGCAAGACGTACCTCGCCATGGCCAAGGCGGTGAAGGCGCTTCAGGCCAAGGAGGTCAATCGGATCATTCTGACCAGGCCCGCCGTCGAGGCCGGCGAGCGCCTCGGTTTTCTGCCGGGCACTCTGTACGAGAAGATCGACCCTTACCTGCGGCCGCTGTACGACGCGCTGCACGACATGCTGGACCCGGACTCGATCCCGAAGCTCACCGCCGCCGGGACGATCGAAATAGCCCCTCTGGCGTACATGCGGGGCAGGACGCTCAACGACTCGTTCATCATCCTGGACGAGGCGCAGAACACCTCGCGGGAGCAGATGAAGATGTTCCTGACCCGGCTGGGGTTCGGGTCGCGGGTGGTCGTCACCGGCGACGTCACGCAGATCGATCTGCCGGCGGGCCAGGTCAGCGGCCTGCGCATCGTGCAGGATATTCTCGACGGCATCCCGGACATCCATTTCGCCAAGCTGACAAGTCAGGACGTGGTCCGGCACAAGCTCGTGGGAAAGATCGTCGACGCATACGACCGCTATGAAGCACAGGAGCGGGACGGAACGGACGGCCGCGACGGCCGCGACGGCCGCGAGCGACGGGGTGGGCGCGACGGACGGGGCGCGGCGGATGGCGCGAGGGGCGGCGACGCGCGCGGTCACGGGGCGCGCCCCCGCCGTCCCGCCGCGCGGCACGGGTCGCGGGACAGCAGGGATGACGCCAGCCACTGAGCGCCTGAACGGGGATGCCGGGTGAGCATCGATATCGCCAACGAGGCCGGAGTCGCGGTCGACGAGGTAGCCCTCGCGGCCGTGGCGAGGTACGTGCTGGACCAGCTCCGGATCCATCCGCTAGCCGAGCTGTCCGTACTCGCCGTCGACGAGCGGGCCATGACCGAGCTGCATGAGCGCTGGATGGGCGAGCCAGGGCCGACGGACGTGCTCTCGTTCCCGATGGACGAGTTGCGCCCGCCGCCGTTCGGCGGTGCGCACACCGGCCGGGGCGCTGCGGAGGAGCCGGGCCCGGCGCCCGGGCTGCTCGGCGACGTGGTGCTGTGCCCTCAGGTCGCGGCGGTCCAGGCGCGCGAGGCGGGCCACTCGGCACAGGAGGAGCTCGAGCTTCTGGTCGTCCACGGAATCTTGCACCTCCTTGGGTACGATCACGCTGATCCGGAGGAGCAGGCGACCATGTTCGGGCTGCAGGACCGGCTGCTGAAGTCCTGGCGCGCCGCGAGCGCCGCCGACGGGGGGCTGGAAGGACGGGAAGGGCCTGGCTGATGTCACCCCAGGGGTGGCTGCTGGCTGCCGCGTTCGTGCTCATCCTCGTGGCTGGATGGTGCGCGCGTGCGCAGGCCGCCCTGGCGCGGGTGTCCACGATCGATCCCGGCCCGCCGCGCGGTGCCACCGGGCGCCGCGCGCGCAGCCTCCAGGCGGTGCTGTCAGACCTGTCGCCCCCCCTCAGCCTGCTGACGCTGATCCGGGTGAGCTGCGAGGTGTGCGCGGCGGTTCTGATCACCGAGACGTTCGTGCACTGGCTCGGCGGCGGCTGGCAGGCCTTCCTGCCCGCGGCCGGTGTCATCCTGGTGGCCCGGTACGCGCTCATCGGCGTCGCGCCGCAGATCATGAGCAGGAAGCGAGCCGAACGGACCGCGGCAACCGCGGCCACCCTGCTCTACCCGCTGCGCCGTGCGCTGGGCCCGCTGCCGAGGCTGCTCGCCGCGGCAGCGAACGCGATGCCCCTGGGCAGGCGGAACCCCGACGGCGACCTGGCCACCAGGCCGGATCTGCGCGGGCTTGTCGACCTCATCGAGGGTCGCCCGGTTATCGAGCCGGGGGAGCGCGAGATGGTCCGCTCGGTCTTCGAGCTGGGCGACACGATCGTCCGCGAGGTCATGGTGCCGAGAACCGACATGGTGTTCATCGAGAAGGACAAGACGCTCGGCCAGGCGCTGTCCCTCGCCCTGCGCAGCGGCTTCTCGCGCATCCCGGTGGCCGGCGAGAACGAGGACGACGTGGTCGGCATCGCTTACCTCAAGGACATCGTGGCCTGGGAACGCGAGCACCCCGGATCGGAAACCACGCAGCCGGTCAGCCAGGTCATGCGCCCCGCCACCTACGTGCCGGAGAGCAAGCCGGTCGATGAGCTGCTCCGGCAGATGCAGAGCCGGCGGATACACGTGGCGATCGTCATCGACGAATACGGCGGCACGGCCGGCCTGGTGACGATCGAGGACATCCTGGAGGAGATCGTCGGCGAGATCGCGGACGAATACGACACCGAGCGCGCCCCGGTGGAGTGGCTCGGCCCGGGAACCGCGCGGGTCACGGCGAGACTTCCGGTCACGGAGCTCGAGGAGCTGTTCGGCGTCGCCGTCGACGCGGAAGACGTGGAGACCGTCGGTGGCCTGCTGGCGCACGAGCTCGGCCGGGTGCCCATCGCGGGCTCGACGGCGACCGTGCAGGGCCTGCGGCTGACCGCGGAGAACCTCGCGGGCCGCCGCAACAGGCTCGGCACCGTCCTCATCGAGCGCCTCACCCCCGCCAGCGCGAGCTGACCCCCTCCCGCCGTCCCACCCCCCTCCCGCCGTCCCACCCCCCTCCTGCCGTCCCACCCCCTCCCAGCGGCGCCACCCCCCTCCCAGCGCGCCACCCTCGTCCCAGCGGCCCCTCCACCCCCTCCTTTCGCCACCCGCCACCCCACCTCGTGGCCCCGCCACCCCCAACCGCGGGCCGTTGGCGCATATGGCCCCGTCCAGTGGGGCCAGTTACGCCAACGGCCCCGCCACATCTGCAGGCTTAGGCGCAGTAAGCAGCGGTAGCCGATGCGGCGATGGCGGAGTTGTGGCCCAGGCCGCCAGGCCGCCAGGCCGCCCGGTCCGCCCGGTCCGCCCGGTCCGCCCGGGCCCGTGGCCGTTGCCATGGCCGGGTGAACCCGGCCCCTGGATCTCCGGCAGGGTCCCGGACACGGGATAGCTCCCGAGCGTGACCCACTGGCCGGCGCCGGCGGCCTGGCTGACGGGTATCGTGCCGATGCTCACGGAGGTCGCCGGGTCCCCGGCGTACACCGCGTGGTCGCTGACGCCGAGGGCGTTCTGCGCTGGCACGAACACCGCCAGGCTGCCGTGCGCTACCCCAGCTCGCGGCCTGAAGAACCAGTCAGTGTCGACGGGGTGTCCTGGTTCCCGTTTGGGGTCCATGGTCCAGACGGCGCTGCCGCCAGAGCATGCGCCTGGCACCGAGCCGGATGAACGTACGCCCTGGCTCGCCCGCAACGGCCGCGCCCGCAACGGCCGCGGCCAGCCCAGTGCCCGCGCCGTCCTCCAGCCCAGCGCCAGCCCCTACACTCGTCCGCGTGAGCGAAGCGACACCCGGCACCCCGGAACAAGCCGCAGGTGAAGACACTCCCAGTGGCGCGAGCGGGCCGGGTCCGGAGGATCTCAAGATCATCACGCTGGCGCGGGCGACGCGGGCCCGGGTGGCCGCTGCCGAAGGCGCGGCCGTCCGGGACGAGACAGGCAGGACCTACACCGCCGCGGCCGTGGCGCTGCCATCGCTGAAGCTGTCCGCGCTGCGCCTGGCCGTCGCGATGGCGGCGTCGAGCGGCGCCGAGCGGCTGGAGGCGGCGGCGCTGGTCAGCGACGCCGAGCCGGGTCCGGCCGACCTGGCGGCGGTACGGGACCTCGGCCCGGACGCCACGGTGTTTCACGCCGGACCCGACGGAACCCTGCGAGCGACGCTAACCCCGTGACCTAACCCTGTGACCGAAACCGGTGACCGGTGACCGCACGGCTCGTCGGTAAAGCGGACTGCCGCGGGGCGCACGTCCGCCGTGGCGCCCGGATGCGGGAGAATCGGGGGATGAGCCCGCCCCGCGCGACCCCGAAACCAGCAGGCAAGACTGGCGCGCCCGCCCGAGCCGGGGACGCCGCGCCCGCGCGAGCCAGGAGCGCCGCGCCCGCGCGAGCCGGGGACGCCGCGCCCGCCCGGGGCGAAGCTTCGCCGGGTACCGGTGAGACCACCTTCCGTTCCGGATTCGCGTGTTTCGCCGGGCGGCCGAACGTCGGGAAATCCACGCTGACCAACGCGCTGGTCGGCGCGAAGGTCGCGATCACGAGTGACCGGCCGCAGACCACGCGCCGGGTGATTCGCGGTATCGTGCACCGCCCGGACGCGCAGCTGATCCTGGTGGACACGCCCGGCCTGCACCGGCCGCGCACGCTGCTCGGCGAGCGGCTCGACAGCCTGGTGCGGTCGACGCTCACCGAGGTCGACGTGATCGGCTTCTGCGTCCCCGCCCCTGATCCGGTCGGCCCCGGTGACCGGTACCTGGCCCGCGAGCTCGCCGGGATAAAGGACACACCGGTCGTCGCGATCGTGACCAAGACCGACCAGGTGCCGGCCGAACGCGTCGCGGAGCAGCTTGTCACGGTCAGCGCGCTGGGGGACTGGGCGGACGTGGTTCCGGTGTCGGCCGTCACCGGCTTCCAGCTCGACGTGCTCGCCAACGTGCTCGTCTCGCACCTGCCCGAAGGGCCGCCGCTGTACCCGGACGGTGAGCTGACCGACGAGCCGGAGCAGATCATGGCCGCGGAGCTGATCAGGGAGGCGGCGCTCGACGGGGTGCGCGACGAGCTGCCGCACTCGATCGCGGTCGTGGTCGAGGAGATGGGGCCGCGGCCGGGCCAGCCCGGCCTGACCGACGTGCACGCCGAGCTGTACGTGGAGCGCCCGAGCCAGAAGGCCATCGTGATCGGCCGCGACGGCTCCCGGCTGAAGGACGTGGGCACCAGGGCCCGCCGCCAGATCGAGGCGCTGCTCGGCACGAAGGTCTACCTGGATCTGCGCGTCAAGGTCGCGAAGGACTGGCAGCGCAACCCGAAACAGCTCCGCCGCCTGGGTTTTTATGATTGATTTTTTACTGAACGGACGGTGCTTCGACCCTCAGCTCCCACGACGTCGTGGCGGGCCCGAGCAGCTCGAAGCCGAGCGTCTCGTTGATCGCGATCATGTGCTTGTTGGTCGCGCTGTTGCCTGTCACGATGCGCTGCATCTGCGGCTCGGCCGTGGCGAGCCACTCGAGCATCGCTGCCTTGGTCAGCAGGCCGAGCCGGTGCCCGCGGTGCGTCCGGACCACGGCCGTTATCGCCTGGTAGCCCCAGTCGGGCCCCGCTGGGTCCACCACCATCTGGGTGAGCGCCGCGAGCGTGCCCGTGGCGTCGTGCCGCGCCGCGATCGAGTACACCTCCGTCGCGAAGATGGGGTAGAGGTCGTTGATGCGCTCGCGCACCCGCTGGGCGTCCCATATCTCCGGCTGCACGCCCTCTTCGTGCGGCGCGTCCTGGAACGCGTTGAGCACGCCCGCCACCTGGCCGAGGAACTCGCCGGGTACCAGCCCGGTCCAGGAGACCAGCGAATATCCAGCCGCTGCCCGCTCGGCCTCGCCGCGGAGCTGGCCGATCCGGCCCTCCGGGATCTTGCCGAGGTCGAGCACGCGCCGCTCCTCGGTCAGGCCCCGTATCGCGCCCGCCGCCCTGGCGAAGGCCTCGCCGGATGTGCCGTCCAGCGCGCCCCCATCCATCACCGAACGCCCATGCTCCGCCGCGCGGCCCATCGCGTGCCGCAGCAGCGCGCGCCCGAGGCCATGGCGGCGCCGGTCCGGCCGCACCACGAGCACCAGCCCCGCACGGTCTTGGTTTTCAAGGTCCGGAAACACCAGCCGGTACCAGGCGCTGGCCGTGCCCTCCGTCTCGCCGGGGACGAACCAGACTTCCCTCGGATCACCGCCCCAGCCGGCCGCCAGCCAGCCGCGGAAGGCCTTCGCCATCATCGGCGGCGCCTCCGGGTCGTCGGCCCGCCCCGCCGCGAGGAACACCTCGTGACAGGCCTGCCAGCCATCCCCGTCCGGCGGATCCCATCGCAGGATACGCATACCCGTAGCAAACACCACACGCCCGGAAATCGCGAGTGATTATCCCCCGCGCCGTCATCCGGCCCCCGCTCCGCCTCGCGTCCCCGTTCCGCCTCGCGCTCCCGCGCCCGTTCCGCCTCGCGCCCCCGCTCCGCCTCGCGCTCCCGCGCCCATTCCGCCTCGCGCCCCCGCTCCGCCCCAGCCCCCCGGCTTCCGTTTGGCTGATACTCTGGGACACGATGCTGCGTGAGCTGCTCCTCCTTAGCGGCCGCGGCGGGGGCCGATAAGGCTGGCTCCCTCGCCGCGGAGTCCTGGCGTGTCCGCTGGCCGCTGTTTAAGCAACCCAGCCCTAGCAATCCCGGCAACTCCGCCACAAGCAGCGAGGAAGCACCGATGCGAACCCCAGCGTTTCAGCGTGTCACGCCCGTACGCCAGCAGCCCAGCGGCATGCCGTGCCACCGCTACACCCCGTTCAAACCGGTCGATCTGCCTGATCGCGCCTGGCCGGCGAGGACGATCGCCAAGGCGCCCCGGTGGCTGTCCACCGACCTGCGGGACGGCAACCAGGCGCTGATCGACCCGATGTCCCCGGCGCGCAAGCTCGCCATGTTCGACCTCCTGGTCCGGATGGGCTACAAGGAGATCGAGGCCGGTTTCCCGTCGGCGAGCCAGGCCGACTTCGACTTCGTCCGCGAGCTGATCGAGAGCGACCGTATCCCCGCAGGGCTGCGGATCTCCGTGCTCACCCAGGCTCGCGAGGACCTGATCGAGCGCACCGTCCAGTCGCTGCGCGGGGCGCGCATGGCGACGGTGCACCTGTACAACGCGACGGCGCCGGAGTTCCGCCGGGTCGTGTTCCGCATCGACAGAGATGAATGCAAGGCGCTCGCCGTGGACGGCACGCGGCACGTGATGAAGTACGCGGAGAAGTACCTCTCGGACGGCGCGGGCGGCGTGGCCGGCGAAGCCACCGACTTCGGCTACGAGTACTCGCCCGAAATTTTCATGGACACCGAGCTCGACTTCGCCGCCGAGGTCTGCGAGGCGGTCATGGACGTGTGGCAGCCCGGGCCGGGCCGGGAGATCATCCTCAACCTGCCGTGCACCGTCGAGCGGTCCACCCCGAACGTGTACGCCGACCAGATCGAGTGGATGAGCCGCAACCTGTCCCGTCGCGAGCACGTCTGCCTCTCCGTCCACACGCACAACGACCGGGGTACCGCGGTCGCGGACGCCGAGCTCGCCGTGCTGGCCGGCGCGGACCGTATCGAGGGCTGCCTGTTCGGCAACGGCGAGCGCACTGGCAACGTCTGCCTGGTCACGCTCGGGCTCAACCTGTTCAGCCAGGGCATCGACCCGATGATCGACTTCTCCGACATCGACGAGATCCGGCGCACCGTCGAGTACTGCAATCAGCTTCCGGTGCACCCGCGCCACCCGTACGCCGGCGACCTGGTGTACACCGCGTTCTCCGGCTCGCATCAGGACGCGATCAAGAAGGGTTTCGAAGCCCTCGAGACCGAGGTGGCGCAGGCGGGCGTGCCGTTCGCCGAGTACCCGTGGTCGGTCCCGTACCTGCCCATCGACCCGCACGACGTGGGCCGCTCCTACGAGGCGGTGATCCGGGTCAACTCGCAGTCCGGCAAGGGCGGCGTGGCCTACGTCATGAAGGCGGAGCACTCCCTCGACCTGCCGCGGCGCCTGCAGATCGAGTTCTCCAAGGTGATCCAGGCCCGCACCGACGCCGAAGGCGGCGAGGTGACCCCGGCGCAGATGTGGGACGCGTTCGCCGCGGAGTACCTGGCACCGGGGCCGGTGGCGCTCCTCGATCACCAGTCGTCATCGGTGGTCGAGAGCAAACACGCGCTCAGCGCGGAGATCCGCCTCGGCGACGGCGCCCAGGTCGTCGAGGGCACCGGCAACGGCCCGATATCGGCGTTCTGCGACGCCCTCGCCTCGATCGGCATCGCCGCGCGCGTGCTCGACTACGCCGAGCACGCGCTCACCGCAGGCAGCGACGCACAGGCGGCGGCGTACGTCGAGTGCGAGATCGGCGGCACGGTGTGGTGGGGCGTCGGCATCGACACGAACACCGTGAGCGCGTCGCTGCGCGCCGTCCTCTCGGCCGTCAACCGCGCCCGCCGCGGCTAACGGCGCCCAGCCCCAGCGATCCGGCCCAGCCGATCCGGGCGTCCCGCGCCCGGATCGCCGGCCGGTGTCCCGGCACCGGCCCCTGCTCCCAGTCCCGCCTCGCTCAGACAGCGCGGGGCCATTGGCGCACATGCCCCCGCGGGACGGGGCCGGGCCGCGCCAACGACCCCGATACTTTCCGCTGCGGCGCATCCGCCAGCTACCCCAGGCCGTGCGGGACAATGGAGGGGTGCATCAGTACCGGGACGACGGGGTCGTGCTGCGGACGCAGAAGCTCGGCGAGGCGGACCGCATCGTGACGGTGCTGTGCCGGACCACCGGGCGCGTTCGCGCGGTGGCCAAGGGGGTGCGCCGTACCAAGTCGCGGTTCGGGGGGCGGCTCGAGCCGTTCACGCACGTGGATCTGATGTTCCACAGCGGGCGCTCGCTCGACATCATCACCCAGGCGGAGGTGATCCGGCCGTACGGGGCGCCGCTCGGCGGCGACTACCCGCGTTACACGGCGGGTGTCGCGATGCTCGAGACGGCCGAGCGGCTCACCCCTGTCGACAAGGAGCCGGCGCTGCGCCAGTTCCTCCTGCTCATCGGCGGGCTGCGCGCGCTGGGCGAGGAGGAGCGCGAGCCGCGCCTGGTGCTCGACGCCTACCTGCTGCGCTCGCTCGCCGTGGCCGGGTACGCCCCCGCGCTGGAGGAGTGCGCCCGGTGCGGCGCCAAGTCCAACGGCGCGCGGCTGCCCGCGTTCGCGATAGCCGCGGGCGGCATGGTCTGCGCGTCCTGCCGGCCGCCCGGCGCGGCCTCGCCCAGCCCGCAGACGGTCGCCCTGATGCTCGCCCTGCTCCAGGGCGACTGGGAAGCCGCCGGGCGGAGCGAGCGCAGGCACCGGGTAGAGTGCAGTGGCCTGGTCGCCGCGTACCTGCAGTGGCACCTGGAGCATTCGATCCGGTCGTTGCGTCATGTGGAGCGTGCTTGAGCAGGATCACCCGGGCGGTCCGGCCCCCGGACCCGCACCCCAGCGGTGTGCGGCCGCCCGGTATCCCGCGTGACCTGGTTCCCCGTCACGTGGCCCTGGTGATGGACGGCGACGGCCGCTGGGCGAAGAAGCGGGGCCTGCCGCGCACCGAAGGTCACAAGGAGGGCGAGTCGTCGCTGCTCGACGTGATCATGGGCGCGATCGAGCTCGGCATCCCCTACCTTTCGGCCTACGCGTTCTCGACGGAGAACTGGCGCCGCTCCCCGGATGAGGTCCGGTTCCTGATGGGCTTCAACCGGGACGTGATTCACCGCCGCCGCGACCTGCTGAACGAGATGGGCGTCCGCATCCGCTGGGCGGGCCGCCGCCCCCGGCTGTGGCGCAGCGTCATCCGGGAGCTCGAGTACGCCGAGCAGTTGTCGGCGGGCAACACCGTGCTGACCCTGCAGTTCTGCGTCAACTACGGGGGACGTGCCGAGATCGTCGACGCGGCCGCGGCGATCGCGGCGGACGTGGCAGCCGGAAGGCTCCGCGCGGAAAAGATCGATGAACGGGTCTTCGCCCGGTATCTCGACGAGCCCGGTATCCCGGAGGTTGACCTGTTCGTCCGGTCATCGGGGGAACAGCGCCTGTCGAACTTCCTGCTCTGGCAGTCCGCGTACGCGGAACTCGTCTTCCTCGACACGCTATGGCCTGATTTCGACCGCAGGGACCTGTGGCGGGCATGCGAGATGTACGCGACCCGGGACCGCAGGTACGGCGGTGCGATCCCCAACCCGGTAAGCGAAAAATCCGGGCCCGCCGCTTCCGCAGCGCAATAGCCGCGACCCCGGTAGTGGAAACCAGGGTGTCGTATACGACCCTAAATTTCCAGAACGCGCCCGCCGCGACCATTGTGGTGGAAACTTTGGTGCCACGTACGCACCATATGCCCCGTCTATTCCGCGAACGCGGAAAGTCCCCGCCGGGGCGCGGGCTGAGTGCCTAACCTCGCCGCCTGGAGGACGGCGAGGGCGGCGAGAACCGCGAGCGCCGCGGCGCGCAGCAGCCTGCCGCGCGCGTCCAGCGACGGCCACGAAAGGTAGCCGATCCAGCCGAGGAAAACGGCCAGGACAAGCAGTGCGGCGGCGCCTCCGGCGCCACGCACCGCGATACCCGTGATGAGCAGCAGGGCGCCCAGCACCGGTACCACGGCGGCGGGCATCTGGCGCAGGAAGAGCAGCGGCGCGGCGCTGCGCCTTTCTATGGCGCGCCGTGAGCGCGCCGCGCCCGGGGTGCCGCCCGGCGTGGCAGGGGAACGTGACCGCATGCCCGGTATCTTACCGGCCTGGCGCGTAGGCCCCGGAATTCGGGGAACATCGTGACCGGGGATGTGCTGGGATCTTCCGTGCTCGCCTATTAGGGTCTGCAGCGCGCTCAGTGCGGATAAACGAAGAAGCAAACGACGCTATCGCAAAATTCGGAGTGTAGATGCGTCGCGGGCGGCGGCCGGAATGGGCTGGCCACTGATGCCGGCCTATGTGGGGCCGCAGGCGTCCTGCGTGTCCGGGGTGTACTCCAGCGGCGGCTCCGGCGTACGCGACCTGCGGTCGGCGGCCACGGGCAGAGCACGCGGCCACGGTCACCCACCGGTCCAAGCAGCACGCGGGCGGTCACCGGGAGCCCGTCGGCGGCGTCAGCCTCGACATCGACTCCGGCCTGGTCGGCGGCGCCGTGGCGCGCGGACCGCGCCGCGAAACCAGGCAGGGAATTTGACCCCGGCGATTCGCATTCGCATTCGCAGGCGCTGCCTCCTAAGCTGTTTTCCTCCGGAAGCGGCGCGCCAGCCCGTCGGCACTGGGCATCCTCATCGCGCCGGATCCGTAACCGGGGACCGCGCCCGACGCGCCCGCCGACCGCCAGCCGGATGGAGAGCTCATGGCACTACGCAGTGATCGCCTAGATGCAATCGTCAACCTCAGCAAACGGCGGGGCTTTGTCTACCCCTCCAGCGAGATCTACGGTGGCCTGCGCGCCGCGTGGGACTACGGGCCGCTCGGTGTCGAGCTGAAGAACAACATCAAGCGCCTGTGGTGGCGGTCGATGGTGCAGGAGCGCGACGACATAGTCGGCATCGACTCGTCCGTGATCCTCGCCCGCGAGGTGTGGGCGGCCAGCGGGCACGTCAAGGAGTTCACCGAACCGCTCACCGAGTGCCGCGTCTGTCACAACCGGTACCGCGCGGACCATCTCATCGAGGGGTACGAAGGCAAGCACGGCCACGTGCCGCCCGGCGGCCTGGACGACATCGCGTGCCCGAACTGCGGGACGAGGGGCGCGTTCACCGAGCCGCGCATGTTCAACGGCCTGCTGCGCACGTACCTCGGCCCGGTCGAGGACGAGTCGGGCCTGGCCTATCTGCGGCCGGAGACCGCGCAGGGCATCTTCATCAATTTCCGCAACGTGCTGCAGACCTCACGGCGCAAGGTCCCGTTCGGCATCGGGCAGATCGGAAAGTCGTTCCGCAACGAGATAACGCCGGGAAACTTCATCTTCCGGACGCGTGAGTTCGAGCAGATGGAGATGGAGTTCTTCGTCCGTCCGGGGACCGACGAGGGATGGCACCAGCGCTGGATCGACGAGCGGTTCGCCTGGTACACCGGCCTCGGCATCCGCGCGGAGAACCTGCGGCGGTACGAGCACCCCAAGGAAAAGCTGTCGCACTACTCCAAGCGCACCGTGGACATCGAATACCGGTTTGATTTCCAGGGCAGCGAGTGGGGCGAGCTCGAGGGCATCGCTAACCGGACCGACTTCGACCTCACCACGCACCAGCGGGAGTCCGGGCAGGACATGTCCTACCTGGACGCGGAGACCGGCGACCGGTTCATCCCGTACGTGATCGAGCCCGCGGTCGGCGTGGACCGGTGCGCGCTCGTGCTGCTGCTCGACGCCTACACGGAGGACCAGGCGCCGGACGCCAAGGGGAGGATGGAACGCCGGACGGTGCTGCGGCTCGACCCGCGGGTCGCGCCGGTCAAGGTGGCCGTCCTTCCGCTGTCCCGCAACGCCGACCTGTCGCCGAAGGCCCGCGACATCGCCGCGACGGTGCGCAGGCGCTGGAACACCGAGTTCGACGACGCCAGCGCGATCGGCCGGCGGTACCGTCGCCAGGACGAGATCGGCACCCCGTACTGCGTGACCGTCGACTTCGAGTCCCTGGAAGACCAGGGGGTCACCGTGCGCGAGCGCGATTCCATGCGCCAGGACCGCATCGGAATCGACGCCCTCGTCCCCTACCTCACCGAGCGCCTCGGCGACTGCTAGCCCGGCGGGCGGCGAAAGATCTCCGCCGCCGCCTCGTGGAACCCGGTCGGCAGCCCGGCGGCGGACATGCTGGCGGCGATCTCCCGCATCTCCGCCACCCACCGCCAGCCCTTCGACGCCGCCGACCCCGCGGCCCGCTCCGACCGCTGCTCCAGTGCGGGCTGGGACATGGCCCACTCGGCGAGCAGGGCCTGTTCCACGCCTTCGGCGCGGGCGAGCGCCCGGACGGCCAGTATCAGCGCCGCCGTGCCCTTCGTCCACGCGGCGTAGGCGATCTTCAGCGCGGACGCCGCGAACTCCTGGCCTTCGGCGAGACGCGCGTCAACCGCCGTCCCGGCGAAAAGGTCGCGCACGCACCCGGCGCCCGCGCCCGACAGGTAGAGGCGGGTATGCCCCGGCGCCTCCGGCGGCGGCCCGATGATCCCCCCGTCGACGTAGATGGCCCCGCCCTCCCTGACGAGCCCGGCCACCCGCCGGGCCGTGGCGGGGGAGATCGCGTTCGCGTCGGTGAAGATCCCGGTGAAGCCGTGGTCCGCGACGCCGCGCGCGACGTCGAGGGCTGCATGCGGCGGGCACACCGACAAGATGACGTCGCTGCGCCGAACAAGCGCGGTCAATCGGTCGCCCGGCGGTAGGGCGGCGGCCGCCGTCAGCCCAGCCGAAGCGGCGCGCGAAGCGGTCGCGGTGCCGCGACCGGCGGGATCCCACAGCACCGTGTGCCCGGCGCCCACCAGGCAGCGCCCGATCGCCGCGCCCATCTCTCCCGGATGCAGCAGCCCGATGACCGTCATGCGCGCTCCTTCCCGCGGCCCCGCACACCAGTGTGCACAGCACCTTCGTCCCGTCCGGCGTGATCCGCAGCATCCCGGTCGGGCTGCAGCTCAGTGGGCGCCCAGGCCCGGGTCCGCCAGTGACCGGAACAGAAAAGACCGGCCGGCTGTCCGCGAACAGGTCGTTTCCGGGGGCTGCGGTATCGAGCACCCGAATGGTCTGTACGCCGATACTGAGCGCCAGCGAGTGCCCTCCGTTCAGCCACGTCAGGGTGTTAGTGGCATCCAGGCTGCGGGAACGGCTGGGTGTCAACGACGAACGTCCGGTCATCGGCGGCGCCGGTGGTGCCCACGAACACGCTGTGCGCGGGCGGGCTCCAGACGCAGCGGAGGCAGCTCATCCACCGCGTCGCCGAGGGCGCGGGCCGCCGCCCGCACCCGGTTTTCAACAGCGCCGATACCGCCCGGCGGCCCGAGCATCACCTGCGGCTGCGGCGCGTTGGTGTCCATGTATGAGAGACGCCGGCGCCGGGCCGTAGTTGCCTGGCATGCCGGCATCAGCCTGCCGCGATCCGCCCGCGGCCGACTTGCCGGTAACCGTGCCCGGGCCGGTAGAGTCCCGAACATCCGGACTATCAAGCGGCGGCGAGGAGTATTCAGTGCCGAAGCTCGTTTACGACTTCACAGAAGGCAACAGGGACCTCAAGGACCTTCTGGGCGGCAAGGGCGCCAACCTGGCGGAGATGACCAATATCGGCCTTCCCGTCCCCCCAGGTTTCACGATAACCACGGACGCCTGCCGGTATTACCTGAAAAACGGCACCACGCCCGAGGGTCTCGGCGAGGAGGTCGGCGCCCATCTCGAAGACCTGGAACGGGCGATGGGCAGGAAGCTCGGCGATCCCGCCGACCCGCTGCTGGTCAGCGTGAGGTCCGGGGCGAAGTTCTCCATGCCCGGCATGATGGAGACGGTGCTGAACATCGGCCTGTCCGACGAGTCCGTGCACGGCCTGGCCAAGCAGGCCGGCAACGAGCGGTTCGCGTGGGACTCCTACCGCCGCCTCATCCAGATGTTCGGCAAGACCGTGCTGGGCATCGACGGCGAGCACTTCGAGCACGCCATCGAGCAGGCCAAACAGGCCAAGGGCGTCGCCAACGACGTCGACCTGGACGCCCGCGACCTGCAGAACCTCACGCAGACCTTCAAGGACATCGTCAAGGCGCAGGCCGACAGGGAGTTCCCGCAGGACCCGCGGGAGCAGATGGACCTGGCGATCAACGCCGTGTTCAACTCGTGGAACGCCGACCGCGCGATCCTCTACCGGCGCCAGGAGCGCATCCCCGCCGACCTCGGCACCGCGGTGAACGTCGTGGCGATGGTCTTCGGCAACCTGGGCGCGGACTCCGGCACCGGGGTCGCGTTCACCCGCGACCCGGCCTCCGGAGCGCAGGGCGTCTACGGCGACTACCTGCAGAACGCGCAGGGCGAGGACGTCGTGGCCGGGATCAGGAACACGGTGCCGCTGCAGGATCTCGAGCGCATCGACAAGGCGTCCTACGACCAGCTCATGGACATCATGGCCACGCTGGAGAACCACTACAAGGACCTGTGCGACATCGAGTTCACGATCGAGCGCGGCAAGCTGTGGATGCTGCAGACCCGGGTCGGCAAGCGCACCGCCGCCGCGGCGTTCCGCATCGCGATCCAGCTCGTCGACCAGGGCCTGATCGACATGGACGAGGCGCTGCAGCGGGTCACCGGCGATGAGCTGGCCCGGCTGATGTTCCCCAGGTTCGACACGGGCGGCGAGACCACGAAGATCACCACGGGCGTGAGCGCGTCGCCCGGTGCCGCCGTCGGCAAGGCCGTCTTCGACTCGGCGAAGGCCGTCGAGCTCGCCGGCAAGGGTGAGCAGGTGATCCTGGTGCGGCGCGAGACCAACCCGGACGACCTGCACGGCATGATCGCGTCGCGCGGCATCCTCACCAGCCGCGGCGGCAAGACCAGCCACGCGGCGGTGGTTGCCCGCGGCATGGGTAAGACGTGCGTCTGCGGCGCCGACGAGCTCAACGTCGACACGAAGGCGGGCAGGTTCACCGGCCCCGGCGGCGTCACCGTCAGCGCGGGCGACGTGATCTCGATCGACGGCACGTCCGGTGCGGTCTACCTGGGCGAGGTGCCCGTCGTGCCGTCCAGCGTCGTCCGCTACTTCGAGGGCGAGCTGGCGCCCGACTCCGACGAGCTGGTCTCCGCCGTGCACAAGATCCTCACGCACGCCGACGAAAGGCGCAGGCTCGGCGTGTACGCCAACGCCGACACCGGCCCGGACTGCGCGCGGGCGCGCCGGTTCGGCGCCGGCGGCGTCGGCCTGGTCCGCACCGAGCACATGTTCCTCGGCGAGCGCCGCCAGCTCGTCGAGCGGCTGATCCTCGCGGAGGACGACGCGGAGCGCCAGGCGGCGCTCGACGCCCTGGAGCCGCTGCAGCGCGGCGACTTCGCGGAAATCCTGGACGCGATGGACGGGCTGCCGGTGACGATCCGGCTGATCGACCCGCCGCTGCACGAGTTCCTGCCCGACCTTACGGACCTGTCGGTGAAGGTGGCGCTGGCCGGCGACAACGCCACCGAGAAGGACAGGAAGCTGCTCGACGCCGTGCGCCGGCTGCACGAGCAGAACCCGATGCTCGGCCTGCGCGGCGTCCGCCTCGGGCTGGTGATCCCCGGCCTGTTCGACATGCAGGTCCGCGCGATCGCGCACGCCGCCGCGCAGCTCAAGCGGGCGGGCAAGAACCCGCGGCCTGAGGTCATGATCCCGCTCACCGCGACCGTGCAGGAGATGGAGATCACCCGCGAGGAGACCGCGAAGGTCCTCCGGGAGGTCGAGGAGGAGACCGGCACCCACGTGCACACCCTGATCGGCACGATGATCGAGGTGCCGCGGGCCGCGATGACCGCCGGCGAGATCGCGAAGTACGCCGAGTTCTTCTCGTTCGGCACGAACGACCTGACCCAGATGGGCTGGGGGTTCTCCCGCGACGACGTGGAGGGCGCGTTCTTCAGCAGGTACATCGACCTGGGCATCTTCGGCGTCTCGCCGTTCGAGACGATCGACCGCGACGGCGTGGGCCGGATGGTGGACATCGCCGTCCGCGAGGGCCGCGCCGCACGGCCCGAGCTGGAGCTCGGCGTCTGCGGCGAGCACGGCGGCGACCCGGACTCGGTGCACTTCTTCCACGAGGTGGGCCTGGACTACGTGTCCTGCTCGCCGTTCCGCGTGCCGGTGGCCCGGCTGGAGGCGGGCCGCGCCGCGGCGGTCACGGCAGGGAGCGACACGAGGTGAGGTGACCGAGGGCTACGACGGCCACGACACGGAGCGCTGGGCGGCCGAGCCGCCCAAGCGCCCCGGCCGCACACATTTCCAGCGGGACCGCGCCCGCGTGCTGCACAGTTCCGCGCTGCGCAGGCTCGCCGCGAAGACGCAGGTCGTCCAGGTCGGTGCCAGCGACTTCCCGCGCACCAGGCTGACGCACTCGCTGGAGTGCGCGCAGATCGGCCGTGAGCTGGGCGCGGCGCTGGGCTGCGACGCCGACCTCGTCGACGCGGCGTGCCTGGCGCACGACATCGGCCACCCTCCGTTCGGCCACAACGGGGAGTCCGCTCTCGCCGACCTGGCCGCCGCGGGCGGCGGGCTGGCGTGCGGCGGGTTCGAGGGCAACGCGCAGTCGCTGCGGCTGCTCACCCGGCTGGAGCCGAAGGTCCCCGGCGCCGGCCTGAACCTGGCCAGGGCGACGCTCGACGCGGCGCTCAAGTACCCGTGGATCGGCGAGGGGGCGGGCAAGTACGGCGCCTACGCCGACGACGCGGAGGTCTTCTCCTGGATCCGCTCCGGTGCCCCGGCAGGGCGCCCGTGCCTGGAGGCTCAGGTGATGGACTGGGCCGACGACGTGGCGTATTCGGTGCACGACGTCGAGGACGGCCTGCACGCCGGACTCATAACGCTCAAAAATCTTAAGGATTCTTCCGAACGGGCGGTGGTGGCAGCGACGACGCTCGCCACCTACTGCCGGCCGGGCTGGGCGGCCAGCGTGGCGGAACTCGCCGAGGTGTTCGGCGAGTTCATGGCGCTGGGGTTCTGGCAGTTCAGCTTCGACGGCGGCCCGGCGTCCCTCGCGGCGGTGAAGAACCTCACCAGCGAGCTCGTCGGCCGCTTCTGCCGCGCCGCCGAGGACGCCACGCTGGGCCGCGTGTCAGAGCCCCCCAGCCCTCCAAATCCTTCAAGCCACTCAAGCCCCAGAGACCCTGTTGCCCCCGTAAGTCACTCGAACCACAACAACCCCGCCGCGCCGCGCCGTCCGCTCACCCGGTACGCCGCGTCCCTGGTCGTGCCGCGGCGCCAGCTTCTCGAGTGCGCTCTGCTCAAGGGCGTCGCGGCCCAGTACGTGATGAGCCGTGAGGGCGCGGCGGCGCAGCAGGCGCGCGAGCGCGAGCTGATAGCCGAGCTCGCGTTCGCCGTGCAGCGCGGCGCGCCTCGGACACTCGACCCGGTGCTGCGGCCCGCCTGGGCGGCGGCCGGGACGGACGAGGCGCGCCGGCGTGTCGTGATCGACCAGATCGCCTCGCTCACCGACACGTCCGCTATCGTCTGGCATCGTCGCCTCTGCCAGTAGGTCTGGGGTCGAACGTTCCGCCGGAGGCAAGCGTCGCAGTAGCGTCTGTATCAGCGGTCCCAGCCATCCCGGGAGGTTCGCATGCCAGTGTTCGTGATCGCCGGTGCCGGGCTGGCCGGTGCCAAGGCCGCGGAGACGCTGCGTTCGGAGGGGTTCGGCGGTGACGTCGTGCTGCTCGGCTCGGAGCCGGAGCGGCCCTACGAGCGACCGCCGCTGTCCAAGGGTTACCTCCTCGGCAACGAGGAGCTGTCGTCGGCCTACGTGCATCCCGAGAAGTGGTACTCCGAGCACGATGTGGACCTGCGCACCGGCGTAACGGCCGACGCGGTCGACCCCGCCGCGCACTCGGTGACCTTCGGCGGCGGTACGCTCCGCTACGACAAGCTGCTGCTCGCCACCGGCGCGTCACCGCGCCGGCTCGACGTTCCGGGCGCCGGACTGGACGGCGTGCTCTACCTGCGCACGATGCCGGATTCCGAGCGGCTGCGCGCCGCGTTCCGCGGCGCCCCGAGGGTGGTCATCGTCGGCGCCGGCTGGATCGGCCTGGAGACCGCCGCGGCCGCGCGCCAGGCGGGCTGCGAGGTCACGGTCGTCGAGCCGCAGCCGGGCGCGCTGCACGCCCACCTCGGCCCCGAGCTCGGCGGCGTGTTCGCGGACCTGCACCGTTCCCACGGTGTCCAGTTCCTGTTCGGCCAGTCGGTGGCGTCGATCCGCGGCGACGGCGGCCGGGTCGCCGGTGTCGCGCTGCCCGGCGGCGACGAGCTTCCGGCCGGCCTGGTGATCGTCGCCATCGGCGTGCTGCCCAACGCCGGGCTGGCCGCACGGGCCGGGCTCGAGGTCTCCAACGGCGTGCTCACCGACGCGGCGCTGCGCACGTCGCACCCGGACATCTTCGCCGCCGGCGACGTCGCCAACTCGCTCAACCCGCTGCTCGGCAGGCGGGTCCGCGTCGAGCACTGGGCGAACGCCCTGAACGGCGGCCCGGCCGCCGCCCGCTCGATGCTCGGGCAGGACGTCAGCTACGACCGCGTCCCGTACTTCTACACCGACCAGTACGACCTCGGCATGGAGTGCGCCGGCCTGCCCGATCCCGGCACCTACGACCAGGTCGTCTACCGCGGCGACCGGGACGCCCTGGAGTTCGTCGCGTTCTGGCTGTCCGCCGGCCGCGTGACAGCGGGCATGAACGTCAACGTCTGGGACGTCAACAACGACATCCAGTCCCTGATCCGCTCCGGCCGCGCGGTCGACACCGCCCGCCTGTCCGACCCCAGCATCCCCCTAACCGAGGTCTAGCCTCCCCGCGCGCCCGCTTCGCGTCCCGAGCGCCTCCCCGCGCGCCTGCTTTGCGTCCCGAGCGTCCGCTTTGCGTCCCGAGCGTCCGCTTCGCGTCCCGAGCGTCCGCTTCGCGTCCCGAGCGCCTCCCCGAACGTCCACCGCCCCTCGCCCGCCAGTACAAATCGGACAGCCATCATGATCAGGGAAACGCCGGGTCGTATGTGACACCCTCGTTTCCGCGATCAAGGGGTGCGGTGCTGGTGTGGCGGATGTGACTGGCGCGGGCCGCTTCGGGTGGGGCTGACGTTGTGGTTGCGGCTAACGTTGCTGACGTGGCCGGGACGGCCCGCAGGCAGCCGACGGCCGAACGCCACTAATGACGCAAACGGGTAATTGTCCGCCGTCGTGCACGGCGCTGAGGAGGAGGCAGGTGTCGGTCAGGTCGGGGAGGACGGCGTGGGCGCCGGCCGCGGCCAGGTCGGCCGCCGGGTACGCCCCCGTGGCCACGGCGACCGCGCGGGCGCCGGCCGTGAGCGCCGCCGCGACGTCCAGCGGCGTATCGCCGACGAGCACCGTCGCCGCGCCGTCAAACGCACTCCCGTACGCCGCCCGGGCGCGTTGCCTGGCCAGACCGACGAGCTCCGCCCGTACCTCATGGGCGTCGCCGTACGCGCCGGCGTCCAGGTCGAGGTGAGCGAGCAGTCCGGCCGCGCCGAGCTTGGCCTCGGCGAGCGGCCGGATGTTCCCGGTAAGCACCGACTGCCGGACCCCGCCGGGACGGGCCGTCGCGTCCAGGGCTGCGCGGGCACTCAGTGCCGCGAGCGCGTTTGCAGCGCCGGGCAGGGCCCTGGCGCGCGCCCGGGCGACGTCGCCGGACGCGGCCGCGTGCTTGCCAAGCAGGGCTATGAACGCGTCGACGTGCTCCTCCGGCCGCGGCACCGATGCCCGTGCCAGGGTCGCCAGGATGATCGCCCGGTCGGTACGCCCGGCCATCGGCGCCAGCTCCGGCAGCGGCCGGCCGAACATCTGGCTGAAGACGACCTGGTACAGGTCAGCACCCAGCCCCCCGGAATTGACCAGGGTGTAGTCGATGTCCCACAGGACCAGCAGCTCACCGCCGGTGCCGGTCATGAGAGCGACACGCAGGAGGCCAGCCCCGGGCAGTCGATGACGAGGCCGGGCACGCTGACCCAGGCGAGGTGGTACGGCAGCGGCTCCCCGCCGACCGCGATGCCGGAGGCGCGCAGGCCGCCGTCGCCGATGTCCACGGCCGTGAATTCGGCTCCGGCGGGCTTGGCCCAGGTGATCGCCGTCACGGCAGCAAGCGTACGGCGCGCCAACCGCCGCAGGCGACGGCCAGCCAGGCCCTCCATTCCCACAGGTAACACCCCCGCTGCCGGCCGCCGGCCACTGCGCGGGGCCAAATGCGCCAGCGGCCCCACTGGGCGGGGCCAAATGCGCCAGCGGCCCCACCGCTATCGTCAGCCTGGCCGCGACCACCCAGAGACACATGCCAGAGTGCTGAACATCCCCTGACCGTAAGCCAGCGGCGAGGCGGCAGGTCCGGGCCATCGAGTAGCCGCGGGGTTCCGGCGGCCGATGCCGCCCGGGCGGGAGCCGATGCCGCCCGGGCGGGAACAGCGGTCACATGGGTGAAACCACGTCCCGTTCGGCATAATTGTTCGTATGCATGACCGCCTCAGCCTTGGTGCCGGGGCGGCCGGCGTCGGTGCCGTCACCATCGACCGTGACGCCTACGGCGTTCCGCACGTGCGCGCCGAAACGGCGGCCGGCGCGTGGTTCGGCATGGGCTACGCATGCGCACGCGACCGGATGTTCCAGATGGACTACGACCGGCGGCGGGCCACCGGGCGGTGGGCCGAGATCGCCGGTGACGCCGCGCTCGGAGCGGACATCCTGGCCCGGCGGATGAGCCTCGCCGACGCGGCCAGGCGCGACGTCGCCGCCATGTCGCCGCAACTGCGCGAGGCCTTCGGCGCGTACGCCCGCGGCGTCAACCAGGCGATCGAGGCGGACGGCGCGCTGCCGTCCGAGGCCGCGCAGGCGGGATACGGCATCGAGCCGTGGGAGGCCTGGCACTCGGTCGCCGCGTTCAAGATCCGGCACGTCCTGATGGGCCAGTGGCAGCACAAGCTTGTCCAGGCCGTGCTGCTCGCCAGGATCGGGCCGGACGCCTTCGGCCGCCTGGAGACCAGGCCGCCGGCCGGCTCGCCGCTCGCGGTCCCGCCCGGCGCGCGGCTGGGCCGCCTCCTCGGCGACGCGCTGGACGACGTCACACGGTGCGGGCCGCACCTGGGGTTCCTGGCCGAGGCGGAGCCCGGCTCCAACGCCTGGGCGCTCGGCGCGGCGCGGACCGCGCACGGCGCGGCGGTGCTGTGCAACGACTCGCACCGCGCCCTCGACGTCCCGAACGTCTACTGGCAGTGCCGGGTCACCTGCCCGGATTTCGACGTCTCCGGCGCGACGTTCCCCGGCCTGCCCGGGTTCCCGCACTTCGGGTACAACGGGCACGTTGCCTGGGCTATCACCCACGCCGACGCCGACACGCAGGACCTGTACCTGGAACGGTTCGACGGCACCAGGTACCTGGCACCGGACGGCTGGCGGCAGGCGGCGGTGCGGACGGAGCGCATCGCGGTCCGCGGCGGCGGCCACACCGAGACCGAGGTGTTCCAGACCCGGCACGGCCCGGTCGTGCACGGTGACCCGCGGCGCGGCATCGCGATCGCGCTGAAGTACACGGCGGCCTACCGGCCGGACCGCGGCTTCGAGTGCCTGCTGCCCATGCTCACCGCGCGCGACGTCACCGCGCTCGCCGACGCGCAGAACGGCTGGGTCGACCCGGTCAACAACCTGGTCGCCGCGGACAACGGCGGCCGCATCGCCTATCAGTGCCGCGGGGAGCTGCCGGTCCGCTCGTCGGCGGCGCACCGAAGGCTCCCCGTGCCCGGGTGGGACGGGGAGTGCGAATGGGTGGGGACGGTCCCGTTCGGTGAGCTGCCGAGGGTGATCGACCCCGGCGCGGGGTTCGTGATGACCGCGAACAACGTCATCACCGACGGCGACCAGCCGTACATCTCGTACACATTCTCCCAGCCGTTCCGCGCCGAGCGGATCCGCGAGCGCCTGGCCGCGCCGGGGCCGCGCACCGCGGGGGAGCTGGCCGCCATGCAGGCCGACACGGTGTCCTGGGCCGCGCGCGCGTGGGGGCGCCTGCTCGGCGGCCTGGCGCCCGTCGGGCCGCCCGGCGACCTCGCGGAGACGGCGCGCCGGATGCTGGCGGGCTGGGACGGCGACCTCGCCGCCGGCTCGGCACGGGCCCTGCTGTACGGGTGCTTCCAGCGGGCGCTCGCGGCGGAGCTGTACCGGCCGCTGACCGGCGACGCGGTGTGGGAGTGGATCACCTCCGGAAACCCGGCGTCCATGATCTCCATGGTCCGCCGCTGGCTCGGCAACGACACCTGGGAACTCCTCGGCGCCCCGGCCCCCGCCGCTCCAGACGATGCGGCCCCAGACGATGCCGCCCCAGACGATGCGGTGCCAGACGGTGCCGCCCCAGACCGCGCCGCCCCAGACCGCGCCCCCTCCGCCGCCGGCGCCCCGGTCCCCGCTCCCAGCACCGGTGCCCGTGGCGAACGGGTCCTCGCCGCGCTCCCGGCCGCGCTGGCCGCCGCCTGGGCCGCGGCCACCGCCCTCGCGGGCCCCGACCCGGCCCGGTGGCGCTGGGGCGACGTCCACCGCGCCGTGCGCACGCACCCGCTGGCCGGCCTGCTGGATCCCGGCCCGCTCCCGCCGGTGCCGATGGGCGGCGACGCCGACACCATCCAGGCCGCCGGGTACGGCTGGCGCGAGGGCACCTCCTTCGGCGTGACCAGCCTGTCCGTCTACCGCCAGGTGGTCGATCTCGCCGGTCCCGCGGTCGCCAGCTGGGTCATACCCGGCGGCAGCTCGGGCGATCCCCGTAGCCCGCACTTCGCCGATCAGCTTGCCGAATGGGCCGCGCACCGGCGCATCCCGATGCGCCCCGCCCAGTGAGCGCGCCACGGGAACATTAACCGTGCATACGGGACGCCGCGCACTAGACTCGGCCCCATGCCAGGCCGCATCCGCCAGGAGGACATCGCAGCGGTTCGCGAGCGTTCGCCCATCGCCGACGTGATCGGGGAGTACCTGCAGCTGAAAAGCGCGGGCGGCGGCTCGCTGAAGGGCCTGTGCCCGTTCCACGACGAGAAAACCCCGTCGTTCAACGTGACGCCGGGCAAAGAACTGTACTACTGCTTTTCGTGTGGTGCTGGTGGCGACGTCCTCAAGTTCGTCCAGACGATCGAGAACCTGTCGTTCGTGGAGGCCGTCGAGCGGCTCGCCGCCCGGGCCGGCGTCGAGCTGCGCTACGAGCAGGGCGGCTACGTGCCGGGCCAGGAGCAGAGCCAGCGCCGTAGGCTGCTTGACGCGCATCGTGCTGCTGCCGAATTTTATGCCGAACGGTTGGTGGCATCTCCCGACAGCGCTGCGCGGGCGTTCCTTTCCGAACGCGGGTTTGAACTGGCGGACGCGGAGCGGTTCGGCGTCGGCTACGCGCCCGCGGCGTGGGAGGACCTCACCCGGCACCTGCGCGGCCGCGGCTTCACCGACGCCGAGCTGACCGCGGCCGGGCTCGCCCGGCAGGGCAGGCGCGGCGGCCTCATCGACATGTTCCGCGGCCGGCTGATGTGGCCGATCAGGGACCTGACGGGGGAGACGATCGCGTTCGGCGCGCGCAAGCTCGACCCCGACGATGACGGCCCGAAGTACCTGAACACGCCGGAGACCTCGCTGTTCCGCAAGGGCGCCGTGCTGTACGGCGCGGACCTGGCCAAGCGGGAGATCGCGCACCGGCGGCAGGCGGTGATCGTCGAGGGCTACACCGACGTGATGGCCTGCCACCTGGCGGGTGTGCCCACCGCGGTCGCGACCTGCGGCACGTCGTTCGGCGAGGATCACATCAAGGTCCTGCGGCGGCTGATCATGGACACCGACGGGTCCGACGGCGAGGTGATCTTCACCTTCGACGGCGACGCGGCCGGCCAGCGGGCGGCGCTGCGCGCGTTCGGCATGGAGGAGAAGTTCGTCACGCAGACGTTCGTGACCGTGCAGCCGGACGGTCTCGACCCGTGTGACCTGCGGCTGAAGCACGGCGACGCCGCCGTGCGTGACCTCATCGCACGCCGGGTGCCGCTGTTCGAGTTCGCGATCAAATCCGTGCTGGCCAAGCACGACCTGGACACGACCGAGGGCCAGCTCGCCGCCCTGGACGAGGCCGCTCCGATCGTCGCGCGGATCAAGGACACCGGCCGGCGCGCCAGGTACGCGGTCAACCTGGATCGCTGGCTGGGTCTCATGGACGAGCGCTTCGTGCTCTCCCGGGTCCGCCAGCACGCGGGCGACGGGGGCTGGGGCGGGGCCGGGAGGCCGCGAAACCCCCGTTCCGCGCGCGCCGCGCCGCCGGCGCCTCCCGCCCCGGCGGCGGTACGGGCCGGACGGCGCCAGCCCTTCGATACGGGTGCGGAGGAACCCTACGACAGGGGCGATCCCATCGTGGTCACCGAGCGCGAGGTGCTGAAGCTGGCCCTGCAGTGGCCGGCGCTGTGCGGGCCCGAATTCGACGTGCTCGGCGCCGAAGCTTTCACGGTGCCCGCGCACGCGAGCGTGTTCAGCCTGATCGCCGGGTGCGGCGGCGTCGTCAGCGCGGGCAGGATCAGGGACTGGGTCGCCCGGGTGATCGACGCCGCGCCGAACGACCGCGCCCGGGCGTTCATCACCGAGCTGGCCGTCGAGCCGCTCAAGCTCGCCGGTGAGCCCGACGCGAGGTACGTCGACGTCCAGCTCGCCGAGGTCGGCGCGCGGGCCCTGGGACGCCAGATCGCCGCGGTCAAGGCCCGGCTGCAGCGGATGAACCCGGTGGAGGAGCAGGCCGGGCACTACCGCCTGTTCGGCGATCTGATGATGCTGGAGCAGCGCAGGAAAACCCTGCTGGAGCGCGCTACCGGGACCTGATCTGGTTCAAACGTTCCTGCAAGGTGAGAAAATTGGGTCCCCCGTAACCGGGGGTTCTTGTCGCACACTGGTCTTCGTGAGCCTCACCGTACTAACGAGCGGACCATCGCTGGCAGATCAGATGACGGACCTCGTGGCGCTCGGGCGAGCGCGGGGGGCCGTGACGATGGGGGATATCACCTCGGCCATGGACCGGGCCGAGCTGTCCGCCGACGCACTCGACGGGGTGGTGCGGCTGCTGGCGGACGAGGGCATCGAGGTGCTGGAGGCGTCGCCGGACGAAGAACCGGACGTCCGGCTGCCCGAGGAGTCCGAGGGCGGCCGGCGGGCGGCCACCAGCGACCTGGTGCGGATCTACCTGCGGGAGATCGGCCGGGTTCCGCTGCTGACCGCCGAGGACGAGGTGGAGCTGGCCAAGTCGATCGAGGCCGGGCTGTTCGCCGAGGAGAAGCTGAACGGCGGGTACCCGCTGCTCGGCGCCGAGCGCGCCGACCTGGAGCTGCTTGTCGCGGACGGGGTGCGCTGCAAGCAGCGGCTGATCGAGGCGAACCTCCGGCTCGTCGTGTCGATAGCCAAGCGCTACATCGGCCGCGGGCTCGTGTTCCTCGACCTGATCCAGGAGGGCAACCTCGGCCTGATCCGCGCGGTCGAGAAATTCGACTACACCAGGGGCTACAAGTTCTCCACCTACGCGACGTGGTGGATCAGGCAGGCCATCACCCGGGCGATCGCCGACCAGGCCCGCACCATCCGTGTCCCGGTGCACATGGTGGAGACCATCAACAAGCTGGCCCGGATCCAGCGCCAGCTCCACCAGGAACTCGGCCGTGAGGCGACCACCGAGGAGATAGCCGCCGAGCTGGGCATCGAAGTCGAGCGGGTCGCCGAGATCCAGCGGATCGCCCAGGAGCCGGTATCCCTGCAGTCGCCGATCGGCGAGGAAGAATCCGATCTCGGCGACTTCATCGAGGACGCGGACGCCGTGGTGCCGATCGAGGCCGCGGCGTTCATCATGCTGCAGGACCAGCTGGAGCGCGTGCTCGACGAGCTGTCGGAGCGGGAGCAGCGGATCATCCAGCTCCGCTTCGGCCTCACCGACGGGCATCCGCGGACGCTGGAGGAGGTCGGCAGGGAGTTCGGCGTCACCCGCGAGCGGATCCGGCAGATCGAATCCAAGACCCTCGCCAAGCTCCGTCACCCCAGCCGCGCACTCCTCCTCCGCGAATACCTCGACTGACCCAGGTTCCGCTGTCCGCCGGCAGTCGCAGTACGGCGCCTGGACCCCGAGCGCGCCCCGTGCGCCGCGATCGGTCCGGTGCACCCGTGCATCCCCTGGGCCGCCGTGGCCCCGATGCGTCCTGTGCGTCCCCTGGACCGATGTGGGCCCGTGCGCCCCTCCGTTCGACGGGCCCGGTGCGCCCGCTGCGTCCCGATGGTCCAGTGTGTGCCGCAGGAGCCAACAGACCCGTGCGCCATTTGAGCCGGTGCGCCGCGATGGGCCTGTTGTGCCGTTCTGGGCCCTGGGTGACCGCGCGCTCCTGCGTCGGTGGGCGTGGTGTGCGCCGTATTGACCCGCCGTTTCCACCACGCGTCAGCCGCCTGCGGCATGATGGAAAGTTCGGTGTCATATACGACCCTTAACTTCCACGAAGCGCGAACATTGAACTCCTTCGTTCCCCGCAGCCCCTGCCATACCGCAACCAACTGATCTTCCACGAGTTCCATATAGTATGAATCTCGTATCATATCGTGCGAAGAGGATGACGCATGAAGCTCACCGTGTTCGGGGCGACCGGCGGGACCGGCGCCGAGCTGATCCGCCAGGCGATCGAGGCCCAGCACGACGTGCTCGCCGTCGTCCGCGATCCTGCGCGGCTGCGGGCCGCAGCGAGCCCACACCTGCACGTGATGACGGCCGACGTGATGCAGCCCGCCGCGATCCAGGATGCCGTAGCCGGGCGCGACGCGGTCATCTCGGCGCTCGGCTCGCGCAACCCCCGCGCGAAGACCACCGTCTGCGCCGACAGCGCCCGCAGCATCGTCACGGCGATGCGGGCGGCGGGCTCGCGGCGGCTGCTGGTCGTGAGCGGCAGCGGCGCGGTGGACGCCGGGGACAGCGCCCTGCTCCGCTATGTCGGCAAGCCGGCCGCGAAGCTCTTTCTCAAGCATCAGTTCGCCGATTTCCGCGCGATGGAGGACATCGTGCGCGGCAGCGGCCTGAACTGGACGATCGTCCGGCCGCCGCGGCTGAACAACCGGCCGTTCACGGCCAGATACCAGGTCAGGCGCGATATGAACGTGCGCGGAAGCTACGTCATCTCCCGGGCCGACCTGGCCGCCGCGCTCCTCGCTTTCGCAGCGGACACCGGCAGCTACCATGCCGCGTTCGGCGTGGCCAGGTAGCATCGCCCCCGTGGCCAGCTAGCCTCAGCAGGTCAGTTCGGCATGTTGCCGTCCGTGTAGCGCGCGCCGTTGACCGCGGCGCCGTCGTCGTTCCTGGCACCCCGCCCGGGGAAGTGGTCGAAGCGGCCGCCCGCCTTGTTCTTCGCGGACTCGACGAGCCTCGGGACCTGGGACGCCGCCGTCTTGGTGATTTCCGTGGTCTTGGTGGTTACGGTCCGCGTGGCCTGCTGCACAGCAGGGCTCTGCGCCGCCTGGCGGCCGTACTTCATCAACTGCTCATAACGTTCCCGGCCAGCCCGCGCGCCGACGACGAAGCCGACGGCGAACCCGGCGATGAACGTGGCCCGGTATCGCATCTGGCACCCCTTCCATGCATGACGTGTGCGCATGACCTTCCCGTTACGGGGGAGACTACTCATCCACGGTGCCACCTGCGCGCAGGCACCCCATCAGGTGCGCTAACCTTGTCCGCAGCACGAATGAGCCAGCGGCTCCAGTGCTGGCAGTCCCGCGTAGCTCAATCGGCAGAGCGTCCGGCTGTTAACCGGCAGGTTATAGGTTCGAGTCCTATCGCGGGAGCCGAAAAGTGTCGTCTGACCTGCGGTTTCTGTTCCCGCAGGATTATCCCGGGGCCTCACCGGACGCGCGCAGGTTGTGTTAGCTTACGTTGATCATGGCGGTCTGTGGGTTCGCGAGCACCAGGATGAGGCAGCGGGCCGGGTTGCGGCCAAGTCGCCTGCGGTTGTGCCATAACCTGCCGGACCGTAACCGGCCTGTCATTTGAGTCGGCCGTGGCCAAACGATTTTCCATAGCGGGGGTTACCGGGCCTGGTCATCCTGCGGCTGGTGAGTTATGCCGGAGGTATGAGGTATCCGATGGCGGCGGGCTGGACGCGGCGGAGCGGGCCCGCCGGAAGCAGGCCCGGCTGGCTGCAGCGGACCTGATCGAGGCGGGGGTCAGTGAGGAGGAGATCGCCCGGCGGTTCCGGGTGTCGCTCATGTCGGTGAGCCGGTGGCGGCGTGCCCTGGCGGCCGGGCGGCCGGGCGGCGCTGGCCTCGAAGGAGGCTGGCGGTGCCCGGTGCAAGCTCGCCCCGGCCCAGGTGGCCGAGCTGGAGGCGGTGCTGGATGCCGGGCCGGCCTCCTGGGGCTGGGTGGACCAGTGCTGGACGCTGACCCGGATCGCGGAGCTGATCCGGCGTGAAGCGCCTGGTCAGCGCTGTTAGTATCGCCTGCAGCCGCTGGCCCGGGGGAGTGCGGGACGCTGACGCGGGGTGGTGCTGGTCCCGCCGTGGATGAGCTGCCGGGCGTCAACCGGTTTGTCGTCCCGGGCTTGTCCCGTTCTTATTAGTGGTTTCACCTGGAGCTATAACTGCGAGGCAAAGGGAGTAGGCCTGGGCGGGCGATCACGGGGAAACGGCGGCGACACCTGGCGCTGTTCAGGGGGCCGTGCAGCAGCGCCAGTCTGTTGCCGGGCGCCATCGCCTACCTGGCCGCAGGCATGTTGCTGCTGTGGCGAACGCCTTTGCAGAGCCTGGTACGGCTGAGGCCGCGCGGGTGCCGAATGCTTGCCGGGTGAGTGTGATGATCATGCGGGACGTCGGCAGCCGACAGAGCGGTGCCTGGCCGTGACAGGGATCCAGGCTCACAAGTCGTGCCGTGGAGAACGTTCACCACGTAGAAAGTGCTCCTCGAACCCTGACAACAAGGACTTCAGACACCCTCACTGTCCCAGCTCAGGAGCACTTTCTTCATTCAGGCGCGCCGTACAGAGCCAGACCCGGATGAAAAGACAGGGCGAACCGTAAGGAGCCTGATCGCCAGTGCCAATAGTCGAGTGACCTGCGAGTAAAGCGTATCTTCGCAGGTGCCGACCCGTTGAGATTCGTTGTCGGCCGCGAATATGCCCCAACATAACAAACGCGAATATGGCCCCCAACAAACAAAGCGGTCAGGCCTCAGACCGCTGTAATCTGGGTCTCCAGCCCCGGCCAGCCCCAAGGAGGCGGGTTCCATGCTGGACAACTTCCGGCAGCGTACGGCATCGAGTAGCACGGCCACCGCCCCCGTGGCGCGCGGAGACGGGCGGATCGAGGCGAGGGAGCTCTACAAGTGGTTCCCCGGTGGCATCGTCCTTGAGGATGTCAGCCTGACCGTCGGCTCCGGCGAGTTCGTGTGCATCGTAGGTCCGTCCGGATGCGGTAAGACCACGCTGCTGCGGCTCATGGCGGGGCTGGCCGAGATCGACCATGGCAGCGTGTCGGTGGGTGGCATCCCCGTCACCGGGTCCAGTCCCTCAGTGGCGGTGGTGTTCCAGCACTTCGG
>JAFAZE010000023.1 GCA_019239975.1 Streptosporangiaceae bacterium
TGACGAGCGCCGACCTGCCCGCGGGCCTGGCCGACGCGGTCCTGCGTGTCCCGCGGGCCGAACCCGAGCTCGAGCCGCTGCTCCTCAACGTCCCGCTGCAGGTCCTCGCCTACCATGTCGCGGCCAAGCTGGGCCGCGACATCGACAAGCCGCGCAACCTCGCCAAGAGCGTCACGGTCGAATAACCGACAGCGTCCCGTTCGGGTAACCGACGGCGTCCCGTTCGGGTAACCGACGGCGTCCCGGCCTGCGCGCGGGGCCCGTGCCGACGCGTGAGCGCGTGGATCGCGCGGCACGAGCCGATCGCGCCAGCAGGCCGGGACGTCAAGCCCGGATTCCCGGCCGGGGCGTGCGCCCCGGCGCCGGTGGCAGCCGCGCCGCGGGGGCCGCCATAAAGGCATGCCCGCCGTGACGCAAGACCGTTTTGCCGGAATTATTCCGGGTTATCGATCCGGTTCCTGATGGGTGCGTCGAGATCCCGTCGTGATGTGCGTCCTGAATATCAAAAATGCTCAGACCCAGGTGTTCCGCATGGCCTAGCCCTCCTCTCGCGCACTCTCGTAGCGCTAAGTGACAGATCGCGGCGTATGCAACGCCGCGTAATCGCGGCTAGCCAGTAACTATTTAGCTCCTCCGCGCCGGTAATGCGTGACGATTTGCGCCAATTACTAACTGAATGCGCAAAGATGAGTTATCGTAGCTATGCGGAAATAGTCCCTTACGGTGAGCATCCAACTACCAGCAGACTCGTCTCGTCTCATCCGGAACGGTGGTGCATGCGAGCCTCGTCCGTCACGGCTCAGCGAGCTGGCCGGCTCTCCGCCCGGCTGGCCGTCAGGGACTGGGCCTGGTGGCAGCTGCCCGGAGCCGTACGGGCCTACGTCGGCGCCGTGCCCCTGCTGGCCCTCGTGCTGACCGGGCTGGCGGCCGCCGCCACCTCCTGGCCCGCCAGCGACCTGGGCCGGTTCCTGCTCCTGCTGAGCTGCGGCACCGTGTCCGTCGTGGCCACCCCGCGGGTAGCCTACCTGCAGGCCGGCCTGGTCCAGGACTTCCTGACCGCCTGGGTGCTGCCGGTGGCGGTCCTGCTGCCGCCGGTCTACGCCATGATCATCCCGGCTCCGCTGCTGATCCTCACCCAGTGGCGGGTGCACCGCGGCGCGGTCTACCGGCGGGTGTTCACCGCGGCCGCGATCGGGCTGGCCTACGGCGCCGCGTCGCTGGTGTTCCGCGCCATCCCCGCCTCCTTCGCCGGAGCCGCCCCCGGTACCGGGGTGCACGCCCTGACCTGGACCGCCGCCGTGGCCGCGGCCGAGGTCACCGGCTGGCTGCTGCACAACATCCTGATCGTCACCGCGGTCAAGCTCTCCGACCCCACCGCCTCGGTGACCGAGGTCGCGCTGAACTCCGAGGCGCTGGTCGGCGACTTCACCCAGATGGACCTGGGCATCCTCATCACCGTGGTGGTGGCCGTCCGCCCGGTGCTGGCCGTCCTGGCCGTGCCGACCGTCCTGCTGGCCCGGCGGTTCATGATGCACGCGCAGCTGCTGGCCAAGGCCCGGATGGACACCAAGACCGGGCTGCTCAACGCGTCCACCTGGGAGGCCGAGGCGGAACGGGAGATCGCCCGGGCGGTGCGGACCCGCAGCCCGCTGTGCGTCGCGCTGCTGGACCTCGACCACTTCAAGATGGTCAACGACACCCACGGGCACCTGATCGGCGACAAGGCGCTGCGCGCCGTCAGCGGCGTGCTGCGCGAGCAGATGCGCAGCTACGACCTGGCCGGCCGGTTCGGCGGCGAGGAGTTCGCGATCCTGCTGCCGCAGACGCGCGAGGACCAGGCGCTGGCCATCGCCGAGCGGCTCCGCACCGTCATCGCCGCCCTCTCCGTCCCGGTCAGCGACCAGGACGAAAGCGACCGAGACGAGACGCCCGATGACGAAGACGAGGCCGCCGGTGACGAAAGGCCCGTGCCGGCCGGCCGGCACGTCCAGGTGACCGTCTCGATCGGAGTCGCCGCGCTGGACCAGGTCGGCTCCGAGCTCACCACCCTGCTCGCCGCGGCCGACGCCGCCCTGTACCAGGCCAAGCAGGCCGGCCGGAACAAGACCCGCCTGGCGACCGAGCGCCCCCTGGCCCGCATCATCCCGGTCGCCCGCCAGGCCCCGTCCGCCGCCTCGTTAACAGCTATCCACAACTAAGTACCGTACGGCCATACCCGGTCAGTGAAAGGGAAGCGGCTCCTCGAACGCGCCGCTGCCCGGCAGCGGCTGCTCGCACCAGACGACCTTGCCGGTGGAGGTCCGCCGGGCGCCCCACCGCTGGGACAGCTGGCGCACCACCTGGAGGCCACGGCCGTTCTCGTCGTCGCCGTTCGGCGAGCGCAGCCTGGGCAGCGCCCCCGAGGAGTCGATCACCTCGCAGACCAGCGCCCGCTCGTTGACCAGCCGGAGCGTGACGTCGCCGCGGGAGTACTTGACCGCGTTGGTCACCAGCTCGGACACGAGCAGCTCGGTGGTCGGGATGAGCTCCTCGAGCTTCCACCGCTTCATCGGCTCGGCCAGCACCGAACGTGCCTCCCGGACCGAGGTCAGCTTGGGCGCGAGCGTCCAGGACGCGTAGTTGTCGGCGGGCAGCCGGCGCAGCCGGGCGATGAGCACCGCGATGTCGTCGCGCTGGTGATCGGAGTACACCCCGTCCAGGGTGGCCTTGCACAGGTCCTCGAGATCCCGCTCCGGCGAGCCGGGACCGAAGATGTCCCGCAGCCGGGTCAGCCCGTCGCTGATGTCCTGGCCCTTGTTCTCGACCAGGCCGTCCGTGTACAGCACGAACAGGCTGCCGTCCGCCACCTTGAACCGGCGGCTCTCCACCTCGCCGTCGCCGATCCCGAGCGGCGGTGACGGCGGCACGTCGAGCAGCTCGTTGGTGCCGTTGGGGTGGACGAGCAGCGGCGGCAGGTGGCCGGCCACCGCCACCTCGCACTCGCCGCTGACCGCGTCGTAGACGGCGTAGGCGCAGGTGGCGAAGTGCGGCTCGCGCTCGCCCAGGGTGTGCATGAGCTCGTCGAGCTGCACCAGCGAGTCGGCGGGCGGCAGCTCGAGCATGGCCAGGGTGTGGATGGCGGTGCGCAGCCGGCCCATGGTGACGGCCGCGCGCACGCCGTGCCCCGCCACGTCGCCGACGACCAGCGCGACGCGGGCGCCGGGCAGCGCGATGGACTCGTACCAGTCGCCGCCCACCTCGACGAGCTTGCTGCCGGGCAGGTAGCGGTGCCGCACCTCGACCGAGCTCGGCGCGGACAGGCCGGTCGGCAGCAGCGACCGCTGCAGGGTCAGCGCGGTCGCGTGCTCGCGGTTGTACCGCCGGGCGTTGTCGAAGAAGATCGCGGCCTGGGTGGCGAACTTCATGCCGAGCTCGACGTCGTACGCGTCGAACCGGCGGAACCCGTTCTCCCTCGTGCACGCGAAAAAGCCCAGCATGCTGCCCCGCGCGACGAGCGGAAGCAGCAGCATCGACGTCCCGGACAGCAGCCTGGCGACGGGCCTGCGCCGCCAGGCCCTGGCGAGCTTCTGCGCGTCCTCTTTGCTCATGACGGACTCGAGCACGGGCCTGGCGGACTCGATGCACCGCACGTACGGCGATCCGTCCGGGTAGCGGAGTATCTCCCCGAGCGGGAACGCGGCCTCCCAGGCGGGGTCCTTGCGGTCGTGCTCGACGGCGAGCCGCCGCATCGGAACGTTGCCCTCGGGCCCGTGTACCGGAAGTTCCTCCGGCCCGACGAGGCTTTCCAGGATCAGCAGCCCCGCGGCGTTGCAGAAATGCGGGACCACCTTGCTCATCAGCCGCGCCGCGAGGTCGCCGAAGTCCAGCGTGTCGTCGATCCCGGTGAACGCGTCACGAAGCAGCGCGTCCCGCATGACCGCCGGGTCGATGAACCGCTCGGAGTTCGGCGCCGGGATCTGCAGCATGGCCAGCGCCGCCAGGCTCGTGTCGCCGGCCCGCATCGGGCGGACGGTGACGACCGCCTCGGTGGGGTAGAACTCGTGCCCGGTGCCGATCGTGAGGACGGCGTTGCCCTCGCGGTCCGACCTGATCGCGTCGAGCAGCCCGCTGATCGCGTCGTTGTTGTTCTCGCCCTGCCGGCCGTTCCCGGCCCCGGCGGGGAAACCGGGCGCGTCGACGGTCAGGTCGCTAAGATGGGCCCCCAGCAGGTCACCGGGGGGCCGGGCGAGGACCTGCGGCGCGGTACGGTCGTGCTGCACAATCCGCCCGGAGTGATCGATTCCGAGAATGAGGGTCCGCACCGACGGGTTCGTCGCCGACGGGGTCTTCCTTCTCATCCTCTTGCCGGATGCCACGGGCGACTCCTGATGACTTGTGCACGCTGCGCTCAGGCCAATTATGAGCCACGGACCGCGCCTTCAGATAGGAGTTCCGATCATTCGCGTTGATCCGCAAAACGGGTGATCTATACCTATCTGCCCCATCGACATGCGTCTCTCTGGTTTCCAGCTCCACATCAGCACGCCATTATCACTATAGTCGCACAGGCACCCGCCGGTCACTCGGCCGTGCCCGAATGCCACCACACCGCGCACCCGTCCGGTTCCGCTAGGTGAGCCGGGCGATCGCGAGCGCCGCGGCGAACAGCACGATCGCCCATGACGTCGCGCGCAGCGCGCGCTCGAGGGGCTCGAGAAGCAGCTGCGCGGTGACCGGGACCGCGCGGCCGCCGGCGAACGTCACGGTGCCCTCGATCCCGACGGCGCGGCGCCGGATCGTCCTGGCCGCCGTGGACAGCCGCCGCTGCGCGGCGGACAGCGCGAGCGCGGCGGCGGCGGCGATGCACGCCGCGGCCGACAGGTCGCCGGCCTGCGCCGCGTACCCGGTCAGCGCCGGAAAGGCGCCCCAGGCGGCGGCGAAGCCGAGATCGGTGTGCACCAGGCCGCCGAACAGCTCCGCGTTGTACGCGATCACCAGGACCGGGCCGGCGACCATGAACGGGATCAGGATCGCCCCGGCCTGGCCGATCCCGGCCACGCCGAGCGCGAGCGCGCCCGCCAGCCCCACGCCGGACACCGCGAGCAGCACCGGCCCGGGTATCGAGGTGCCGAGCGGCCGCCCGTGCAGCTCGTCGAGCGCGTGCGCCGCCAGCCCCACGGCGAGGAAGAACGCCAGCACGGTGGCGATGAGCCTGCCGAGGTACACGTGCGGGGCGAGCGACGCCCCGATCACCGCGTAGGACAGGTGCCACGCCGTGTACGGCGGGTGCAGCAGCGTCCACCAGTCGCGCCACCCGCCCGGGCGCGCCGCGTAGAAGGCGGGGCGGGCGCCGTCCGGGGAATCAGCCACCGGCGCGGGTTCCCCACATGACCAGGCCGCCGCCGAGGCTCATGATCCGCGTGCCCACGTCGGTGAACCCGGCGCGCTGCCACGCGCCCACCGTCCACGCGACCGGGTACCGGCGGTAGTGGCCGGAGATCGAGGGCCCGAGGAACCGGCCCACCCGCAGCCACTCCGGGCCGCCGGCGGCGAGCCCGCCCAGCGGCAGCACGAACCGCGTGTACAGCCACCACGCGGAGTGCCAGAACGCCGTCTGCGGCACGCAGAACTCCAGGCTGGCCATCGTCCCGCCGGGCCGGAGCACCCTGGCGAGCTCCGCCAGCGTCGCCTGCGGGTCGTCGACGTACCGCAGCAGGTACGTGAAGGTCAGCGCGTCGAAGCTGGCGTCGGCGAACGGCAGCCGCTCCGCGCGCCCGGCGACCAGGCGGACGCGGTCTCCCAGGCCCGCCGCGGCGACGTTGCGCCGTCCCCGGCGGAGCATCGGCTCGGTCAGGTCCACGCCGATCACCCTGCCGCCGGACCGGCGCGCAAGCTGGATCGCCACCCCCGCGGTACCCGACGCGACGTCCAGGACGGTCCCCGGGGCCGCCTGGCCGGCGCGGACGACGCGGTCGGTCATCGCGCGGCGCCACCGCCCGTTCTGTCTGAATGACAGGACCTCCGCGAGCCGGTCATAGCGGGCGGGCAGCGGCGTGAACAGCTCGCGCGCGAAACGGTTGGCATCCGGCATGGGCGGCTCCCTGGTCGGGGATTCCACCGTACGCGGCCGGGCTATTCCGGCGGGAGAGCCGAGCGGATCTTCGCCGCGTACTCCTCCGCCGGGTGCGCCGCGTTGTAGGGGTGCCGCGGGCCGAGCCAGAACCGCAGGCCGTCCTTGAACCGCCGCGGTATCACGTGCAGGTGCAGGTGCGGCACGGACTGGCTGACCACGTTGTTGACCAGGATCATCGTGCCGTCGGTGCCCAGGCCGTCCTGCACCGCGCGCTCCAGGCGCTGCGCGGTGCCGAAGAACTCCGGCAGCAGCCCGGCCGGCAGGTCGCTGAGCAGCCGCACGTGCGCCTTGGGTATCAGCAGCGTATGGCCGCGGAACAACGGACGGTGATCAAGGAACGCGAGCGTGTGCCCGGTCTCCAGGACGATCACCGCCTCCCGCTCGCCGCGGGCGATCTCGCAGAACACATCCTGGGCTTGGGTCTCGGCGGGGCTGCCGGCGGGGCTCGGGGTCACACCGCAGATTATTCCGAACGGGCGGTGGTGCCCCTGGTAGGGCCCGCCGGCGCGCCCGCGGGTTAGCGTTGTCTCCACCGATCACGTGAGGAGGCCCGGATGAGGGCGTGGCACGTGGACAGGCCGGGGCCGGTGAGCGGGCACCCGCTGGAACTTCGCGACACCCCGGTGCCCGAGCCCGGCCCGGGCGAGCTCCTGCTGCGGGTCCTTGTCTGCGGGGTCTGCCGCACCGACCTGCACGTCACCGAGGGTGACCTGCCGGTGCGCCGGCCGGGTGTCATCCCGGGCCACGAGGTGGTCGGCGAGGTGACCGCGCTGGGCGACGGCGCGGCCGGCTTCACCGCGGGGGAGCGGGCGGGCGCCGCGTGGCTGCGCCACACCGACGGGACGTGCAAGTTCTGCCGGCGCGGCGCGGAGAACCTGTGCCCCGCCTCCACCTACACCGGCTGGGACGCGGACGGCGGGTACGCCGAGTTCATGACGGTTCCCGCTGCCTACGCGTACAAGCTGCCGCCCGGCTACCCCGACCAGGACCTCGCGCCGCTGCTGTGCGCGGGCATCATCGGCTACCGCGCCCTGCAGCGCGCCGAGCTGCCGCCCGGCGGCCGTCTCGGCATCTACGGCTTCGGCGGCAGCGCGCATCTCGCCGCCCAGGTGGCGCTGGCCCGCGGCGCAACGCTGCACGTGATGACCAGGGGCAGGAAGGCTCAGGAACTTGCCGCGGAGCTCGGCGCGGCGTCGGTCCAGGGACCGGCCGACATGCCCCCCGAGCCGCTGGACGCGGCGATCCTGTTCGCGCCCGTGGGCGACCTGGTGCTCCCGGCGCTGGCCGCCCTGGACCGCGGTGGCACGCTGTCGGTCGCGGGCATCTACCTCACCGACATCCCGCCGCTGAACTACGAACGGCACCTGTTCACCGAACGCCAGCTTCGCAGCGTCACCGCGAACACCAGAGACGACGGGAGGGAGTTCCTCGAGTTCGCGGCCGGGCACCATCTGCAGGTGACCACCCACCGATATCCCCTCGAGTCGGCCGGCCAGGCTCAGCGCGATCTCGAGGAGGGCCGCTTCGACGGCGCCGCGGTGCTCGTCCCGTAGCGCCCGTAACGCCCAGCCGCTTACCGGCTGATCACTGGCTGAGCGTCGTGTGCTGCGCGGACACGCTGATGCTGACGCCCTGCTGAGTGACGGAGACGTTCTGGATCTTCAGTCCCGCCGGCAGTTTCGGCACGTTGATCGTGAAGTTCGCGAGCGAGCCGAGCACCGACGCGGGTATCCCGCCCGTGTCCACCACGTGCACGTCGATCTGGCTCTGCCCCGACCGGCTGACCTGTGCGACGGCGGAGTCGCTGAACAGGCCGGCGACGTCGGCGGTCGCCTTGATCTGGTTCGGCCCGTCGGCGGAGAGCGTGATGCCCGAAGGAATGCCGCCCGCGCTCGCCAGCGCGCTGAAGGTGATCAGGGCGGTGCCGTTGATGTTGTCGATCGTCGCGCCGTTGAAGCCGGAGTTGAGGTGCACGCCGTTCAGCATCGCGTTGATGCTGGCGATCTTCACCGGGCCCTCCTGCACGTTGCTCGCGGTGATCGTCACCGTGTGCAGGTCGTGCGCGAGCACCTGGGTCAGGAACGGGAAGCCGCCGATGCTCACGCTCGGCTTGGTGGGGAAACCCGACGAATGGATCTTGTCCGCGATCTGGTTCTCCGCCGCCGCGTTGGCCACCCGGTCGCCGACGACGAGGAGGATCAGGACCACGAGCACCGTGATGCCGGAGATCAGCGGCCACCGGGCCCGCCGCCGCGGGCGCCGTCCGCGCCGGTCGTTCCCGTCGTATCCGTCCCGGGCCGGCCGGTTCCCGGCCGGGGAGTGCGCGGGCGGCTGCTCGGGCCAGCCCGGCTGCTCCGGGCGCCCCTGCGGCCAGCCCGCGTTCCCGCCCTGCTCAGGAGTGCGCGGCGTCCAGGTCGGCTGGTCGGGAGCACCCTGCGGCCGGCCAGGCATCGGCCGCGTCGGATCCCCGCTCACCGGGCCACCGGCCGCACCGACGGCTTGCCGGCCACCATGGCCACGTCCTTACTTTCAGTGCTCATACTGGTTCCCTGTGGTGTCGGTGGTCACAGCGGTCGGTGTTTCCGTACGGAATTCGGGGTGGTACGCCGGGCTGTTCCAGTATCGGTCTGCGCGGCAGTCAAATGTCAAAACGGCTCCCCAGCGGTAATAGTTCATAAGATTCCCGATTCCGGGCAGGGCCCCTACACTCTGGAGGCATGGCTACCGAACGCTCCGTCTGGCCGCCACCGGGGGAGAGGCCGCAGGCCGGCCCGGCGCTCGTGGTACGGACGAGGCGTTCCGATCACAGGCTGAACGGCGGGACGCACTACCGCGTGGGACGAGATCCCGCGTCGGACATCGTGCTGGAGGACTCCAGGGTGTCCTGGCGGCACGCGGTGATCCGGCTCGACCGCGACGCCTGGGTGCTCGAGGATTCCGGCAGCACCAACGGCACGTTCCTCGGCACCCAGCGGGTCGGCCGGGTGGAGATAAGCGGCGACTGCCTGATCCGGTTCGGTAATCCCGAGGACGGCCCGCTGCTGCGCTGCATGCCGCAGCCGGCCGAGCCGGCGGATCCCCGTGCCGGTTACCCCGCGCCGCCCAGGCACCCGGCCCCGGCCGAGCCCGCCGCGCACCTGCCGAGCGTCGACCGCCGCCCGACCGCGAGGCTGCCGCTGCCGGCCAAGGTGATGCGCATCGGCAGGACGCCCGACAATGATCTCGTCGTTTCCGATCTTGGCGTCTCCCGCCACCATGCCGAACTGCGCAAATCAAGCAGCGGCAAGTATGAGATCGTCGATCTGGGCAGCCATAACGGCACCTTTGTCAACGGCAGCCGGATTTCAGCCGTGCTGCTGAGCGACGCGGACATCGTGAGCATCGGGCATGCGACATTCCGGCTGGCCGGCGGCGAGCTCAGGGAGTTCATCGACACCGGTGACGTCTCGCTCGCGGCCCGTGATCTCCTGGTGCGCGTCGGCGGCCGGAAGGTCCTGCTCGACCACGTCAGCTTCCCGATACCCGGGCGCTGCCTGCTCGGCATCATCGGTCCCAGCGGCGCGGGCAAGTCCACGCTGCTCGGCGCGCTGACCGGAATGCGCCCCGCCGACACCGGCACCGTCCTGTACGACAACCGCGACCTCTACCGGGACTACGCGGAGCTGCGGCACCGGATCGGGCTCGTGCCGCAGGACAGCATCATGCACACTCAGCTGACCGCGCGCCGGGCGCTGCGTTACTCGGCCGAGCTGCGTTTTCCCGGCGACACCCGGGCGGCGGAACGGAACCAGCGGGTCGACGAGGTCATGGCCGAGCTCGGCCTGGCCAGGCACGCGGACACCAGGGCGGACCGTCTGTCGGGCGGCCAGCTCAAGCGCGTCAACGTGGCGCTCGAGCTGCTCACCAAGCCGTCGCTGCTGTTCCTGGACGAGCCGACGTCGGGCCTGGACCCGGGGCTGGACAAGTCGGTCATGGAGCAGATGCGGGACCTGGCGCACGACGGCAGGACGGTCATCGTCGTCACGCACAGCGTCGCGAACCTGGACGTGTGCGACCGGCTGCTCGTGCTGGTGCCCGGCGGGCGGATCGCCTACTACGGGCCGCCGAAGGACGGGCTGAGGTACTTCCGCCAGCCCGGCTGGGCGGAGGTCTTCCAGGCCTTCGAGGCGCAGCCGGACCGGGACTGGGCGGGTGAGTTCGCCGGGTCCGCCGAGTGCGCGCAGTACGTCACGGGCCCGCGCACGGGCAGGCCGGCCGGCGGCAACGGAAGGCAGGCGGCTCCGCCCGCGCCGCCGCCCGCCCGGCGCGGCAGGCTCCGCCAGATGTCCACGCTCTCCCGCAGGTACCTGCGGGTGATCGCGGCCGACCGCGGCTTCCTGGCGCTCACCGCCCTGATGCCGGTGCTCCTCGGCGTCCTCGACCGGTTCATCCCGTCCCCCGAGGGCCTGGCGGGCGCGCCGATGACGAACACCGGCGCCTCGGAACTGCTGCTGCTCCTGGTCGTCAGCGCCTGCCTGGCGGGCGCCGCCGCCGGGATTCGCGAGCTGGTCAAGGAAAGACCGATCTACGTCAGGGAACGGGCGGCCGGGCTGTCCTCTGGAGCCTACCTGTGCTCGAAACTGCTGGTACTCGGCCTCATCAGCATCGTGCAGGCGGTGCTCATCGTGGGCATCGGCCTGGTGGGGCGCAAGCTGCCGCCCACCGGCTCGCTCCTGACCAGCATGCCGCTGGTCGAGCTGCTGCTCGCCATCGGAGTGCTCGCGTTCGCCTCCATGTGCCTCGGGCTGCTGGCCTCGGCGTTCGTATCGACGTCGGAGAAGGCCATGCCGTTCCTGGTGCTGCTGACGATGGTGCAGGTCGTGCTGTCCGGCGGGGTGTTCGGGCTGGCCGGGACGGCTGGGCTGAACCAGCTGTCCTGGCTGGCGCCGTCCCGCTGGGGCTTCGGCGCGGCCGCGTCGACCGCGAACCTCAACGTGATCAACCCGTCGATGAACAACAAACCCGACCCGATCTGGCGGCACGACGCGAGGACCTGGCTGATGGACATGGGCCTGCAGCTCGTTCTCGCGTTCGTGTTCACGGTCATCGCCTGGCGCCGGCTCGCCGGGCTCAGCCCGGGGCGGCGCCGGTAACGCGAGCTCGCCCCGCGCGTCCTCGAGCAGGGCGCCGCGCAGGCGGCGCAGGTCGCGCTCGGTCATGCCGAGCCCGTAGACGAGGAAGCCGGGGAAGCTTCCGTACCGGCGTTCCACCTCGTCGAAGGCGGCGGCCAGGTAGGTCGGGCTCTGCTCCAGGATGGGCCGGAGCAGTTCGGGGTCGCGCATCGCGCCGCTCTTCAGCAGGTCTGCCCGCAACTTCTGGTACCCGGCCCGGTGGTAGTCGTTGGAAAGCAGGTAGTCCCGGGTGACGATCTCGCGCGGCACGCCGATCGCGGTGAGCACGATCGCGGTCATCCAGCCGGTTCTGTCCTTGCCGCCCGTGCAGTGGTAGAGCAGCGGCCGCGAGCCCTCGGCGATCATGTGCAGCGCGGCGGCGAACTGCTCCCGCTGCCTGGCGTCGGCGACGAAAGAGCGGCTGACGGCGACCATGAAGTCGGCGGCACGCCCGTCGCCGAACACCTGGCGCTGCCGCGCGTCGTCGCCGCTGGCGATCACGTCGAAGAACTCGGCGAGGTCGGCGCCGCCGACCGGAAGGCTCACCGCCGTCACCCCGGGCGGCAGCCGGTCGCCGCCCCCCAGCAGGATCTCGCCGGACGTCCGGAAATCGATCACCGTGCGCAGCCCGAGCGCGGACAGCCGCGTGAGGTCCGAGTCGGTGAGGCGGCTCAGCGAGTCGCCCCGGAAGAGCTGTCCGCGGATCACGTCGAGGTCGCGCAGGCTGCGGTAGCCGCCGACGTCGCGCACGTTGACCGCCCCGTCGAGCGTCACCCGGCGGCCGGCCAGGCCGCTCACCGTGTCATCCCGGAGGTCCGCACCGTCCACCCCCCCTTCACCGTCTTGTGCGCACCGTCCCACCGCCCGCCTGTCCCAATGTGACACATGAGCAGGCCGGACGCCACGTGAGTGGCCCCAGAGCCGGTTTTTGGGTGCGATCCGTGCTGCCATCACGACGCGAATTGCACCCAGAGCCCGGCGCCTCCTCTGGCTAGGCTGAACGGGTGACGGACGAGTTCGCCCGGGCCCGGAGCCTGCTCAGCAGGTTCCCGCTCATCGACGGGCACAACGACCTCCCGTGGGAGCTGCGCGGCCAGGCCGGCGGCGACCCCGGCGCCGTGGACCTTTCCGTCCTCTCCGCGCCCGTGCCGACCACGCACACGGACCTGCCCAGGCTCGCGGCCGGCGGTGTCGGCGCCCAGTTCTGGTCGGTCTTCGTGCCGGCCGGGCTGGCCGGCGAGACGGCGGTCGCCACCGTGCTGGAGCAGATCGACCTGGCGCACCGGATGATCCGCCGTCACCCGGATCACCTGGCGCTCGCGCTCACCGCCGCCGACGTCGAGCGGATCTTCGCGGCGGGCCGGGTCGCCTCGCTGCTCGGCGCCGAGGGCGGCCACGCGATCGCCTCGTCCCCGGGCGTGCTGCGCGCGCTGTACCGGCTCGGCGTGCGGTACATGACGCTCACCCACAACAGCAACGTCGGCTGGGCGGACTCGGCGACCGACGTGCCGGAGGCGGGGGGGCTGACCGACTTCGGCCGCGACGTGGTGCGGGAGATGCAGCGCATCGGCATGCTCGTCGACCTCTCACACGTGTCGCCGGACACCATGCACGACACCCTCGACGTGGCGGCCGCACCGGTGATCTTCTCCCACTCCTGCGCCCGCGCGCTGTGCGACAACCCCCGGAACGTGCCCGACGACGTGCTGCGGCGGCTCGCGGACAACGGCGGCGTCTGCATGGTCACGTTCGTGCCGTACTTCGTTTCGCAGGAATGTGCCGACTGGTGGACCGCTCTCAAGGAGGAGGCCGAACGTCGCGGGCTCAACCCCAGGGACATCTCCGCCGTGCACGCGATCAAGCCGGAGTGGACGGCGACGCACCCTGTGCCGCGGGCCACCCTCGCCCAGGTGGCGGACCACGTGGAGCACGTGCGCGCGGTCGCGGGAGTGCGGCACGTAGGCCTCGGCGGCGACTTCGACGGCACAACCGACGTCACGGTCGGCCTCGAGGACGTGTCCCGCTACCCGGCGCTGTTCGCCGAGCTGCTCCGCCGCGGCTGGACCGAGGAAGACTGCGAGGCGCTCGCCGGCGGCAACCTGCTCCGCGTGTTGTGTTAGTCCGGGGGGTCGCCCAGAGGGCGACCCCCCGGACCCCCGCCCGCTGTGGTTCGCGCCGTGGAATCGCGCGAGGGCCGCTAAGATCGCAGGCGATGACCGCACCAGCCTCAGCCGCCGTGACGCCTCTCCGCCGTATGGGCGGCATCGAGGCACTGACCTGGTCGGCGCTCGGCGGGCACGACGTGGACGCGCTGGTCACCACGAGGGCCGGCGGCGTTTCGGCGGGACCCTACTCGACGCTGAACCTCAGCCTGGCGGTGGGCGACGACCCGGCCGCGGTGCTGGAGAACCGGCGCCGCGTGGCCGCCGCGCTGGGCACCGACCTGGCGGATTTCGTGTTCGCCCGCCAGGTGCACGGCGCGGGGGTGCGGGTGGTCACCGCCGCGGACCGCGGCACCGGCGCGTTCGCGGTCGATGAGACCGTGCCCGCCGTGGACGTCCTGGTCACCGCCGAGCCCGGTGTCGTCCTCACCATCCTGGCCGCCGACTGCGCGCCCATCGTGCTGTATGACCCGGTTGCGCGCGTGATCGCCTGCGTGCATGCGGGCTGGCGGGGCGCGGTCGCCCGCGCCGCCGCGGCGGCGCTGGCCGCCATGGAAGAGCTCGGCTCCAGGCCGGCGGGTGTGATCGCCGGCATCGGCCCCGCCATCGCGCCCGACCGCTACCAGGTCGGCCCGGAAGTAAGAGATGCCGCGGAACGGGCGCTGGGTTCCCTCGCGGCGAACGTCATCCGCCCCGACGGGACGGGCCGCTGGCTGTTCGACGTCGCGGGCGCGAACCGCCTGGTACTGCGCGAGGCAGGGATACCCGACGCGCAGATCCACCAGACGCCGCTGCCGACCGGCACCGGGTACTTCTTCAGCGACCGCGCGGCGCGGCCCTGCGGCCGCCTCGCGATCGTCGCGCGCCTGCGCCCGGGCGGCGCGCGATGAACGGCAGGCCGGCCCGCGGCGAGGTGTTCCGGTACGAGTCCTGCACGACCGACGCCGAGCGCGGCCTGCTGACCTGCCGGTACTCCGTGGATGGCCGGGAGTTCGCGGAGCGTGTGACGCTCGCCCCTGGGCCGCGCTGGGATACCCCGGCGGCCCAGGCCGCGGCCCGCCTCGTCTTTCTCCTGGCCGGCGTCTCGTACTACAAGACCGCCGCCCCGCCCGTCATCGATCTCGGCCCAACCGCGATCACCGAAGAAGAACGCGCCTTCCTCCGCGAGTTCTACCTCGAGGGCCTGGGCGAGTTCGCCTACCGCAACAACCTGGACCTGTCCGGCCTCCAGATCAAAGCTGAATCCCACGTGGCCGACTCCGGTCCCGCCACTCCCTCCGGTCCCAATACTCACTCCCGTTCCAGCAGATTTCTCGTCCCGTTTGGGGGCGGAATCGACTCGATCGTGACCGTCGAGATGGTCCGCGGCCAGGCCGGCGTTGCCCTGTTCGTCGTGAGCAGGCCCGGGGACAGCTTCGACGCGATCGAGCGCCCGGCCGCGGTCACCGGCCTGCCGGTCGTGCGGGCGGGCCGGGAGATCGACCCGCAGCTCCTGCGCTCGGCCGAGCTGGGTTTCCTCAACGGGCACGTGCCGGTGACCGGAATCCTGTCCGCGATCGCGATCCTGGCGGCGGTCCTCGAAGAGCGCGACACCGTGGTGATGTCCAACGAATGGTCCGCCTCCGTCCCGACGCTGACCCGCGGCGGCCGGCCGGTCAATCACCAGTACTCCAAGAGCGCCTCGTTCGAGGCCGCGTTCCGCGGCGTGCTCGCCGCGGAACCCGCCGGGCTGCCCGGCTACTTCTCGGCGCTGCGGGACCGGACCGAGCTCTGGGTGGCGCGGCGTTTCGCGGGCCTGGAGGAGTACCACACCTCGTTTCGTAGCTGTAACAAAGCTTTTCAGATCGATAAGCGGCGCCGCCTCGATCATTGGTGCGGCCAGTGCGACAAGTGCTGCTTCATCGACCTGATCCTGGCGCCGTTCGTTCCGGCGGCCGCGCTGCGGCGTGTCTTCGCGGCGGGGGGCGGCGGCCGGGAACCCCTGGATGACGGGGCGCTCGCCGGAAAGTTCCGAACGCTGCTGGGCTCCGGGACCAAGCCCTTCGAGTGCGTCGGCGAGGTCAGCGAGTGCCGCGCCGCCGTCCTGCTGGCGGCCCGGCGGGACGACCGCGCGGACTGCGGGCTGCTCCAGGAGCTGGCCGCGGAGGTGGCCGCCCGGCCGGACGCACCGTCGGCGGCCGACATCGAGGGCATGCTGCGCCGGGTCGGCGAGAGCTTCATCCCGGCACCCCTCGCCGTGGATCCGTGATGAGCGACCGGCCGAAGCTGTCATGGTCCGACCTGCGCGGCGCCCAGGTCGGCGTGTGGGGGATGCGCCGCGAGGGCTACGCGAGCGTGCGCAGGCTGCGGGCGATGGGCGTGCAGCCGGTGATGGTCGACGACAACCCGGTGGCGGGCGACCCCTCGGTGCTCGTGACCTCCCGCGGCGGCCTCGCCGCGCTCGAGCGCTGTGACGTCGTGGTGAAGACCCCGGGTATCAGCCGCTACCGGCCGGAGGTGGCGCGCCTGGAAGCGGCGGGTGTCATCGTGACCGGCGGTCTCGCGCTGTGGCTGCGGGAGGCCGACCTCGGGCGGGTCATCTGCGTCACGGGGACGAAGGGCAAGAGCACCACCACGGCCGTCCTGGGACACCTGCTGACCGGCCTGGGCCATCCGGCCATGGTCGGCGGCAACATCGGCGCGGTGCCCTACGACCCGGACACACCCGCCGCTCCCGGCCCGCCCGCCGCTCCCGGCCCGGGCGTCGCTCCCGGCCCGGCAGTCGCTCCCGGGCCGGCCGCCGGCCTCACGGTTTCCTCCGCCGGCCTCGCCCGTTCTCCCGCCACCCCGGCGGGCGGCGCCGGCCGCCGGTACTGGGTGATCGAGGTGTCCAGCTACCAGGCCACCGACCTGTCGTGCACGCCGCCGGTCACCGCCGTGACGTCGCTGTTCCCGGATCACCTGGACTGGCACGGCGGCGTGGAGCAGTACTACCGGGACAAGCTGTCGGCCTGTTCCCAGCCCGGCGCCGAGCTCACCGTGGCCAACGGCGACAGTGACCTGCTGCGGGACCGGGCGGCGCTGCTCGCTCCCCGGGTCGGCTGGGTGTCCGCCGATGACGAGCCCGGCGCCGACTGGATGGCGCCGCTCGGCCTGCTCGGCGGGCACAACCGGCGCAACGCGCTGATCGCCCGCAGGTGCCTGCTCGCGCTGCGCATTCCCGGGGCGGACGACGACTCGCTGCTGCGTGCCGCCGCCGGCGGCTACCAGGGACTGCCGAGCCGCCTGACGCACATCGGCACGGTGGCCGGGGTCACGTTCGTCGATGACAGCCTGTCCACCAACGTGCTGCCCGCCCTCGCCGCGCTCGACGCCTTCCCCGGACGCCGGATCGCGCTGATCGCCGGCGGCCACGACCGCGGCATCGACTACGCCCCGCTGGCCGCCGGCGTGCTGGCCAGGCGGGCGCCCACCCTGGTGCTGACCCTGCCGGACAGCGGGCCCCGGATCCGGGCCGCGATCGAGGAGGCCGCGGCGGCGGGCGCCGCCCTGCTTGCGGGCGTGACCGACTGCCCGGACCTGGACGCGGCGGTCGCGGAGGGCTTCCGCTGGGCGCGCCCGGACGGGGTGGTGCTGCTGTCGCCCGCCGCGCCGAGCTTTGGCCGGTTCCGCGACTACCGCGAGCGCGGGGAGGCGTTCGCCCGCGCGATGCGCTCGGCCACCGGTACGGCGCCTCAGCCGGGGTGAGCCCGGCGCGGCGTCAGCCGTCCTCCACGGCGATGCCCAGGTGCCGGGCGAGCAGCGGTGCGAGGCTCACGAGCTGGACGCTGTCGATCACGGTGCCGCGCAGCGACTCGTAGCCCCCGGTGATGCCGAGCGCCGCGCCACGGAGATCGACGTCGGTGCATGTCACCTTGGTCAGGTCCGCGCCCTCCAGCTGGCAGCCGGGGAACCGGACCCGGGTCAGGGTCGCGCCGCCGAAATCCGCCGACCGCAGTACGCAGTCCTCGAATTGCACATCGGTCAGCGTGGCATCGCGGAAGTTCACCGAATCAAGTTTGCAATCACGAAACGTGACCCGCCGCAGTGAGCTTCCGTAGGCCTGCACCCCGGCCAGCACGCATCCGCCGAACCAGGCGTCCAGCCAGTCGGTCTCGGCCAGATCCGCCGCCACAACGCGAACCTTGCGGAAGATCACCTCACTGAGGCGGCTTCGCCGCAGCTCACCGCCGTCGAACGTGACAGAGCTGAACGCGCATTCGGCGAACCGGGAGCCCGCCGCCATAACGCCGGAAAATGCCTCGCCGGTGATGTGATAGCGGTCATAGCTCTCGTCTTCGCCGAGCGGTCCGGGCAGCGGTTGCAGCGCGGCCGTGAATGACGGATCTTCCAGCCTTCGCGGTGGTCTCCGTGGCGCCGTCACGATTGGAACTCCTAAAATCAGGAACGTTCATTTACATTTTTCTCAGGACAGGTGCGGCTTCGTCCCCGCGGGTGCCAGCACGGGTTCTTACACTGACAGTTCTTACACTGACAGACTCCCTCGATGCGGCGGGAGGTCGCCCCGATGACCGTAACCGATCCCGAAGTCCGTATCGGCCCCGGCCGGGTGCGCGGCCGGCCCGAAGACGGGGTGGCGGTCTTCCGCGGTATCCCGTTCGCGCGGCCGCCCGTCGGCGAGCTGCGGTTCGCGGCGCCGCGGGCGCCGGAGCCGTGGGATGGCGTGCGGGACGCGGGTACGTTCGGGCCGCCGGCGCCGCAATCGGGCCTGGGACTGCCGCCCATCCAGCCGCCGCCCGGGGCTGACCCCGGCGACTGGCTGACGCTCAGCGTCTGGACCCCGGATCCGGGAGCGGCCGGGCTGCCGGTGATGGTGTGGATACACGGCGGCGCGTACCGGGCCGGATCATCGAGCCAGCCGGCATACGACGGGAGGCGGTTCGCCCAGTCCGGCGTGGTCCTCGTCACCTGTAACTACCGGCTCGGCGTGGAGGGCTTTGCGCAGATCGAGGGTGCGCCGGCCAACCGGGGGCTGCTCGACCAGGTGGCGGCGCTGCGCTGGGTGGCCGAGAACATCGGCGGGTTCGGCGGCGACCCGGGGAACGTGACGGTGTTCGGCGAGTCCGCGGGCGCCGGCTCGATAGCGGCCCTGCTCGCGATGAGGACGGGGCTGTTCCGCCGGGCGATAACGCAGAGCGTTCCCGGCACGTTCTTCTCACCGCGCCTCGCGGCGGACATCACCGCGGCGATCGCCACCGAAGCCGGCCTGCCTCCCTCGCTGGCCTCGTTCGCGGTCGCCGCGCCGGAGCGGCTCGCGGCCGCGGCCGATGTGGTGACCACCCACATGCGCGAGCATCCGCGGTGGGGGCCGGTGGCGTATACCGACACGCCGTTCTCGCCGGTGGCCGACGGGGAGATACTGCCCCGGGCGCCCTGGCGGGCGCTGCTTGCCGGCGCGGCGCGGGACGTGGACCTGCTCGCTGGGCACAACCGCGACGAATACCGGCTGTTCATCGAGCTCTCCGGCAGGAGGGGCAAGATCACGGCCGAGGACGCCGACGCGGCGCTGCGCACCTTCGCACACGGGCCGGACGGGGCCGCGCGCTACCGCGCCGCGTATCCGGCGGCGGACCCGGAGGAACTCTACGAGCTGGTGTACTCGGACTGGCTGTTCCGGATGCCGAGCCTGCACCTCGCGCAGGCGCACGCGGTCGCGGGCGGCAGGACGTTCCTGTACGAGCTGCGCTACCCGGCACCGGCCGACGGCGAGGCGCTCGGCGCGTGCCACGCGCTGGACGTGCCGCTGGTGTTCGGCGTGCCGGGTGCCGGGATCGCGCAGATGCTGGCGGGCGAGCGGCCGCCGGCGTCGTTCACCGCGCTCGGAGACCTCATGCGATCGGAGTGGGTGGCGTTCGCCGCTTCCGGTGCCCCGGGCTGGACGGCCTACAGCGCCGGGCGGCGGCTGACGCGCATCTACGACGACCCGGCGTCCGTCGACCCGTATCCGGAGGAAGCGTCGATGCATCTGTGGGAACGCCACCTGTTCGACGTACTCGACCTCGCCGGCGGCTGATGGAATCCGTCGCAGCGCGCGAGCGAGCCCGGTTCAGGGCCGGCGTCCGCGTCCCGACGGCGGACCTGGCGCCCGGATACGTCCAGGCGAACCTGGTGGCGGTGCCACGGGACCTCGCGTTCGACTTCATGCTGTTCGCGCAGCGCAACCCGAAGCCCTGCCCGCTGCTCGACGTCACAGATCCCGGCTCGGCGGCCACGTCGCTGGCGCCGGGCGCGGATCTGCGCACCGATCTGCCGGCCTACCGGGTGTGGCGCGACGGCGAGGTGGTGGCCGAACCGGACGGGGTCACCGCGTACTGGCGGGATGACCTGGTGACGTTCCTCATCGGCTGCAGCTTCACCTTCGACCGCGCGCTCGCCGAGGCCGGGGTCCCGGTACGGCACGCCGAGCAGGGCCGCAACATCCCGATGTTCCGTACCGCCAGGCCCTGCCGTCAGGCGGGGGTGTTCAGCGGCCCGCTGGTCGTGTCGATGCGCCCGGTGCCGCCGTCCCTCGTCCCGGCCGCCGTCCAGGTGACCTCCCGGTACCCCGCGGTCCACGGCTCCCCGGTGCACGTGGGCGGCCCCGCCGCGCTCGGCATAGCGGACCTGTCACGGCCCGACTACGGCGACCCGGTGACGGCCGCCCCGGACGACGTGCCGGTGTTCTGGGCCTGCGGGGTGACCCCGCAGGCGGTGCTCGCGGCGGCCCGCCCCCCGTTCGCCATCACCCACGCGCCCGGCCACATGCTCATCACCGATGCCCGTGACCACGACTACGCGACCGGTTAGGGTCACAGCCGCCAGCGGCAACCGTTGCCCTGCGCCCTGAGCCGCGCTCGGCGGAGCCGGAATGATAACTAACCTCATCGATCGCTACCCGCCCTGCATGCCCACGGGTAACACCCCCTGCCGTCGGCCGCCGGCCCCTGCGCGGGGCCAAATGCGCCAGCGGCCCCACTGGGCGGGGCCAGATGCGCCAGCGGCCCCGCCGCCAACATGAGCCCGGACCGTGACGATCCAGAAATACACGTTCGAGCCGGGAAAGTTTTCGAGAGTGCCGCCTGTCCGCTTTACAGTTCGAGGGTTGCGATGATAATATCGAACTGGAAATCGGGACCATGGGCCGGCTGGTCAGCAGCCGGCAGTGACTTCTCCCCGCAGCGCGGGCCCTCGGACATTCAGGCAGAGTCCCTTCCCCGGATCGCATTCATCACCCGGCATTCCCGCGTGCGCAGCACGCGGATGAGGTGTTACCCCGGTACCCGCGCGCAGTGCGGGGGAGGTGATCGCATGGTGGCTTCCCAGCCCGGCACCCCCGGCCATGACGGCCACGATGGCCATGACGGCCGCGGCGGCTCCGAGCACCCCGGCGGCTCCGAGCACCCCGGCGCTGACGTCGGCCTGCCCGGCCTGCCCGGCCTGCCCAGTCAGGCCGCCGCCGATGCGAATGCCTGGCCGATTCCGGGTGCGCCAGTTCCCGGGACGGCGGTTCCTGTCACGGTGGCGGACGCGCTGGCGATGATAGACGCCGGGCTCGGGTTCCTGAACGCCGCCGATGTGGCCGGGCTGTCGTCGGCTGCGCAGGCCGAGGCATTGGTCGCGCTGGGCCGGGCGCAGGCGATGCAGACCGCCGCGCACGCGGCGGTGCTGGCCGCCTTCACCGCGGGCAGCGGGTATGAGACCGATGGTCATGGCGGGCCTGTGCCGTGGCTGGTGCATGTGACCCGGGTGACCAAGAGCGCCGCGAAAGGCGCGGCCGGGTGGATGCGGCGGCTCGACAATCACCCAGGCATCCGCGCCGTGCTCGCCGCCGGGGACATCTCCGACTCGTGGGCCAAGCGGTTCTGCGAGTGGACGGACCGGCTGCCGGAAGAGAACCGGCAGGCCGCCGATGCGATCTTGGTGGCCGCGGCGGCGGGCGGGGTGCCGTTTGCCGACCTGATCATCCTGGCCTCGGACATGTACGAGAAGGCCAGGGCGCAGCAGCCGGACCCGGATGAAGACGCCGGGTTTGATGACCGGCGGGTACGGGTGGAGGACACCTTCGACGGCGCCGGGGTCCTCACCGGGAACCTCACTCCTGCCTGCGCCGCCGCGCTGCACGCGGTGCTTGACGCGCTCGGCAAGAACCGGGGGCCGCAGGACCTCCGTACCGAGGATCAGCGCAACCATGACGCGCTGGAAGAAGCTTTGAAGCTGCTGATCGGGGCGGGGATGCTGCCGGAGCGGGCCGGGCAGCCGACCCAGGTGCAGGCCGTGACCACACTGTCGGAGTTGCGCGGCATGCACGGTGCCTCCGAACTGGAAAACGCCTGGCTGGCCGCCAAAGCCGGCGAACCCGGCTACCTGGCGGGCAAGGACGCCGAGGCCGCCGCGTGCGACGCCACGATCATCCCTGTCGTCGTCGGCCAGGTCGACTGGGACGTGCTCGACCAGATGGCCGACGTGTGGATCGGCACGCATGGCCTGGACCGTGGCGCACCCTGCGGCTGCGAGTGCGGCAAGTGCACCTGCCAGCCCCCGGCCCCCATGACGGAGGAGGCGCGGGCCCGGCTGCGGCGCACCCTGCTGGGTATGGCCGTGGACGCGCTGTCCGGCCCGGCCGGACTGGCCGCCTACCTCCGCTCGCGGGTGCTGGGTGCCCCGTTCAACACCGCCAGCCTGCCGCTGGACGTCGGCGTCGCCGGCACCGTCCCCGCCCATATCCGGCGGGCGGTGATCCTGCGGGCCAGGGGCCACTGCGAGTGGGCGGGCGGCTGCGACCGGCCCGCCGCCGCCTGCCAAGTCCACCACATCGTGCCCAAAGCCGACGGCGGCCCGACCAGTGTGCAGTCCTGCATCCTGCTCTGCGAATTTCATCACCTGATCTGCGTCCACCGCTGGGGATGGACCATCCTCCTGCACCCCGACGGCACCACCGAGGCAAGATCCCCCTGGGGACAGGTGCTGCGCAGCCACGGGCCACCCGCCCGAGCGGGGTAAGGCGAGCGGGGTAAGGCGAGCGGGGTAAAGTCACCCGCAGCGGCACGAACCACCATAAGGGCACCAGAGAATGCCTCACCCGGTCGCGGAAATCTCGGCGTGTCCGGCTACGGGCGGTCTTATCATGGCCCGGTCCGGGCTCGTCAAGCGGGAGGCGCCGTGTGGTGGAAGCGGATCTTGTCGTGGCTGCGTCACGAGCCCGACTCCACAATCGCCATCATCGTCGCCGTCATTGTGATCACGCTTTCGGTGCTCTTCAGCCTTGGCCACACAACCCTTCCATGGGCGCTGGCCGGAATGACGGCGGCGTACGTCGCATTGCTCGTCGGCAACGTGCGCGACCGGCTCAACAGCCGGTCGCGAGACGAGGTCATTCGCGGCCTGGAGCGCGCCGTCGGGGAACAGACGCGCGCCGTCCGGGAACTGTCGGATGTCGTGCGTCATCTGTCCGAGCCCGTCGTGTACCCCACGCAGCACATCCCGTACGCGCGGCTTCGCGAGTACATCGCCAGGCACAAGGTTCGCGATGCCGTCTTTCTGCAGTACAGCGGCCAGGCATGTGCCGAGGTGATCGAGGCCGTCCTGCTCAAGAAGGGCGCCCGCGCCACCGTCTACCTACAGGACGAGGGCACGGCACGGGACATCGGCAGCAAGTTCCAGGAGAACCGGATCGCCACCTCGATCAGCAATTTGCGTAAGTGGCAGCGCAAATACGACGGGATCTCCGAGCTCACGGTCTACCAGTGCACGATGCCCATGACAGTGCGCGCGATCATGATCGATGACCGGCTGCTCTGCATGGGCCCGTACACCTATGAGCCGGAAGCCGACGAAAAGCATCCCGGTGACACCGTCGAGGTCTCCGGCCACGATGTCGCCACGGTGATCGCACACCGGGGCACGGGCAACTTCGACGCACTCCGCCAGACCTTCGACTCGCTCGTCAGGAAATACGAGCTGGTTGCGCGGCGGATAGAACCCTGACCGCATCGGCCGCACCAGCGGTGCGGCAAGCAAAACAGTGCCGGCAGACAAAACAGCGCTGGCAGACAAAACAGTGCCGGCAAACATAACAGCGCTGGCAAACATAACAGTGCCGGCAAACATAACAGTGCCGGCAAACATAACAGTGCCGGCAGACAAAACAGTGCCGGCAAACATAACAGTGCCGGCAGACAAAACAGCGCCGGCCAACGAAACAGTCCTCAGTTGTTCTCGCTGGAGAAGATCCGCAGGAAGAACAGGAACACGTTGAGCGCGTCGAGGAAGATCGACGCGGCGAGCAGCGGCGCCGAGTCGAGGTCCGTCGAGCGCCGCAGCCGCTGGAAGTCGAACATGGTCAGGCCCGCGAAGATCACCAGCCCGAGCACGGAGTAGATCAGCTCGCCGTGCGGGATGCGGACGAAGATCGCCACGATGCCGAACACGATGAGCGCCACGAGCGCCCAGAAACACACCCGGGCGAGTCCCGAGAGGTCACGCCGTGTCGCGTAGCCGGCCGCTCCGAAACCGGCGATGAACAGCGCGGTCGCCCCGCCGGCCTGCCAGAGCACCCGGGGGTTCATGGTCGCGTAATAGGCGAGAGTCGGCGCCAGCCCGATCCCGAGCGCCACGCCGACCACGAACAGCAGGACGGTCGTGGCCGTGCCGGATCGCCGGACCGTGAAGTTCATGCTGATCAGGCAGACGAAACCCACGATGTACCAGACGAAGGCCCAGGTGTGGGTGAGGTTGCGCCCCAGGTAGGCGCCCAGGGTGAAGAAGCCGGCGGTGACCGCGACGTAGCCCATCGTCTGCCCGAACAGCGTGTGCGTCCGGTCCCGGGTCGTGACCCCGTAGCCGCCATACCTCAGTGACTGGTCCATGACCTCATTGTTCCCCGGCGCCCGGCAAGCGGGCAGCCCGGGCTACGCGTCCGGCGACTCGCTCGCAAACGCCCATGTCGCAGTGCCTGGATTCCCCTTGACATTCGGGGCGCTGTGGGTGTTTATGGCAATGGACAGTATCGGATCTGTGCGGCTCTGGGTGGTCATGGTGGATGAATCGAGAACGCGGATACGGATGAGACGTGGCATAGCCCGCGTGGCCAGCGTTGCCGCGGTGGTAGCGGCGATGTCGGTGCCGCTGGGAATCGGGACCGCCGCCCACGCGGCAGGGGCAGACGGCGCCAGCCACGCCGCCGGCGCCAGCCACGCCGCCGCCGCGAACCAGGCAGCCGCCGCGAACCACGCCGCCGCCGGCGCTGACCACGCCGCGGGCCGCTCCTCCGGCACCGACCAGACGTGCCCGGCGGCCACCCCCCAGGCCGCCGGGAGCAGCACGGTGAGCGCGCCCTACGACGCGCGCGCCATCGCCGGCCAGGGCTCCGCCACGGTCGTCTGGTGCCCGCCCGCGACCGGCGCGGCCGCGGTGACGAGCTACACGGTCACCGCCCAGCCGGGCGGCGCCCAGGTGACCGCGAAGGTGCCGAACGACTGGGCCGTCGTCGACGGCCTGGCCAACGGCACAAGCTACACGTTCACGGTCACCGCCAACACCAGCAGCACCAGCAATCCCCAGGCCACGACGAACGCCGTCATCCCAGAACCCATACAACAACCAAATGACGTGCTCACGGGCACCCCGCAGCAGGTCGGCTACGACCAGTACTCGATGACGATCGGCGGCAAGCGGGTGTTCATCACCGCGGGTGAGTTCGACCCCTGGCGCACCCCGTCGCCCAGCCTGTGGCTCGACGACCTGCAGAAGATGAAGGCCGACGGGTACAACGCGGTCACCGTCTACTTCGACTGGGACTACAACTCGCCGTACCCGGGCGTCTACGACTTCCACGGCGTCCGCGACATGAACGAGTTCCTCAACATGGCCCAGAAGGCCGGCCTGTACGTCATCGCGCGGCCCGGCCCGTACATCAACGCGGAGACCGACGGCGGCGGCATCCCGTCCTGGGTCCTCACCAGCCCCAACGGTTACCGCTCCGACGTCCAGCCCTACCTGTCAGCCGCGCTTCAGTGGTTCACCCAGATCGACGCGATCATCGCGCCGCACCAGATCACCAAGGGCGGCGACGTCATCCTGTACCAGATCGAGAACGAGTACACCGATCATGGCACCGCGGCCCAGCAGTACATGGCGGACCTGGAGCAGCAGGCCAGGGCCGACGGGATAACCGTGCCGTTCACGTTCAACCAGTGCTGCGGCGCGATGACGTTCACTTCCGGCCTCGGCGCGGTGAACATCAGCGGCACCGACAACTACCCGCTGGGCTTCAACTGCGCGAACACCAGCAGCTTCGGCCAGCCGTACGGCTACCCGAGCTATCCCGGCGAGCCCATCTACCTGCCCGAGTTCCAGGGCGGCTCGTTCGACGGCTGGGGCGGCTCCGGCTACGACAACTGCTACACGATGACCGGCCCGGCGTTCGAGAACGTCTACTACAAGAACAACATCGCCCAGGGCGTCACCATGCAGTCCAACTACATGGGCGTCGGCGGCACGAACTGGGGCTGGCTGCCCTACCCGGGCGTGTACACCAGTTACGACTACGGCTCGGCGATCAGGGAGACGGGGGAGATCGGCACCCCGGCCAACCCGAACGACATCACCGGCTCGAAGTTCGGCGAGAACAAGCTCATCAACGACTTCGAGACGAGCGTCGCGCCGCTCACCCAGACGACCTCCTCGGCGGCCCCGGCGCCCGACAACCCCGCGATCTCCACTATGGGGCGGGTCAACCCGTCCGACGGCACCGAGTTCGTCTACATCCGCCAGGCCGACGCGACGTCCACCGCGACGGCCAGCACGCACATCGCGCTGAACACCGACGTGGCGGCCGGCTACACCTACGACGACGCGAACGCGGCGCTGCAGTACTCCGGCACCTGGACGCACGCCGGGCCGAGCGCCGGCTACACCAACGGCGACTACGACAGCACCGAGTCCTGGAGCCAGACCGCCAACTCCAGCGTGACGCTGACCTTCACCGGCACGGCCGTGCAGTGGATCGGCCCGAAGAACAACAACGGCGGCATCGCCGCGGTCTCCGTCGACGGCGGCGCGCCCACCAGCGTGGACACCTACGCCCCCGGCGGCAAGGCGTTCCAGCAGGTGCTGTTCAGCGACACCGGGCTGCCGGCGGGCACCCACACGCTCACGATCACCGTCACCGGCAACAAGAACGCACACTCCACCGCCGACACGGTCGTCATCGACGCGATCAACGTGCCGACCGCCGCGCAGCTCGCCGGCTACTTCCCGGTCGTCCCGCAGAGCGGCACGATCACGCTGCAGGGCCGCGACTCGCGGATGCTCGTCGCCAGCTACTCCTTCGGCGGCCAGCACCTGGTCTACTCGACCTCGGAGCTGATGACGCAGGCCACGATCGGCGGCCGGGACACCGCCGTGCTGTACGACCCGGCGGGCACCGACGGCGAGACCGTGCTGAACTACGCCAGCCAGCCCACCGTCAACGTGCTCTCCGGCAACGTCGCGACGACCTGGGACGCCAGCCGCAATGATCTCCGGCTCGACTACACCCTGGGCGGCCTCCAGGAGGTGCAGATCACCGGCGGCGGTCGCGCGCCGCTGCTGCTCCTGATCGGGGACACCGGTACCGCGGAGGGCTTCTGGCCGGAGCAGACCAGCGCCGGCACCGTCCTCGTCGAGGGCGCCTACCTGGTCCGCACCGTGGAGGTCGGCGACCACACGCTCCGCCTCACCGGCGACACCAGCAGCAGCGGGAAGCTGACCGTGTGGGGAGATGCCGCCATCCGTTCGGTGACATGGAACGGAATCCGTGTGGCCGTCACCCCGGGTGCGGGCGGCTCGCTCAGCGGGACGGTGGCCGGCCCCGCGCCGGTCTCGCTGCCCGCGCTGACCGGCTGGAAGTTCAGCTACGAGACGCCGGAGGCGCAGCCGGGATTCGGCGACAGCGGGTGGACGCTCGCCGACCACCCGGTCTCGAACGCGTCCTCGCCGTCCACCCCGGTGCTGTACGCGTCCGATTACGGCTACGACCACGGTTTCGTGTGGTACCGCGGGCACTTCACCGCGGCCGGCGGCGAGACCGGCGTCACGATCACCGCCGACGGCATCGGCCCGACCGGCGCGTACTCCGTGTGGCTGAACGGCGTGTTCCTCGGCTCGGGTTCCGCAGCCGGGCCGGCGACGCAGAGGTATGCGTTCCCCGCGGGCGCGGTCAAGGCCGGCAAGGACAACGTGATCGCCGTCCTGCTGGAGAACACCGGCAACCCCGAGGGGCCGTCCGGTGAGAAGGTCGGCCTCTACAGCGCCTCGCTGAACGGGTCGAGCCAGCCGGTCACCTGGCGCCTGTCCGGCGCCGACCCGCGCCAGGACCCGGTGCGCGGCATCATGAACGCGGCCGGGCTGTACGGCGCGGGCAACGGCTGGAACCTGCCCGGATACCCGGACGGGAACTGGACGGACGTGACGCTGCCCGACAGCTGGGCGGCGCGCGGCGTGCCGGCCGGCGTGGCCTGGTACCGCACGTCGTTCGCGCTGCACCTGCCGCACGGCAGTTACGTCCCGGTCGACGTGCAGGTCGGCGGCTCCGGCCCGGGCGCGGGCACCGCGAACTACCGCGCGTTCATCTACGTGAACGGCTGGCTGATCGGCAGGTACGTGAACAACGTCGGGCCGCAGCACCAGTTCTACGTCCCCGCGGGCATCCTGAACGACCACGGCGAGAACACGATCGCGATCGCCGACTGGGGGCTCGACTCCACGACCGGCGGCCTGGACCAGGTCAGCCTCGTGGCCGCCGGCAACCAGGCGACCAGCCTGCGGGTGGAGCCGGTCGAGAGCCCGGGCTACGACCCGGACGTCTACGGGCCGCCGACGGCGCCGTCACCGACGCTCGGCGTGATCCCGTCCACCGCCCTCGCCGAGGGCACGTTCACGGTGACCGCGACGCTCACCAACCCGACCTCCCGGCCGCTGCGGAACGCGTCGGTGACGCTGACCGTGCCGTCCGGGTGGACGGTCTCGCCGGCCTCCGGTTCGCTCGGCACGGTCGCGCCGCGGTCGTCCGGCTCGGTCAGGTTCACCGTGACCGCGCCGTCGTCGGGCCTGAGCCCGGGCGTCACCGGGCTGCTGGCGACCGCGACGTTCGGCAGCGGGCGTGAAACCCGGACGCTGAGCAACGCGGCGACCGTGAACGTCCCGTACCCCAGCCTCGCGGCGACCTTCAACAACACCGGTATCACGTCGAACAGCAACCCCAACCCCTCGTCAAGCTTCATCGGCTTCGACGGGATCGGCACGTCGTACTCCGCCGAGGGCCTGGCGGCCGGCAACATCACGCCCGGCGCGTCCGTGGCCGCCGGCGGCCTGACGTTCACCTGGCCGAACGTCCCGGTCGCCACCCCGGACAACACGATGGCGCAGGGCCAGACGATCGCGGTGAGCGGCTCCGGGTCGTCGCTCGGCTTCCTGGCGGCGGCGAACAACTCGCCCGAATCCGGTACCGGGACGATCTACTACACCGACGGCACGACCCAATCGTTCACGCTCAGCGTGGGCAATTTCTGGTACCCGCCGGGCTCGAATGGCAACCCGAACAACGTTCAGGTCGCCGCGGTCAATTACGCCAATTACCCGACCGGCTCCTCCGGCCACACAATTTACCTGTTCGAGCAGTCCGTCCCGCTCCAGTCCGGCAAAACCGTCGAGGCGGTGACGCTGCCAGACCTCGGCGGCGTGGCAGGCTACAACGCAGCGCTGCACGTCTTCGGAATTTCAATTAAATAAGATTTATACCGAACGGGCGGTGGTGCTTCCCTCACGGGAGGCGCCACCGTTCGCGGCCCGCGCCTTTCGCGTGCTCCGCCCCTGTGTGCCCGCCCCTTTCGCGTGCTCCGCCCGCGCGCCCGCTCCTTTTCTTCCCGCAATTACGCGTCGGCGGCGAGGCGGCGCAGCGCGCCGCGGACGACTTGCGGATCCGTCGTGTTCCAGAACGGCGGCAGCGACGCGCGCAGGAATTCGCCGTACCGCTTGGTGACCAGGCGCGGGTCGAGGACGGCGACGACGCCGCGGTCGGAGGTGGTGCGCAGCAGCCGCCCGGCTCCCTGGGCGAGCAGCAGCGCCGCCTGTGTCGCGGAGACCTCCATGAACCCGTTGCCGCCGTGCGCTCCGGCGGCGCGCTGCCGCGCGCTGGCCAGCGGGTCGTCCGGCCGCGGGAACGGGATCCTGTCGATGACGACGAGGCTCAGCGACCGGCCCGGCACGTCGACGCCCTGCCACAGCGACAGCGTGCCGAACAGGCACGTCGGCTCGTCCTCGGCGAACTGCCGGACGAGCTGCGCTGTCGAGTCCTCACCCTGGCACAGCACCGGGAAGCTGACGGTCTCCCGCAGCTCGGCGGCGGCCCGCCTGGCGGCGCGCATCGACGAGAACAGCCCGAGGGTACGCCCGCCGGCGGCCTCGACCAGCTCACGGAGCTCGGCGAGATACTCGTCGGCCAGGCCGTCGCGCCCGGGCGGCGGCAGGTGCCGCGCCACGTAGAGGATGCCGCTGCGCCGGTGGGTGAACGGCGACCCGACGTCGATGCCCGACCACGTGACGTCGCCGTCCAGGCCCCACTGCCGGGCGAGCGGCTCGAACGAGCCGCCGAGGGTCAGCGTCGCCGATGTGAGAATCACCGTGCGGTCGCTGAACAGCTCCCCGGCCAGCAGCTCGCCGACCTCCAGCGGCGCGACGCGCAGCGCCGGCGGCCGGGAAGATGACGCGTCGAGTTCGTCGGGCCGCTCCAGCCAGACCACTTCGTCGCGGTCGGCGATGTCGGCGTCGAACGCGTCCAGCAGGCGCTGCGCGGTGTCGTGGAGGTCCTCGAGCGCGGCCTCCGCGGCCTGCGCCGCCGCCTGGGCGCCGGAGTCGCCGCCGGCCTCCTTGGCGCTGGTCCGCACCTCCGTGGCGCAGGACTGGGCGGCGTCGCGGACCGCCGCCAGGGACGCGGCCAGCGCGGTGTCGAGCACGTCCAGGCGACCAGCGGGCAGTGTGACCAGCAGCGGCGCGAGCGCGTTCCCCGCCGCGGTCAGATCCCCGGTCACGGTGTCGCTGGCCAGCTTCCCGCAGCGGCGCGCCGCCGACTCGACGGCCGCGGCGGACAGCTCTCCGGTCGCGACCGACGTGACCCGGTCCACCAGGTCGTGTGCCTCGTCGACGATCGCGACCTGGTGCTCCGGCAGCACGCCGTCGCTGATCGCGTCTATGGCGAGCAGGGCGTGGTTGGTGACCACGATGTCCGCCTCGCCCGCGCGCTTGCGCGCCCGCTCCGCGAAGCACTGATTTCCGTACGGGCAGCGGCCGGCGCCTATGCACTCCCGGGCGGAGACCGAAAGCTGCCGCCACGCCTGATCGGACACGCCCGGCACCAGCTCGTCCCGGTCGCCCGCGGGAGTGCGCGCCGCCCACTGGTGCAGCCGCTGCACCTGCCGCCCGAGCATGGTCGTCGGCTCGAACAGCGCGTCCTGCCCGTCGTCGCCGGGTGTCTCGGCCCGCGCCTTGAGCAGGCACAGGTAGTTGCCGCGGCCCTTGAGGATCGCGAAGGCGGGCGCGCGGCCGATCGCCGGCTTCAGCGCGTCGGCGAGCCGCGGCAGGTCTCGCTCCACGAGCTGGCGCTGCAGCGCGATCGTCGCGGTGGAGACGACCACCGTGGTTCCGTACGCGGCGGCCAGCCGCACGGCGGGGACCAGGTAGGCCAGCGACTTGCCGGTGCCGGTGCCGGCCTGGACCGCGAGGTGCTCGCCGCTGCCCATGGCACGCCAGACCGCCTCCGCCATCGTGACCTGCCCCGGCCGTTCGGCGCCCCCGATTCCGGACACCGCGGCCTCGAGCAGTTCCCGCACCTCGGGCACGTGCGGCTCTTCAGGTTCCTCGGCCACGACCGAAGACGCTACCCCCCGGCACTGACAACGGCAATCAGGCACGGTGTTGTGATGACGGTGTTGTTGATGGCACTGTTGTTGATGACAGCGGCGGTTCGCCGCCGACGTTAACTTCTGCGAACGCGCGGCATATATCCTCCGGGTGTGCCGATCTACGCGCTAGGCGATTACCAGCCGGACATCCACGAGCTCGCGTACGTCCACCCGGACGCGGTGGTCATCGGCCGCGTCACGATCGGGCCCGAGGCCTCGGTGTGGCCCGGCGCGGTGCTGCGCGGTGACCACGGGACCATCGAGATCGGCGCGCGCACGTCCATCCAGGACGGCACCGTGGTGCACACCACGCAGGAATGGCCCACGGTCATCGGGTCGGATTGCGTCGTGGGGCACAACGCGCACCTGGAGGGATGTGTCGTCGGCGACCGCTGCCTCATCGGATCGGGCTCGGTCACGCTCAACCACGCACGGGTGGGCAGCGGCTCGATCGTCGGCGCCGCCGCCCTGGTCCCCGAGGATTTCGAGGTCCCGCCCCGCTCGCTCGCCGTCGGTGTCCCGGCCGTGATCAAGCGGACCGGTGTGCGAGCCGGCCTGGTCGACGCCTCGGTCAAGACGTACATCGAGACGGCCCGGACGCACCGCCAGGGGCTGCGCCGCCTGGACCCCTGAGCTTTGAGCTGTCCCGCGGCGAGACGTGATAAGACCCTTATCATCTCCGGCAGCGACATCGCTGGCCGGGGCGTTCCCTGCCCGGGGCGTCCCCTGCCCGGTGAGTCCCTGCCCGCACCCTGCCGCAGCGGAGCGCCGTCGCGTCAGCTCGCGTTGGCGCCGGGCCGGCGCTCGTCATTCTCCCTGCCGGGGGAGAGCAGGCGCTCGAGCAGCACGACCTCGGCGCGGTTGAGCTCGTCGGTGATCGGGAGCTTGGGGGTGCGCTCCCGCGCGAGCTCGAGGCTGCGCTGAGCCTCCCGAAGCTGCTCGCGGAGCTTCACATTCTCAGCGGTCAGCGTTCCGTGCTTCGTCCACGCACTGGCGAGCTCCCGCTCGAGGCCGGCCACTGTTTGCTCGAGCACCGTTTGCTCGGGCACTGTTTGCTCGGGCACTGCCTGGTCCGGCGCGGTCGGCGCGTCCAGCCGCTCCCCGGGGCCTGCCGCGAGCCGCCTGACGACCTGGATGAGCAGCCTGCGCGCGAGCTCGTCGTAGTCGAACTCAGCGGGGCCGGCCGCCGGGCCGCCGGGCCGGCTGACGGCGTCGCCGAGCAACGAGTAGCCCGCGGTCCCGGCCCTGGCCGCGAGAGTTTCGCCCGCCGCGCCTGCGGCGTGCCTTCCGCGCGAGCCGCCTCGCCTGCCCGCCGCCGTCTCGGCTGTTCCAGCCGGTGCCCGCGCTGCTGCCCGTTCCGCCGCGCCAGCCCCCGCCGTGGCGGACTCGGCCGTGGCGGGCGACAGGGTGATGCGGTACGTCCGCTTTCCCCGCACCTCGCGCACGATCAGCCCATCCCGTTCCATCCCGGAGAGCAGTTGCGCGAACGCGACGCTCGTGCCCGGGTACCCGACCGCCTCGGCCAGCCGCGTGCTTGCCATCCCCGTCCGGTCGGCCACCTCGGTGACCGCCGCGAGATGCGCGATGACACGGTCCCGGGTGCCGACCGCCCGCCGCCGCGTGCCCCCCTGCTTCGGGCCGGCCCGCGCAATCCTCGCCTCAGCAGCCCTCGAGTCCCCCACGTCCGCTCTCCCTAGGCTCTGCAATCACGCTCACTGATCTCATGATAGTACTGCCCGTTCCGGCCTTCGCCGGCGTGCGCAGATTGCTCTCACAACCCGAGAACAACATGGGTATCCTTGGCTGTATCCAGCAGGAATGCGGCAGGCTTATTTGACACCAATCATGATGCGCGTGCAATGCGCAGGGCGCGCCCGGGACGCCCGCGGCGCCCTGGCCGGGTACGCGGCGGCCGCTCCGCACCCGGTCGGCGCGGGCCCGCGTGGCGGATGGGTGCGCTCAGCGCGGCTACCATACGAAGAATCAGTGCACGCGCGTAACGGCCTTGAACGGAACCGGTCACGATCGCGCATGATGTCCCTCGACCGTACGGAACCAGGAACGCCAGCCATCATGTACTCAGGTTTCCGGGCCGCAGCCGTCCGCCGGACGGCGGGCTAGCCGAGGAATCGTGGATCCCGACCTCAGCCTCGACTATGTGACCACGCTGCTCGCCGCGCTGCTGATCGGAACGGGCTTCGTCCTCCAGCAGCACGCGGCCGAGCTGGAACCTGATTCCCGCTTCCTGAGCGTGCGGCTGATCACCGACCTGCTCCGCAAGCCGCGCTGGCTGGCCGGCATCCTGTGCATGGTGGCGGGCCAGGTGCTCTCCGCCTGGTCGATCGGCCACCTGGAGCTGTCGGTCGTCGAGCCCCTGCTGACCCTCAACCTGCTGTTCGCGCTGCTGGTCGCGGTGCCTTTGTCCGGAGCCAAATTCCGGGTGCGCGAGGTGGCGGGCGCACTGATCCTGTGCACCGGCGTGGGCCTGCTGTCCGCGGCCCGTTCCGTCACGCCGATAGGCCTGTCCTTCGGGTCGTTCTCGGACTGGTGGGTCGCGGCCGCGATCGCCGGCATCGCCTTCATCCTGGTGCACACGGGACACCGGCGGTCGGGCAGGCTCCGCGCCGTGCTGACCGGGGCCGCAGCGGGCCTGGTGTTCGGCATCCAGGACGCGCTCACCAGGCAGACGCTCGAGACCCTGCAGGGCAGCTCGTGGACCGTGCTGCTGTCCACGTGGTCCGCTTACGCCCTCGTCGCCACCGGCGCCGTCGGTATATGGCTGATGCAGAACGCGTTCAGCGCCGGGCCGCTGCAGGCGTCGCTGCCCGCCATCTCGGCCGGCGAGCCGCTGGTCGGCATCCTGCTCGGGGTGCTCGTGTTCGGCGACCGGGTCAACATATCGCCGGGCATGCTCGCCCTGCAGGCGGGCGGCCTGCTCGCCCTGGTCGTCGGCGTCATCACGGTCGCCAGCGCGCCCGCGCTGGCCCAGCTCAGGGAACAGGCCAGCAAGTTCCGATCCGCGGTCACCCCGCACCCAGGAAGGCATGACGGCGACGCACCCGCGGACGCCGCGGAGGACGAGGCCGCCGCGGAGGACGAGGCGGTCGCGGGCGAGGCCGCCCACGGCGAGTCACTCCTCGGCGCCGGCGAGGTACCTCAGAATGTCGCCTCGCCGGATGGCGCTGCTCAGGACGGCACAAGAGGCACCCCGGTTCCCAGCCCGCACGGTTCGCCGAACGGCGCCCCGGACACCGGGCAGGCCGCGCCGGCTCCGGCGGCGCATCGTCCAGCCCCAGGCAGCCGCGACGTATTACCTTTCTCCTCCACCGGGCGGGGCCAAATGCGCCAGCGGCCCCACTGGGCGGGGCCAGATGCGCCAGCGGCCCCGCAGCCCCGCATGATCAGATCATGAAAGACGCGACGCGGAGCACGCTTCAGGAGGAGGCGCCCGCCTCCGGGGAAGCAGAGGCCTGAGGGGAAGCAGAGGCCTGAGGGGGCGTGCCCGCCTCCGGGGACGCCGGTGCCTGCGGGGACGTACCCGCCTGGGATGACGCGGCGGCGCCGCTGCGAGAGACCGCGGCGCCCGGGCCCGGGGCGCCGCCCCACCCCCGGACGTTCGCGCCCCGGCTGAGGAACTGCTCCAGCGCCGTGCCGATGCCGCCCTCGTCGCCGATCAGCTTGCGGATGGTCACGATCATCGTGGGAAGCGCCCAGAAGTCGCCGCACACCCAGAGGATCGCCGCTCCGATCTGCTGATCGGCGAAGGGCGGCAGGGTCACGCCCGGCACGTGGTCGTACGGCGGGTATATCGAGTGCGTGGCGAAGATCGACAGCGCCATCGCGATCATGATCATGACGACGTTCGTCACCAGCAGCGCCGCCGCCCTGCTGAGCAGGGGCATCTGGCTGCGGAACGGCGGCGACGGGATGAACTGCAGCCAGAACAGCACTCCGGCGGCGAAGAACGTGCCGTGCATCAGCCAGATGTGCACCGCCTGGTTGTTCTCGGCGAGGTCGAACAGCGCGGGGACGTGCCAGAGCACCATCGTCGCGTTGAACACCAGGACCGCCAGCCACGGCCGCAGCAGGAACCCGGCGGCCGCGCGCAGCGGCCGGGACCAGCCTCCGGTCAGCACCCCCCTGGCGGCGCTGCGGCCCATCTGCCCGGGCAGGGCGGCGAGCAGCGGCTGCCAGGGGGCGCCGGCCACGACCAGGGACGGGGCGGCGAACATGAGCAGCAGGTGCTGGATCATGTGCACCAGGAAGTAGTCGTCGGCCCAGTAGTCAATGGGGGACTCGACCGCGACGAGCAGGACCGCCAGCCCGGCGTAGAACCAGAGCGAGCGCAGCCGGCGCTGCCGGGTGCGCTCCGGCCTCGACCTCCTGGACAGCCGCCACAAGCCGATCTCATGCCACACCACCACGGCGACGGCGAGGATCAGGAACGGGTCGAAGGACCAGTTGCCGAGGATGTAGTGCATGTCGCCTAACCCGAGGATCCGTACTGAATGGGCACGACGATCGTCTGGACCTTGCTCCAGACCGTGGCCGGCGGGGCGAGCCGCCACGCCGTGAGCTTGCTGCCGTCGGCGGCCAGCGCGTCGATGGCGCCCCCGGGTCCGTGGGCCAGCACCGCGGTTCCGGACGGCACCGAAGGCAGCGCCCGCCAGGAACCGCGATCGGCGGTCCAGGCGTGACCTCCGGGCAGCAGCACCCAGGCTGTCCCGCTTGACCCGAAGCCGGACGCCGTGGGCTCCCCTCCCGCGAGCGACAGCGGCCCGGACACCGTCCAGCGCGCCGCCGCCGCGCCGCCAGCCCCCGCCGCCGCGCCGCCAGCCCCCGCCGCGCCGCCAGGCCCCGGCGCCCACTCCGCGTACAGCCGCTCGGTCTGGCCGCTGGTCACCTGCAGGAGAAGCCCGAGCCCGTTCGGGCTGCCGGCCATCCGGATCACCTGCATGTGGCCGGCTGACGCGCCGGGGGGCAGCGCCGGCGGCGTGGCCTGCCATGTCCCGCCGGCGTAGCTGAACACTCCCGCGGCGCCGGCCGAGGTGCACCTTCCGGCCACCATCGGCGCGCCGGACGGGCCGAAGGCGACGGCGCTGATCCCGGTCAGCGCGCACCGGCCCCCGGCCGCGGTGTCGGCGACCGCATGCGCGCTCGCGAGCACCGTCCAGTGCGTGCCGCTGTCCGCGGAGGTGAGCACCGTGCCGTCCTGCAGCAGCGTGAGCATGTGGCCGCCGGACGCGGCGAGCGCGTCGGGGGCCGAGGCCACGTCGGCGTCGATCAAACCGGGCGCCCAGCTGCGCCCGGCGTTGCCGGTGACGGCAAGCGGCGAGAACTTCAGGGTCTGACTCGGCCGGAACACCACGGTCAGCGAGCGGCCGGTGTCCGCCGCGACCAGCCCGCCGTTGTCGGCGACCCCCGGCGGGGTGACGAGCCGCCAGCCGGCCTGAGCGGAGGGCCGGACGAAGACCTGCCAGAAGGCCGGGTTCGCGGCCATCGGAATGATGGCCCAGCTGCCCTGGGCGGTTACCAGGGAGGTGGACAGCGAGCCGGCCACGGCGGGCACTCCCGGAGACGGCGCCGGTGCGGTCTGCGTGCCGCAGCCCGCGAGCAGGGCCGCGCCCGCGAGCAGGGCCGCGCCGGCCAGCGCCCCGCCCAGCCCGCCCCGGCCGGAAACTCGTCTCAATGCGACCTCAGGACCTGCTGGGCCGCGCCCGAGAGCAGCACCGCGAACGACGACTGGGTGCTGCTGGTGGCCGGTCCCGGGTCGTCGCTGAGTTCCTGCCGGACATGACCGGAGGAGTCGATGACGAACGCGACGTCATTGTGTGCCGACATCGCGCCGGCCGGCTCGTTCTGCACGTCGATCCCGTACTGCCCCCATACCCTTCTGAGCTGGCCGAGCGTCCCCGTCAGGTACAGCCAGTTCGGCATCGCGGACAGCCCCTCCTGCTTGCTGAAAGCCTGGGTGAACACCGTGGACAGGTAGGTGGGGTTGGCGACGATCGCGACCAGGTCGACGTGCCGGCCGGCCGGGCCGAGCATCGTCCACGCCGCCTTCATCTCCTGCGCGATGACCGGGCAGTCGGTGTTGCAGACCGGGTCGAGGAAGGTCAGCAGCAGCACCTTGCCGTGCAGGCTCGCGAGCGAGACCCGGCGCCCGTCCTGGCTGGTGAGCTGGAACGCCGGGGCGGGCTGGTCGACGGGCGCGGTCGAGCCCACGAGGGCCTGGGCCAGGATGGGGTCCGCGTTCCGGTTCGCCGACGCCGCCGCCATCGGGGCCGCGCCGACGATGATCACGCCGAGCGCGCCGAGCGCGACCACGGAGCGGGCGCTCGTGGTGGCGACCGATTCGCGCAGCGCGGCCGGGCGGAGCAAGCCCCGAAGACGGCCAGGAACCGGCGCCGGCTCAGGGGAGGGGGCCGCGGGCTCCGTCGCGTCCCCGGCCGCGGGCTCCGCCGCCGGAGCGGCCGCCGACTGAGGCGACGGGAGCGGAGTGAGCGCGAGATACCCCGCCGTGAACAGAAGGATGAACGGGATCATGCTGTTGGGGTCGGTGCCGAGCCCGCCGAGGAACCCGAAGTCCTCGATCAGCACCCAGTCGGCGAGGCAGAAGACCGTGCCCGCGATCACCGCGGCGCGCACGAGCCGCGGCCGGCCGCTGAGGAACGCCGCGCCGAGGACGGCGAGCGCGATGACCGCGAACAGGTTCACCGCGAACCCGTGCCCGGCCGTGAACGAACCGAAGGCCGACACCACGCTCGACAGCACGTGCGGCTGCGACGTCCCGGCCATCGACTGCACCATGCTGGTCAGCGTCCCCGGCTGGCCACCCGCCGTGCCCTGCCAGAAGCCGCGCCCCGGCCACGCCTGCAGCACCGCCATGCCGACGAAGAAGGCCCCCACCCCCGCCAGCATGAGCCGGCCGATGAGGGACGTCCGCCAGGCGCGTTCGGGCAGCGCGATGAGCGCGCCCGCGACCACGTAGATCAGCACCGCCCCGGGAGCGCCGAAGAGGAGGGTGAGGCCGGGCGCGAAGATCCCGCCGAAGGACTCGCCGAACACCCAGACGACGAGTCCCCACCCCACGCTGGCGAGCCCGCCCGCCCGTGACCACCAGCCGCGCTCGGCGACGATCAGCCACAGGCCGATCCCGACCTGGATCCACACCGCCGAGGCCCCCGCCTCGATCGGGTGGTAGGACCACGCGGTCCCGCCCCAGTTCACCAGGTGCTGCACCCAGGCGGGCGAGTTCGCCGCGGTGGGCTCGATGACCTGCGACGGCATTCCCGCGGCCATCTTGGGCTGCGCCTGCAGTATGCCGTCGAACGCCCACAGGATGCCGAAGCCGATCCGGAGCAGCCGCCGCGCCCGCGGTTCCGCCGCGGTGGCCAGCCGCCGTGCCGGGGCCGATGCCGGGACCCAGCTTCTCGTCGCGCCGTACAGCAGCAGGAGCAGCAGGAAGATCCCCACGATGATCGCCCACTGATGGATCAGGGCCGAGCGGAACGCCGCGACGATCGTCGGGTCCGCGGGGCTCAGCCCTGAGTTCATGCCGGGCACGGAGCTGCTCCTTTCTGCGTGCCTCCACCGTACTCACGCCGGCCGTAGCGCCGCGAAGGGTGAGGCCGAAGATGAAAAACATGTCACGGAACGGGCCGTGGTCATTCTTTCAGGCAGCGCTGGGGACGCCGCGGGGGGCACGGCGTGGCACCGGGGAACCGCGGGAACCCGGGAGCTCAGGCGGGTTTCCTCGACCCGGTGCCCCAGACGGCGGCGGCGAAGATCGTCAGCGCGAAGAGCACGAAGGTGATGGCGTGGACGCTGGTGCAGTACAAGCAGATGCTGCCGATCTGGAACAGCTCGGCGTAGATGAGGTAGATGACGAAGCCGATTCCCGTCACCATCGACGCCAGCCGCAGCCAGGCGACCTCGCGGCGGGTTGTCCGCCACGCCCAGGGGGTCATGATCGCGACCACGAACACGTAGAAGAGCAGCCCGAGGATGGCGACGGGGATGACGCCGAACACCATGGACTGCGGGCTCGTGATCACCTTCGTGCAGCTCTCCGTGCCGGTTCCGGTGCACCCGGCAAGGTGTGACCCGTTGAAGTGCGCGTAGGTCTCGTAGATCGACACGCCAAGACCGCCGAGCGCGAGCGCCAGCGTGGTGAGCTGGAACCACAGCGGCGGCCCGGACGCCGCGGGAGCGGCCGGCGCGAGCTCTTCGGCGGCCGGCCGTCCCCGGCCGCGGTCACGCGTGTCCCGGCGGTCGCGGACGTCCCGGCGGGTGGCGCCGGAACCGCCCCGGCCGGCGGAACCGGCCCGGGCGGGAGCACGGGTTGCCGTCGCACGCGAAGCCGCCTGCGTTCGGCCGCCATTACGGGAAGAAGTGGCGGCGGCGCGCGCGGACTTCGAGCTTGCCATCTACAGCTTCGCCTCCAATGCCTTCACCGCGGGGGTGCACGCGCTGGCCGGCTGATTCCCGGTCAGCTTGCACAGGGCGGCGGTCAGGTAGTTCGCCGAGCCGTCCACTCCCTTGGCGATGGCGGAAGACGGCTGGTTCATCGCGGCGGCCACCTGGCTCCACGTCTTGCCCTGCAGATCCTGCGGCCCGAAAGGCTGCAGGTTTCCAATCTCCACGTACTTGTTGCCGATGTCAATGAACGGGATCGAGCCGCCCTGGCCGCCGGTGCCCGGGTCGTACTTGGTGATCAGCGCCTGCTGCTCGGCGGTCGGCGTCTGGAGGGGGACGTACTGCACGTTCTGGCTGGTGGAGTTGCCCTGGCGGTAGTTCTTCGTCTCCTCGACGGAGCTGAACGCCACGTACTTGCTGCTGTAGCTCGACCCGTAGAACGTCCAGGTGGGCGTGTTGGCGTAGGCGTCACTGCTGGAGGAGTGCGTGGTGGTCAGCCCGGAGAAGGTGCCGAACCGGCTCAGCGCGACGATCATGGCCCACCGCTCGGCGGCGCAGTAGGGACAGTATTCCGCGCCGATGTACAGCATCTCGGGCTTGCCGCCCGCGGTGAGCGGGGGCCCGCTGACCTTGCTGAACCCCCCGCCGCCGATGCTGCCGCCGCCGACCTGGCCCAGGACGCTCGCCGGGACGCCGGTGACCTGGTTCGTCAGGCTCGTCAGCGCGGCGCCGGTCGGGCCGTTGCCCGCCTGCGCGACCGTGCCGTTCTTGGACGTGGTCTTGATCACGACGAGGACGACCACCACCGCGACGACGGCGACGATGGCCGTGGACGCGATGAGGATCCGGCGGCGCTGCTCACGGCGGCGTGCCGCCGCCCGCTGCGCCGCGATCCGCTCACGGCGGCTGGTGTCCTGCTTGGTTCTGCTTGCCTTGCCCATTCCTGCCTGACCGGCCTTCCGCTCAGCTCCGCTGCCAGGCTCCGCTGCCAGCCGGGTCTATCGTAGGGGTTTTGTGCCGCGCGTACCCTCGCGCGGGCTTAGAGAATCCTTAGCGTATCCGCAGTGTTTTCTTGATCTTGTTTTCTTGATCTTGGTTTCTGGGTCCGGGTCTTCTAGACCTGGCCCTCGAGGGACCTGACGGTCGCGGTGCAGGCGCTGGCCGGCTGGTTGCCGGTCACCCTGCAGATCGCGGCGGTCATGTAGTTCGCCGTGCCGAGGACGCCCTTGGCCACCGGGCTGCCCGGGTTGTGCAGGTCGGCGGCGACCTGGCTCCAGGTCAGCCCCTGGAGCAGGGCCGGGCTGTAGCTGGCGCCGACGACCAGGTACCTGTTCCCGATGTCGACGAACGGGATGGCGCCCGCGTCCTGCGACGGCACGTAGGGCGGGGCGTCGTACTTGCTGATCAGCGCCTGCTGCTCCCTGGTCGGGTTCTGCAGGGTGGTGTAGCCGCCGGTGCGGGGGTCGGGGATGTTCGTGTTCATCTCCACCGGCGTGAACGTGAGATACCTGCTCGCGTAGCTGGACTTGTAGAACGTCCAGGTGGGGGTGTTGGGGTAGACCTCGGCGTTCCCGCCGCCGTTCTGGGCCGCGGAGTGCGTGGTGTGCAGCCCGGAGAACGTGCCGAACCGGCTCAGCGCCACCACCATCGCCCAGCGCTCGGCCGCGCAGAAGGGGCAGTATTCCGCGCCCATGTAGAGCATCTCCGGCTTGCCGCCCGCGGTGAGCGGGGACCCGGTGATGGACAGGGGCTTGCTGTTGACCAGGCCGCCGCCGTTGCCGACAGCATCGACAGTCGCCGCGGGGACGCTGGTGGTCTGCGCGATCAGCGCGTTCAGCGAGGTGCCGCCCGGAGCCTTCGGCGCCGGCGCGGCCGGCGTCTTGCTGGCCGTCTTCCAGATCACCAGGCCGACGACGACCGCGACGACGGCGATGATGGCGCCGCCCGCCAGCAGCAGCCGGTTGCGCGTCTGGGCACGCTGCTGCGCCGCGCGCCGCGCGGCGATCTTCTCGCGCCTGCCGGTGTCGCGCTTAATGGCGCTCATCCTGCCCATGCTCCTTCTTTCCCGGGGGCGAGCGGATCACGCTCCATCGTAGGCGCTTACGCGGCCTCGCCTGCCGGGCGGAGGACCGGATAACCGGTGGGTCCTGTCACCCAGATTTTCAGCGTGTCGAGAACGCGGGACGTACCGGATATGTCACCATGTATCCGTTGTAGCGGGGGAACGAGCGTTCCCCGGCTACGACCGGCGGCAATGCGCCCTGTGGGCTCGTTTGTCGCGGTGCGTGGCCATCGAGCGGCTGTCTGTCGCGGCGTGCGGGCCTCCGGCCATGGGGGCCGCCGCGCGTCCGGCGCTCGGTGAGCCCGCTGCGTTCATGAAGTCGCTGGGGGGGAGCCCAGAGTGGTACAGATTCATAACTTCTCCTATGGTCTGCTGAATCCGGCGCTCGGTTACGTGATGTCCTGCCTGGGCGCATTTCTGGGCCTGCGCTGCGTCACGAGGGCCAGGGCGCATACCGGCCGCGGCCGCGCGCCGTGGCTGCTGCTCGCGGCGGTGTCGGTGGGCGCGACCGGGATCTGGGTGATGCACTTCATCGCGATGCTCGGGTTCACGATCCCCGGCCAGCAGATCCGTTACAATCTCCCGCTCACGATCGGCAGCATGGTGCTCGCCGTCGCGGTGGTGGGAGTCGGGCTCTTCATCGTCGGGTACAGCCAGGCGGGGTTCGTCCCGCTGCTGGCCGGAGGGGTGATCATCGGCCTCGGCGTGGCGAGCATGCATTACATGGGCATGGCGGCGATGAGCATGCCGGACGCCATGCGCTACAACCGGTTCCTCGTGGCGGTCTCGGTGCTGATCGCGATCGTGGCCGGGACCGCGGCCCTGTGGGCCGGGCTCCGCGTGCGCAGCCTGCGGGCGACCCTGGTCGCCTCGCTGATCATGGGCGTGGCGGTCAGCGGCATGCACTACACCGGGATGGCCGCGATGCGCGTCTACACCGGAAAGATGCCGGCCATGTCCGGCGACACCGCGGTGAGCTTTCTGCTCCCCCTGCTGCTCGGCATCAGCCTGGTCACGTTCGTCCTCACCCTGATGATCTCGCTGTCGCCGACCGAGGAGGAGATCCACGAAGACCGCCAGCTGCGCCACCGCCTGAACACCACCGTCCGCGGCTTACCCGCCCGCCCGCGCCCGCGAGGCATCCGGCGAGACCCGGAGCGGCTACGGTAACGGAAACCGGAGCGGCTACGGTAGCGGGACCCGGAGCGGGCCACGGCGGGTAGCGCGGAGTGAGCCGCGACAGCGGCTCACATTCCGCGATCACGCGGCCCGCGGGAGGCCCTCGGGCCTCCCCGGCCGCGTGATGATACGGCGAGCACCGCAGCGGGCGGGGGGTATCGGGGGGCTTCGCCCCCCGGGCTAACAGAGCCCCCCCGGGAAAGGATGCCGGCCCTCACGGCAGGAGTGAGGGGGGTGCCGTGAGGGCCGGCCGTCGGCGGGCGCCGTGGCGGGAAGCCTGCGTTATTCGTCCGAGGCCGTCTGCCGGGTGGTCGCCTGGTCGTCGGGATCACCGTTCAGGACGTGCCAGAGGTGATGCTGGAGCCGCAGGCTGCGAACTCGCTCCGCAAGCTGGCGGATGAGCTGCCCCGTGATCGCTTCGGCCACCGTGGCCGTGTCCCCCGATTCCCCCGGCACCAGGTTGCGCATCACTACATCCCAGGCAGCGAAAGCCAGGGTTGCCTGGCTCTGCCATGTCCCATGTCCCTGCCTCCTGCCGGGGAACGCGGTGATTTTCCGCAGCGAGGACGAGCAAGGACTCGTCTGGCGCCGCAGCCCACGTTCAGTGATAATCGCTGTATCTCTACGTGATCTAGATAATTTCTAGATGCCCGGCGACAAGCCCTGTAGTCTGGGCTGAGCCCGCGTCCCGCGCTACGATCCGCGGGGCAGGCTGAGAAGGGAGCGGCAGAACCGTGGTGCCGCTGCGCGTGGGCGTGCTCGGCCCGGTGACCACGTGGTACGGGGAGCATGAGGTTCTGCCTGGTCAGCCACGGCAGCAGGCAGTCCTCTGCGTTCTTGCCGTGCGCGCCAACCGGGTAGTGTCCCGCGGCGAGCTCGTCGACGCGGTCTGGGGTCAGCAGGCGCCGGTCAGCGCCGAGGGCGGCATCTACACGTACGTGGCGGGGCTGCGCCGCAAGCTGGAGCCGGACCGCCGGCTCCGCCAGCCATCCCAGGTGCTGGTGTCCGCGGGAGCCGGGTACATGCTCCGGCTTGGATCCGGATGTCTCGACGCCGACGTCTTCGAGCAGGGCCTCGCCCGTGCGCGGAAGCTGCGTTCGTCGGGGGACCTGCCGGGCGCGTCCCGGTTGCTCGCCGAAGGGCTGGGGCTGTGGCGCGGCATCGCGTTCGCGGGCGTCCCCGGCCCGTTCGCGGACGCCGAACGCCACCGGCTCAGCGAGCTTCGTACCGCCGCCGCCGAGGAGCGGGCGGATCTCCTGCTCGCGCAGGGCCAGCCCGCCGAGGCGCTGCCCGACCTGACGGTCCTGGTGGCCGAGCATCCGCTGCGCGAGCGGGCGCGCGGACTGCTGATGGTCGCGCTCTACCGGTGCGGGCGGCAGGCCGAGGCGCTGCAGGTGTTCCGCGACGCCAGGGACGTGCTCGCGGAGGACCTCGGTATCGACCCGGGCAGCGAGCTCACCCGCATTCACCAGCAGGTGCTGGCCATGGACCCGGCGCTCGACTCCCCGGCCGCCCCGGCCACGGGCCCGTTCCGGGTGGTGGCCGCCGTTCCCGCTGACGCGGCCCCGGCCGGCCGCGCCGTGTCGCCGGCGTCCGCGGACGAGACGGAGACCGCCGGCGCCCCGGCACAGGTCCCGCTGGGCATTCCGGGTTTCGTCGGCCGCCGCGCCGAGCTCCAGCGGCTGCACGCCATGCTTCCCGGTGCGGCGCTTCCCGGTGCGGCGTTTTCCAGTGCGGCGCTTTCCAGTGCGGCGGTCACGCTCGACGGAACGGACGGGGCGGCCCTCTCCGATGCCACGGTGGATGCCACGGTGCCGATCGCCGCCATCACGGGCACGGCCGGGGTCGGCAAGACGGCGCTGGCCATCCGCTTCGCCCGCAACGCGGCGCGCCGGTTCCCCGACGGGCAGCTGTACGTCAACCTGCGCGGCTTCGACCCGTCGGGCGTTCCGGTCGAGCCCGGTAACGCGCTGCGCGGCTTCTTCGACGCGCTCCGGGTGCCGCCGAAGCGGATTCCGGACACCCTCGAGGCACGGATCGGGCTGTTCCGCAGCCTGCTCGACGGCAAGCGGATGCTCGTCGTCCTGGACAACGCGCGGACCACCGAGCAGGTCAGGCCGCTGCTGCCGGCCAGTCCCGGGTGCATGGTGGTGATCACCAGCCGCAGCCAGCTCACCGGCCTCATCGCCGCCGAGGGTGCCCGCGCGCTGCCCCTCGACGTGCTCTCCGAGGAGGAATCCAAGGAGGTGCTGACCGGCAGGCTCGGCGCGGACCGGATAGCCGCGGAGCCGTCGTCGGCCACCGAGCTGATCACGCTGTCCGCGGGACTGCCGCTGGCGCTCAGCGTGACCACCGCCAGGGCCGCCACCCGGCCCGGTCTGACCCTGGCGGGGCTGGCCGCTGAGCTCCGGGATGCCCGGGGGCGCCTGGACGCGCTGGACACCGGCGAGGCGGTGACCAACGTGCGCGCCGTGTTCTCCTGGTCGTATCAGCAGCTCACCCGCCCGGCGGCGAGGATGTTCCGGTTGCTTGGGGTGCACCCGGGGCCGGATGTCTCCGTCCCCGCCGCGGCCAGCCTGGCCGCCGTTCCGCTGGCCGGGGCGCGTGCGCAGATCACCGAGCTGGCCAGGAGTTCCCTGCTCACCGAGCACGTCCCTGGCCGGTTCACGTTCCACGACCTGCTGCGGGCGTACGCGGCCGAGCAGGCCGCCGCGCTGGAGGGCGATCTCGAGCTGCGGGCCGCGGAGGCCCGGATGCTTGATCACTACACCCAGACGGCGCACGCGGCCGTGTCGCGGATGTATCCCGCGCGGCACGGCACGACGCTGCCCGAGCGGCTGCCCGGCGTGGTACCCGAGCCGCTCACCGCCTACGAGCAGGCGCTGGCCTGGTTCGAGGCCGAGCACTCGGTGCTGCTCGCGGCGGCCGCGTACGCGGCCGCCGCCGGGCTGGACCGGTACTGCCTGCCGATCTGCTGGGCGCTCGGGCCGTATCTCAACCGGCACGGGTACTGGCACGACTACGCGGCGACGCAGGGGATGGCGCTTCCCGCCGCGCGGCGTCTCGGCGACCCGGTGCGGCTCGGCCGGACGCTGATCGACATCGGCCACGCGGTCAAGCAACTCGGCAGTTTGGAGGACGCGGACAGCTATCTGCGCGAGGCGCTTGAGCTGTTCACCGAGCTTGGTGACCAGTCCGATCAGGCCCGCGCACACTTCGGCCTCATTCTGCTGTTCGACCAGCAGGGTCGTTACGCCGAGGGCCTCACCCACGCCCAGGAGGCGCTGCGGCTGCGCCGTGCGCTGCGCGAGCGGGCCACGCTCGCCTACTCGGAGAACGCCGTGGGCTGGATGTACGTCCGGCTGCAGCGCTACGCCGAGGCGCTGCCGTACTGCCGGCGGGCGGTGGAGCTGCACCGGGAGACCGGCGCGCGCACCGGCGCGGCGGACGCCCTGGACAGCATGGGCAGGGCGTACATCGGGCTGGGCGAGTACGCGCGGGCGATCTCGTGCCTCCAGCAGTCGCTGGCCATCTTCCGGGAGATCAGCGACCCCAACGGCAAGCAGCACGCGCTGACGGCCCTCGGCGACGCGCAGCTCGCCGCCGGCGATGCCGTGACGGCACGCGACAGCTGGCGGCGCGCGCTGGAGATCCTGGAGAGCGAGCCCTACTGGGACGCGAGACCGGTCAGGGAGAGGCTCAGCCGCCTCGGCGAGTATGACGGCGCCGGCGTTCCCATGGACGTCCCCGTCGCCGCGCCCCGCCCGTCGGCGGACGCGCTACGGCCCGGAGCGGTCAGCACCGCCAGTTAAGCTGGACGGGTATTTCGTCATCCAACGTCACCCACGGTGACTGGATTCCGCACGGGGAGAGGTGCTGACGCTGGACACCACGCGACCGCTCATGCGCGCGCTGCTGCTGGAGAACATCCACCCTGACGCCTCGGCGAGGCTCGCCAAGGCGGGCTACGAGGTCGAGACGCTGTCCCGGGCACTCGGCGAGGACGAGCTCGCCGGGGCGGTTCGCGGGGTGAGCCTGCTCGGCATTCGCTCGCAGACCCATCTCACCGAGCGCGTCCTGGCCGCCGTCCCGCGGCTGGCCGCCGTCGGCGCGTTCTGCATCGGGGTCAACCAGATCGATCTGGCCGCGGCGTCCCGGCATGGCGTCGCGGTGTTCAACGCGCCGTTCTCGAACACCCGCAGCGTCGTCGAGCTCGCGATCGCGGAGATCATCGCGATGGCGCGCCGGCTGCCGGAGAAGAACACCAGGATGCACGCGGGGGAGTGGGACAAGTCCGCCGCCGGGAGCCACGAGGTCCGCGGCCGCAGGCTGGGAATCGTCGGGTACGGGAACATCGGCACCCAGCTGTCGGTCATCGCCGAGAGCCTGGGCATGTCCGTCTACTTCTACGACATCGCCGACAAGCTGGCCATCGGCAACGCGCGCCGCTGCTCCACGCTGACCGAGCTGCTGGAATCGGTGGAGACGGTCACCCTGCACGTGGACGGCCGCGACGGCAACCGCGGGTTCTTCGGCGAGGCCGAGTTCGCCGCGATGCGGCCCCGGTCGCTGTTCCTCAACCTGTCCCGCGGCTTCGTGGTCGACCACGCGGCGCTGCGCCGCAACATCGAGTCCGGGCACATCGCCGGCGCCGCGATAGACGTGTTCCCCGAGGAGCCGAAGGCGCGTGGCGAGGAGTTCCGGTCGGAGCTGCGCGGGCTGCCGAACGTGATCCTGACCCCGCACATCGGCGGCTCGACGGAGGAGGCGCAGCAGGACATCGGCGAGTTCGTCGCGGGCAAGCTGGCCGACTACATGGCCTCCGGCGCGACCTCGCTCAGCGTGAACCTGCCCGGCATCACGCTGCCGGCGGTGCCGGGCACGCACCGGCTGGTGCACCTGCACCGGAACGTGCCCGGCGTGCTGGCCTCGATCAACCGGGTGCTCGCCGAGCACGGCGTCAACGTCGAGGGCCAGCTGCTGCGCACCAGGGACGACCTCGGCTATGTGCTCACCGACATCGGCACCGAATACAGCGACGAGGTCCTCGCCGAGCTGCGCGCCATGGACGTGACGATCCGCCTGCGCACCATCCCGTCCGCATGATTTTTCCAAACGGACGCATGCATCTGCGTCCCGCCCGCGCAGCCGTCACAGCGGCGTCACGTACGCGGCGGAGATCCCGCCGTCGACCAGGAACGCCGATGCGGTGATGAAGGATGCGTCGTCGCTGGCGAGGAACGCGGCCGCCGCCGCGATCTCCTCCGGCTCCGCGAACCTGCCCATCGGCACGTGGACCAGGCGGCGGGCGGCGCGTTCCGGGTCGGCGGCGAACAGCTCGCGCAGCAGCGGCGTGTTGACCGGCCCGGGGCACAGCGCGTTGACCCGGATGCCCTCGCGCGCGAACTGGACGCCGAGCTCGCGGGACAGCGCGAGCACCCCGCCCTTGGACGCGGTGTAGGAGATCTGCGAGGTCGCCGAGCCCATCACCGCCACGAACGACGCCGTGTTGACGATGGCCCCTCGCCGCTGCGCCCGCATGTAGCCGAGCGCCTCCTTGCAGCACAGGTAGACCGAGGTGAGGTTGACCTCCTGGACGCGCCGCCAGGCGTCCAGGCCGGTGTCCAGGATCGAATCGTCGTCGGGCGGCGAGATGCCCGCGTTGTTGAAGGCGACGTCGACCGAGCCGTAGGCGTCCCGTGCCGCCCGGAACGCCGCCGCCACGTCCGGCTCGCAGGTGACGTCGGCGTGCACGAACAGGCCGCCCGTCTCCGCCGCCGCCTTCTCCCCGGCCGCGTCGTCCACGTCGACCGCCACCACGCGAGCGCCCTCGGCCGCGAACCGCCGCGCGGCGGCCAGGCCGATCCCGCTGCCCGCGCCGGTGATGACCGCCGTCCTGCCCTCGAACCTCATCAGCCCCTCCGTCTCAGTCCTCCGTCGAGCTCAGCCCTCCGTCGAGCTCAGTCCTCCGTCGAGATGAACACGTTCTTGATCTCCGTGAACGCGTCCGGGGCGTCCGGTCCGAGCTCGCGGCCGAGCCCGGACTGCTTGAAGCCGCCGAACGGCGTCCAGTAGCGCACCGAGGAGTGCGAATTCACCGACAGGTTGCCGGTCTCCACCGCCCGGGCCACCCGGATCGCCCGGCCCACGTCCGAGGTGAAGATCGAGCCGGACAGCCCGTACGGCGTGTCGTTGGCGATCGCCACCGCCTCGGCCTCGTCCTCGAACGGGGTCACGGTCACCACCGGGCCGAACACCTCCTCGGTGTACGCCCGGTCATCCGGCCGCACCGGCGCCAGCACGGTCGGCGGGAACCAGAACCCGGGCCCGGACGGCGACTGCCCGCGGAACGCCACCGGCGCCCCTTGCGGTACGTACGAGGCCACGTGCGCCCGGTGCGCCGCGGAGATCAGCGGGCCCATCTCGGTCCCGGCCGCGGCCGGGTCACCGACCACGACGCCGCGCACCGCGGGCTCGAACAGGGCCATGAACTCATCCAGCGCCGAGCGCTGCACCAGGATCCGGGACCGCGCGCAGCAGTCCTGCCCGGCGTTGTCGAACACGGCGTACGGCGCGGTCGCCGCGGCCCGGTCCAGGTCGGCGTCGGCGAAGACGATGTTCGCGCTCTTGCCGCCGAGCTCGAGGGTGAGCCGCTTCACATCGCGGGCGCAGCCCGCCATGATCTGCCGTCCCACCTCGGTCGACCCGGTAAAGACGATCTTGCGCACCAGCGGGTGGTCCACCAGCCGCTGCCCGACGACGCTGCCCTTGCCCGGCAGCACCTGGAACACTCCCTCGGGCAGGCCGGCCTCCAGCGCCAGCTCGCCGATCCGCATCGCGGTCAGCGGGGTGGCCTCGGCGGGCTTGGCCACCACGGTGTTCCCGGCGGCCAGCGCGGGCGCCATGCCCCACGCCAGGATCGGCATCGGGAAGTTCCACGGGACGATCAGGCCGACCACGCCGACCGGCTCGTGGAAGGTCACGTTCAGCCCGCCGGGCACCGGGATCTGCTTCCCGGTCAGCCGTTCCGGCGCCGCCGAATAGTACAGCAGCACGTCACGCACGTGGCCTGCCTCCCAGCGGGCCTGCCCGGCGGGATGCCCGGCGCCCGCCACCTCCAGGCCGGCCAGCTCCCCGGCGTGGGAGTCGACGGCGGCGGCGAACGCGCGCAGCAGGCGGCCCCGGTCCCCGGGCGCGACCCCGCGCCAGGCGGCCTGGGCGGCCGCGGCCCGGGCGATGGCCTCGTCGGCCTGCTCCGCCGAGGCCTGGGTCACCGTGGTGACCGGCTCCTCGGTCGCCGGGTTGAGCACGGTGAAAACAGACATGCGGGAGATCCCTTCACAGTGCCATCCATAAACAGTGCCAGCCATAATGGGCCGGCCATAACGGGCCGGCCATAACAGGCGCTCGAAGCAGCGCCGCAGCTCCCAGTCGGTCACCGCGGCATCGTAGGCGGCCAGCTCGACCCGGGCGTAGTTGGCGTAGTGCTCCACGACCTCCGCGCCGAACGATTCCCTGGCCAGCTCGCTCTTCTGCCACAGCTCCAGCGCCTCGCGCAGGGTGTGCGGGACCCGCAGCCCTGAGTCGGCGTAGGCGTTGCCGGTGACCGGGGGTTCCAGCGGCAGCTCGTTGTCGATCCCGTACAGGCCGGCCGCGATCATCGCCGCCACGGCGAGATAAGGGTTCACGTCCCCGCCGGGCACGCGGTTCTCCACCCGCAGTGAGGCGCCGTGCCCGACCAGGCGCAGCGCGCAGGTCCGGTTGTCCGGTCCCCACCGGACCGAGGTCGGTGCGAAGCTGCCCGGCACGTAGCGCTTGTAGGAGTTGATGTTGGGCGCGTAGCACAAGGTGAGCTCCCGCATCGCCGCGAGCTGCCCGGCCAGGAAGTGCTCGCCCAGCGGCGACAGGCCGTGCGGCCCGTCGCCGGCCAGCACGGGGGCGCCGTCCGCGGAGCGCAGCGACAGGTGGATGTGGCAGGAGTTGCCCTCGCGGGCGTTCGGCTTGGCCATGAACGTGATGCTCACGCCGTCCTGGGCGGCGATCTCCTTGGCACCGGTCTTGTATACCGAGTGGTTGTCGCAGGTGGTGACGGCGTCCGCGTACCGGAAGGCGATCTCGTGCTGGCCCAGGTTGCACTCGCCCTTCGCCGATTCCACGTACAGGCCGGCGCCGGTCATCTGGTTCCTTATCCGGCGCAGCAGCGGCTCGATCCGCGAGGTGCCCAGGATGGAGTAGTCCACGTTGTACTGGTTGGCGGGGACCAGGTCGCGGTAGTTCTTGGCCGCGGCCTGCTCGTAGGAGTCCCGGTAGACCACGAACTCGAGCTCGGTCCCGGCCAGCGCCACCCAGCCGCGCTCGGCGAGCCGTGCCGTCTGCGCCGCGAGGATCTGCCGCGGCGAGGCCAGCACCGGCGTGCCGTCCAGCCAGGTCAGATCCGCGATGACCAGGGCGGTGCCGTCGTGCCACGGGACCCGGCGCATGGTGCCCATGTCGGGCACCATCACGAAGTCGCCGTAGCCGCGGTCCCAGGACGACATGGCGTACCCGTCGACCGTGTTCATGTCGACGTCCACCGCGAGCAGGTAGTTGCAGCCCTCGGAGTAGTGCTCGGCCACCTCGTCGAGGAAGAACTCCGCGGCCAGCCGCTTGCCCTGCAGCCTGCCCTGCATGTCGGTGAAGGCCAGCACCACGGTGTCGATCTCGCCGGCGGCGACCGCGGCGCGCAGCTGTTCCTCCGGCAGCATCCCCCGGCGTGCGCCAGCCATCAGACCTCCGACAGTTCGTGCTCGATCGCGGCCAGCTCCTCGGGCGTGCCCTGGACCTTCGGCCCGGTGAACCAGTTCCTCGCCGACACCAGCCAGTAGATGCCCGCGAAGCCGAGCACGACGCCCGCGGCCACGACGGTGTAGTTGAAGTTGCCCCAGCTGATCGGGTTGGCGGTGGGCAGCATGAACAAGATCGTGATGAACACCACCCAGACGACCGCGATCGTTCCGATCAGGTAGCTCCACCGGCCCAGGTGCCACGGCCCGCGCCGGAAGCTGGCGCCCTGCCGAAGCCGCAGGAACGTCGGCATGACGTAGGCGATGTACAGGCCGATCACGGCGATCGAGGTCACGGCCGCGTAGGCGGTGGAGTTCCACAGGTACGGCAGCCCCAGGATCAGCGCCCCGGCGGCGGCCAGCCAGATCGCGTTGGTCGGCGTCCTGGTCCGCTTGTTCACCCGGTGCCAGAGGTTCGAGCCCGGCAGGGCCCCGTCCCGGGAGAACGCGTAGATCATCCGCGAGTTCGCGGTGACCGAGGACATCCCGCAGAACAACTGGGCGCCGATCGCGATCAGCAGCAGCAGCTTGGCGCCGGTGTCCCCGATCGCGGTGGCCCAGATCTGGGCGGGCGGCACCAGCGCGTTGGTGTAGAGCGAATAGTGGCCCGGCTGGATCGCGAACGTGACGCCGATCAGCAGCACCCAGCCGGCGATCAGCGAGACCACTATCGACATCACGATGCCGCGCGGGCCGGTGCGCGCGGCGTCGTGGGTCTCCTCGGTCATGTGCGCGGACGCGTCGTACCCGGTGAACGTGTACTGGGCCAGCAGCAGGCCGAGCAGCAGCACGTAGAACGTGCTGCCCCACCCGGTGTTGTTGACGATGTGGGTGAACACGTAGCTGCCCGGCGCGTGCCTGGACGGCGCGAAGACGAGCACGCCGACGATGATCAGCACGCCGAGGATGTGCCACCACACGCTCACGTCGTTCAGCAGCGCGACCAGCCGGATGCCGAACTGGTTCATCAGGCCGTGTACGAAGAGCACGATCGCGAAGATCAGGATCGTCACCCAGTGCGCGGTGCTGACTCCCCACACCAGGTTCAGCAGCGCGTTGATGAAGAACGCGGCGCCGAAGTCGATGCCCGCGGTGATCGCCACCTGACCGAGGAAGTTGAACCAGCCGGTGAACCAGGACCAGGCGGCCCCGTTGGTCCTGGCCAGCTTGGCCGCCCAGTAGTACAGGCCGCCCGCGGTGGGGAAGCTGGAGCACACCTCCGCCATCGCCAGCCCCACCATCAGCGTCATCAGCCCGACGATCGGCCAGCCCCACACGATGATGGCCGGGCCGCCGGTGTTCATGCCGAATCCGTACAGGGTCAGGCAGCCGGACAGGATGGAGATGATGGTGAACGAGACGGCAAAGTTCGAGAAGCCGGACATCCG
>JAFAZE010000014.1 GCA_019239975.1 Streptosporangiaceae bacterium
CATCGGGAACAGCGGGGATCTCCGGCACGAGCCGCACTACACCACGACTCCGCCCCGCCCGCAAATAAGCGGCCATCGAATCGGACGCAGCCAGTGCGAACACACTGATAGCGACAGGTGCAGGCCGGAGCAACCTATCTAGTTACGCGCAGGGTATCCGGGTCCGAATGCTCCCACTCCGTTGATTCACCGCCACACAACGCCGATCGTTGACTAGTGCGCTTCGTTCGGGATGAAGAGGCCGCCGGTTCAAACCTGGCCGCTCCTCGCGCCTGGGCCTCGGCGAAGTGGACGGTGCGGCTGCGGCGTGTGCACCGGCCGGCCGCCAGCAGGTCCTCGCCGGGCACCACGGACAGGAACTGCACCAACAGGGAGATCGTCGTCAGGCGGCTGCCCTTCGCGAAGTCATGGTCGGCCATCACCGCGCCCGAGGCGGTGGTGTCCAGCAGCGCCGATACCACCCCGCCGTGGTAGATGCCGGCGTGCGCGCTGACTTCCTCCGCGTAGGGCAGGAGCAGCTCGATGGCCTCGGCGTCCCACCGCCGCACCTCGATGCCGCAGTGCTTGCTGAACGGGACGCCGTGTGCCCAGCGCTCGCGGAACCACCCCCGCCGGTGCTCCTGCTCGGCCCGCTCCATCGTTCAGCCGAGCCGCACCCGGGGGTCCGGGCTCCGCACCCGCACGGGCCGGTGACGACGCTGCCCGGCAGGCCGAGCGGCACCCGCCGCGCCCGGTAGGTGCGCGATCCCATAGTGGAGATGCACAGGCCGCTCGCGGACTCATCATCCCGGGTTACCCGCCCACATGCTGTCCCCGTGGCCGGTACCCCTCCGCGGATCCGCGGAGCGCCCGGCCACGCGCTGGATGGCGGACGCCGGCTAGCCGGCTGCCCTGCCGGCGGGGGTGAGTGGCGGCGCCACGGCGAGGTCGGCTTTGCTCCTGTCGGGCAGGAGGGCGACGGCGCTCAGGGTCAGGACCGCGCACGCGATGATGTAGACGGAGATCGCCTGCCAGCCGAAGCTGGCCAGCATCCAGGTCGCCAGCAGCGGCGCCGGGCCCCCGGCGATCAGCGAAGCTGCCTGATAGCCCAGGCCGCTGCCGGCGTAGGCGAGCCCGGTCGGGAAGTTCTCCGCGATATAGGACGACTGCGGGCCGTACTGCATGGCGTGCGGGATGGCGATCACGACCACGCCGACGATGATGAGACCGGCGACCGCGGTGTTGAGCAGGAGGAAGAACGGAAAGGCGGCCACCGCGGTCAGCAGCGCGCCGGTCGCGTAGACCCGCCTGCGCCCCAGCCGGTCGCTGAGCTGGCCGAAGGTGGGTATCAGGAACAGTTCGACGGCCGCGGCCACGGTGACCGCGGCGAGACCGACGCCTTCGGTTTTGTGCAGGTGCTCCTTGATGTAGGCCAGCGCGAAGGCCGTGTAGAGGTAGAACGGCGCCTGCTCCGACATCCGCAGCAGAGCGCTGAGCACGATCTCCTTCGGGTAGCGCCGTATCACCTCGGCCACCGGGACCTTCGCCACGGCCCGCTTCTCGATCAGCCGCGCGAACATCGGCGTCTCCAGCACCTTCAGCCGTACCCAGAGGCCGATCGCCACGAGCACCAGGCTCGCGAGGAAGGGAATCCGCCAGGCCCACGCCTTGAACGCGCCCTCGGCGGAAAGCGCGATCGCCGTCATCGCCCCGGTGCCGAGCAGGAGCCCGATCGGCACGCCGATCTGCGGCCAGCTCGCCATGAGCCCGCGCCGGTCCTGCTTGCCCCACTCCATGGACAGCAGTACCGAGCCGCTCCACTCACCGCCGACCGCGAGACCCTGGAGCACCCGCAGCACCACGAGCAGGATCGGCGCCGCGATGCCGATGGTGACGGTGCCCGGCAGCACGCCAACGAGAGCGCTGGCGACGCCCATCATCAGCAGCGTGATGATCAGCGTGGCCTTGCGGCCGAGCCGGTCGCCCCAGTGACCGAAGATCGCCGCGCCCACCGGGCGGGCCGCGAACCCGACGGCGTACGTGGCGAACGACGCGAGCGTGCCCGAATAGGCACTCGACTTGGGAAAGAAGACCGCGGGAAACACGATGGCCGCAGCCGTCCCGTACAGGAAGAAGTCGTACCACTCGATCGAGGTCCCGACCACGCTGGCCGCCGCCGCGAGGCGTATCTGGCGGTTGCGGCCGGACTCGTCGACGGACGTGGCGCGGCCGGCTTCTCCGGGTTGCAGCACCATGGGGGTTTCCTTTCCGACCGTCCCCCGCCCGGTCTGCCGGGTCTGCCGCTTTCCCGCGCCTACCGCGAAACCGCGCCCCGAAACCCCTGAACAGCCCAGACGCCGGACGAGCGGCTGGCCCGCGTCACCGGGTGATGCCCTCCCGCCACGCGCTGAGCACGCGGCCGGGCCGTTAGGGGGTGCGCCAGTCGTCGCTGGTGATGTGCGACCCGGCCTGCGGCCCCATCTGCAGCATCCCCCCGTCGGCCACCCAGCTCGCCCTGGTGACGTAGGACGCCTGCGGGGAGGCGAGGAAGGCGATGACCGCGGCGATCTCCCTGGCGTCGCCGGGCCTGCCGAGCGGCACGCCGGGCCTGGCCGCCCGGTGCGGGTCCTCGTCCTCCTGGCCGGTCATGGGCGCCGCGATCTCGCCCGGGGCCACGCAGTCCCGGCGTTGTTCACGAAACGTCCACGCCCCCCGGCCAGCTCATCGATGACTTCACCGCAGCGATCCAGCGCCGAGGTATCCAGGTGAGCGACCTCCGCCTTGACGCCGGCCGCCTGGATCTCCGCCGCGGTGTCCCGCGCCCCGCCTCGTCGGAGTGCCAGGTAACCCCGATGTCCATGCCCGCAGCGGCCAGCGCGACCGCTGTAGCACGCCCGATACCGGAGTCAGATGCGGTCACGATGGCGTGGCGTGGCTGGAACGTCATCTCAGCCCCTGCCCAGCGCCAGGCGGTCCACACTCCGCTGATCCTCAGGAACCCGGTAGCCGGCCAGCACCGCCCCGCCGGCCGGGCACCTCCGCAGGATTCCGCGACCCCATCGAGGAGGCCATGCGGACCAGGCCAATCCAGCGTTGGCAGGAGACCCCTTCGTTAGACGCCGGCTCAGCGACGGACGCGGTAGCGGATGTGGGTGGCCTCCGGCGTGTCGATCACCCGGACGATCTCCAGCTCAACGCGCGACGGCAAGGCACCGAACAACCGGAGCCCCTGGCCGAACAGCACCGGGACCTGGTGGACCTGCAGCTCATCTAGCACGCCGGCCTCGAGAGCGCGCTGCGCGGTATACGCACCAAGCACCGACACGCTACGGTCCCCCGCCGCGCTCTTGGCCTGCGCCATCGCGCTTTCTATCCCGTCGGTCACGTATGTCACCAGCGGATAGTTTGCGACGGACGGGCCGGGCGGCCGGTGGCTGGGCACGAAGATCGGGACACCGTGAACGTCACCGCCCCAGTGGTCGACCTGCTCCACTGTGCGCCGGCCCGCCAGCACCGCACCGGCCGCGTTCATCTCGTCGAGGAACTCAGCGGACGCCTTGGACGGCCCGGCCCCGGACGGCTGGGAATCGCCGTACCACTCGTGCAGCCGGCTGAAGCCGTCGCCGCCGGGGTTGTCCCGTTCGTCGTTCGGGCCCGCGATGTACCCGTCGAGTGACATCGACATGTAAAGCACCGATGCAGACACTCAGGCCTCCTGTGGTCTCGGCTCAGGACACGCCCTACGCTGGTGGCTAGCGATCATCCCGGTCACGGAAGACCAGAAGAAACACCGCCGCGCCCGCGGCCGGCTCAGCGACGGACGCGGTAGCGGATGTGGGTGGCCTCCGGCGTGTCGATCACCCGGACGATCTCCAGCTCAACGCGCGACGGCAAGGCACCGAACAACCGGAGCCCCTGGCCGAACAGCACCGGGACCTGGTGGACCTGCAACTCGTCCAGCACGCCGGCCTCCAGCGCCCGCTGCGCCGTGTACGCGCCATGCACCAGCACGTCCCGGTCCCCGGCGGCGGCCTTCGCCTGCGCCATCGCGGCAGCGATCCCGTCGGCCACGTACGTCACCAGCGGATAGTTGGCCACCGAGGGAGGCGGC
>JAFAZE010000049.1 GCA_019239975.1 Streptosporangiaceae bacterium
GGCCGCGGCCCCGCCTCCCGGCGCCGTGGACGCGCATCCCGCCGCGAACGCCACCGCGACCGCGGCAATCGCTATCCGTCCCAGTCTTTTCACGCTTGTTGGACGCGCCGGCCGCCGTAGCCAGTTCCCGCCGTTTTGTTTACCGAACGGGACGTGGTTACTCTCCGAAGTCGCTGATTTTCCGGCCGTAGCGGGCGGCCCGCGAAACAAGCTACCCTGCCTGGCATGGCAGCACCGGCGCCCGAGCCCGTCCTTGACGTCCGGCGCTTCGGCCGTACGCCGGTGGGCTTCATCGTCACCCTGGCGTCCTGCAGCCTGGTCGCGCTGATCGCGCTCGTCATCGTGGTCCGCGGCGGCCCGGTTCCGGCGCTGACCGGGCTCGCGCTCGCGCTGCTCCCGGTCCCCCAGGTGCACGCGGCCGTGCTCTACCTGGACCGGCTCGATCCGGCGCCCCGCGCGCTGCTCGCGGTGATGTTCGGCGCGGGCGCTGGCGTGGCGGCGCTGACCGCGCTGGCCGGGCGGGCGCTGCACACGGGCGTGATCACCGTTCCGGAGCTGGGCCCGCAGGCCGGCCGGGTGGCCGGCGTGACGGCGACCGCGGCGATCGGCGGTGCGGTGGTGGCGGAGTCGCTGAAGGGCGCGGTGCTGCTCGCCCTGTTCGGCGCGCGCCGCCACGAGATCGACGGCGTGCACGACGGCGTGGTGTACGCGAGCATGACCGCCCTCGGCTTCGCCCTGATCGCCAACGTCTACGCCTACGCGGAGGCCGAACGCGACGGCTTCGGCGCCCTCGCCTCAGCCTTCGCCCGGCGCGGGATACTCGGCCCGCTCTGGGACCCGCTGTTCTCTTCGATGATCGGCATCGGCATCGCGTACGCGGCGATGCGCCGCGGCGGCCGGGGGTACTGGGCGATCGCGGCGGGCTGGGTGGCCGCGGTGGCGCTCGACGCGCTGTGGAACGGCTCGGTGGCCGCCGGCCCCACACGGCTCGCGGTCGTATACCTCGTCCTGGCCGGCGCGCTCGCCGTGGTGGCCGGCCTTGTGGCCGCCGACCGGCGCCGCATCGTGGGGCTGATCAAACGGTTCCTGCCCGGGTACGCCGCGTCGGGCGCGGTGACCGAGCCCGACGTGACGATGCTGGCCAGCATGCGCTGGCGCCGCGCCGGGCGGCAGTGGGCCAGGCTGCACCGCGGCCACACCGGCCTGCGGGCGATGTCGGAGTACCAGCTCGCCGCGACCGCCCTCGCGCTGGCCGCCAACCGGGACAGCCTCGGGCTGATCGCGCCGGAGGTGTTCGCCGCCCGCCGGGAGAACGCGCTCGGCCTGATGCGGGCCGCGGTGGACGTCCTGCGGGCCGGCCGCGCGCCGCTGCGGTCCCCGCCCTGGGAACGGAACGGGCGGTCCGTCTTCGCCAAGGACGCCTAAAGCCCGCCCGGGCCGGCCGCAGGTTCTCAGATCGCGCCGGTGGCCATGACCGCGCCGACAACGATCAGTACGGCGGCGCCGATCAGCTCACCGCGCTGGCCGGCCGCGGCACCGATCTTCGCGCCCAGCTCGAGCCCAACCAGCGACATCGCGACGCTTACCCCGCCCATCACCGCCGCGGCCACCGCGAGGCTCACGTGATAGGTGCCGAGCACGAACCCCACGGCCAGGTTGTCGACGCTGAGCGCCAGGCCGCTGACCAGCATCCGCCCGGTTCCCCACTCGGCCGGCTCCGCCTCGTTCCCGCCCCGGGCCTGAACGAGACCGTAGCAGCCGACCGCGATCAGCAGCGCGGCGCCGACCCACCGGGCCGAATGCCCGAGATCGCTGTCGAGAGCCCGCCCGATGGCCATTCCCAGTACCGGCATCCCGGCCTCGAACAGGCCGAACACCACCGCTACCCGGATCCGGGTAGCGCCGCTGACGCCGCTGACGCCGATCCCGATCGCCGCCCCGAAGTTCGACAGGCCCAGCGCGACGGCCACGAGCCCAAACATGGGGGTAATTATCCCGGGGGGGGGCGAAGCCCCCGCTGCGCTACCCGCCGCAGCCTGCTGCGGTGCTCGCCGTAGCGCCGCGCGGCCGGGAGGGCCGCGAAAGTGCTCACCGGTCGGCGGCCACCTGATACCGAGTCTGCCGGACGCGGACCCCATACGACTCGTTAGGCCGTGGGGGTTCCCGCGGGCGCTACTCGCCGTAGCCGCTTGCGGTGGCCGCCGTATCATCGCGCAGGGTGAGCCGCTGTCGCGGCTCACCCTGCGCTGGTTGCCGTAGCCCGCTCCGGTGGGCGCCGTGGTGGCGGCTCGCGCGCTACCAGAGGGCGGCTGGCTCGGTGGTCAGGGCGCCTTCGTGGCGGAGGAGCCATTCCTTGCGGTCGAGGCCCCAGCCGTAGCCGGTGAGGGTGCCGTCCGCGCCGATCACGCGGTGGCAGGGGATGATGATCGAGATCGGGTTGCGGCCGTTGGCAAGGCCGACGGCGCGCGACGCGACGAGTGACTTGCCGAGGGCCGCGGCGATCTCGCCGTAGCTGACCGTCTTCCCGTAGGGGATCCGGGTCAGCTCTTCCCACACCGCGAGCTGGAACGCGCTGCCGGTCGGCGCCAGTGGCAGGTCGAATTCCGTGAGGTCACCCGCGAAGTACGCGCCGAGCTGCGCGGCCGCCTCGCTGAACGCTCCATCGCGGCGGACCCATCCCGGCCCTACCGTGGCGGGATGCCGGTTCGCGTCCATCATGTAGAGGCCGGTCAGCGCGTGCCCGTCGCCGGTCAGCAGCAGCCGGCCCACCGGCGAGCCGATGATGTCGTAGCCGACCGGCGCGCCGAGGGCCGCTGAGACGAATGGGGTGGTCATGACTTGACTGCTCCCTGCTTCTTCGTTGGTGTGTGTCTCGCCTGTACCGGGTGCGGTGCCTCGAGGGTGGCCCACAGGTGCTGGACGGCGTATGAGCGCCAGGGGCGCCAGGCCTCCGCCATCGCCGCGGCCGCCTTCGCGGCGGCGGCTCTCGCGGCGGGCGCGGCGCCCAGCCGCGTCAGCGCGGCGAGCACGCCGGAATCCCCGGGGAGGAACGCGTCCGGGTCGGACAGGGCGCGCATCCTGATGTAGGAGGCGGTCCACGGGCCGATGCCGGGCAACGCCAGCAGCTGGGCGGTCACGCGATCCCGCTCCGCTCCCGGGTCGAGGGACGGCTCGCCGGACGCGAGCGCCCTGGCCAGGCCCGTCAGCGCCACGGCGCGGGCGCGCGGCATCGGGAGCGCGGCGGGGTCCGCCTCCGCGATCGTCGCCGCGTCCGGGAAGCAGTGCGTCAGCGAGCCGTCGGGCCGCGACAGCGGCTTGCCGTACTCGGTGACCAGCCGGGCGCCGAGCCGGCGCGCGGCGGCGACCGAGACCTGCTGGCCGAGCACGGCGCGCAGCGCCAGCTCCTCGCCGTCGACGTGCCCGGGCACCCGCCGTCCGGGGCACGCCGCCGCCAGCCTGCCGAGCACCGGGTCACCGGCGAAGAAACCGGTGACCGCGGCGGGGTCGGCGTCCAGGTCGAGCAGGCGGCGGCAGCGCTGCACCGCCGCGGTCAGGTCCCGCAGGTCGTCGAGGTGAAGCTCGCACTCCACGTGCGGCGGCCCGCCGAGGGAACCGGGACGCAGCGAGAGGATCCCCGGCCCGTTTGGCAAAATAATCGTCCGCCGGTACGTGTCGCCGGCGATCTCCTCCACGCCGGGGATGGCGCGCTCGCCGAGAAAACCGAACATGCGCTCCAGGTCGGCCGGCGGCCGGTACGGCAGCCGCAAGCGGATCACGCCTGGCGGCGTGGCCGGGTTCCGGGACCGGGCGGCGCGGTCGCGCAGTCCGGTCGGCGTCGAGTCGAACACCTCCAGCATCGTGGCGTTGAACTGCCTGATGCTGGAGAAGCCCGCCGCGAACGCCACCTCGGACAGCGGCAGTGTGGTCGTCTCGGTGAGTACACGGGCCGTCTGGGCGCGCTGGGCGCGGGCCAGCGCGAGCGGTCCCGCGCCCAGCTCCGCCGTCACGAGCCTGCGGACCTGGCGCTGCTCGTAACCGAGCCTGTGCGCCAGCCCGCCGATGCCCTCCCTGTCCACGATGCCGTCGGCGATCAGCCGCATCGCGCGGCCGACCACGTCCGCCCGGATGTTCCATTCCGGCGACCCGGGCGCGGCGTCCGGGCGGCACCGCTTGCACGCGCGGAAGCCCGCGTCCTGCGCCGCGGCCGCGCTGCGGTAGAAACGCATGTACTCCCGCTTCGGCCTGATCGCCGGGCAGCTCGGGCGGCAGTAGATCCCGGTGGAGGTCACGGCGATGAAGAACACGCCGTCGAACCTCGCGTCCTTGCTCACCGCGGCCTGGTACCGGTGCTCGTCGTCCATCACGTCTTCTACGATGCCACCCGCTGGGCACCGATACTGGCGGGAATCGGACATGACCATAGGACCGCCGCGGTGCGGCGCAGAGGAGCATATGGCGACATCTCCGCCTATAGACGGATGACGTAGTAGCGTGCGTGCTAACGGGAAAGGAGACGGGGATGCGCGCCGAAATCAAGGGCACCACTATGCCCGTGCTCGAAGTCACCCTGCAGCAGGGGGAGCAGATCATATCCACGCACGGCGAGCTGTCGTGGATGACGCCGAACGTGCAGATGTCGCAGACCACCGGGGGAGGTGGTGGCGGCGGCGGGGGCTTCATGGGAAGCCTCAAGCGCGTCATGGGCGGCGGCAGCCTGTTCCTCACCCGGTACGAGGCGGCCAGCGGCACCGGGATGGTGGCGTTCGCGGCGAAGCTGCCAGGCCACATCATGCCGGTCGACATCAACGGCATGCCGTTCTTCGTGCACCGGCACGGCTGGCTGTGCGGGACGCCGGGGATCACGCCGTCCATCGGCCTTCAGCAGACCTTCCGCGGCGGCCTGTGGGGCGGCGACGGGTTCCTGCTGCAGCGGCTGGAAGGCCAGGGCAGGGCCTGGATCGAGCTGTCCGGCGAGCTGATGCACTACGCGCTCGCCCCGGGGCAGACGCTGATGGTGCACCCGGGACACGTCGGTATGTTCGAGGGCAGCGTGCAGTTCGCGATCACCCGGGTACCGGGGATCGCCAACAAGCTGTTCGGCGCCGACGGCTTCCACCTGGTGGCGCTGACCGGTCCCGGCCAGGTCTGGCTGCAGTCGATGCCGCTGCCGATCCTCGCGCACTCCCTGGAGCCGTACATCGCCCGCCAGACCGATGGCCAGTCCGCCCAGGCCGGCGCGATCGGCGGCATCATCGGCAACATGATGCGATCCTGAGCATCGCGTCGGCCGGGAACGTGTCCACGGCCGGGATTATCCGACAGTCACGGGACAGCCACCGGCTGTTCATGCGATGCTGCCAGTGTGGGGGCTGTCCGTCTCGTCGGAGGTGGTGGCGCATGCGCCTCGGCAACCTGTTCCGCCGGCCGCGGGCGGCCCTGGCCGCCGGGGTTGTGCCAGCGCTCGTGCTTGCGCTTGCGTGCCTGAGCGGTGCGGCCGGCCGCGCCGCCACGGCGGCCGGGTCGTTCAGGCTTCCCGCGATCAGGCACGTGTGGGTCATCGAGCTGGAGAACGAGGGGTACCCGCAGTCGTTCGGTAAGCCCGCCGCGGACCCGTACCTGGCCCGGACGCTGCCGGGCGAAGGCGCGCTGCTCAGGAACTACTTCGCGATCGGGCACGCCAGCGCCGACAACTACATCGCGCAGGTCTCCGGGCAGGCGCCGGACGTGGCGACGCAGCTGGACTGCCCGGTCTGGCTGCCCTTCGCCGGGCACGTCGTGATCAGCCCGTACCACCAGCTCCTCGGTGCGGGCTGCGTCTTCCCGGCGTCGGTCCCGACGCTGGGCAACCAGCTGTCCGCCGCCGGGCTGAGCTGGAAGGCGTACCTGGAGGACATGGGCAACGACCCCGCGCGCGACAGGACCGTGAACACCGCGCAAGGACCGGCCTGCGGCCATCCGGCCACCTGGGGGATCGACCACACCCGCAACGCCGAGCGGGGCGACCAGTACGCGGTCCGCCACGAGGGCTTCATGTTCTTCAAGGCGGTCACCGGGAACCAGGCCTTCTGCGACGCGCACCTCCTCTCGTTCCGCCCGCTGCTGTCCGGCCTGTCCGCCGCGGGCACCACCCCCGCCTTCTCCTGGATCACGCCGAACATGTGCGACGACGGGCACGACGCGCCGTGCGCCACCGGGGCCAGGGGCGGCCTGGCGCAGGCGGACGCGTTCCTGCGGGCATGGGTGCCGCGGATCACGGCCTCGCCCGCCTACCGGGACGGCGGCCTGATCATGATCACCTTCGACGAGGGCAGCACCAAGGCCGCGTGCTGCGGAGAGAGCTCCGGGCTGAGCTCGTCGCACCCGAACACGCCGTTCCCGGGCGGCCTGGGCGGCGCGGGCGGCGGTGACGTCGGCATGGTCCTGCTGTCGCCGTTCATCCGGCCGGGGACGGTGAGCACAGCCGACTACAACCACTACTCGATGCTGCGCACGATCGAGGACATCTTCGGCCTGTCCCACCTGGGTGACGCCGCCATGGCGGCGGTCAGGCCGTTCGGCGCGGACGTCTTCACCGCGCCCTGAACACGCCCTGAACACGCATCCGCCAAGCCTTCATCTGCGCGCATGCTCGTGACAGGAGATGCTCACCGGGCGTTCACGCGGCACTGCCAGGGTGACTCTATCCATCCCGCTCATCCGTCACCCGGCCCCACCCCACCTTTGGAGGTAACGCGTGCGTTTCGGTAACCTGCTGCGCCGGTCATGGCTGGCGCTGCCGGCCGCGGCGGTGCTGCCGCTGACACTGTTCGCGGGTTCCGCGGCGCCCCTGGCGCCAGCCCACCAGCGGGCCTTCAGCCTGCCGCCCATCAAGCACGTCTGGGTCATCGACCTGGAGAACGAGGGGTACGCGCAGAGCTTCGGCACCCCGTCGGCGGACCCCTATCTCGCGGTTACGCTGCGCCACGAGGGCGCGCTGCTCACGAACTACTTCGCGATAGGCCACGACAGCGCGGACAACTACATCGCGCAGATCTCCGGCCAGGCGCCCGACACCGCGACGCAGAACGACTGCGGGGTGTGGACGCCGTTCACGCCGGCCAACCACATCGAGCCGCCCTACCATCAGCTCGTCGGAAACGGTTGCGTCTATCCTGCGTCCATACCGACTCTCGGCAGTCAGCTGTCCGGCGCGAAGCTCAGCTGGAAGGCCTACCTGCAGGACATGGGCAACGACCCGGCGCGGGACAAGACGGTGCAGACGCCCGCCGGGCCCGCGTGCGGCCACCCGGTGACGGGCGCCGCTGACCTCACCGAGGGCGCCGAGCCGGCCGACCAGTATGCGACCCGGCACGAGGGCTTCATGTACTTCAAGTCGGTTACCGGGAACCAGGCGTACTGTGACGCGCACGTCCTTTCGTTCCAGCCGCTGCTGGCGGACCTGTCCAAGGAGAGCAGCACGCCGAACTTCTCGTGGATCTCCCCGAACCTCTGCAACGACGGTCACGACGCCCCGTGCGTCACCGGCGACCCCGGCGGCCTCGCGGAGATCAACGCGTTCCTGACGCTCTGGGTCCCGCAGATCATGGCCTCGCCCGCCTACAAGGACAACGGCCTGATCATGATCACCTTCGACGAGGGCAGCGACAGCAGGGCGTGCTGCGGCGAGGTCACCGGCGTCGGCCCGTCGCACCCGAACGTCGCGCAGCCGGGCATGCCCGGCCCGGGCGGCGGTGACGTGGGCATGGTCCTCCTGTCCAAGTTCATCCGCCCAGGCACGGTCAGCACCGCCGACTACAACCACTACTCGGCGCTGCGCACGATCGAGGACATCTTCCGCCTCTCCCACCTCGGCGACGCCACCATGCCACAGGTAAAGTCCTTCGCCGCGGACGTCTTCACCCGCGCCCGGTAAGGAGGGCTTCCGGCCCGGTAAGGCTGGCTCCCGGCCCGGTAAGGCTGGCTCCCGGCCCGGTAAGGAGGGCTTCCGGCCCGGCGAGGAGGGCTCGCGGCCCGGCGAGGAGATCGCGCGCCCTGTAACGGTGTGGCTCACGGGCCGTATGTGACGCCTGAACGCATCGCACATGGCCCGTGCGAGCCGGCCCCAGCCCGTAGTTTCCACCATCCTCAAGCCGCTATCGGCTTGGTGGATACGAGAGGGTCGTATACGACCCGTAACTTCCGCGAAGCGAAAACTGCCGACAGCATGCCGGAAACGCAGGGGCCGCCCGCGGCCCGTAACCTCCGCGACCCGCTGGCGCCCGGCAACGTCGCGGAACGCGGGGTGCCCAACTGGCCACACCCGCCCCGTAACGTGTACGACGTCCAGCCGCGGACGGCATGGCCGGGACCGGCGGCCGGCATGCGGCGAATCTCGCGATCATGAATCCTTTCGCCGTCGCCGTCGCCGTCGCCGTCGCCGTCGCCGTCGCCGTCGCCGTCGCCGATGCCGATGCTGCCGCCGCCGCCGGGCCCGGCCCCCGGTGCCGCCCACCGGGCGCGATAGGTTCCACATGTGGATCAACCCCGGGGCGCCACGCGCGCACAGCAGATAGCCACGGCGGGCGTCATCGGCGCGGCGGCCGGCGCGGCACTCACCGGGCACCGCGGCGGGAAACGCGCGCTTGGCGGCGCGCTGGCCGGGGCCATCGGGCTGGGCGCGGTGGAGGCGGTTGCCAGGGCCACGCAGCGGCCCGGGCAGATCCCCGCGCTGTGGGCGCGGATCGCGATGAGCGGCGCGCTTGCGGCGCCGCTGGGCTGGGCCGCCGGCCGCCTCACCGGGGCCGGCCCGCTCCCGGTGGCGACGGGAGCGGGCGCCGTCGCCGGCGCGCTGGGGCTGCGCCCGCAGAAGGTCGCGCTCGGCCCGGCGCTGGGCGCGGCCATCGGCCTGGGGCTGGCGGCCCGGCCGCGGCGGGCTCCCGCGCCGGCCGCCGCCGCCCTCGCCGTCGTCGGCTTCCGGACGGCCTCGGCCGTGATCTTCCGCGATCCCCAGCTGAGCCTCCTCGCCACCCAGGTCCCGGCGGCGGAGGTGCCGTTCGTGGTGCCGCTGGCGAGCCAGACCCGGTACGTCGGCACCGGGTACGTGCGGTCGCTGGCGGCGGTGCTGGGCGGCCGGTACACGGCCGACGTCGCCGACATCGGCATCGTGGCCTCGCTGGATGAGCTCGCCGGGCCCGGGTTCGATCCCGCCGGGGCCGGCCCGCTGGTCCGCGAGTTCTACGAGCACACGACCCGGTTCACCCTCGACATCATGCCCGAGTGGCGGCTGTGGGTACGGCCCGGTTACCTGCTGTACCGGACGCTGCTCGCCAGGCCGCTGGGCCAGGCGAGCGTGCCGATGAACCAGCGCGAGGCGCTGCGCGGCGTACGCAGCCGGATCGACACGGTTACCGAAGTCGGCGGCGAGCCGGGGACGGGCAGCATGCCCGGAGCCAGGAACGCCGTCATCCGGGGCTGGATCCGCTCGTACGCCGACACCGGAGAGCCGATCTACGTCGGCATCTACACGACGTACCGGCATGAGGAAACCGGATACGTCAGCGTCGGTTTCCCCCTGCCCGAGGCCAGCTTCACCGCCACGCTGCTGCCGCGGGCCCGGCCCGGCGGCGGCCTGGTGCTCGACAGCCGCGGTGGCACGTCGCAGTGCGGGCACTACCTGACGTACATCGACCCTCGCACCGCGGAGCTGACCGTCGCCGCGGTCCGCGGCTTCGCCGAGCGCCTCGACGTCTACGTCTCCGGCGGCGAGCTTCGCGCCGAGCATGCGTTCGCGGTCTTCGGCATCCCGTTCCTCGTGCTGCACTACCGCATCCACCGCAAACCCGCCCGCTGAGCCCCGCGGCCCCGATCCCCGCGGCCCCGATCCCCGCGGACTCCTGGGCCTCCGGGCACCATCCCGATGGGGCCACCTACGCCAGCGGCCCCACTGGACGGGGCCACCTACGCCAACGGCCCCGTCAGTCGGGGCTACCTGCGCCAACGGCCTCACTCGACGGGGCCGGGTACCAACGACCCCGCGGCATGCCGCGGCCGGCGAGCGGCCTCAGGTCTGCAGCGGCATCAGCTCGCGGGCGAAGCCCTCCACGAACGACCCGAACGACGGCAGGGGAGCCGCGGGCCGCACCACGAACTTGCTGAGTCCCACCCTGGTGTACTCCTCGATCATCCGCCGGGCGCCGGCCCACCCGTCCGCGACGAGCGCGGCCGGGTCCGTGCCCGGCCGGCGCTCCCGGATCGACGCCATCATCTCGGCCGGGATTCCGCCCGGTCCCGCCGGGCCGCCGCCCGCCGCGGGAAAGGCGACCGCCAGGCTGATCCCGAAGTGGTCGGGCTCGACGACCCGGCCCGCGCCCGCCGCGGCCTCCTGGATGACGCGCACCGCCGCGCCCGCCTCGCCCGGGGTGAGCAGCGAGCCGAGCCAGCCGTCGGCGAGCCTCCCCACTCGCCGCAGGCCGCCAGGCGCCGACCCGCCGAGCCAGATGTCCAGCGGCTTGGCCGGCAGCGGCCGCACGAACGCGCCCGACACGGTGAAGAACCTTCCCTTGAACGACACCGTCTCCGACGTCAGCAGCAGCCGAAGCACGGTCAGCGACTCGTCGAACACGGCGGCGCGCTGGCCCTCCGGAACCGGGAAGAGGACGCGCTCCGCGGATCGCGCGGACTGCAGGCCGAACACCGGCAGCACCCGCCCGGGAGCCAGTCCCGTGAGGGAGGCGAGCTGCTTCGCGACCAGCACCGGGTGCCGTCCCGGCAGCACGCAGATCCCGCTGCCCACCTTCAGCCGCCGGGTGCGGGACAGCGCGAACGCCATCCCGGTGAACGGCTCGACGAGCGGCCCGTACACGCTCTCCGGCAGCCACAGGGAGTCGGCCCCGGCCGCCTCGAGAAGGTCGACGGCCGCCGCGAATGCCTCAGGCGTCCCGCCTGGCCCCAGGGATACCCCGATCCGGACCCGCATGAGATCACGCTACCCGCCGGCGCCGGAGGACGAGGACGGCGGAATCGACCCGCGGCGGGGGCAGGAACGCGCGCCTGGGCACCGTCAGCCCGGCGCCGGCATCGAACGAGCGCAGCCACCGCGCGGCGCCGCGCGCCGTGCCGCCGGCGTACTGGCGCACCACGGCGCGCTGCAGCACCAGATCGGCGGCGCTGAGCCGGGAGCCGGGGGCCAGCAGCTGCCGCAGCAGAATCGCGGTGATCCCGTACGGCGGGTTCGCGACCACCCGGAACGGCCGGCGCGGCAGCCGCAGCGCCGCGGCGTCGGCGTGCACCACGGTGACCCCGGGAAACCTGTGGCGCAGTACCGCCGCGCGGTGCGGATGGAGCTCCACGGCCACGACGCGGGCTCCGGCCCGGAGCAGTTGTCCGGTCAGCGCCCCCTCGCCGGCCCCGATGTCGAGCACGAGCTCGCCCGGCCGGACCCGGGCCTCCGCCACGACCCGCGCCGCCCACTCGTCAGCGAGCCGGTACCAGTCCCATCCCCGCTGCCCCGTGCCCGGCACGCGCCCGGGCACGGCGGACCATCACCATGACGACACCCACCCGCCGAAGGTAAGCGCGCCGCTAACCGGCCGCAACTTATTTTTTTGCCGAACGGGCGGTGGCTCACCCGCACACGTGCCCGAATCTCCGCCCGGGTGCCATGCCCGCACGTCCCGTGCCCGCCGCGGCTCCCGCGCCCGCCCGCGGCTCCCGCGCCCGCCCGCGGCTCCCGCGCCCGCCGCGGCTCCCGCGCCCGCCCGCGGCTCCCGCGCCCGCCGCCGGATTATACGTGCACCGGGTGATTCTTGAGCCAGGTGAGAACTTCATCGGCGTGCTTGTCGGGCGGGAAGATCGGGTAAAAGACCTTCTCGATCCGCCCGTCCCGCACGATGAGCGTCAGCCGCCGCAGCAGTGTCTTCAGCCCCGCCCCGTCGTGGGCCGGCCCCGTCTCGATGCTGAACACGGGCAGCCGCAGCGCGCTGGTCAGGGTGAGTTCAGCGTCGCTGAGCAGCGGGAACGGCAGGCTCAGTCGTTCGGTGGCCTCCCGCTGGTAGGCGGTGGACTGGGTGGACAGCCCGGCCACCGTGGCACCGGCGGCGGCGAGCTCGGCGGCGTGGTCGCGGAAGCCGCACGACTCCGGCGTGCAGCCGCGGGCACCGGGGATGTCATCCCAGCCGGCGGGCAGATCGGCCCCCGGCAGCCCCGTCATCGGGTACGCGTAGATGACCAGCCGGCTGAAGCCGCCCGGCACGACGTCCACGCGCACCGGGTTGCCGTCGGTGCTGGGCAACGCGATGGACGGCATGGCCGTGCCCGGCAGGTGATCCGCCGCGCCGTCGTCCACGGGGCGCGGCAGGTCCGCCGGCAGCTGCGTCGGGTCGTGTGCCATCGGAGAAAATGGTACGCCGCCCGCCGTTCAGGCGCACCAGAAGTCGCAGGGGTCGCGGCCGGGACGGAACCCCGCGGCCTCGACCACGTCCACGGCGAGCTTGAACCGGTCGCCGACTCTGCCGGGCAGATGCGCGTCGCTGCCGAACGAGCACGCCGTTCCGCCGGAATCCCGCCACCACCTGACCAACTCGGCCGAAGCCAGCGGTGACTTCGTGTTCACCTCGAGCACCCGCCCCGACCGGGCGAGCGCTCGCATCACCGCCCGGTACTCCTCTTCGAAGTCCTGCTCCCGGTAGCTGCCGGGGGCGCCCGGCCAGTACCGGCGCGGGAAGTCCATGTGCGCGAGTATCGCGAACAGGCCGCTGCCCTCCACCAGCCGGAGCAGCTCGGCGAAGTAGCGGCGCATCACCTCGTCCGGTGGCATGGAACCGAACAGCGCGTCGGCCGCGACCAGCCGCCCCTCGTGCGGTACCGAGTGCAGCGACCCGAGGACGCGCTCGAACGGGTGCCCGCGGATGATGGCGCCCGCGCTCGCGCCGAACAGGTGCGGCTCACCGGCCTCCACGCCGGAGTAGATTCGCAGGCCCGGGAATCGCTCACGGCATTCCTCGATGGCCGCCAGGTAACCGGTTACGTCGAGCGGCCGGATCCGGCTCCACCAGCGGGCGTCCGTGGCGAGACCGGTGATCGCGTCACCGTCGCCGCCCGAGGTGAACTCCAGGTGCTCGGTGAAGGCGATGGCGGGCAGGCCGAGCGCCGCCGCCTGCTCGCAGCTGCGCGCCATCGACGCCTGCTCGGTGGTGTCGTATGACCACTCCGAATGCACGTGATAGTCCGCTGGCACCACGCAGACGATTGTGTCATGGGCCAGGGGTTGCTCTGCTAGCTTGTCCCTCCGCTGGGGGCCGGGTCGTCCCCCCGGGGCAGGCAGGCCTACCAGCGCTGACCCTGGTCGCCCGGATCATGCGGATCGCGGGGCTTCGCCGAGGTGATCACATACACCTCATCGGCGCCGGGATCGGGCTGCGGCGGGCGGGGCAGAGTGCCGGGTTCCGCCGCCGGGCCCACCTCGGGATCTCCGGAGCTGGCGGAGCCCGCGGCCGGCAAGGCGGCCCGCCCGTTCTTGCTGTTCTTGACCAGCCGCCCCCAGCGTTCTTCCCATTCGGCCACGTTGCCGCCGCATGCGCGGACGAACGCGACGGTGACCGGGAGCGTGGGCAGCCTGAGCCCGCCCGCCGCGGACGCGAGCGTCCGCATCGTGTAGTGCGACCGCTCGGCCATCTCGGGGTAGTCGAGGTCGGCCTGTGACCTGAGGACGCGCAGGTCACGCGCGAACGAGGCGAGGTTGTCGGACTCGATGGCCGCTATCGCGCCACCGGGCGGAGGTTCCGGGATCGCCGTGTCGCGCTGCCGGATGACGATACCGCCGGACCGGCTGCGGTCATTCCCGCCGCGCCCGTCATACCCGTTCCGCGCGCCGCCGTCGGGCGCAGCCGTGGCGCCGGGGCCGGGCCAGCGGTGGCCGTTGCCGCCCATGCCGCCCGGGGAAGGCATGCCGGGCCGCAACGGGCCCCCGGGCCCGTTGCCCGTACGGGGGTCGTATCCGCCCCAGCCGCCTGCCCCGCCCGGCCGGTAGCCAACGGGGCCCGCGTCGTATCCGTCCCGTCCCGGCGCACCCGGCTGCCCGGGGCCACCGCCCGGCCCGGCCGGCTGCCCTGAGCGCGGATCACGGGGGCCGTATCCGTCCCCGCCCGGGCCGCGGCGTGGCCGCCCCGGGCCCGCGCCCATGCGAGGATCCCGCCGGTCCTGGCTGCTGGGCCCGGGGAGACGACCCCCGCGAACTCCCCGGTAGCCCGCTGCGCTTCCCGCCGTATCATCGCGCGTCCGGGGGTCCGTGGGACCCCGCGATCCGCGCGATCCGCCAGCGCTCCAGCCGCTCCGCTCCCGGCCTGGGGTGTCCCGGCCCGGCGTGGCGGCGGCCGGTCCCGGCGCTCCGCCGGGCCACCCTGGCGCGCCCCTGCCTGGTCCCGGCGTCCCGGGTACCCGTTCCGCCCCGGCGCCCTGGGGGAAATGAGCGCCCCGGGGTGGATGGGTGCCCTGCGGGGGATACGGGCGTGAGCCCCCTGGGGGGAACAGCCTGTCGCCGCGGGAGACCCGTGTCCCGTTCGGCGGCGAAGGAGGGTCGGCTACGCGCTGGCCGGGCGGGACGGGGGGCTGCCGGTACCGGGCACCCCCAGGCTGGCGCGGGCGGCCGCCGGACTGCCGCTGGCCACCGCCGGGGTCGCGGAACCGGCCGCCCTGTTGCCGGGGCCTGCCCGGCGGAACGGAACCCGGCCGGTACCGGCCGGCACTAGGAGGTGCCTCCGCCGTGCGCGGCCGCGGGTCCGCGTCCCGGCCATAGCCGCCAGCGCCGCCGGCGGCGGGATACCCCGAACGGGGCGGATATTCTCGGCTGCCCGCGCGGGTGCGCCGGCTCGCATAGGGCTCGTCGGAGGGGTGCGGACGGCCGGCCGAGTAGGCGCGATAGCCGGGATCAACCGGATACGCCCCCGGGTCCGCGTAGGAGCCCGCGCCCGCGTAGGCGCTCCCATCCGGGCCCCCGCCGGGACCGCCATCCGCGCCGGGGTAAGCGCCGGCCTCCGCGCCGGGGTAAGCGCCGGCCTCCGCGCCCGGGTAAGCGCCGGCGTCCTGGGGAGCGCCCGCGCCGGGGGTCCAGCCGGCGTCCGGGTACCCGTCACCGCCGGGATAGCCGTCATCGGCCGGGTAGGAACGTTCCTGCGTGCCGGGGTAGCCGCGGCGCCCGGGCCGGGCGTACGCGTCCCGGCCGGGTCCGCTGTCCCGACGTGTCACCCGGTACCTCCCTGCTAGCCCGGGGGACCCCCGGGCCCCCCGCGTGCCCGCGGGGGTTCTCGCCGTATCATCGCACGGCCGGAGGGGCTGTGGGCCCTCGTGGACCCGTGTGATCGCGGCGCACACCGCTCTCGCGGTTGACGCCGCGCCACTCACCGTAGTCCGCGCTGGCACCCGCCGTCACATCGCGGCGGGAGCCGGTGAACGGCGCCCGCCCCGTCCAAGTCTAGGTGGTGGGAAACGCCGAGCCGGGTCGCGCGGCCATTTGTCATAGTTCGCCGGATTCGGGAACGCGCCGCCGGGACGTCACGGCGCCGCCGCGGGGCGGGCCCGGACGGCACGTGGCCGCCACGGGTGCCAGACGAGGTGTTGCGGAGCTAATCTTGTCATAGGGCCCGAGCATGTCGCCCGCGCCCCGGTCTACGGCGCGGAAGCGCCGCCCGAAGGAATCGCCCTGCGGAGCGGCCATCATGTCATGGATCATCTGGCTGATCGTGGCGGCCGTGCTCGGGGCCGCGGAGCTGATGACCACGACTTTGGCGCTCGGCATCATCGCCGTCGGCGCCGTGGTCGCCGCGGTCGTCGGCGCGTTTCATCTCAGTGTGCCGGTTCAGCTCATCGCCTTCGTCGTCGCGTCCGCCGCCGGTCTTGGCTTCGTCCGGCCCGTCGCGATGCGCCACATCAAGCACCCGCCGCTGCTGCGCACCGGCGTCGCGGCTCTCGTCGGCCGGTCCGCGATCGTCACCGAGGAAGTGACCGGGTACAGCGGGCGGATCCGCATCGGCGGCGAGGAGTGGTCATCGCGCGCCTACGACGAGACCGTCGTCATCCCGGTCGGCCACAGGGTCGACGTCGTTCAGATCGAGGGTGCCACCGCCCTCGTCTTCCCACGGGAGTAGCCATGGTCCTCGCGGAGATCATCATTGCCGCGGCGGTCGCCCTCATCGTCCTCTTGACGGTGGTCCGGTCGGTTCGCATCGTGCCGCAGGCCCGCGCCCGCAACGTCGAGCGCCTCGGCCGCTACCGGAAGACGCTCGAGCCCGGGATGAACTTCATCATCCCGTTCATCGACCGGGTTAAGCCGCTCATCGACCTGCGTGAGCAGGTGGTCTCGTTCCGGGGCCAGCCGGTGATCACCGAGGACAACCTCGTCGTGCTGATCGACACGGTCCTGTTCTTCCAGGTCACCGACCCGCGTGCGGCCGACTACGAGATCGTCAACTACATCCAGGCGATCGAGCAGCTCACGGCGACGATGCTGCGCAGCGTCATCGGCAGTATGAACCTCGAGCAGACGCTGACATCCCGTGACAAGATCAACAACTTGCTGCGCGGCGTGCTCGACGACGCCTCGGGGAAGTGGGGCATCCGGGTCGCCCGGGTGGAGATCAAGGCGATCGACCCGCCGCAGACGGTCAAGGACGCCATGGAGAAGCAGATGCGCGCCGAGCGCGAGAAGCGCGCCGCGATTCTCACCGCCGAGGGCGTCAGGCAGTCCAAGATCCTCACCGCCGACGGCGAGAAGCAGGGCGCGATCCTGCGGGCCGAAGGGGACAAGCAGAGCGCGATCCTGCGCGCCGAAGGGCAGGCGCAGGCCATCGAGCAGGTCTTCCAGTCGATCCACGACAACGACCCGGACCCGAAGCTGCTCGCCTACCAGTACCTGCAGACCCTTCCCCAGCTAGCGCAGGGCGCCGGCAACACGTTCTGGGTGATCCCCAGCGAGGTGACGACCGCGCTGAAGGCGGTGACGTCCGCCTTCGGCGGCGGAGCCGAGAGCGGAGACGAGAACCGCGACGCCGCCGCCCGGCCGAAGAAGCCGGCCGAGCGCCCCGGCGGCCAGCCCACACTGGCCGCTCCCGGCACCGGCACCGGCAACGGAAGCGCCGAAGGCGGCGAACGCACGGCAGCGCTCGGCCCGGGCGACGCGGCCGGCCAGCGGCTGCCCGGCCCGCGCGGCTCGCTCGACGCCGGCCCGGAGGTGCCCGGCCTGGAGCCGGTCGCGGGAGCCGCGTATGACGGCACGGCCGCCATGCCCCCCGACGGGCGCCCGGACGAGGTGACGCCCCCGGCAACCGAGTAAGCGAACCCTTCGCGACCCCACGGTGCCACGGCGGGCGGGGTGCGGGAATAACACCGATAACCTCCCGAGCGCCCTCCCGGACTGCGCGTCGAACAGGTGCAGCTTGTGCGTGTTGATCCAGAGGCTGAACGCGGTTCCCTCCTGTGCCCGGGTGGTCGGGCTGAGCCGTGCCACGAACGTGCTGTCCGAGCCGGGCGCGTCGCCGGTGCCGACCTCCTCGGCGACCCGCTGCAACTCCTCCACCTGCGCGCTCTCCGGCTTGGGTACCGGGAAGTAGGCGAGCACCTCGCTGCCCAGCGACTCCAGCACGTCGGGCTTCACGCTCATGATGCCGCCCTGCTCGCGCTTGGCGCCTTCCACCAGGGCGGCGTCCTCGAAGTCCTCGGGGCGGATGCCGACGATGACGTCCCGTGCCCCCTTGTCCCGCTCCAGGCTGCGTACGGTTTCGGCCGGAAGCGGCACGTCACCCAGCGGCCACTTCAGCGTGCTGTCGGCGAGCTGGCCGGGCATGAAGTTCATTGACGGCGACCCGATGAAGCCGGCCACGAACAGGTTGGTCGGGTAGTCGTAGAGTTCCTGCGGCGACCCCACCTGCTGCATGACGCCGAGCCGCAGCACCATGATCCGGTCGCCGAGCGTCATGGCCTCGGTCTGGTCGTGGGTGACATAGATCGTGGTCACCTTCAGCCGCTGCTGCAGCCGGGAGATCGTTGTCCGCATTTGCACGCGGAGCTTGGCGTCCAGGTTGGACAGCGGCTCGTCCATGAGGAATGCCTGAGGATTACGCACGATCGCGCGGCCCATGGCGACCCGCTGGCGCTGGCCGCCGGAGAGGTTGGCCGGTTTGCGGTCCAGGTGCTCGCTGAGCTCGAGCAGTTCGGCCGCCTCCTCGACCCGGCGGTCGGCCTCTTCCTGCGGCACCTTGGCGATCTTGAGGGGGAACGCCATGTTCTGCCGCACGGTCATGTGCGGGTACAGCGCGTAGGTCTGGAAGACCATCGCGATGTCGCGATCCTTCGGCGTGAGCTGGTTCACGACCTTGCCGTTCATGCGCAGCTCGCCGTCGCTGATGTCCTCCAGGCCGGCGATCATGTTCAGCGCCGTGGATTTGCCGCAGCCGGACGGCCCGACGAAGACGATGAACTCGCCGTCGGAGATGTCCAGGTTCAGGTCGCGGACCGCTTCAGTCCCGTCCGCGTACCGCTTGGTGACATGTTCTAGCGAGATGTTGGCCATGCTCGCCTCCTCATCCCTTGACCGCGCCGGAGGTCAGGCCGGCGACGATGCGACGCTGGAAGATCATGACGAAGATGACGATCGGGATCGTGATGATGACGGCGGCTGCCGCGATCGACCCGATCGGGTAGGTGAACTGCGAGACGCCGGTGAAGAAGCCCATCGCGGCCGGAGCGGTGCGCGCGGCGTTCGTCGACGTCAGCGAGATGGCGAGCAGGAACTCGTTCCAGCAGAACATGAACACGAGGATCGCGGTGGTGGCGATGCCGGGTGCGGCCAGCGGTGCGATCACGTTCAGGAAGATCTGGCGTTGCGACGCCCCGTCCACCTTCGCCGCCTTCTCCAGGTCCCACGGGATCTCGCGGAAGAATGCGGACAGCGTGTAGATGGCCAGCGGCAGCGAGAACGCCAGATACGGGATGATCAGCCCGGGCCAGGTGTCGAACAGGCCGAGCACCCGCTCGATGTTGAACAGCGGGTTCACCAGCGAGATCAGCGGGAACATCGCGATCAGCAGCGACACCCCGATGAGCAGGGCCTTGCCGGGGAACTTCAGCCGCGCGATGGCATAGGCCGCCATCGTGCCGAGCACCACCGAGATCACCGTCGAGATCAGCCCGATCCCGATCGAGTTGATCAGCGGCCGGATGAACGCCGAGCCGTGGAAGATCCCGGAGAAGTTCGACCAGGACCATTTTTGCGGCCAGAAGCTCCCGTCCGTGAGGGTCGTCGGATCCTTGAACGCCAGGGAGATCAGCCACCAGATGGGGAACAGCGTCCACGCGATGGTGATCGCGTTGGCCGCTCCCCAGCTGACCTTCCGCCGGGCCGGCATGGCCGGCTGGGTGGCCGCGCGCGCGCGTCGCGCCGTCCGGGCGGCGGGTGCTGCTACCGCGGTCATCTCAGCGTCGCTCCAATGCGGTACCGGGCGCGGCGGTGCCGAAGCCCTTGATGAATATGAAGGCGATGATCGCCACCGCGATGAGGATCAGCACCGAGATCGCTGACCCGATCCCCAGGTTCAGCGCGGTGAACAGGTTGTCGTAGCCGAGGATCGACACCGATCCGGTGCCGTTGTTGCCTTTGGTGAGGATGAAGATGTTGTCGAAGATCCGGAACGCGTCGAGCATGCGGAACAGCAGCGCCACCAGAATCGCGGGCTTCATCAGCGGCACCATGATCTGGGTGAACCGCTGCCACGTGGTGGCCCCGTCCACCTTGGCCGCCTTGAGCAGGTCGTCGGGGACGAGGGTGAGGCCGGCCAGCAGCAGCAGTGTCATGAACGGCGTGGTCTTCCAGATCTCGGCCAGGATGATGATCCCGATCGCCTGCCACTGGCTGGTCAGCGGCGCGCTGCCGGCCGGGAGCAGGCCGGCCAGGTACCCGACGCCCGGTGTCCACGCGAACTGCCAGCTGTACGCGGCGGCAACGGTCACGATGCCGTACGGCAGCAGGATCGAGGTGCGGACCAGTCCCCGCCACAGCGGCGTGTAGTACAGCAGCATGGCGAGCGCCATGCCCAGCACGAGCTCGATCGCCACCGACACCACCATGATGATCACCGTGACCGCGAACGCGCGCCACCAGATGCTGCTGGACAGCACGACGCCGTAGTTCGACAGGCCCACGAAGTGGGTCTGCTGCGGGAACCTCAGGTCGTACCGCTGCAGCGACAGGTAGACCGCGTAGACGATCGGGTAGAAGGCGACCGCGGCCATCACGATCACCGCGGGCGCGCAGAGCAGCCACCCGAAGCGCCGCTCGGCGCGGGTCGCCTCCGACAACCGCCGCCGTTCCTCCCGGCTGAGCTCGGCTGGCGCTTGCGGCGCTGCCACCGTGGTCATGTGGTCACCTCTGTTCCTGCTCGCTGTCTGGCCGGGGCGTAACGCATCATGGGACCAGCCCCTTGTCGGCGAGCGCGTTGTTGATGCCGCCAGTTATCTGGCCCAGCGTGGAGCCGGGGTTGATGCTGGCCGACGGCGACACGGCGTGCGAGATCACGATCGAGACGTTCTGGTAGTAGGGGGTCTTCGGCCGCACCGACGCCGACAGCAGCGCCGTCTTGATCGCGGCGGCGAAGGGGTACGCCTTGATGAACGACGGGTCGTTGTACAGGGACATCAGCGTCGGCGGCAGGCCGCCCTTGACCGCGGCCAGGATCTGGTGCGGCCGGTCGCGCAGGCACAGGATGGCCTGCCGCGCCAGGTCGGGATGGGCGGAGTAACTGCTGACCGCCAGGTCGATGCCGCCGATGGTCACGTGCGACGGGACGTTCGGGTAGACCCGCGGGTACAGTGCCCACTTGAAGTGCTTGAAGAGCTGCGGGTTGTCGGTCTGCATCGAGGGATAGACGAAGGGATAGTTCATCTCGAAGGCGGCGGTGCCGCCCTCCATCGCCAGCCGGTTCTGGTCCTCCTGCTGCACGCTCAGCGATGGGTCCGCGGCCGGCGAGTGCGCGAGCGTGGACATGATCTGCAGCGCCTTCATGCCGGGGGCGCCGAGCGACGGCGCGGTGCTGCTGGCGTTCAGCACGCTGCCCCCGGCGCTTGCGACCAGCGAGTTGAACCAGACCGTGATGCCCTCGTACTGGGCACCCTGGATCTCGATGTAGTGCGGCTTGCCCTGACGCGCCAGCTGCTCGGCGTCGCTGATCATCTGGTCCCACGTGGCGGGCGGGTTGGGCACCAGGTCGGACCGGTACCACAGCAGCTGGGTGTTGGTGTTGTACGGAACCGCGTAGAGCTGGCCGTGCCACGTCGCCGTCTGCAGCATCGTCGGCAGCGTGTCCTGCTCGGCCGCCGCCTTGTCCGCGCCCGTCCACGGCAGGATCCAGCCCGCCTGCGCCGTCTCCGCCTCCCACGTCACGTCCAGCCCGAGAATGTCCAACGAACCGTCGTGCGCGGCCAGGCGGCGCACCAGTTGCTGGCGCTGCCCGTCGGCGTCGGTCGGCAGCTTGTTGTAGACGATCGTGTACCTGCCGCCCGACGCGGCGCTGCACTCGTTGACCGCCTGCTGGACCGCGCCGGAGTTGTCGGGGAAGCTCCAGTAGTTCAGCGTGACCGCGTTCCCGGCCGACGCCGACGAGCAGGCCGCCAGGCCGGCGGCGAGCAGGACCGGCGCGGACACGGCCGCCGCGCGCCGCCGCAGGTTCCGGTTGTGCCACCGGAGGACCCGTATGCTACGCATGTCCACGTCCGACCACCCCACTCCGTTGTCGGTGGCCTGCGATATATAGCTTTCCGCAGGTGAGAACCTTTACACAAACCAAACGCCTCTCGCCACTGGGCGTCAAGAGGCAGCGCCGTGTCTCTGTGGGTCTGTATGGATTAAACACCCACGCCACCATAGACCCGCTGTCAGGTCACGGTCACGTGTGGCCCTGGTGCCCCAAAGAGCCGCGCGGCATCAAGCAGCGCGCGATCGGCACCGGGCGGCCCGGTCAGCGCGGTACCGGCCGGCGGAAGCTCATCGCCGGGCACGGCGCAACTGGGCAGGCCAAAACATCGCCGAGTACGGGGCTGCCCGCGCTCACGGAGGTCATCGCCGCCCGGTAGCGCGGGGCCGGCCGTGCCTCAGGGCAGGACCATCAGCAGGACGCCGACGAAGGCCAGGGTGGCGACCACGATGAGCGCGATCGCGGCCTCCCGCGACAGCCCGCGCCGGCCGGCGGCCTGGTGCCCGGCGGGGGCAGCGCCCGCGGACGGCTGCGTGCCCGCGGACGGCTGCGCGGCCGCGGAGCTTGGTTCCGCGGCCGCCTGGCGGGCGGTGCTCGCGTACCCGGCGCCCCTGTACCCGGTGCTTTCCGGCGAGGCGGTACCCCCGAAGACGGAGCTTCCCGCGCCGCTCAGCTGCCTGCCGTACCCGGCGTCGCCGTAGCCGCCATCGCCGTAGCCGGCGTCCCCGTACCCGGCATCGCCGTAACCGGTACCTGACCCCGCGCCGCCCGCCGGCACACCGGTCGCGGAGAACGCGGACGGGGAGGCCTGCGAAGCCGCCTGCGGAACCTCCTCCCGGGGGGTCTCCGCGGCGGCGGTCCTCGTTGCCTTGGACGTCTGGCTGGCGGTGAACCATCCCCCGGAGGACTCGGCCGCGGAAGCCAGACCAGCCCCGGACGGGGCGGACGGAGCGGGCGAAGAGGTCAGGGAGGACGCCGCGGACGCCGGTCCCGGCTGCCCGAGCGCTGATCCGGAGTCACCGTTGGCGTGCGCCACGCTGGGCACGCTCGGGGCGCGATGCGCGCCGCCGGCGGTGCGCTCGCGCGTGCGCCGCGTGGGCTCCGCGGCATCGCGGCTCAGCGCCGCCATGATCCGCGCCGGGTCGTGCTCTTCGGGGGGAGCGCTGGTGGTCCCCGCGCGCGCCCCCGCGGCTGCCGCGACGCTCGCGCCGCCCTGGCGGGTCGGCAGGGACGCCGAGCTCTCGGCGGCCCGCGTCAGCGCCCGCCACCGTTCCTCCCACTCCACGGGCGTGCCGCCGCAGCCGCGCACGTAGGCCGCGAGCACGGGCAGGTCCGGCAGCCCGGGCCCCGCCTCCGCCGCCTGCAGCACGTCGACGGGATAGTGTGCGCGCGCGGCGAGCTCGGCGGGGCTGAGCCCGGCGAGATCGCGCAGCTCACGCAGCTCATGGAGGAACCGTGCCGCGTCGTCGCCCGGTCTGTCCGGGGACATGTTACGGGGCTGCACCCAAGCACCCCTCCCGTTGAGATCGCATGCTTCCGCCCCCCACGGCCCATCCCTTGACAGGGATTCGTCCGCAGGTTATCGCGAAGCCGCGTGTCAGCGCCCTCGATCCGCGCAATTTCGGCAAGCGTGTCGTGCTCAAACCATTGGAATCAACCATCAGAACCGGAACGCGAGACCGATCGTGAAGGCCACGCCGAACACGAGCTGCAGCCGTGCCGTCTGCCCCAGCGTCCTGATCAGCGCGGGCCCCGACGCGCCCGCCCGCACGGCGCGTGCCGGGCCGGCGGCCAGCGGCAGGGCCGCCGCGGTGAGCAGGGTCAGCGGGCGAGCCGTCGCGATCGCGGCGGCCAGCACGAACGGCAGCAGCAGGCACCCCAGGTAGGCGAGCCTGCTCCGCGCGTCGCCGATGAGTACCGCGAGCGTCCGCTTGCCGACCTGCGCGTCGGAGCGGATGTCGCGCAGGTTGTTGACCATGAGCAGCGCGCACGACAGCAGCCCGGCCGGCACGGACGCGGCGAGCGCCAGCCAGCTCAGCGAGGACATCTGCGCGTACGCCGTGCCGGCCACCGCGGCCACGCCGAAGAACACGAACACGGCGACCTCGCCGAGCCCGCGGTAGCCGTACGGCCGCGACCCCCCGGTGTAGAACCAGGCGGCCGCCACCGCCGCGGCCCCGCCGAGCACCAGCCACCACGAGGTCACGGCGGCGAGCGCGAGCCCGGCCGCGCAGGCCACGAAGAAGCAGCCGAACGCGGCGGCGAGCACCTGGCGCGGCGGTGCGAGCTTCGCGGCGACCAGCCGGACCGGCCCGACGCGGCTCGCGTCGGATCCCCGGATGCCGTCGCTGTAGTCGTTGGCGTAGTTCACGCCGATCTGCAGCGCGAGCGCGACGACCAGGGCGAGCGCGGCGCGCCAGGCGGAAAACTCGTGATAGCCCGCCGCGACGCCGGAACCGATCAGCACCGGCACGACCGCCGCGGGAAGCGTCCGTGGCCGGGTCCCCGCCAGCCACTCGCGTGCGTTTGCCACCCGGTGATCCTATGCGGGTGCGGCGATCGTGGTGTGCAGGCGCAGCACCGGCACCCTGACCCCCATGTCCAGGTTGCCGCGCCCGCCATCGGGCGCCCAGCCGGCCGACTCGAGGAACCGCCGGCGCCCGGCATCCGCCTCCAGGGCCCAGGTGTAGGCGGTGCGGAAACCGTCCTCGGCGAGGGTGTCCGCGACCGCGTGCAGCAGCCTGCCGCCGTGCCCGCGGCCGGCCAGCGCGGGCAGCACGCGCAGTTCGTAAAGCTCCCCGTCGGTGCCCGGCCACAGGTCATCGTCGGTGGCGGGCCCCACGGACGCGAACCCCGCGGTCTGCTCGCCGACCGCTACGAGCACCCGGTGGCGGCTCGTCGGCGGCTTCGTGATGGCCTCGCGCCAGCGCTCCCGCCACTGCTCCTGCGCCGCCTCGCTGGTCAGCTCCGCGAGCACCCCGTCCGGCACGATCCCGGCGAACTCATCGCGCCAGCTCGCCACCTGGATGCGTGCCAGGTCGGGCACGTCCGGGGTGCGCGCCGCCCGCACGAACCCGGTGGGAGCCGCGGGGCCGGGTGGCATGACGAGCTGACTCCCCTCGGTAGCTGGGGACTCAGCCTACCGGGGTGGTGGCGGCGCTGCTGCCGGCAAGAGGCAAGACCGCCGCGGCGGCCTTCTGGATCTTCTCGACCTCCTCGGCGGACAGCCGCGGCAGGTCCTGGTTCCTGGACCGCTTGCGCAGGTACTTGCGCAGCCGCGGGCCGCTGAACACGTCCACGTCCCTGATCGTGGCGATGTCCCAGGGAATCTTCGGGCCGTAGACCGCCATCGCCGGCCGGACCACGATCTCCTTGCCGAGCGTTCCGCTGAGCAGTTCGCTGGCCTGCTCCGCCTCCCAGCGGGCGTGGTTGACCCGGTCCTTCTTGTTCTGCGGGCCGTGGAAGAGCTGCTTCCCGTTCCAGAAGCGGATCGGCAGGCGCTTGTCCCAGTCCTCGGAGTCGATCGCGTACACCCCGGTCGGGCCGATCACGAGGTGGTCGATGAACTCCTCGCTGTTCGGGATGGGACGCGAGTGCAGCGCGCGGTACCCGGCGCGCTCCACCCTGCCCAGCTGGCGCTGGGTGCGGCGCTGGGCACCGGAGAGCTTGATGCCCGGCGGGATCGAGGCCACCGTCCGCGCCCGGTAGATGGTGTCGGCGATCGCGACGATCACCGCGATCGTCAGGCCGAGCCGCCATGTGAAGACGATCGAGAACACCACGCCGGCGATCACCGTGATCAGCGCGCGCCGCCGCCAGATCCGCATCCGGGCGTCCATGGACAGGTCGCGGATCCGCTGCCGCTGCGGCTGGGCCGTGCCGTCGCCGCCCGCGGGGTCCGGGCGGGGGACCGGCGTGACGACCGGCCCGGGCGTGTTCCACGACGCCTGCCGCGGTGCCGCCGGGGCCGCACTTGACGGAGCCGTCCGCGGCGGTGCGGCCCGGGGCGCCCTCATGGCCTCCTCCTGCCCGGCCTCGGCTTCGGGCGGCGCACCTGCCGCCGGCCCGACTGCCGCCGGGCCGAGGATGTCGTCGATGCCCGCCTCCAGAGGGTCTTCGAACGCCAGCCCCGGGGGCTCGCCGAACCCGTCGAACCCGGGCACGGCGGAGTCGCCGAACTCGCCGTCGGCCTGCCCCTCGAGCCTGTCGGCGTCTGGCGAGCCCACCGGCCATGGGCCGAATGCCCCGTCTTTCCCCGTGAGCCGCGCGTCGCCGGTTCCCGCGTCGCGCGTGCCGTTACGAGCAGGATCAGCGTCGTCCGCCGGTGTCACTATGACGTGCAACCCATTGCGATCACGTGCCACTGGCGGCGCCGATGACCTGGGTTTTTTAAACTTTGGCCACGCCATCCGGTCCACCACCCTGAGCGTTACTGATCCAGGACGGAACGCTACAGCGCTCCGTAGTCAATTGTCCCCTGGACTAGTGTGATTTATAGCGGACATCTAACGTAAATCGCACACCTGGCAGGAATATTTAAGGCCAATAGCCCGTAGCACAACGTAATCTGCTGGCCACCCTCCATGCACATGCAGATAGGCGATTTGCCTGATTTGCACCGTACCGCCGCTTCCCGCCGTGCCCCATCCGGGTGCCCCATCCGGGGCCGCTGGCGCATATGGCCCCACTGGGCGGGGCCGATGGCGCCAACGGCCCCACTGTAGCCGCCCACTTTGCCGCCTCCCGCCCCGGGCGGCCGGCGCAGCCCCGGCCCTGGGCGGTCGGCGCAGCCCGCTTTACCCGTCCCCCCGGTCGCCGGCGCGGCCTCGCTCGCCCCGGGCGGTCGGCGCAGCCCCCGTTTTCCGTCCCCCGGTCGCCGGCGCGGCCGGGGCTCAGCCGGCGTCCAGCCGCCGCCGCGCGTATGGCCGCGGAATCGCCGCTTCCGTCCAGGCGGTAAAGGTTTACTATCAGGTAACATGGCGCGGATTCACGAGCTCACCATGATTGAGCTGGCCACGGCGATCAGGAAAGGCGAACTTTCCCCGGTCGACGTCACGGAGCATTACCTGGCCAGGATGGCCGAACGCAATGAGAGCGTCGGCGCGTTCTTCACGATCGCGGCCGATTCCGCGCGGGAACAGGCGCGTGCCGCCGAAAAGGCGGTGACGGTCGCCCAGGACCCGGCGGCGCTGCCGCCGCTGACCGGTGTGCCGGTCCCGGTCAAGGACCTGAACCTCGTCGCGGGCATGCGGGCCACGCTCGGCTCGGAGGTCTTCAGGGACTTCATCGCGCCGGAGGACGACTACGTGGCCGCCTCCCTGCGCGCGGCCGGCGCCGTGATCACCGGGAAGACGGCCACCCCCGAGTTCGGGCTGCCCTGTTACACCGAGACGAAGATCGGGCCGCCCGCCCGTACGCCATGGGACCTCACCCGGTCGGCCGGCGGGTCGAGCGGCGGCGCCGCGGCCGCGGTGGCCGCCGGGCTCGCGCCCGCGGCCCAGGGCAGCGACGGCGGCGGCTCGATCCGCATCCCGTCCAGCGTCTGCGGGCTGTTCGGCATCAAGCCGACGCGCGGGCGCGTCTCCCAGGGCCCGGTCATGCCCGACCTGTCAGGGCTGGCGGTGAGCGGGCCGATCGCCCGCACGGTGGCCGATGCCGCACTGCTGCTCGACGTGATGGCGGGCAACCACCCCGGCGACATGTACACGCCGCCGCCGCTGCCGGCCGGCGAGTCGTTCCTCGGCTACGCCCGCCGGGAACCCGGGCGGCTGCGCATCGGGCGGGCGCTGCAGCCCCCAGTCGAGGGAGCGGTGGTGCACCCGGACTGCGCCGCGGCCTACGAGGACGCCAGCGAGCTGCTCGCCGGGCTCGGCCACGAGGTCGAGGACATCAGCCTGCCGTTCGGGCCGGACACCGTGCCGTTCTTCGAGATCCTGTGGTACGCGACGGCTACCCTGGCGCCCGTCGACCCGGGCGCCGAGGACAGGCTGCTTCCGCTCACCCGCTACCTGCGCGAGCGCGGGGCAGCGATCAAGGCGAGCGAGCTCATGGCGGCCGAGGCGTACCTGCAGGCGGTCACCCGGCCCGCGCTCATCACGCTGAGCGGCTACGACGCGGTCCTCACCCCGACGCTCGCGTCCCCGCCGGCGCCGGTGGGCTACTTCGACGAGGTGGAGCCCGCGGAGAACTTCGAGCGCCAGAAGCGGTTCACGCCGTTCACCGCGGCCTACAACGTCTCCGGCCAGCCCGCGGTGAACGTCCCGCTGTACTGGAACGCGGATAACCTGCCGGTCGGCGTGATGCTCGCGGGCCGCACCGGCGAAGAGGGAACCCTGATCTCCCTGTCCGCCCAGCTCGAGCACGCACGCCCCTGGAAGGACAGGCACCCGCCGATCTGGTGACCGCGGACAACGCCGCTACCGGCGCCCACGCTTCTCTCTTCATGTCACTGAACGGAACGGCCGTCGCCCGCCGCTCACTCGCCCCCCCTTCAGCGGGTCAGCCCAGTGCCCGCCTGACTCTACGGCGAGCACCACAGCGCCCACGCCGGAAACCGCAGCGCCCCACGGCGCAACCGCAGCGGGTTACGGCGCAACCGCAGCGCCCCACGGCGGAACCGCAGCACCCTACGGCGGAACCGCAGCGGGTTACGGCGGGTGGCGCGGAGTGAGCCGCGACCGCGGCTCACATTCCGCGATCGCGCG
>JAFAZE010000067.1 GCA_019239975.1 Streptosporangiaceae bacterium
TCGGCGACGCCAGTCGCGGCGAACCCCGACCGCTCGTCTAGCCCGAGAATGATGACTCCGCCGCGTGAATTGGCGAACGCCGACATAGTGGATGGCAGGCTTTCCGGCACCCCGCCCGACGCCCGCTTCACCTCGACATCTTCAAGCTCCGCGCCTGTCTCCCGGAGCCGTGCGATGATTCCAGCCAGATCCATGGCATCCCCCAGTTGGACTCCGAACTTACCAGATAGCTTACCAGAACTTACCAAAGCTTACCAGTCAGCCCTCCGGCTCACCGGTTGACACGGTTTCTGCGGGTCAGGCGGCACAGGATGCGCAGCGGCGTCGGCAAGACGACGATGCTGCGCATGCTCGCGACGATGCTGCCGATCGACGCCGGGGAGGCCCGGGTGTTCGGGGTCGACGTCGCCCGGATCGCCCCGCTGGCCGGCCCGATGATCGCGGACCCGGTGCGCTATCTCATCGCCACCGGCCTGACCTTCGCGATGGGTACGGCTATCGGATACCGTCCCGGCGGCGGCGCACCCGGCGTGCTGGGCGCGATCCTGCTGGCGGTCTTCACCGGCTGGGCGATCGCCTGGATTTTCACCTTCATCGGGACGATCGCCCGCAACGCCCACAGCGTGCAGGGGATCTCCATGCTGATCCTGTTTCCGCTGACCTTCCTGTCCAACGCGTTCGTGCCGGTCCGTACCCTGCCCGGCGCGCTGGCGGCATTCGTCAAGGTCAACCCGGTCTCGCACCTGGTGTCGGCCGCTCGCGACCTGGCCAATCACGGCATGATCAGCGGTGAGGTGGGCTGGACGCTGCTGGCAGGCGTGGCGGTGATCGTGATCTTTGCGCCGCTGTCGGTGTACAGCCACAAGCGGCACATGTAGTGGCGCGCGACCGCCCTTGGCCCTAGCCCGGAAGCTGCCCGACCGCCCGGCAGGCCTCTTTCACCAGGTCTGCCGGGCGGCGGCCCGCGTACTGGGCCCGGAACTCGGCGATCCGTCCGGGTGCCGGTTCTTCCGCCGCGGGCGCGATACGTTCCCACAACAAGGATGGGACCGAGCGGTTGCAGGCGAACCGGTCGGCGAACACGAGGAGCCGTACCGCGTCATCGGCCCCGGCGGCCCGGCGCAGCAGGCACCACGCTCCGAGCGCGAAGAGCTGCTGCCCGACGACAGGGTAATCGAGGCCGGGAGCCGCACCGCCGAGGACCTTCACCGCGTCGTCGCGGCAGGTGCGGAACAGCGCCTGCCCGTGCGCTTCCTCGGCCGCCGTTGCGTACCGCGCGTGGGCGGCCAGTGCCAGCGACACGCCGAACAGCGCCCATGGCTCTACGCCCGTCCGGGGCACGCCGGGAAACTGGAGCTCGCGCATCCGGATCATGCAGTCCCGGTAGAGGGACAAGCCGCCGGCGTGGTCGCCGCGCGCGAGCATCAGCTCAGCGTGACAGACCTGGCCGAAGGCAGCCCCGCCGAACACCATGGCGCCCTCGACGACCGCGGCGATCCGGTCCAGCTCGGCCTCCGCCTCGCCGAGGCGCCCCTCGGCGATCGCGCAGAAGACGAGCTGGCAGCGGAGCTGGACCTCGTCATCGCTGGCGCCGAGCCGCTGCATGACCGGCAGCGCCGCCCGGGCATGAACGGCCGCCGCGGCCTGGTCACCCACATGCATCGCAAGCTGTGCCAGCTGGGCGCGCGGCATCGCCCACGACCACGGTCCGTAGTCCTTGGCAACAAGCGCCAGCGCACGCTCGCAAGCGGCGACCGCGCCTGCCAGATCGCCGGCGTTCTCCCGCGTACTGGCCAGCCAGAAGCAGGCGGTTACCGCCGTCTCACGATCCCGGTCGTGAGCGAGCCGCTCCAGCTGGCCGAGGAACGCTCCGGGATCGGCCGGGTCATACGCCAGCATGATCGTGGCCAGGCCGGACACGCGCCCGTCGCCATCGGCGACGGGGCCGAGCCGGCGCAAGAGCGCCTGCAGCTGGCCGATCGTTTTCCCGCCCGCGACCATCGAATTGGCCAGGATAAGGGCTATCGCCGCGCCGGTGGTGTACTCGAGCTGCGGCGGCGGCCGCCAGTCGCGGAGGGCGTCGGCCACAGCATCTGCCAGGACAAGCAGGCGAATATGCTCGCCGCGGAACAACCAGAACGTCTCGAGACAGGCCAGCAGCTGAACCAGCGCGCAACGGTCGCTGTCGGCCAGCGCGCCGCGCAGCTGATCGGCCAGGTTGATCTCCTCGGCGCCCACCGCGTCGATGGCCGCGAACTGGCCGGTGCTCGTCAGGCGGGCGCCGTGATCACGCGCGTAGGCCACTGCCCAGTGGCGCACGGCGGCGCGTGCATCGCGGTCCTCGCCCGCATCGACGAGTTGCATGCGGCCGAACTCGCGCACGGTCTCCAGCATTCGGTAGCGCACGCCGAGCGGGGTCTCACGGACGCTCAGCAGCGATTGGCCGACGAGGCCCTGAACCGCGGCCAAGGCGTCACCGCCGAGAACCGCATCCGCTGCCTCCAGCATGAACCCATCGTTGAACAACGCCAGCCAGCGCAGGGCCCGCTGCTCGCCGGCACCCAGCAGATTCCATGACCAGTCGATGACCGCGAGCAGCGTCTGGTGCCGGTCGGGCGCGCTCCGGTCACCACCGCGCAGCAGCGCGAAGCGGTTCTCCAGCCGGCGGTCGATGTCCTCCACCGCCATGGCACGTACCTGGACCGCGGCCAGCTCGATCGCCAGCGGAAGGCCATCGAGCCGGCGGACAATGCTCGTCACGGCCGGCTCGGTGAGCCGGACGCTCGGCCGCGCGGCAACCGCCCGCTCCCGGAACAGCTCGGCCGCGTCACTGGTCTCCAGCTCGCCGAGCAGGTAAACGCGCTCAGCCGCAATGCCGAGCGGCGAGCGGCTCGTCGTGAGCACGTGCAGGTCCGACGTGGCCGAGACGAGGAACGCCACCAGGCCGGCCACCACATCGATCAGGTGCTCGCAGTTATCCAGCACCAGCAGACCCGGCGACTGCGCGAGCCGTTGCGCGATACGCGCGCGGACGTCGGCCCGCTGCTCCTCGGTCAAGATCCTGCGGCCCTGAATCGAGTCGCGGATGCCGAGCACGGATCCACCTCACCCACGACGTCGTCGGCCGAGGAGACCCCGGCCAGTTCGGCGACGTACACGACCGGCACGGCCGCGTCGCGCGCGATGGCATGAGCCAGCCGCGTCTTACCGAGCCCGCCCGGCCCCACGATCGAGACCACCCGCGAGCTCGCCGTGAGCGCCCGCAACCGTTTCAGGTCGCCGTCCCGGCCGATCAGCGCGGTCGCGTCGTACCGCAGGCCCCTGCGCACCGGCCGGTCCAGCGCCAGCAGCTCCCGGTGAGCACGCCGCAGAAGCTCCCCCGGGTCGGTGCCGAGGCGCTCGCGCAGGCCGCGACGATATCGCTCATAGCGCTCCAGAGCGGCCGCCGGGCCACGGACGGCGGCCTCGCTGCGCAGCAAATCGGCAAGCAGGGACTCGTCGTCCGGCCGCCCGGCACACGCGGCTTCGAGGGCCGGAAGCGCAGCGCCATGGGCTCCCATCCTGCTGGATGCGCGGGCCTGGATCACCCGGGCGGCGTCGACGTCCGCGGCCGCCGCCCGGCGCAGCTTCGCGAGCGGCCCAGCGCTGTCACCCGTCACGGCGGGCAGGCCGTCCGCCAGCGCCCGGGCCTGGCGCGCTCGCTCGGCGGCGAGCGCCGCATCCTGGTCCAGCGCGGCCACAGCCTGACCGACAAGCTCGGAAAGCCGCACGCTGTCGACCTCGCCGGGAGCGGCACCCAGCCGGTACCCGGCGCCGTCACGCGCAATCACCTCGGCACCGCATGCACTGCGCGTGCGCGACACCAGCACCTGCAGGCTCTTGGGCCCGTTGACCGGGGGCTCCTCGCCCCAGACCAGCTCGATCAGCTCGCTGGCGGGCACCGGCCGGCAGCCGCGCGCCGCCAGTGCCGCCAGCAGCGCCTGCGGGCGATCGCCCACCACCGGCCGCTGGCGCCAGCGCACGTCCCCGAGCAGGCTCAGCGTAAAGCTCACCCGGTCAGTCTAAGAACCGCCCCCAGCCCAGCCGGCGGCGTGAGCCTGAGCAGGCTGCCCGCAGCTCACCTGCGAGCCTTGCTTGGCGGTGACCGAGACCAGCCTGACCGGCTACTTCCTGGTGGCGCGCGAGGTCACGCCGCGGATGCTGGCCGCCGGCGGCGGACGCATCGTCAGCATCTCGGTGAGCCACCCGGCCATGCACCGAGCTGGGTTCGTTCCCTATGGGCCGTCCCGGGCCGGCAGCGAGGCGCTGTCCCGGATCATGGCCGCCGGCCTGCGGGACACGGGCGTCACTGTCGGCCTGCTCCTGCCCGGGGGCCCGGCCGTCACCGGCATGCTGCCGCCCGGCACGGCGCCCGGGGGTCAGGGGTCCCCCGAGCCCGCCGTGATAGGGCCGCCGATCGTGTGGCTGGCTTCGGGCGAGGCGGCCGGCGTGCACGACGAGCGCATCGTCGCCGCCGAATTCGAGCGCTGGCTGCGCGACAGGAAAGCGCCGACACGCAACACAACCTGATCACTACGAATTCAACCTGGGTAAGGTCAGCGGCGTCGGTCACGAACCACCGTCGCGCGCCGCCCCTCCGGTGTGACTTTGCAGCGAAGGTGGCCATCACGTTGCATGTAGCTGGCCACACGGGCGCGGGAAATTCGGCTGCGACCGGGGTGCCTGAGCGGGGTGCTAGCTCGCCATTTCGGGTCACCGAAGTGAGTGGGGGCGGCCCGGCGCGTGCGCGCCGCTGCTTACGCGCCTCGTCGCGTGGCTGCGGGCGTAGCTGGCCGGGGTGGTGGCGGTGTGCCTCTTGAAGTGGCGTGTGAAGTGTGCCTGGTCGTAGAAGCCGACGGCGGTGGCGACGTCGGCTGGCGCGGCGCCCCGGAGCATGAGGCAGCGGGCAGCGTCGATGCGGCGGCCGATCACGTAAGCGTGCGGGCTCAGGCCGAACTGGCGGGTGAAGCTGCGAACCAGGTGCGGGACGCTGCGGTCTAGCGTGGCGGCCGCCCATGCGAGGCCGACTTGGCTTGTTATGTGGTCGTCGAGGAGCTGCTGGAGCTGCCAGGCGATGCCTGGCTCTGGGGAGGGAGCCGGGTGCGGCGTCCGGGTCAGGTGGCCGGTGATCCGCTCCCCGATCAGCGCGAGCCTGGCCTCGGCATCCAGGCTCTCCGCATCCTGAAGCAGGCAATCGTGCAGCTGTGATATCGCGGCCCGCAGCGGCGGGTCGCTGAGGCTGGTGTGGTCGACCGCGGCGCCGGTCAGCCCGGCCGGGAAGAAGGTCCTGTCCAGGTAGAGCTCGCGCTTGCGGAATCCGCTGGCACCGGGTGCGGGGCGGCCGTCGTGTGTCACTCCGGGCGGCAGGATTGCCACGGCCTGGCCCGCTGCTCCGCAGCGGCGGCGGTCAAGGTCGTAGCGGATCGCGCCCTCGTCGATGATGAGGACTGCCCAGGTCTCGTGGCAGTGCGGCGGATAAGCGTAGTCCACCAGGCGGGCGTGGAACACCTCGCGGATCCCCGGCACCTGCGGCGCCCACGCCTCAACGTGGCAGCACCCTCGCAGCTCCGCGTCCACGTCAAGATCGTACAAGACCCGGATCCTGCAGCCGCGGACTATTAGGTGCATGACAGACACGCCCGTCAGCCTGAGCCAGGCTTTGGCCGCCTTCAGCGACGTCTACAGCCCGCGGATCGTCGGCCGGGTCAACGACTACGACATCCGGATCGCCCATGTCCAGGGCGAGCATATCTGGCACGTGCACGATCACACCGATGAGTTCTTCCTGGTACTCGACGGCCAGTTCGACATCGCCCTCCGCAGCGGCGACCGCGAGCGGACCGTCAGCCTGCGCCCGGGAGAAATTTTCGTGGTCCCAAAGGGCACCGAGCACAAGCCGTCATCGCCCGGCGGCTCCATCCTGATGTTCGAGCCGTCCGGGACGCTGACGACGGGTGACCGCCACGACGGCGACATCCCCGCCCACGTCGACAGCACCGCCGGCCGGGACATCAACGGATAATGCCGCCCGACGGGAGGACTGACCCATGACTGGCCACGAGCCGATGCCGCCGCTAGTAGCGGCTGCTGCAAGCCGGGCCCGCGAAGCTGGCTTCCCGATGTCCTGCGACCCCGCCACCGGGCGGCTGCTAGCTGTCCTGGCCGCGCACCTGCCCGCCCGGACGAACGTACTGGAGCTCGGTACCGGGGCCGGCGTGGGAACCGCCTGGATAGCCTCCGGACTGCTGCCAAGAACCGATGTGGCCGTGACAACGGTGGAAAGCGACCGCCGGATGGCGGGTCTGGCCGCGCGCGGCGAGTGGCCCTCCTTCGTCAGCCTGCGCCATGGCGACGCACTCGGATTGCTCGCCGAAGGCGGCAGCTACGACCTCATCTTCGCGGACGCGCCCGGCGGTAAATGGCATGGCCTCGACCGTACGGTCGCCGCGCTCGGCCCGCACGGCATGCTCGTCGTCGACGACACGACTCCGATGCCGGACTGGCCCGGCACGCAGCGAGCCGAGCAGAGCCGGGTCCGCCAGGAACTGCTCACCGCACCCGAGCTCATATCCGTCGAACTCGCGCACGGCTCCGGCGTAATCCTGAGCACGCGCCGATATACCAGCCCCGCCAGTCCGAGCCCGCAGAATAGGGCGATCTGAGTGCGATGCACACGCAACGAGCACCACTGGCCAGACGCGCCGAGTCGCCGTTTCATATTGATGGCCTGTGGCCGAGTACCTGCAAAATGGCCACCTTCGCTACAAAGTCACATCCGGCTGAGCCGCCGCGGGCGCAGGCGCGGCTGTCCGGGGGTAAACCCCACCAGAAACCCGTCGGGCGGCCGGATTGGTCCGGGCTGGCGCGACTGGCACGCTGAAATATATGGTCGCACAAATCGCTGTAGACACAGCAGTAACCTCAGTCACGGCTGCCCCGGTGGCTCTGGAGGACGTGACGAAGCGCTACGGGCGGGGCCGGGGCGCGGTCCCGGCGCTTGACCGGGTGTCGATGTCGTTCGCCGCCGGTTCGTTCACCGCGGTGCTCGGCGTTTCCGGGTCCGGCAAATCGACGCTGCTGCAGTGCGCGGCCGGGCTTGAGCGCCCATCCTCAGGCACAGTGCGCCTGTGCGGTGCCGAGCTGGCCCGGCTCTCCCACCGCCGGCAGGCGGTGCTGCGGCGGCGGCGTGTGGGCTTCGTGTTCCAGGATCTCAACCTGCTGCCGGAGCTGACTGTCGCGGAGAACATCGCGCTTCCCCTCCGGCTGGACCACCGCCCCGCGGACCGGGTGGACATCGAGCTCGCGGCCGCCCGGGTGGGACTGGGCGGCGGGCAGCTCAGGAGGCTGCCGGCCGAGCTGTCCGGGGGCCAGCAGCAGCGGGTGGCGATTGCCCGCGCGCTGATCACGCGACCGGACGTGGTCTTCGCCGACGAGCCGACGGGAGCGCTGGACCCGCACATGGCGGCCGGGGTGCTGCGCCTGCTGCGGGAGGCCGCGGACGGGACGACGGTCGTGATCGTCACCCACGACCCGCAGGTGACGCGGTTCTGCGACCGGGCGGTGTTCCTGCACGCGGGCCGGGTGGACCGCGTGGTGGATGGTCCGGAGCCGACGGTGGTGGCCCGTCTGCTGCACGAGCTGGGCGAGCGGGCCGGGCAGACCGGGCGGGGCGACCTGGCCGTCCTCGGCGAGCGGGCCGGGCGGGGGCGTTACTGATGCGGGGCTGGATGCTCGCCGGGATCCGCCGCGGCCCCGGCCCGCTGGTCGGCACCGTGGTCGCGTCGGCCGTCGCGGCCACGCTGAGCGTCGCCGCGATATCGCTCGTGGGCGCGCACACCCCGGCGCCGGCGGGGCGGCTCGCCGCCGCCAGCGTCGTGGTGGCGGGCGACACCAGCCTCACCCTCACCCTCGGCGGCGGGCAGGACGCCCAGCGGGAGAGCGTTCCGCTGCCGGCCTACCGGGGAGTGCCCTCCTCACTGGACCGGCAGCTAGCCCAGGTACCCGGCGTGGCCACCGCGACCGGTGAGTCCGGCTTCGCCGGCGGGGCGGTGCGGCCCGGTGACACGGACGTGGTCGCGGTCGCCGCGAAGCGCGGCGTTCCCGCGGACGTGCTCGCCCGGCGGATCCGTGCGGCCCTGCACGGAGGCCAGGGCTACACGATCGCGACCGGCGCGGCCCGCGGCTACGTCGCGAACCTGAACGTGGCGGTCGAGCGGGCCAACGGCCGGGCGCTGGCCGAGGCGCTGATACCCCCGATCGTGATGATCTCCCTGTTCGTGCTGGCCGCCACGACCGCGCTGGCGGTGAACCTGCGCAGGCGCAGGTTCGCGCTGCTGCGCGCGGTCGGCGCTACCCGCGGCCAGGTCCGGCGGGCGATCCTCGCCGAGCTGGCCGTGTGCGGCGTGGCCGGCGGCGCGCTCGGCTGCCTGCCCGGCGCCGCCCTGGGAGCGCTGGGCGCACACGCGCTGGCCGCGCACCAGATGCTGCCCGCTGGGTCCGCCGCGTGGCTGAGCCCATGGCTGCTGGCTATCGCCTGCGGCACGAGCGCCATCGTTGCCGCGCTGAGCGGGCAGATCGCCGCGCGCCGCGCGGGCCGGACGTCGCCCGCGCAGGCGCTGCGCGAGACCGCCGCCGAACGCAAGTGGCCGCACCCGGTCCGGGTAGCGCTCGGCCTCGCCGCGGCGGGCGGCGCGGGAACCCTGACGGCGCTCACGCTCGGCCAGAAGAGCCCCGCCGGCCAGCTCGCGCTGGCGTTCCCGCTGCTGCTGGTGTGCATGCTGTCCGTGGCCCTGCTCGGCCCGGTCCTGGTGGCGTTCGCGGCCTGGCTCGCCAGGCCGCTGCGGGCCGCCGGGGGGCCGTCGGCCAGGCTCGCGCTGGCCGCCATCTCCGCCCAGCCGCGCCGTACGGCCTCGGCCGTGATACCGGTGGCCATGGCGGTCGCCCTGGTGGGCAGCGTCTACTTCGCCAACGCCTCCATCGGCCGCGCCACCGCCGCCCAGGCGACGAGCACCATGACGGCCGGTCACGTGATCTCGGGGGCGAACCTCACCGCCGCGACCCTGCGGCAGGTACGTGCGCTGCCCGGGGTGCGCGCCGCGGCCGGGGTGGCGCCGGTCAGCGTGGCGGCGACCGACCCGGACCTGGAACAGGTCTCCGGCGAGGCCGTCGCGGGTGGCCCGCTCGGCCGGGTGCTGGACCTCGGCGTGACCGCCGGCGGCCTCGCGGCGCCCCGTCCCGGGCAGATCGCGGTGAGCGTGCTGGAGGCGGGTCCGGGGGTGCTGGGCGTGCACACCGGATCGCGGGTCACCGTGTACCTGCCGGACGGCACGCCGTACCGGGCCACGGTCAGCGCCATCTACGCCCGCTCGCTGGCGTTCGGCGACGTGCTGATCCCGGCGGCGGTGGCGGCGGGTCACACCGGCGCGCCGCCCGGCTTCACGCAGATCCTGGTCAGCGGCGGCACACCCGCGGAACTCGCCGCGCTGATCGCCCACCACCCCGGGCTGCGCGTGGCCAGCCGAAGCGTCGCCAACGCTCAGTCCGAGCAGGCCGCCGGCCAGAACAGCTTCGGCGATGACCTCATCCTCGGCGTGGTCGCCTCGCTGGCGGCCGTCGCGCTGGTGAACACCCTGGTTGTGGCCACCGTTGAGCGGCGGCGCGTGCTGCGGCTGCTCGGCCGCGTCGGCGCGACCCGCGGCCAGGCGGCCGCCGTGTTCGGCTGGCACGCGCTGTTCGTCACCGTGACGGGGCTGGCCGCGGGCGTGGGCGCCGGCGCGGTCACGCTGCTCACGGTCACCAGGGCCGCCACCGGTTCCTGGGCCCCGTTCATTCCGCTCGCTCCCGCCGCCGGGCTCGCCGCGGCGGTGGCCGCGCTCACCGCGGGCGCCGTCATGATCCCGTTCCGCGCGATGTCCCGCCGCGAGCCGACCCTCGCCGGCGGCTGAGCTGAATCTGTGCGGGCGTCCTAATGTAGTCAGCCGTTGCCGAACGGCACCCGAACCCACTCGCGTCCGGAGGAAGCCTTGTCCGACCAGGCGATCCGGGCGTATCCGGTGGACGGCTCGGTGTGATATGGGCTGGCCACGGCGGGCCCGAAGGCGGGCGGCTGCTCATAGTCAGTGACTCCCATATGCCCGTCAACGCTCCACACCAGTTCTGGCACCCAGGTGCAATCGCAATGCCTGGATGCGACGGTTATCTCGAATTCCTGCGGGTCGTTCTCGGACACGGAATAAGGAAAATTAGTATGCTCGCCCTTATCAGGCACCACGTGCGGAACCTGGTCATCGAGTGACGCACGGAACACGTGCGCCAGAACAACTCCGCCGCATCCGGCCGGCGTCTCGAGTTTCACCACTGTCGCGGCGTCCCGCGCAGGTGCGGGCAGCCGGCGGATGACTTTGATCCGGATGTCGTAAAGGATGGCGGTGTGACCCGGGCTCGCCTGGACCACCAGCCCGAGGGCGGTCGAGTCGGGATCGGCCTCGTTATCGTACTGGACGTCTTCCTGCGCCGCGGCCGCGGCGCCGTCCGCGGGGGGCGCCGGCGGCCGGAGCCGCCCGGGTGGAACGTTGACGACCATAGGCCCGCAGCCTCCGTCACCCGCGGGATCCAGCATGAGCCCGGCCGCCGCGGCCTGCGAAACGGAATAGCGACGGCCCCCTGTTACGAGTGAGTGCGGGACGCGGCCCCCGGCCACGCTCACCAGCGGCTCAGTTCGGTGCGGTACCGCCTTACCTGCCAGCCAGTTCAGCCCGCCGGTGAGCCACGCCGTCACGGCGGCCAGCGCTGCCGCGCCCATGACACCCGCGGCCTTTACCCGGGCTCGCGCCCACCACGACCGCGGTTCGGCCTGACGTCTGGCTCGCGGTGAGCCACGCCGCTTCCGCGCACCATGATCAAAATCATTCCGGTTGGCAGGCCGTGCGGCCTGGTTATGGCGCTTACGTGACACGGCACCCTTGCCTGCGGCTCGTCGCGGATATTCACCGGCCGGATGCAGCCATGATCGTTTATGGCCGCCAGATCTCTATGTCTATCAGCGCCCCACCGTAATGACAGCATTATCGGCGTTTTGCTGTATGCGATCAATACCGTGAGGCTCACGGCAGCGGGAGTGCCCGCTCCCGAATGCGCCCCCGCGTTTCCGCGATCACGGCCACCAGCAAGGCCCAACCATGATCACGGCGATCTAGGGGTCGCATACGACCTCACGTTTCCGCGATCATGGGGCGCTGGTGCTTAAGGTACTCGAGGTGTGGTGAGGATGGGACTGTAGTGGCAATTGGCACCGGCGCGATGCAGGCCCGGCAGAACGAGCCGGGCACGACCAGCACGATCGCTTCGGGTACCTCCTGGTACGGGCTTGACCCGTGTCGCCCGCGCCGGTAGCGTCCGCCTTGCCCTGGCCTGGCGCGGCCGGTTGCGCCGGCCCTGACGCACCGAGGCAGCCGACATGCAACGAAGCTTGTTTCTCCCCGCGACGCTCGTCTCAACGGCACTGGTGATGGGCGCGGTCACCGCCGCGGGCGGCATGACCGCCAGCGCGGCGCCCGGCCGGACAGCGCCCGGCCTGACGGCGGACGGCCGGACGGCGGCCGCCGCGGCGGTCAGCCTGTCCGTCGTGCCGAAGCCGGCGTCCGCGACCGCCGGAAGCGGCCGGTTCACGCTCACCCGGGGTGCCCGGATCGTGGCGGCGCCCGGCGCCCAGGCCTCCGCCGAACTGTCCGTCGCCGCCGACCTGGCCGCCTATCTGCGCCCGGCGACCGGCTACCGGCTGCCCACGGTCACCGGCACGCCGCGGCCGGGCGATGTCGTGCTGAAGATCGGCGATCCCGGGACGCTCAGAGCCGGCCAGCAGGCCGAGGGCTACCAGCTCGACACCACGGCGTCGAGCGCGACGATCGAGGCGCCGGCCGCACACGGGCTGTACGACGGCATACAGACGTTCCGCCAGCTGCTGCCCGCCTGGATCAGCAGCCCGGCGGTTCTGCCGGGGCCGTGGACGGCGCCGGCGGTCCGCATCACCGACTATCCCCGCTACGGCTACCGGGGCGTGCTGCTCGACATAGCACGGCACTACGAGTCCCCGTCCGCGGTGGAGAAGCTCATCAGCCAGGTCGCCGCGTACAAGATCGACGTATTTCACCTGCATCTGAGCGACGACCAGGGCTTCCGGCTCGCGATCAACGGCTTCCCGAGGCTGACCAGCATCGGCAGCACCGGCTCGGTCGGGACCGGCGGCAGGCTGGTGGACCCCGGCGGCTTCTGGACGCAGGCTCAGTACAGGGCCGTGGTGGCCGACGCGGCGGCGCACTTCATCACCGTCGTACCCGAAGTCGACTCACCCGGCCACAACAACGCCATCATCATGTCCGAGTACGGTGACACCCGTAACCCGGCGCTGCCGGCCAGCCCGCACGGCATCAACTGCAGCCAGAACAACCCGCCGCGATGGGACTACACCGAGGACGTCGGCTACAGCGCGCTGTGCCCGGGCAGCCCGGACACCTGGGCGATCATGAGGGCAATCATCGGCCAGCTCACCGCCGCCACCCCCGGCCCGTACTACGACCTCGGCGGTGACGAGGTGCCCGCGTCGCTGCTCAGCGCGTCGCGGTACGCCGCGTTCATCAACAGGGAAACGGGCATCGTCACCGGGCACCACAAGACCGTCATGGGCTGGGCGGACATCGCCGGCCAGGGAACCAGGCCGCCGGCGGGCTCGGTCGCCGAGTACTGGCAGCCCGCCGCGGGCAGTGCGCCGGGAACGGAGACCGGCCGCGAGGCCGTCGCCAAGCACATGAAGATCGTGATGGCGCCCGCCAACCACACCTACCTCGACCAGAAGTACGTCGTGACCGCCCAGTCCAGCGTGCCACCGTCGCTGGGAATGAACTGGGCCTGCCCGCAGGGCTGCGACACCGACAGCGCCTACGACTGGGATCCCGGCACGTTCGTCAGCGGCGTCACCGACCGCAACGTCATCGGCGTGGAAGGCGACATGTGGGGCGAGACCGTCCCGAACCTGTCCGACGTCGACTACATGGTGTTCCCGCGGCTGCTCGCCGTGGCGGAAGTCGCCTGGTCGCCGCCCGCCCGGCGGACCGCCGCCAGCCCCGCGTACCGCGATTTCCTGCGGCGCCTGGCCGCGCAGGGCGCCCGCCTCCAGGCGGGCAGGGTGAACTTCTACCCCTCCACCGAGGTGCCGTGGTCGCTGGACATCACGGGAACCACGGTCACCGCCAGCGCCCGCGGCCAGGTGGACGGGCCCCTCGCCACGCTGTCGGCACCGGGCTTCCCGGCCAGCACGCTCACCATGTGCGATCCCTCGCTCGGCATCGGGTGCACGATCAACTGGGGCGACGGGAGCAGCACGACCGGCGACGTGACCGGCACCAATGCCACCGGCACCCATGTGAACAGCCTGTACGTCATCTTCGGCCAGCACACCTACGCGCACCGCGGCACCTACCACGGCACGGTCACGGCCAGCGCGGGCAGCGCCGCACCGGTCAGCGCGGGATTCACCGTGCGCTGGCCGTGACAAGCCTTCCGGCGCCCGCCACGCATGGACGTGGCGCCGTGAGTGCGAAGGGTGCGGCCACCGCCCGTTCGGAAAAACCATTTGATCAAGCCGAACGGGACGTGGTGCCCCGTGCGGGCCCCGGCTTTTCCCGGCGGGCGGGTGTTATCGCCTGCCCAGGGTCACGACGGTGAGCGAGCTGGGGGGCACCTGGTAGCCGAAGACGCCGCCCGCGCCGTGCAGGGCTGAGCGGCTGGGCACGATCGCGTCCGGGCTGGCCAGAGTGTTGCCGGCCTGCGGGTCGCCGGTGAGCACCTCGATGCCCGCGCCCGCGGCCTTCCGGCCGGTGAACGTCAGCTGGACGGGCACGCTCCGCGTGGCCGGGTTGACGATCTTCAGGTAGACACGGCCGGAGCGGCTGTCGATGGTCGCCGAGCAGTACAGGCCGGTGGCGCTGGCGGTGACCGGGAGGACCTTGTCGCCGACGTTGCTGGCGAACATCCGCTGGACCCAGTACGAGGTCGAGCCGAAGCTGCGGATCTGGTCGAAGCCGATCAGGTCGGGGTTCCACTGGGTGTGGCCGACGTTGGCGAACAGCGGGGCGTAGGAGCTCATGTGGACGATGTCGGAGTTGCGCTCTATTCCGGTCATGAACGCGGCCTCGCCGATGGAGTTGCCGAGCAGGCCGGTCGGCAGCGATCCCGCGCCTGCCGTTGCCGCGTACTCGCCCACGAACACCAGCGGGCCGCTGCGGTCGTAGTTGTCGTACATGGTGGACGCCTGCTCGAAGAACGACGCGTCGCTGTAGTAGTGCTGGTCGATGATGTCCATCGGGCGGCTGGTCACCGGGGTGGTGGCGATGAGCTTGACCTGGGGGTAGGCGCCCTTGATGGCGTCGTAGAACATCGGGTAACGGTAGGCGTTGTAGCTGCCGGTGCTGTCGAAGAAGTCCTCGTTGCCGATCTCCAGGTAGGGGACGGGGAACGGTTCCGGGTGCCCGTCGGCGGCCCGCCGCGCCCCCCAGGTGGACGTGACGGGGCCGGTCACGTACTCGATCAGGTCGAGCGCGTCCTGGACGTACGGCCCCAGGCTGGCCTGGGGCACCACGGTGCCGTTCAGGGTGTACCCGGCCCACGTTCCGATGACCGGCGTGGCACCGAGATCCTCGGCGAGCTGGAGGAATTCCAGCAGGCCGAGCCCGTCGTCGGACCAGTAGCCCCAGGCGGAGTTCAGGTGCCCGGGACGTTCCCAGACCGGGCCGATCGTCTGCTTCCAGTTCCAGCGCGTGTCGATCGTGCTTCCCTCGAGGTAGTTGCCGCCGGGGAAGCGGATGATCTTGGGGTGTATGTCCTCGAGCAGCTCCACCAGGTCCGGGCGCAGCCCGTTCCGCCGGTTCTTGTAGGTGGGCGGGAACAGGGACACCACCTGCAGCCAGAGCGACGCGCCGTCCGGCACGCGGGCGGGATGGGCGCCGCGGTTGTCGATGCCGATGACGAACCGGTTGCCCGTTGACGCCGTGACCCCGCGCGGCACCCGGAGCGTGGTCGTGAACCGCTTCCAGCTCGAGTCCAGGTCGTGCACCTGGGCGGAGGCGTAGGCCCGCGATCCGTCCTGTGACTCGAGGCTGACGGTGAGCGGCCCGCCGAAATCCTCGCTGGCCCTGGCGAAGAAGGACACCCGGTAGGTCCGGCCGGGAACGACCGGCACGCCGAAGTAGCCGCCGTTCGCCATGCCGGCCCGCTGGCCGGCCCGGAGGGACCGCACGTCGAGCCGCAGCGACCTGGTCAGCTCGTCGTTCAGCGGCGCGCTGGTGTCCAGCACCGCGGTCACCCCGGCGCCGCCGTCCGCGACCGGCGTCCAGTCGGTGGCGACGAGCTTGATCGCCGCGTTCCGGTTGTGGCCGGAGGAGTCGGCCGCGACGTCGCCCCTGGCCTCGTCGAACCGGTACCAGGCGACGTCGCCGCCGCCCGCCGAGCCGCCGGCGGAGGTCAGCAGCGAGCCGACCTCGGCGGCGGTCAGCGCCCTGCTGTAGATCTGGAACTCGTCGACGGTCCCGTTCAGGTAGGGGTCGGGCCACTGTGACTTGCCGATGTAGTTCTGCGTCGTCGGGCCCAGGCTGGTGGGGTTGAGCGTCATCGCGGTGTTCGTGGCCACCGCCACGCCGTTGACGTACAGGGTCCCCGTGGTGCCCGACAGGGTGACGGCCAGGTGACTCCAGGCGTTCAGCGGGAGCGGCGACGGCGCGTTCAGCTGCTGTTCGTTTCCGTTGCTGTTCACCGTGAGGGCGAACCGGGGGTTGCCGGTTCCGCCGGCCGCGACGGTCATGAACATGTAGATGTTCTCGCCGTCGCCGAAGTCGAACACCCGCGACCAGGTGGCGAGCGAGGACGGGTTCACCCACGCCGCGACGGTGAAGTCGGTGAGCCCGCTGACGATGCCCTGCGGCAGCAGCACGTACTGCACCTGGCTGCCGCCGCCCAGCTGCAGGGCGGTGCCGAACTTGCCGGGCACCCGCGGGATGTCGGCGGGCGCGTACCACCGCACCGGGGTCGCCGGGTCCATGAACGCCCGGTTGCGGATCAGCTCCGCGTACAGCCCGCCGACGCCGCCGTAGTTGATCTCCTCGAAGAAGATGCCGTACAGGTCCGGGCTGACCGCGTGACCCGGGTGAGCGGTGTCCACCGTCAGGGTCAGCGGCGCGGTGGCCGCCCTCGCCGCGGGAGCCCTGACGGACTCGGCCGCCGGCAGCGCCGCCGCGCCGAGAATGCCGAGCGCCGTGCCGCGCAGTACCGAACGCCTGGTGAGTCCCTGCTCGCTCACTGTCTCATCTCCCGGTGGTGTCGGGTGCGCACGAGTTCCGCGGTGCGCCTGCTGCACAAGAGCCTGGGGTTGTTAGCGCTAACATTCAGACATCCACAACCGGATGCTAACCTTTATCACCAAAGCTGCAAGTGCTGACCGCCAGAAATTTTGCCGCCGGGATTCGCCGGGCGGCAGGGCGCGAGCATGGATGCGGCCGCGAGCCCGCTATGGCCGGCCCGATGACACCTTCATGCCGTACGGAACCGGGGAGGCCCTTCGGCGCATCTATAGGGTATGGGGACCAGAACATTCAGAGGTTTCACGGCGCGGTACGGTGTTCCGCTTCTTGCCGTCTGCTCGCTGGGCGTGGCGGCATGCGGTACCACCCACGCCGGCGCCCCCCGTGCCGGTGCCGCGCCAGGGAGTTCGGCCCGCCCGTGGCGCACCGCGCCGCCGCCGGGATGCGGCGGGCCGGTGCCGGCGCGGCACGCGTGGGCCACCGAGATCAGCACCGACGGCCACGTCCGCTGGCAGGTGCGGCTGCCCACGTTCGGCTCGAACTCGGTGAGCCAGCTGCCTCCCGTCGTGACCGGGGGGTTGGCGCTGTTCGCCCAGGACGGCGTGGTGCACATGCTACGGCTCGCCGACGGTCACGAGCTGTGGTCCTGGGCCGGCGGCCAGACCGTGTACGGCATGTGGCCCTGGCGCGGAACCGTGGCCGTGCTCACCGATCAGGTGAGCACCCATGCGCGGCTCACCGGGCTGGACGCCGCCACCGGCCGGGTGCGGTGGACGGTGCGCCTGCCCGCGCAGGGGCTGTACGGCGACCTGGCGCCCACCGCGGACGGTGGGCTGGCCATGATCGGGGGGAACGGCCGGGTTCAGGTGGCCGACCTCGGCACCGGGCGGGTGCGCTGGGCGCAGCCGGCCGGGCGGTCACGGGGGCCGGCCGCGATCGGCGGCACCGTGATCGCCGGTGCTGGCGGCCGCCTCACCGGTTACGACGACCGGAACGGCCGGGTGCGGTGGACGCTGTCCGGCGCGCCTTCGGACCCGGTGCTCCAGGGGGCCGCCGGGCTGATGCTGGTGACCAGCGGAGCGGAGGGACCCGGTGAACCGACCGCGCTGACCGCGGTCAGCCCGGCGACCGGCCGGGTGGCCTGGCGGTTCGACGCAGGCACGCCGGTGACGGTGCTCGGCGCCGGCCGGGCCGGGCTGGCGGTGACGACGTACGCCGACCGGCGGCTGTACCTCATCGACCCGGCCACCGGACGGGTGCGCTGGCACGCCACCACGTTCATCGCACAGGACAGCGGGCCGCTCGTCACCGCGACGGATGTCTACCTGCTGGAGGGCGGCGCCACGGATTATCCGGCGCCGCGGATCACCGACCGCGTCGCGGCGAACGGCGCGCTGCGCTGGGTCCGTACGCTCGCCGCTCAGCCGTTCGGGCCCCAGCCCGTGCTCGGCATCGGCATCCGGGCCATCGTGCAGACCAGCTCGGACAGGCCGGGCGGGACGGCTCCGCTGCTGGCCTTCCACGCGGGTTCGGGTCAGCCCGACTGGCGCGTCGATCTGCCCACCCTGGTGCAGGTGCCGCCGGTGGCGGTGCCGGGCGGCGTGCTCGTGCAGGCCGCCGATCCCGGTTACGCCTGCCCGGCGGCGGGAGTGGCCGTTCCTGCCGCGTGACGTGGTGTCCCGCCCGGCCAGCGGCTGTCTCAGCTAGGGCACCCTCCACCGCTGGTTGGCGCCGCCGTTGCAGGACCACAGGATGAGCTGGGTCCCGTTCGCGGTGTTGAAGCCGGGGTCGTCGAGGCATTTACCGGAGGCCGGGTTGACCAGCTGCCCGTTCACCGACTGCCACTTCTGGTTGGCGCCGCCCCAGCAGCTGTACCACTGGATGGGGGTGCCGTTGCTGTAGTTGGCGCCGGTGATGTCCATGCAGCCGCCGTCGATCTGGACGCTGCCGTCGCTGGCCAGCGTCCAGCTCTGCGCCGCCGGCACGTTGTCACAGGTATAGAGCTGCACCTTGTTGCCGTTGGTGGCGCTGGCATTGGCGAGGTCGACGCAGTCGGAGCCGTTCACCCCGGACACGATCGGCCCGGTCGTCCCGCCGCCGCCTCCGCCGCCTCCGCCGCCTCCGGAGGAAGGCGCGTAACCGGCCGCGACGATGCTGGCCTGGACGGCGTTCTCGGTGGCGGCTGAGGGGTAGCCGGAGGTCATCACGCCTTCATAGAAGGTGCCGGCCGAGCCGTTGCTGTTGTCGCCGCCGATGCCCAAGATGATCGCGCCTTCCTTGTGCATCGGGTTGTACCCGGCCACGTTGGGCCGCGGCCCGCTGTAGTCCGTGGACAGGCCGCCGGACTGGGCGTTGCCGCCCAGGATCGCCCACTGGCCCGGCTCGCCCTCGATCATCGCGGTGGTGAACCGGTAGCTGGTCGTCGGGTCGTTGGCGTTGTAGCCCGCGTTCACCCCCGAATACAGGCCGTTTTCCATGTCCGCCATGATCCACGGGCCGCTGCCGGTGCCGTAGCCCCAGACCTTGATGGTGCCGAAGTAGATGGCCTCCATGTGCCCGTTGCCGTTGTCGTTGTTGTTGGTCTCGGCGTTGCCGTAGTCGAAGCAGCAGCCGCCGTTGTAGTGCGTGCCGTCGAAGATCGCGTACTCCCCCTCCGGCTGGTCGCCGGTTGCGATGCCGGAGGTGGCATCATCGCGGTACCCGGTGCCCGGGGCCACGTAGACGCCGTAGGCCTGGTGGCCGCCGACCGTGACCGGCGCCGCGGTGGCGTCGGCGAGGTTGTCCGGGCCGCCGGCGGCCCCGCCGCCGGGTGCCTGGGTGAGGTTGTTGCCGTGCCCGGACTGGTCGTAGATCTCGGTGATGACACAGGTGGTGCCCGCGCAGAAGGAGTCCTGCGCGGCGGCGTTGGCGACGCCGCCCGCGGACAGCGGGCTGATGCTGGCGGTGGCGCCGTCGGAGGAGCGCCGCACCTGGTACAGCGGGCCGTTGTAGGACCCGTACAGCGCCCGGGTGGTGCTGTGCGCGGCGACGCACGGCGTGCCGCCGGAGGCGTAGATGTCGCACGGCAGCGACGCCGCCGAGGCCGGCGTGGCGGTGCTGGCGGCGCTTGCCAGCGCTCCCGCGGTGAGAGCGAGCGCCGCGCCCGCCAGCAGCAGCGCCTTTCTCGCGCGCCTGAGTCGGGACCGGAGGGTCATCGTTGAACCTGCCTTTCTGCTCATGGGAAGCCATCCCTGCTGAGGGCGGCCGGGATGTTAGCGTTCACAACTTCTGGCGTCAGCGGAAACGGCCGAGGTGGGCGGGTGAGGGAGTGCCGTTATTGTGAGCGTTAACAATTCCCGAATCAAGGGGTGACCTGCGGGACGGGCGCCCGGTTGCTGTCCGCGACGCCGCTACCAGGCAGAATTCTCGGGATGCGCCGCGGGCGCGTCTGCGCGGCTTGGCGAAAGTTACGCGTATTGCGGGCCGGGGGCCGGACGGCGGGCGGGCGCGGCACGGGGCGCGAGCGCGGGGGCGCCGGCTCAGACGCGAGCGCTGGTCTGGCCGCGTGCAGGTGCGGGACGGTACGCGGGCATGCGCGGGCCGGGCGCCGGCTCAGACGCGAGCGCTGGTCCGGCCGCGTGCAGGTGCGGGACGGTACGCGGGCGTGCGCGGGCCGGGCGCCGGGCTCTGATCTGGCCGCGTGACAGCATCTGGCGAATCGGCCAAACCGGATCAGGTCGCCACCCGCGCCGCCGGCCCAGCTTCCAGATTTCTGGAAAAAGGTATTGGAGCTGGGTGAACTGGGCTCGGTATCGCCGGGCACGGGTATGCTTCCTCGCAGCTGCCGTTATCAAGGCAAAGGGCGGCAATCACAATTGACCGCCTGTTCGTATTTATGCAGACGATGCTATGGAGGTCCGGATGCGCATCGGATCGGTGCTTTGTGCTGTCTGGCTGGCCATCGGCGGGGTCGCCGCCGGGCAGCGCGGCGATTACAAAGGGTCCTTCGGCTGCAGCAGGGCCGGCACGATCGCCGCGACGATCGCCGCCGGTCCGCTCAACTACGCGGGCGTGAATCCGAGCATCAACTGCACCGTACGGCATTCCCAGTAATTGTCTTGGTCAGCAAATCCGGCGGCGGTGCATAAAGTCCATCGTCGGCTGCCGTTATCTCAGCCTTATCGTCAGCCCCGCCTGGCCGCCAGCGGGCCGCGATCTCCTTGGGACCTGCTGTCGAGCAGCGCGGGGTCGGAGATGATCTGGTCGGTGACATGGATGGCGCCACCCCGGGCGGCGGCGGAAAAACCCAGCGACGAGGTGGTCAGCGTGCAGCCGCCCGCCTCCGGTGCTAGCACGCCCTCGGCGAGGGCACCGGCCGCGGGCGGCAGGATCCAGTCGGCGAGGAGAGTGAAGTAGCCACCGAGGATGATCGCCCGCGGGTTGAACACGTTCGCCAGGTTGGCGGCGCCGATGCCGACCCAGCGGCCGATGCCGGCCAGGGCGGCCAGCACGTTGGTATCACCTGCTCTGGCGAGCCGCGCCACCGTGGCGGCCTTGGCCTCAGGCGGGTCGCCGGCTGCCACCCCATGGTGGCCGGGGCCGCCGGGGAAGGCCAGCCGCAGCATGGCATGCAGCCCGATGAGCGCCTCCCAGCAGCCGCGTCTCCCGCACCCGCAGACGGGACCTTCCGGATCCATCTTCATGTGACCGATCTCGCCGCCGAATCCCCGCACCCCGCGCAACGGACGCCCGGCCACGATAATGCCGCCGCCGATGCCCATCTCGCCGGTGATGTAGATGAGGTCGGACGTCCCGGCGTGACTGCCGACGCGGTACTCGGCCATGGCGGCGAGGCTGGCGTCGTTGCCCACACTCACCGGTGCGGGGCCCAGCTCGAGCAGTTCGCGTAGCTGCCCGGCGACCGGCACACCGGCCCAGCGCAGGTTCGGTGCCAGGGTGACGGCCCGCGCCGGGGCGTCGACCAGGCCGGGCACGGCGACCGTCAGCCCGGCGACGATGGGCCGGCGCCGCCCCCGGGGCCCGGCCAGCGCGCGCAGCGCCTCCCGGCAGAGCCCGGCCAGCGCGGTGATGCTGTCGCCGGGGCCGTCCGCGATGGCGTCATAGGCCCTTCGCTGCTCGTAGAGCTCGCGGCCGGCCAGGTCTGTGACGAGCACGGCCAGGTAGTCGACGTTGACCTCAGCGCCGACGGCAAGGATGTGCCGGCCATCGAGTTCCAGCATGGTCGCAGGCCGCCCGATGCCCTGCGCCTGGGGCGGCCCTGTCTCGCGCACCAGCCCCAGGTCCATCAGCTCCCCGACGAGGCGCGAGACGGTCGAGCGCGTCAGCCCGGCCCTGGAGGCGATGCTGGCGCGGGAGTCGGGGCCCGCCAGCGACAGGTGCCGCAGCACCACCTCGAGATTGTTGCGGCGGATTTCCCGGTGGCCGGCCCCGCTCGGGATGACGGACACCACAGTCTCATCCACTTGTTCTCCGAGGTCAGGTCGAGGCCCGTCGGCGCCGCGGCGATGTCGCAGGCTGACGGCGGGGCACAGCGGAAGTATATCTGTGCAGGTCGCAACGTATTCGCCGCTCGCGCACGCCGCAGCCCTTCCGGTTAGCGCCGGACACCGCGCAGAAAGCAGGTTTGGGTCTTGTATCGGGCGATCGTGGCGGGTTATGTTTTGTGCGGATCAATACAAATGGGCCTGAGCAAGGAAGCCACAGCCCCGCCGCACGTCAGGCCCAAGGCAGCTACGGCTTACGTCCCTCCGCCCTGCCCGGGCGATGATGGTTACGCTCCGCGTTACCCACGTCACAGATGCCGAGGAGCAGCATGCACACCCCCCAGCATTGGATTCTGGCCAATCCGCCGAACGGGAAACGCGGAACCCCGCGGCGTAGGGCACTTGCGTGCGCCGCCTGCGCAACCGCCCTGGTGACGGCGTACGCGGGGGCGGCGCAGGCGAGTTCCACGGCAGCGGGCCCGTGGACCGGCGCCGCCGCATCCGGGCATTCGGCGGCCCCCGCGTGCCCCGACGGCTCCGGCCACACCCCGCTGTACCGCGCCACGCGCTACTCGTTCGCGGAGCGCGCCGCGGACCTGGTGTCGTGCATGACGCTGGCGGAGAAGGTCGCCCAGCTGATGACCAACAGCGCGCCCGCGATCCCGCGGCTCGGAGTCGAGCAGTACACCTACTGGAGTGAGGGCCAGCACGGGATCAACACCATGTTCGCCGACACCAACAACGGAGGGGTAACCGGCGGGGTGCACGCGACCAGCTTCCCCACCAACTTCGCATCCACGATGGCCTGGGATCCGCGGCTGACATACCAGGAGACGACGGCGATCTCGGATGAGGCCCGGGGTTTCCTCGACAAGTCGCTGTGGGGAACGGGGCAGAACAACCTGGGCCCGTCGCCGAACGACTACGGGATGCTCACGTACTGGGCGCCGACGGTGAACATGGACCGCGACCCGCGGTGGGGCCGGACAGACGAGGCGTTCGGCGAGGATCCCTACCTGGCCGGCCAGCTCGCGGACGCGTTCGTGGAGGGTTACCAGGGCGAGACGATGAGCGGCGAGCCGATGACCCCGTATCTGAAGGTGGCGTCCACGGCCAAGCATTTTGCCCTGAACGACAATGAGAACAACCGGCACGCGGACAGCTCGAACACCACGGACGCCAACATCCGCGACTACTACACGGCCCAGTTCCGCAGCGTGGCCGAGAAGGCGCACGTGGCGGGCGTCATGACGTCGTACAACGCGGTGAACGGCACGCCTTCGCCGGCCGACACCTACACGGTCAGCGAACTGCTGCAGCGCACATACGGGTTCAACGGGTACACCACCTCCGACTGCGGCGCGGTCGGTGACATCTACAGCCCCGGCAGCCATGACTGGGCGCCGCCGGGCTGGACCACCAGCACCGCCAGCGGGACCACGATCTGGACGAACACCGCCACCGGGCAGCAGCTCCCCGCCGCGGCCGGCGGCCAGGCCTACGCGCTGCGGGCCGGCACGCAGGTCAACTGCACCGGCGGCGAGCCGACGCTGGCCAACATCCAGGCCGCGATCAAGGCCGGCGTGCTGTCCGAGGGCGTCCTCGACAACGCGCTCGTGCACCTGTTCACCATGCGGATGGAGACCGGCGAGTTCGACCCGCCGAGCCGGGTCTCGTACACGAGGATCACCAAGGCGGTGATCCAGAGCCCGGCGCACCAGGCGCTGGCCGAGAAGGTCGCCGCCGACGACCTGGTGCTGCTGAAGAACGACAACACGGCCGGCGGTTCCGCGCCGCTGCTGCCGGCCGACCCGGCCAAGCTCAGCAACGTGGTCATCGTGGGGGATCTGGCCGGCACGGTCACCCTCGGCGACTACTCCGGTGACCCGGCGCTGCAGGTGAACGCCGTCCAGGGCATCACCGCCGCGGTCCGGGCCGCCAACCCGAACGCCACCGTGACGTACGACTCGTGCGGCACCTCCACCACGGCGGCCGCGCCGGCGTCCTGCTCGGCGGCCACCCAGGCGGCCATCAAGACCGCCGGCCTGGTGATCGTTTTCGTCGGTACCGACCTGAACGTGGCCACCGAGGGACGGGACCGGACCACACTGGCGATGCCCGGCAACTACAACTCCCTGATAAGCCAGGTCGCCGCGCTGGGTAACCCGCGGACCGCGATGGTCATCCAGTCCGGCGGTCCGGTCGACATCTCCAGCACGCAAAGCGATTTCCCGGCGATCGTGTTCAGCGGCTACAACGGCGAGAGCCAGGGCACCGCGCTGGCTCAGGTCCTGTTCGGCCACGTGAACCCCGCCGGGCACCTGAATTTCACCTGGTACGCCAGCGACTCCCAGCTGCCGGACATGAAGAACTACGGGCTCACCCCGGCGCAGACCGGCGGGCTGGGACGCACGTACATGTACTTCACCGGGACGCCCACCTACCCGTTCGGCTACGGGCTGTCCTACGGCCGCTTCACCTACTCCCATGTCGAGACGGGACCGCGCGCCGCCTCGGCGGACGGCACGGTGCACGTCAGCTTCGACGTCACGAACGCCGGCACCGTCCCCGGCGCCACGGTGGCGCAGCTCTACGTCGCGCCGGAGTTCACCGTGCCCGGCGTGGAACTGCCGAAGGAGCAGCTCGAGGGGTTCCAGCGGACCGCCGTGCTGGCGCCCGGGCACACCCAGCACATCGAACTGGCCGTCAAGGTCACTGACCTCAGCCAGTGGGACGAGAGCTCGCTCAGGCAGGTCGTCTACGACGGCCCCTACCAGTTCCGGGTCGGTCCCGACTCGGCCACCGTCGCCGGCTCCGGCACCGTCACCGTGCACGGCGCGATCACCCCGCGCGTGCGGTACGTCACCGTCCAGCCGGACCAGGTCATCTTCCAGCCCGGCGGCACGCTGGACCTGACGGGCAAGAACCCCTGGATCGCCCCGGACACGAACCCGGCGCTGGAGCAACCGCACGCCACCGCGGACAACATCGTCGAGGCGGTCAACAACGACCAGTCCTTCGCCGGCCTGTCCGGTGCCCACGTCAGGTACGCCAGCAGCAATCCGGACGTGGCGACCGTCAGCCGCACCGGCCAGGTGACGGCCGTCGGGCACGGGGTGGCGACGATCAGCGTGACGGTGAAGGCGGCAGGGGAGGCGGGTGAGGTGACCGGCACGACCCCGATCGTCGTGCGGCAGCCGCTGACGCTCAGCGCCCCAACCCTGGCGGCACCAGGCTCCACGGTCACGGTCACGACGGCGATTCCCGACACCGGCAGCCGGCCGCTCAGGAACGTCAGCGTCTCGCTGGCCCTGCCATCCGGGTGGACAGCGACGGCGACCTCGCCGTCTTCGTTCGCCACGGTCCAGCCCGGCCAGACCGCGCAGACCACCTGGGACGTCACCGTTCCCGCCAGCGCCACGCCCGGCGTCAACGAGATCACCGCCAGCGCCAGCTTCACGGACGCCGGCGGCCCCGGCACCGCGACCGCCACGGTTCAGGTCTCGCTACCGTACGCGTCGCTGTCCGCTGCCTTCGGCAACCCAGGCATCAGCGACGACAGCAACACGGCCGCGGGCAACCTGGACGGCGGCGGGTTCAGCTATTCCGCCCAGGCGCTCGCCGCGGCGGGCCTGACGCCAGGCGCCACGGTCACGCACGACGGCCTCACCTTCACCTGGCCGAACGCCCAGCCTGGCATGCCGGACAACGTCGTCGCGGGCGGCCAGACGATCGCGGTGTCCGGTTCCGGGGCCACGCTCGGCCTCCTCGGGACCGGTGACTACGGCAGCGCGTCCGGCACCGGAACGATCACATACACCGACGGCAGCACCCAGCAATTCACCCTCACATTCCCCGACTGGTGGTCCAACACGGCGCCGGCCGGCGGCGACATCCTCGCCACGGTGCCCTACATCAACACGCCAACAGGCAAGCTGAACCAGCACGTCAGCGTGTACTACGCCGGGGTGCCGCTGCAGCAGGGCAAGACCGTCAAGTACGTCACCCTCCCCGACGTCAGCCAGGGCGCGGCGCAGGGCGAGACCGTGATGCACGTCTTCGCCGTCAGCACCGGCTGACCGCTGCGGGCGGCGGAGTTCCGATTTCGGCGAGACGCGCAAGGACGTGTTCGGCTGCCGGCATGCCGAGCCGCTGGTAGATCTCCAGGGCCTGGCGCAGGTAGCCGGCACCGTCGTGGAGTTTTCCCGCGCGCAGGTGGCTTTCGCCGAGGCCCTGCAGGGCGATGGCTTCGTCGTCGGGGTGCCGTACCTCACGGGCCAGCCGCAGCGCCTCCCGGTAGAGGGCGATCGCGCGGGCCAGGTCGCCGGTGTCAGCGATCACCGCGGCGTAGTAATTCAGGGCCAGGGCCTGGCCGCCGCGGCTGCCGAGGTCCTGGTATATGCCGATGGATTCCTCCAGGTCGCGTGCCGCGCCCGGGTAGTCGCCAGTCGACCGCCGGACCGCAGCCAGCTCCGCCAGGGCGTTGGCCTGGCCGAGCCGGTTGCCCAGCTCCCTGGTGATGACCAGGGCGGCCTTCTGGTTCCGCGCCGCATTCTCCCAGTCACCGGTCAAGCGCTGCACATGTCCCAGTACCGACAGGGAGTTGGCCTGGCGAAGCCGGTCGCCCAGCTCCCTGGCGATGACCAGGGCAGCCTTCCCGTTCCGGATCGCGTCCTCGTAGTCGCCGGTCAAGGTCTGTACCTCGATCAGCTGGGTCAGGGCGTGGGCCTGGCCGAACTTGTCGCCCGCTTCCTGGTACAGCTCCAGAGCCGCCCGCAGGCTCTGCTTCGCGCCCGGGTAGTCACCGGACATATACCGGACGCTTCCCAGCCCGGTCAGGGCACTGGCCTGGCCCGGCTTGTCGCCCGCCTCCCGGTACAGCCTCAGGGCCGCCTGCATGCTCTGCTCCGAACCGGGGTGGTCATCGGCCATGCGGCGTACGGTTCCGAGTTCGGTCAGGGCACGGGCCTGGCCTGGTTTGTTCCCCGCCTGCTGGTACAGGTCCAGGGCCTGGTGCAGGCTGTGGTCGGCGCCTGGGTAGTCGCCGGTCAGCCGGAGCACGGTGCCCAGTTCGGTCAGGGCGCGGGCCTGGGCGCCCCCATCCCCCAGCCGCCCGGCGGCGGCGGCCGCGGCGGCGTGCACGGCGGCGGCCTGCGGCCAGGGCCCGTCGGTGCGCAGCAGGCTGGCCAGCCCGGCGCTGAACGCGACGGTCCGGTCATCATCGCCGCCGTCGGTGGCGTACTGCAGGCAGGCGGTGAGGCTGGCCCGCTCCGCGCGCAGCCAGGCCCGCGCCGCACCCGCATCCGCCAGCACCGGGGCATGCGCCGGGGCGCCCCCGGCCGGGGCGGGCCCCAGGCAGGGGCCCATCTGGGCGTCGGCGCGGCCCGCGGTGTGCTGGTAGTAGTCCAGCAGCCGGATCACCGCGGCGTCATGCTCCTCACCCGGGGGGGCGGCGGCGGCCAGGGCACGGGCGTGCGCGCGGATCAGGTCATGCATCCGGTACCGGCCCGCACTTGGTTCCAGCAGCAGGCTGTGATCAACCAGCTGCTGCAGCAACCGCTCCGCCGCCGCCGGATCGGTGCCCGCCAGCGCCGCCGCGGCGAAGGCGTCCACCCCCGGCCCGGGGGCCAGGCCCAGACGGCAGTACAGGCGCCGCTGACTGGCCCCCAGATACTGGGTGGACAAGCCGAACACCGCGGCCACGTCCCGGTCCCCGTCGGACAGCACCTCCAGCCCGCCCCGCGCCGCACGCAGCCGCCCCGCCAGATACGCCGGGCTCCACGCCGGGCGGCTGGCCAGCAGCGCCGCCGCGATCCGCACCGCCAAAGGCAGCCGCCCGCACAACCGGGTGATCTGCGCCACCGCCGCATCCCCCGCCACCGCCCGCCCCGGCCCGGCCACCGCCGTGAACAACCCGGCCGCCTCCGCCTCGCCCAGCACCCCCAGCGCCACCACATGCCCATCATCAAGGGCCTTGAGCTTACGGCGGCTGGTAATCAGCACCAAACACCCCGCCCCACCCGGGATCAGCGGCCGCACCTGCGCCTCATCGACGGCGTTATCCAGCACCACCAGGGTGCGGGTCCCGGCCAGCCGCGCCCGGTACAGCGCGGCGCGCTCCTCGGTGCCGGCGGGGATCTGCCGCGGCGGCACACCCAGCGACCCCAGCAGCACCGCCAGCGCCTGCCCCGCGGTCCGCGGCGGGGACCCGTGGGTGTACCCGTGCAAATCCAGAAACAACTGCCCATCACCAAACCGGGCCGCCAGCCGGTGCGCGGCATGCACCGCCAGCGCCGTCTTCCCCACCCCCGCCATCCCGTCAATCACCGCAACCACCACCGCCCCCGGCCGCGCCGTCCCGCCCCCCGTCCCGTCCCCCGGCTCGCCCAGTTCCAGCAGCCGCGCCAGCTCACCCTCCCGGCCGGTGAACACCCGCGTATCCGCCGGCAACTGATGCGGCACACCGCCCGGGCCCCCGGCACCACCTCCCACACCCCCGGCAGGCGGCCACCCCGCCGCCGCACCCGGCGGGGAAAGGCCGCCCGGCGGGACCGCCGCCGCACCCGGCGGCTCCCCCCCGGCCGCCTCGTCCGGGCCGGCTTGCAGCAGCCGCTGGTACAGCTCCTGCAAGCCGGCGGAGGGATCCACACCCAATTCCTCAGCCAGCACGATCCGGGCCTGGTGATACTGCCCGATCGCCTCCGCCGGGCGCCCCGCCGCCGCCAGGGCCCGGATCAGCAGCTCCCACAACGGCTCACGCAACGGGTACCGGCCGGTCAGCGGGCCCAGCTCAGCGATCACCCGGTCCTGCCGCTCCCCCGCCAGATCCAGGCCCGCACGCCGCTGCACCGCGAGCAGCCACTCCTCCACCAGACCCGGCACCACCCCCCGCTGCAAACCCGGCGACCGCACATCACTCAGCGGCTCACCACGCCACAACCCCAGCGCCTCATCCAGCAGCCCCGCCGCCACCCCCGCATCCGCCGCCTGCCCCGCATCCCGCACCAGACGGCGAAACCGCAGCAAATCAACCCGGTCGGGGTCAACATCCAGCAGATACCCCTCAGGTGTTGTGACCACCACCCCAGGCACCACTGACCGCACCCGCGCCACGAGGTTATGGATGCTCGGCCGCACCCACTCCGGCCGCCGCTCCCCCCAGATCAGCTCCGCCAGCCGGCCCACCCCCACCGGCTGCCCGGCGGACATCGCCAGCACCGCCAGCAAAACCCCCGCCCGGCCGCGCGGCATCGCCACAGCCGCCCCGTCCCGGGTCCCGGCCAGCGGCCCCAGGACACCGATCCACAGCCCTTCTTCCCCGGACACCGTGCCCCCGCACATCATCGGCGAATCAGACCCAGCCGCCAACCTAGCAGAAACACACCCAATCTTCCCGGCATCACCGGCACGTCCACCCGCCGCGCGCCCACCCGCCCGGCCCCGCCGGCGGCAACACCAGGCCGCGCCTGTCAGCAGCCCAGCCGCAAACACCACCGCCCGTTCAGAATAAAAAACAGAAATCAGACGAACGTGCGGTGATACACCGGTCCGGGAAAAGACCAGGCCTAAAACCCCGTGTCACGCTCCCATCGACGCGAGGGTGGAGGTGGCGGCACCGGCGTAGATGGCCACACCGGCCACTTTGGGGTGGAAGGACTGCTCGGACACGATTCCCCTGCTCGAGGTGATCTCGAACTGGGGGGAGTCACCGCGGGTCAGCGAAAATACGATGCCGTTGATGTCTTCCGGATTGCCGCAGGTCCCTCGGCTTCGGTCTTGGCAGGCCTGTCGCGTTGGTCTTCATCTTCGCGCCGGCGGCAGCAGGGCAGCTCGCGCCGGCGCGGTTATGCGTGGCCGGGATCGATCAAACGCCGCATCTGCTGGCCTGTCACCGCGGCGATCAGGTCGTAGTCGCTGTCGACGTGCAGCACCTCGGCGCCGTGCAGTTCGGCGGTCGCGGCGATGATCAGGTCTGGGATCGGGCGCCTGTGACCATTGCCGCGATGCTGGGCAAGCAGCCGCTGGACCTCCAGCGCCCGGTCCATCGCCACCTCACTGACCGGCAGCCACTCCAGTGCCCGCTGGCCCGCGAGCAGCGCCTCCAGATCTTTCTGGTCCCGCGCGGAGTAGCAGATCTCCACTGCTGTCATGTGGCACGCCGCGATGACGTGTGCGCTGCGCAGCGTCAGGAACGCGGCACGGGCGCGGGTGTCTCGCCTGGCCCATTCCAGCGCGGACTTGTCCGCGAGCAGCACGCTCAACCGTGTCCGCCGTCTCGCCACGCCCCGCGCAGCGCCTCATCGGACAGGTCGGTGCCCGACTCGTCGAGGAGCTCAAGCATGCGGGCCGCGGCCCGCTGGTTCGCCACGCGGCGCAGAGCGGCGTTCACCGTCGCCACCTTGGTGGTGGTGCCGAGTTCCTCGCTCGCCAGCGATAGCGCGTCGTCATCCAGGTCAACCACCGTTCTCGACATCAGATCCTCCACGGCAGCGATGTCTGATTACGAGTGTATCGTATATCGATCAGCGCTGAGAAACGCTATAATCAGGGTAGTTCGATCGATCGCTGCGATGCGCCTCCGCGCCGAACCATGTGAAACGTGAAGTTGGCCGGCGGGCGCGACGGCCCAGCAGGTAACTCCCCGGCCAGGACGACCGGGGCGGACGTCTAGCGCCGCGCCTGGCCGCAGGATGCTGCAGTTCAGCCCGTGACGTGCAGCCGCTTGCTTTAGCCGGGCCCGCATTGATAGCATTGCTATCAATGAAAGCAAAGGGAGCTGAGCATGGCGGCGCTTACGATCCGGGGACTTGACGAGCAGACACACGCAAGACTCCGCGTCGAGGCCGCGCGGCACGGGCGCTCGATGGAAGCCGAGGTCAGGGCGATCCTCCGGGAACGCTTCACGACCCCAGCACCAGAAGGCGGGCTTGGCACCCGGATTCACGAGCGATTCGCCGCCCTCGGCGGGACAGACCTTGAGCTGCCAGCCCGCGACGAGCGGCCGCGGGCCGCGGAGTTTGACGCGTGATCATTCTCGACACCAACGTCATCTCCGAGATGACTCGCCCGCATCCCGAGCCGGCGGTCATTTCCTGGCTTGACTCCCTGCCGGCCGAGGAGACCGCGATCACGGCGATCACCGCCGCCGAACTGCGCTACGGCGTAAACCGTCTGCCTGACGGCCGCCGCAAGAACGAGCTATCGGAAGCTGTCCACGCGATCATCGCCACTGACTTCCGCGGCCGGGTCGAGCCCTTCGATGTCCTTGCTGCCGATCATTACGCCCGCGTGGTCACGGCACGAGAGCGCGGCGGCCGTCCCATCAGCACGTCGGACGCCCAGATCGCGGCTATCTGCCGGGTTCTCGATGCGACTCTCGCGACGCGGAACACCTCCGACTTCACCGACACGGGCGTTGATCTCATCGATCCATGGAAGGCCACGGATCAGTAAAGGCCGCTGGCGCCGGGCAGCCAGTCGGCGACGGGAAGGTATTCCAGCCAGCGCGCGATATGGGCGGTGTCCGCCGCACGTCAGGCTCCCGGCCCGGCTGCCGGGACGAACCGGGCCAGCAGGATGGCGAGCCGGCGGTCATGGCTGCCGGCGGGTAGCCTGCCGCCGCGTGTGAGTGTGGCCAGGCCGTGTAGCGCCGCCCAGAAGACCTCGGTGAGCAGGCCCAGGTCGTCGCCGTTTGCGTGCGGCCGAAGCGCTTCGGCGATTTCACCGAAGCCTGCGTGCAGGGCGGGCGGCGCGGCGGCGGTCGCGAACGGCAGGTCCACGGTCTGGCTGAACATCGCGTCGTAGAGGGCCGGGCGCCGGCGCGCGAAATCCATGTATGCGTCGCTGACGGCGGCTAGCGCCCGGGCGGGGTCCGGTGCGGCGGCCCGCGCTGCGGCGAGCCCGGTGGCCAGTTCGGCGAAGCCCTCGACGGCGACGGCGGCCTTGATCGCGTCTTTCCCGCCGAAGTGGCTGTAGAGCACCGGCTGGCTGTACTCGACGCGCTCAGCCAGCCGCCGCGTCGTTACCGCGTCCCATCCTTCCGTCTCGGCCAGCTCGCGGGCCGCCGCGATGATCAGCTTCTCGCGCTCCGCGCGCTCGCGCTCCCGGCGTTCCTGGATCGACATGGAACTGATTCTAGCATCGCTAGCATTCCTGCCGTCGATCTGCTAGTGTCGCTTCCGTCGCTAGCACTGCTAGATGAAGAGGATGCCATGCTCACCCCCATCGCCTACGGCCTCGCCATCGCCCTCGACCTGCTGATCCTGTTCATCGGCGGGCGGTTCCTGATCGCCCCCCGCGCGGCGGCAGCCGGCTACGGCGTCCCCGCCAAACCCGGCGGCGACCCCGCCTACCTGACGGTCAAGGGCCTGCGCGACGGGACCTACGCCCTGGTGGGCCTGGCCCTGCTCGCCTTCGCCGGGGCGCACGCCGAGGCCTGGTTCATGCTGGCCGTCGCCATCGTCCCGCTCGGCGACACCCTGATCGTGCTGCGCCATGGCGGCACCAGGGCCACCGCCTTCGGCATCCACTTCACCACCGCCGTGCTGGTCCAGCTCAGCGCCGCGCTGCTGTTCGCCAGCTGACACCAAGAAGGGCAGCCACGACATGATCACGCTCAGCCACGTACTCGCGATCACCGGCGTGCTGACCGCCGGGATCATCTACGGCACCGACGCGCTCGGGGCACTGGTCGGGCGCCCGGCCTGGAACAAAGTGGACGACCGCACCCTGGTGATGGCCACCGGATTCATGCACTACTACGGCGACCGCCGCTTCCCCGTCCCCGGCATCCTGAGCGTCGCCGCCACCGTGCTCACCGCCGTGACATCGGCGATAAGCGGGCACTGGCCGGCCACCGCCGCAGCATCGACCGCGGCCGCCGCGCTGCTGACCTGGCTGGCCATCTACCAGACCATCAACGCCCCGATCAACAAGCAGCTCACCCAGGCCGCACAGGAAGGCCGGGTCCCGCCGAACGCGCGGGACCTGCAGACCCGCTGGGACAGCGTGATCTACCTCCGCGCCGCGCTGCAGGGCATCGCGGTCGCCGGGCTCTGCCTCACCCTCGTCCTGCACTAGCCAGCCGGGCCCCGAGACCTGACCCCTAATCGGCATATGGCAACGACCTCAACGACGTGGAGGCGAAAGGCCCTGGGGTCACGTCAAAGTGCCACGGCCCATGCGACGGATGGCAGCACGATGGGCGCTGCGGATGTGACGGCGGGCCGCCGCCCTAGCGCGCTGGGGATCCCGCGCGGCGAGCGCCTGGATGATCTCAGCGTGCTCACGGACCGAACGAGCCGGACGGCCCGGGATCGCCAGCGTGGTCTCCATGCTCCGGGCGAGCATCTCCTGCAGCGCGCCCTGGGTCATGGCCAGGAACCGGTTGCTGGCATACTCGGCGATCCGCAGATGCAACCTCGCGTCGAGTTCTTGCAGGGCCCGGGGCGGCCGCCGACCGAGGGCGGCCTGCTCTAGTTGCTCGAAGGTCTGCTCGAGGACCCGGAGCTGCTCCTCGGTGGCCGCGACCGCCGCCCACCCGGCCGCGGGGACCTCAAGTACTTCCCGCATAGCGAACAGCTCGTCCATGCCGATCTCCCGCAGCAGGGCCTGCCGGTGCAGGGCCTGCCGGTGCAGGGCCTGCCGACGCAGGGCGGAATCACCCTCGCCCGGCTGTGCCACGAACGCTCCTTTGCCGTGCCGGACAACCACGATCCCGCTGGTCTGCAGCGAACGCAGCGCCTCGCGCACCGACGTCCTGCTCACGCCGAGCAGCTGGCACAGTTCCCGCTCACCGGGGAGCCGGTCGCCCGGCGACAGGCCGTTACCGGCGATGAACCGCTCGACC